>NZ_JH621283.1 GCF_000255455.1 Aquimarina agarilytica ZC1 | reverse complement strand
TAGAGTAGATGATTTTGGCATCCTTAAATATACGAAATATTTATATTAAAAGCGTATAATACGTAATGCGGGTTAAAAATAAGAAGTTACAAATAGTTGTAAAAAAACCTCGATTAAAATTTAATCGAGGTTTTTTTTATGATAATTATATGTGATAAATTAAAATTACAGTTGTGTAACTTTAAGTGTATTTACATTACCTTTTTCAGCTAAAGGAGTAGCAACAAGGTTGATTATTCGGTCGCCTTTACTAACAAACTCTCTTTGTATTGCTAAAGCATTTACTTCGGCAATTGAAATATCGGTATTAGCAGTAGGGTTGTCATAATAAAAAGCCTTTACTCCCCATAAAAGGTTAAGTTGAGCTAAAATTCTGCGATTATTAGAGTATACCAAAATGTGTGAACTTGGTCTCCAAGCAGAAATTTGATACGCTGTATATCCTGAATTAGTTATTGTTGAAATTGCTCCAGCTTTAATATCGTTAGCCATATGCGCCGCATGGTAGCATACAGAGTGTGTTATAAAACGAGAGTCGTTATCCGTAGGGTGTGTAGCGGGAACAGAAATCAAAGGAGAATTTTCTACACTAAGAATAATGTTACGCATCGTTTGAATAACTTGAACAGGATATTGTCCTACAGACGTTTCTCCAGAAAGCATAACAGCATCGGCACCATCCATAATAGAGTTGGCAACATCATTTACTTCAGCACGTGTTGGAGTTAAACTATCAATCATAGTCTCCATCATTTGTGTTGCAATAATAACAGGTTTACGCGCTAATTTAGCTTTGTAAACTAACTCTTTTTGCACCAATGGTACTTCATGAGCAGGGATTTCAACACCTAGATCACCACGAGCTACCATTAATCCACCAGATACTTCTAAAATTTCATCAATATTAGCGACACCTTCTGGCTTTTCTATTTTTGAAATAATAGGGATTTCATATTCACTATGTTCCGCGATAAGGTCTTGTAATAATTTTACATCCTTAGCGTGACGCACAAATGAAAGTGCTAACCAATCCACACCTTGCTGACAAGCAAAAATGGCATCTTTAACATCTTTTTCTGTTAATGCAGGTAAGGAAATATCTGTGTTAGGAAGGTTAACTCCTTTTTTAGATTTGAAAGGTCCTCCTTGAGTAACTTTAGCAACAACTTTGTCTTCTCCATTTGTTGAAACTACTTCAAAGTGTACTTTACCATCATCAACTAATACGCGTTCGCCAGGTTTTACATCTTTAGGGAATTGTGTATAGTTCATGTAAGCTTTTGTTGCATTTCCAACAAAAGGTTCTCCTGTTTGAAATGTAACTTCGTCACCAACATTAACCACTGTGCCTTCTTCCATAACTCCAACACGAAGTTTAGGCCCTTGTAAATCAGCTAAAATTGCAGCGTGAAAACCATTGGCTTCATTTTGCTCTCTTACATATTTAATACGTCTTTCAACATCACCGTAATCAGCGTGCGAAAAATTGATTCTGAATACGTTTACTCCAGCAACTAAAAGATCATTGATTACTTCTCGGCTATCTGTAGCAGGTCCTAGTGTAGCAACAATTTTAGTCTTTTTACGTCCTTTCATTATTCAAATATTAGATTATTTTTAGATTTTATTGTTTCGTAATCAACCGCAAATGCAGTAATTACTTGTGTAATTTTTAAAATTTTAGAAATTAATAACTTCAATGAATAATTGAAATTATGAGTTTCTATTTTTAAAAAATAATCCACGCTTTTTAATTCGGGGATTAAATTTTTAGTTGTTTGTTGTGTGATGCTTTCTGCAAATAAGTCAGTGTTTTCAATACTAATTTCTTCGTAGATTAAGCATTTGTTTTTTACCAATGTAAAAGTGGTGTAATTTTGATCATCCTCAAAAACATATCGAGGGTATATCTCTATGTTTTTTGGAGTAAGTACTTCTACGTCATTTTTTACTCTGGAAAATTTAAGTTCCAATTGCCTATTCAATAAAAAAGCCATTTTATAAGATGGCAATGAGGCATGAATAGCACACAGATAAAAGGCATCAACTTCAAAACTGTCAAGCACTAATTTATTTATGGCCATTTTAAAAAATGTGATGTAATAAAACAGCGCACAAGATACAAAGAAAATAAAAGCTTTTGGTGATCTTTCAAGGAGAGAAATTTATTTATAACGTTTTCGTTGACTTAATTCTCAATTTTTTCTTGAAATGCAAAATAAGCGCGTTTCGATACTTTTTCTTCCGCTTTCTTCTTTGAAGTGGCTCTTGCTTTAGCAATAACTTTGTGGTTAACCCAAAGTTTTACCGCAAAATGACGTAATTCTTCTATGCCGTCATCTTCATATATTTCGTATTTGAAATTATGCTTCTTTTTTTGGAACCATTCAATAAGTAAACTTTTGTAGCTGATCACTTGACCTTCCAAGCTCTCGATATCAATATAAGGTCCAATTACGGCCGAATAGATAAATCTTTCACAAAATTCATAACCACGATCCAAATAAATAGCGCCAACTAAAGCTTCAAATATATTTCCGTGAATGTTAATTCCAAATTGTTCTGGAGGAATTTGAGTGCGCACATGGTCAATGAGTTTAAGGTCCTTACCAAGTTCATTTAAGTGTTTTCTACTTACTACTTTTGAACGCATTTTGGTAAGGTATCCTTCGTTACCTGAAGGGACCTCTTTGTATAAATAGGAAGCAATAACACTACTGAGCATGGAGTCGCCTAAAAATTCCAAACGCTCATAATTTTCGGGATTGCCAATGGTATTGCGTAAGCCTAAGGAGCGATGCGTAAAGGCAGTCTCATAAAATGAGATATCCTTGGGTTTAAAACCAAGCGTATCTTGTATAAAAAAAGAAAAATCCCCGTCCTTTGGTTTGGATCGGGAATTGAATATTTTTCGAATAAGCTTCATAAATGAATTACTCGTCTAATTTTTTTAATAACACACAGGCATTATGACCACCAAATCCGAAAGTATTACTCATGGCAATTTTGGCTTTACGTTTTTGTGCTTTGTTTAGTGTTAGGTTTAATTCTGGATCAATATTTTCGTCCGGAGTGGTGTGGTTAATAGTTGGAGGGACAATTCCGTGTTCCAAGGATAGGATGGAAGCAATTGCTTCAATCGCTCCAGCTGCACCTAATAAGTGACCGGTCATTGATTTAGTAGAATTGATATTGATGTTTTTGGCATGATCACCAAAAACTTTACCTATAGCTTTTAACTCAGCAACATCTCCTAAGGGGGTAGATGTTCCATGGGTGTTAATCAATTCAACCTCTTCAGGTGTAATACCTGCATTTTTTAAGCAATTTTCCATCACAGCTACAACACCAATTCCCTCTGGGTGTGGTGCGGTCATGTGGTAGGCATCAGATGATAAACCACCTCCAATTACTTCAGCATAAATTTTAGCACCTCGGGCTTTTGCATGTTCATACTCTTCAAGTACTAAAGCTCCAGCTCCTTCTCCTAAAACAAATCCATCTCGGTTAGCGTCAAAAGGTTTTGAGGCGCTAGCGGCGTTTTCGTTGTTAGTTGATAATGCATGTAAGGCGTTAAATCCTCCAACTCCAGATTGTATAACAGCGGCTTCACTACCTCCAGTAATAATTACATCACAGTGACCTAATCGGATGTAGTTTAAGGCGTCGATCATAGCATTGGCCGATGATGCACATGCAGAAACTGTAGTAAAGTTAGGACCCATAAATCCATTTTTGATGGAGATATGACCAGGGGCGATATCAGCAATCATTTTAGGGATGAAAAAGGGGTTGAAACGTGGTGTTCCATCCCCTTTAGTAAAGTCTCTTACTTCATTGTGAAAAGTTTCAATACCGCCAATGCCAGCTCCCCAAATAACACCTACTCGCGCTTTGTTAACACGTTCAAGGTCTAATTTAGAGTCGGCAATAGCTTCATCAGAAGCTACCATGGCGTATTGTGAAAACCTATCAAGTTTTCGTGCTTCTTTACGATGCATGAAGTCATTGATGTTAAAGTTTTTTATTTCACAGGCAAACTGAGTTTTAAATTTTGAAGCATCAAAATGTGTTATTGGTGCAGCTCCGCTTTTACCATTAATTAAACCATCCCAATATTCTTCAATATTATTACCAATTGGTGTCAATGCACCTAAACCTGTAACTACTACTCGCTTTAACTCCATACAATTTTTATGTAAAGATTACTTATTTTGCGTTCTCAATATACGATACTGCTTGACCAACTGTAGCAATGTTTTCAGCTTGATCGTCTGGAATTTGAATATCAAATTCTTTTTCGAATTCCATGATAAGCTCTACAGTGTCTAATGAATCAGCTCCAAGGTCGTTAGTGAAGCTTGCGTCTGTTACAACTTCGTTTTCGTCAACACCTAATTTGTCAACGATTATCGCCTTTACTCTTGATGCAATGTCTGACATAATTTCTAATTTTAAATTTTAGTTTAGGTCGCAAAAATATAAAACTTTACATTAAAACAACGTAAACATAAAAAAATGTGATTTTTAATTTTTCAAAAATACGCGATCTATTTAATTTTACACGTATTAATTAAGGGTTTTATTGGAATATTCCATTCGTTACCTACCAACTACTATACCACAATGAAACGTATTGTTATTTTTGCTTCGGGCTCTGGATCTAATGCTGAAAACATTATTAACTATTTTAAAGTTAATAATTTAGCTGAAGTTACCCATGTTTTTTCAAATAAATTAAATGCAAAAGTGCTTCAGCGTGCAGCTAAACATAAAATAAAGGCGTTGCACTTTGATCGTGAATCTTTTTACACTACCCATGAGGTACTTCATATAGTCAAAGATGCCGATCCAGATTTAATTGTATTGGCCGGTTTTTTATGGAAATTTCCCGATAATATTATTGAAGCTTATCCTAATAAGGTGATTAATATTCATCCCGCTTTATTACCTAAATACGGCGGTAAAGGGATGTATGGTAAGCATGTACACAAAGCTGTAGTGGATAACAAAGAAAAAGAAACAGGTATTACTATTCATTATGTAAATGAGCATTATGATGAAGGGGGAATTATTTTTCAAGCAAGCACATCATTATCTTCATTAGATACCCCCGATGATGTAGCTGCTAAGGTACATGAACTGGAATATGCTCATTTTCCTAAAGTGATTGAAAATTTATTATATCCAAAAGAAGATTAATTTTGGCGAAGAAAAAGTTTTACGTGGTATGGCAAGGTCATAAAGAAGGGATTTTTAGCAATTGGAATGCCTGTAAAAAATCCATTTCTAATTATCCGCAGGCACAGTATAAGTCTTTTTTAACTAAAGAAGAGGCCATAAAAGCCTTTGATGGTGTGTATGCGGATTACGTGGGGAAAAAAACAAGTAAACCAAAATTAAGTGCAGCGGAACTACAGAAAATAGGCGACCCTAATTTGTATTCCATAGCTGTAGATGCTGCCAGTAGTGGTAATCCCGGTAAAATGGAATATCGCGGGGTGGATACGCAAACTAAAAAACAGTTGTTTCATCAAGGGCCTTTTGAACAAGGGACTAATAATATTGGAGAGTTTTTGGCTTTAGTACATGGGTTAGCGTATTTAAAAAAGCATAATAGCGACCGTTTGCTTTATACTGATTCTAGAATTGCGATGGGATGGGTGCGTCAAAAAAAATGCAAAACTAAGTTGTCACTTAACGCGAAGAATAAAACCGTATTTGATTTAGTGGCTAGAGCCGAAAATTGGCTAAAAGCCAATACTTACACCACAATAATTGTAAAATGGGAAACCAAAGCCTGGGGTGAGATCCCTGCAGATTTTGGTAGGAAGTGATGAATATTAGTAACTAAATAATACTTCTTTAAATTCCCAAGTTTTAGCAATAAATAACCAGAAATAAATAATACTAACGATAAACTTCATTAATGATGAAGTTAAAAAACCAACCAGCGAACCAAAAGCAGCTTTTGTTGCAACTTTTGAATCTTGTTTATAAAGCATTTCGCCAATAAAGGCGCCTGCGAAAGGGCCAATAATAAAACCTAAAGGAATAGGGGTTATTAACCCAACAATTAAGCCAAGAGTAGTTCCTATAACTCCGTATTTACTGCCTCCAAATTTTTTGGTGCCAATAGCTGGGATAAGGTAGTCTAATACTAATACAAGTATAGCTACGGCAAGTGTTATTCCCAAATAAGGGTAGTCAATAGGAATAGCTTTGGTAAGGTGGAGTAATAATAAGCCAAGCCAACTAATGGGTAAGCCGGGTAGCACAGGTAAAAAGCTTCCTAAAATTCCAATAAGTACACAAAGTAACCCCGTAAGTGTTAAAAAAATATCCATTAACTTTTTTTGTAATTAGTCTATTAGTAATTAAACCTAGAATCTATAATAGAAAATCTATTCTGTATCAAAATCTTCACAAACTAAAAGGCTTTTCTACACTTTTTAATTTGACTACAACGGTGCTATGCAAAAATTAAGCAAGCACTTGATTATATTGAACAATCAATACTCATAATGAAGCTCTATTATATAACTCATAGTAAAAGCTATGCTAAAATTGTTCCAAAAATAACTTTTGTTAAGTTAAAGATAGCTATTAGTTTGAATTTGAATGTGTTTTGAGGTAAATAAGTATTGCTTGTATTTTGGTTAAATTGCTTATTATTAGTTATTTATATGGATAATTATTAGGTGGGTTTGTACATAAATAAAAAATAGACGTAGTTTGCATTGCTTAAAGGAAGTTCATGTGTAAAAATAGAATCATATTAATACTACTAACTACAGGTTTGTGTAGTTGTAATTATTTTGATTTTAAAAAGAAAGATCGGCATGTGATCGCGAAGCAGCAATTAAAGGAAATAAAAGCTCGCCCATTAGATACTTATCCGTTGTTAGAGGTCTGTGAAACTGAAACAAAAATAGCCTCTAAAAAATGTTTCGAAGAACAAATTACTAGTCATATTCTTGGTTATTTTGAAGAAGAATATATAGTAGAGGAAAGTGTAGAAAAAGATACACTCTGGGTAAAAATAGCAGTAAGTAAAAAAGGAGACTTAATCTTAAAATCGGCGACAAATGCTTCGGATTATGCTAACTTTGAATTTATAAAAGAAAAGTTGGAGCAAGCTCTTTTTGATGTGTCACCAATACAACCAGCCATTGTTCATGGAGTTAAGGTGGCGTCAGTATTTCAACTTCCTTTAATTATTGATAATAATAAGTAGCTATTTATTGAAAACCGAACGTATTATATTAGGTATTGATCCAGGAACTACCATTATGGGATTTGGAGTGATTAAGGTAATCCATAAAAAAATGGAGTTTGTACAATTGAATGAACTTCAATTGACAAAATATACGGATCATTACCTTAAATTAAAAAAAATATTTGAACGTACCATAGAGTTAATTGATACGTATAACCCGGACGAAATAGCTATTGAGGCTCCTTTTTTTGGTAAAAACGTGCAGTCCATGTTAAAATTAGGGCGTGCGCAAGGGGTGGCTATGGCAGCAGGCTTGAGTAGAGAGGTGCCGATAACGGAGTACCTGCCCAAAAAAATAAAAATGGCAGTAACCGGTAATGGTAATGCGAGTAAAGAGCAAGTAGCAAAAATGTTACAGCAAATGCTAAAATTGAAAAGCTTGCCCAAAAATTTGGATTCAACCGATGGTTTGGCAGCCGCAGTATGCCATTTTTACAATTCATCTGGAGTGACTACTCAAAAAAGTTATTCGGGCTGGGATGCTTTTGTAAAACAAAACGAGCATCGGGTAAAAAAATAAGTGTCAAATTTTTTTAGACATTAGGTAATGTGTGCCTACACCTGGAATATCAAAAGGATCTCCTGTAATAAAAAATGCGTTTTTTTCATAAAATGCTACAGCTACTTTTCGTGCATTACACCATATTAGATCAATACTTTGTTCTTTTAATAGGTCTTGACCTTTTTTGACAAGTAATTCACCAATTCCGTTGCCTTGGAAATTGGTTAAAACGGCCATACCTCTTAATTGATATTGATTTTTTTGTTTAAAAAGTTTATGATGTTGTTGCATATAAGTAACAACGCCAACTAGTTGGTTGTTGTGAAATGCACCTAAATGTAGTGTCGATGATAATTCGTCGCCTTTAAAAATGCAACTGGAAACAGGTAGTCCAGCTCTTAACATAGGCTGGCGTACTGGTATGGTTTCTTCTGCTAAAATAGGCGTAATATGTGTCTGCTGTATCATATTTCTAAAGGCAAATGAAAATAAAGTTTAATTTAATAAAGTTTAGGGGTTTTGAGAGGTAATTTAATTCGGAACTTTTAACAATTGTATTTAGAGTCATGCTTACTATAAAATAAGCGAATCAGTATATTTGTTAAAAATTTCACCTTTGGATAATAAAAGTATTGCTACACTTTTGAAGCAATCCAAGCTTCAAGAAAAATTTAATACAGCTTTAGCGGCTTCAAAGAATGTTCATGCTAAAGGTATTGTAGGTTCGTATTTGTCATTTTTAGTTTCAGATAGTTTTTTAGATATAAAAAAAACACATGTGCTCATTTGTAATGACAAAGAGGAAGCTGCTTACTATTTAAATGATTTGGAAGTTGTTTTAGGTAAGAAAAACTTGTTGTTTTATCCTGGGAGTTATCGTAGGCCTTATCAAATAGAAGAGGTAGATAACGCAAATGTGCTGCAGCGAGCAGAAGTATTGAATAGGGTAAACAATAAAAAAAAGCCATTGGTATTGGTAACCTATCCCGATGCGCTTTTTGAAAAAGTAGTCACCAAAAAGGCTATTGAAAAGAATACATTAAAAATCAAAAACGGGGACCAACTCAGTATTGATTTTGTGAATGAAGTATTGTTTGAGTATGAGTTTCATCGGGTGGATTTTGTAGCCGAACCGGGGGAGTTTTCGGTTAGAGGTGGTATTGTAGATGTGTTTTCATTTAGCCACGATGAGCCTTATCGTATTGAGTTTTTTGGAGATGAGGTGGATAGTATTCGAACCTTTGATGTGGCTTCGCAGCTTTCGACAGATAAAGTAAATAAAATTACAATTATTCCAAATATTGAGCACAAAACACAGGTAGAGAGTCGTGTGCCATTCTTTGAATCGATATCACGAGAAAGTGTTATTATTACTCAAAATTTGGAATTACTATATGATCGGGTGGATTCGCTTTTCGCGAAAGCAAAAATAGCTTTTGAAAAACTAGATAGTGAAATTAAACGAGGCACTCCCGAAGAATTATTTTGTCAAGCTCAGTTGATCAAAGATCAACTTTATGCCTTTCAGCATGTACAATTGGGCGGCGTGTTTTCCAAAATTAATACAAAGGATGTGGCTGTTATTAATTTTAATAACAAACCACAACCGTCATTTAATAAGCAGTTCGAATTGCTTATCGAAAATTTGAATGAAAATCATACCAAAGGCTATACCAATATTATTTGTTGCGTAAGTGAACAACAGGCCAAGCGATTTCATGATATTTTTGAAGATATGGAGCAGGAGGTGCATTACCAAACTACGGTACTTTCATTATACCAAGGTTTTGTGGATGAAACAACCCAGTTGGTCTGTTATACCGATCATCAGATTTTTGAGCGGTATCATAAATTTAACCTTAAAAATGGCTTTGCTAAAAAGCAAGCAATTACCATAAAGGAATTAACTAGTCTAGAAATTGGCGATTATGTCACGCATATTGATCATGGAATAGGCAAATTTGCTGGACTCCAAAAAATTGATGTGGATGGCAGAAAGCAAGAGGCCATCAAATTAATATATGGAGAGCGCGATATATTGTATTTGAGTATACATGCTTTGCATAAAATTTCGAAGTTTAATGGCAAAGATGGCAAGGTTCCAGTAGTTCATAAGTTGGGTTCAAAAGCTTGGAAAACCTTAAAAAATAAAACAAAAGCCAGAGTAAAACACATCGCCTATAATTTAATTCAATTATATGCAAAGCGAAGGCTCCAGAAAGGCTTTCAATACGCACCAGATAGTTATTTGCAACACGAGTTAGAAGCTTCATTTTTATATGAAGATACTCCAGATCAAAGTACAGCCACTGCAGCTGTTAAAGCGGATATGGAAGGGGAGCAGCCCATGGATCGTTTAGTGTGTGGTGATGTTGGTTTTGGGAAAACCGAAGTAGCAGTAAGAGCAGCGTTTAAAGCGGTTGATAATGGAAAACAAGTAGCTATTTTGGTACCGACAACCGTATTGGCATTTCAGCACTATAAAACATTTAGTGAGCGATTAAAAGATTTTCCAGTAACGGTCGATTATTTGAATCGATTCCGCACGGCTAAACAGAAAAGAGAAACCTTAGAAAAATTAGCGAAAGGACATGTTGATATTGTTATAGGAACACATCAATTAGCCAGTAAAAACGTAAAATTTAAAGATTTAGGTTTGCTAATTATTGATGAAGAACAAAAATTTGGAGTAGCCGTAAAAGATAAGCTAAAAACGATAAAAGCCAATGTGGATACCTTAACGTTAACGGCAACACCTATTCCTAGGACCTTGCAATTTAGTTTAATGGCAGCACGTGATTTGTCAACTATTGCTACACCTCCTCCTAATAGATACCCCATTGAAACCGAAGTAATTCGTTTTAATGAGGAAACTATTCGCGATGCCGTTTCCTATGAAATTCAACGTGGCGGTCAGGTATTTTTTATTCATAATCGTGTTCAAAATATAAAGGAAGTTGCCGGGATGATTCAGCGTTTGGTTCCAGATGCCAAAGTGGCTGTAGGTCATGGGCAAATGGAAGGGAAGCAGTTGGAAAAATTGATGTTGGACTTTATGGAAGGTGCTTTTGATGTGTTGGTTTCTACCACGATTATTGAAAGTGGCTTGGATGTGTCAAATGCCAATACCATTTTTATTAATAATGCCAATAATTTCGGAATTTCGGATTTACATCAAATGCGAGGTCGCGTAGGGCGAAGTAATAAAAAAGCTTTCTGTTACTTTATTACACCTCCATACAGCGCGATGACCGAAGATGCACGTAAGCGAATTACTGCTTTGGTACAATTTTCGGAATTGGGGAGCGGAATTCAAATAGCCATGAAGGATTTAGAAATTCGAGGTGCTGGTGATTTGTTGGGAGGAGAACAAAGTGGGTTTATTAATGAGATTGGGTTTGATACTTATCAGAAAATTTTAAATGAAGCCATAGAGGAACTTAAAGAAAATGAGTTTAAAGACTTGTACAAGGATGAGCAAAAAGAAAAAGTATTCTTAAAGGATACGCAGATTGATACCGATTTTTCATTGTTATTTCCCGATGATTATATCAATAGTATTTCGGAACGTTTGAGCTTGTATACGGATTTAAATAAATTAAAGACCGAAGAGGAATTGGTGCTTTTTGAAAAAGATTTAGTGGATCGATTTGGAGCACTTCCCGCTCAAGCGGAAGATTTATTAAATAGTGTGCGTTTAAAATGGATGGCCACACGAATTGGTCTTGAAAAAATTGTGCTTAAACAAGATAAGTTGATTGGGTATTTTATTAGTGATCAACAGTCTGATTTTTACCAGAGTGCTATTTTTAATAAAGTATTACATGCTGTACAACAAAACCCATCGGAGGTTAAAATGAAAGAAAAACAAACTCGAAATGGATTGCGTTTATTGCTCACTTTTGAGGAAATAAAAACACTCGAAGATGCCTTGCTTAAAATGAGTTTGTTTCAAAAATAATTGTGTAAGTTTAAGCATCTATTATCGAAAATAAATTAGTTATGATTAAGCTATTTAAGGGCGCAGGGATTGGTTGTTTTTTAGTCATGTTTTTTTGTCAAAATATAGGGCTTGCTCAAGAAAAAAAGCAAGAGACCAAAGCCTTTCCTTTTATTTTTCCAAAAGAAAAACCAAATAGGCCACTTAGCGCGTCTATGGAACGTAATTATGACATGTATGCAGCGCCAAGGCCAGAGCATAATGATTTTTTTACACGATTTAAATATACGGAGCTAAAGGGATTTGATAATAATAATGGGGATGGTACCATTACCCGTCGTGATCCTTCAAAAGTTATTTTTGAAAATGGGAAGTACTATGTATGGTACACTAAGCGAGACACACCTTTACCACCCCGAGGTGCTGCAAAAAGTACGGATGTAATTCCTTCGGCTGATTGGGATTTATGTGATATATGGTATGCAACCAGCACAGATGGATTTACTTGGAAAGAAGAAGGAGTGGCTATAAAAAGGCCTGCAAAACCAAATGTAGGTTGGCGTTCGGTGAGTACAACAGATATTTTAAAATGGAAGGGTAAATTTTATTTGTATTATCAAGGTTTTATGGAAACCAGTGGTAAGCGTGGTGATGATTGTCCGGTAACTGTTTCGTATGCAGATTCGCCCGATGGTCCTTGGACAGCGACTCATAAATTGGTTATTCCCAATGGAGCCAAAGGCGAATGGGATCAATATTCTATTCATGATCCTTATCCGTTAGTGCATAATGGAAAAATTTATATGTATTACAAATCTGATTTTGATGGAAATCCAAACTTGATTAGAATGCAAGGTTTAGCTATTGCAGATGATCCCTTAGGGCCATTTAAAAAACATCCACTTAATCCAGTTATTGCGGGGGGGCACGAAACAACACTATTTCCATATAAAACGGGAATAGCAGCATTGGTAATAAAGGATGGAAATGAGCATTATACCGTACAATATGCCGAAGATGGTGTGAATTTTCATATAAAATCTATTGTAGGTCTAATGCCAGTAGCTGCAGGGCCCTTTGTTCCTGATGCCTTTACAGATACTAAGGATGGAAAGGGAATTACATGGGGGCTTTCGCATTTTAATTGGGTAAATGGACCAGATAGAGTACATGCGATACTTACACGTTTTGATTGTGATTTAAGTCAAGAGATTGATGACCCTGTAATGAAAAAAACGGGAATTTATCATGCGCCAGATGTACATTACAGACAAGGTTTAAATTTGAGACAGCGTGAGCGTATTGCAAAAATGAACCAAAAACTCCTAGAGGGTGCTGGTAAATAACCTTAAATTCATTAAAAAAATAATTTGCTAAAAATAGCTTTTCATCCATGTTATGAGCATCCATTGAAAAAGGGACATCGTTTTCCAATGGAAAAATATGATTTACTACCTAAGCAATTATTACATGAGGGTACCTGTACAGTTGATAATTTTTTTGAACCCAAAATAGTTGCTGAAACAGATGTGTTGCGCGTACATACAGAGGAATACTTTTTTAATTTAAGGGCATTAAATTTACCAAAAAGTGAGGTGAGAGCTATTGGTTTTCCATTGTCTGAAACATTGGTTAATCGAGAATTAATAATTACACAAGGTAGCATTGATGCTTGTAAATATGCCATAACAAATGGGATTGCTATGAATATAGCAGGAGGGACGCATCATGCTTTTTCTAATAGGGGCGAGGCCTTTTGTTTGTTGAATGATCAAGCAGTTGCTGCAGCTTATTTATTACACCATAAACTAGCTAAAAAGATATTAATTGTAGACTTAGATGTGCACCAAGGGAATGGGACAGCAGAAATATTTAAGCATAATTCAAAGGTGTTTACCTTCTCCATGCATGGAGAAAAAAATTATCCGTTCCGAAAAGAAATTTCAGATTTAGATATAGCCTTGCCAAATGGAACTGATGATCAATCTTATCTGAGTGTATTAAAAAGAACATTACCTAAACTTTTTAAACAAGAGCAACCCGATTTTGTGTTTTATTTATCTGGAGTTGATATTTTAGTGAGTGATAAATTAGGCAAATTATCCTGTTCGTTAGCGGGATGTATGGAGCGCGATCGTTATGTGTTGGAATTTTTTTATGCCAATAGTATTCCTGTAATGTGCTCAATGGGAGGAGGCTACTCTCCCGATATAAAAACCATTATTGAGGCTCATGCCAATACTTTTCGTATAGCCAATAATTTGATTGATTAGTTTTTTTAATAGGAACTGCTATTTAAAGAATTGTTCGATTGAAATCCTTTTTATTTGGTTGTTGTTTTAGGTCACTTTTTTAGTTAAAATAATGAGGTACTTAATTTTTTTTTGGACCTAAGTTGAACTTTTGCTTCTTACCTAAAAAAATAATCTTTTAATAGGAAAATAGGAGGTGAAGCCGCAAATTTTCTTACATGCTTACAAATATTAAAACCTGCTTTTATTACGTTATTTGCAGGAACAAAACATATAAAAACCAAAGCTCAATGGAAAACCACTCACAAAAATGGGATGAGTTATTTTATTCAGACCACAAAAAAACAACAAAAAAGAAACAAAAACCCAAACAAGGAATAGGGGTTTTAACATCAAGGTTGCTACTAAGCCTACTACTTTTTACAAGTCTTCTTTCTATAAATACAATAATTGGACAAAATCATAATTGGAAGCGCACCAACCCTGGCGGTGGAGGCTGGTTCGGTTGTGTTGGAGCCAGTAAAAGTGGAATTGTACTTGCTGGGAGTGACTTAAGTGGTGCTTACAGAAGTAAGGATGGAGGAAAATCCTGGGATGTTATAGGTGCAAGCAAGGGATTTGAAGATACACATGTTGGTGGAATGGGATTTCATAGAACCAACGGAAATATCATGTTTTTAGGAACTGGTGGAATGTATAAAACTGCCGATGGAGGAAATTCATGGAAAAAAGTAGTTTCGGAAAAAGGTTACGTAAGTGATATTGAATTTGGAACAAATAAACCAAATATTGGTTATGCTTCATTTCACAAAGGAAATTGGAATTCAAAAGTTGCTCAAGTTTGGAAAACAACAAACAATGGTGATACTTGGAAAAAAGTAAGTACAAATTTACCTGAAACAAGAATTATCAAAATTGTTGCAAATCCAAAAAATGCGGATGAGGTGTATTTGTTAACAGGAAAAGGAAGGCCAGCTTGTGCTACAGCAGATTTGTATAAAAGTACCAACGGAGGGGTAACTTGGACTAATTTAACTAAGAGTACTAATTTTGAAGGTCATCCAGAAGTTGTTGATATGGCTATTGATCCCAATAATCCAAATACATTATACATAACTACAGCGGCAGCTAATTGTAGTAATCGTCATTGGTTTAATAATCAAGAAGGAAGATTATTTAAAAGTACAAACGGAGGTAAAAGTTGGAAAAAATTACAAGATCAAGTAGGTCAGGTTTTTGTAAACCCGAAGAATAGTGCTAAAATAACATTAATTGTTTCTAGAATACTTGCAGAGTGGAATGACAGATCGGGAACTTATGTTTCGGAAAACGGAGGAAAAACATTTAAAAAAGTAAGTCAAGTAGCTAAATGGGAACCTACTTTTCATGGAGAAATTCAAGGAACTTACTCAACAACTGCCGATGGTTTAGCTAGAACTATTGGGGATGATTTGTCCAATGCAAATAATTTTTACTGGGTAAATTCTCAATGGGTTACCGGATCAAAAGATGGAGGAAAAAACTTTAAAGTAATGCATGCCAATCAGGTTTCAAAAGGAAAATGGCAGAGTACTGGTTTTGATAATGTGAATATGGTTGATGCCGATATTAGTGAAGTTGATCGAAATACTATTTATACTGCTTGGTATGATATTGGTTTTTGGAGAAGTTTAGACCGAGGAAAAACCTGGGAAAGTGGTAACAATGGAAAGTACGGATGGAAAGGAGGAAAAGGAGGGAATTGCTTTTCGGTAGTTTCGGATCCAGAACGTGGAAATGTGGTATGGACAGTATTAACGAGTGGACAAAAGTCGGAAACACCAACTTTTGTATTGAAAAGTACCAATAAAGGACAAAAGGATAGTTGGAAAGAATCCAAAGGATTGCCAAAAACTAAAATCTCGGGTCTTTCTTTGGATCGTAAGAGTCCTAAAAATAATAGAACGCTTTATGTGACTGCTCAAGGTGATGTATATAAAAGTACTAATGATGGACAAAATTGGTCAAGAGTTTATGATTGTAACGGGTGTAGATTTACAGCTGTAGATCAATTTAATGGAAATATCGTTTATGCAGGAGGGGAAGCTGGTTTAAAACGCTCTGCCGATGCAGGAAAGTCATGGAAGGATGTTAGTCATAAAGAAATGAAAGGTAAATCTGGTGTGGATTTTTGGGAATTTAATCCATACACAGGAATTTATGACATAAAAACAGATCCTAATAACAAAAATTGGCTGTATGTAACGGCAAAAGGAAATAAAAAAGGATTATATAAGAGTACCAACAGAGGGGATACTTGGACAAAGTTACTTACCGATGATTATATGAGAAAGGTAGGAGTAGCATCTCAAAATTCTAAAATTTTATATGCAACATCTTCTAGTGCGGTACATTCTGGGGGCTATAAAAAGAATTCTAATGGGGTGCTTTTTTCTAATGATGGAGGTAAAACTTGGAAAAAACAGAATAAAGGAATGGCCTACCCATTTGCTATGTCTGTAACTATTGATCGATCTAAAAAGCCTATGGTACTTTTAGGATCTCCGGGAACAGGTTTTCAAATGGCAAGTGTTCCAGGACTTAGTGGGGTTTCAACAAAACCGTCACCGATTACACCGCCAGCAGAGGAGCCAATAGTTAGTAAGCCAACGCCTCAGCCTTCTCCATCTCCAGCTGCTCAAAAACCAAATAATGTGACTGTTGATGGTGTGTTTACTATTCAAAATATAACAAGCAAACAAAATATTATTGCACCTACTTGGGATAAGCATAATGTGCGTATGTATAATGTGTTAGGCGCTAAGGATCAACAATGGGAGTTTATACCTTTAGGTAAGCGAGAGCACCATATTGTTAATGTAGCTACAAAACGCTATTTAGAAGTTAGTGCAGGGAAATGTGGCAGTAATGCCAATGTTACTTCTTGGACTTCGGGTGGCGCAAATCATCAAAAATGGTATGTGACTAAAAATGGAAGTGACTATTTTTTACGACCAGTACACTGTCCAAAATTTACTTTAGATAAAAGTTCAGGGAGTAATGGTAATGTGAAAATCTGGCAATACAATGCTGCTAATGTCAACCAGAAGTTTAAGTTAAATGAAGTAAAAGCTAAGGCGGAAGCACCTGGAGTAGTTCAAATAAATGGAACCTATATTATTCAAAATACTTTAAGTAAACAAAATGTGATTGCTCCAGATTGGGATGATCATAAAGTACGTATGTATTCATCAAAAAAAGTATTTAATGATCATATGTGGGCAATAAAGCACGTCGGTAACGGCTTACATACATTAAAAAATGTAAGATCAAATAGGTACTTAGAAGTTCCTAATGCGAAGTGTGCTAATGGAGCTTTGGTAAGTACTTGGACAAATGTTAGTGGAAGTCATAAAAGATGGAAAATAGAAAAAGAAAATGATACGTATTATTTAATTCCGGCACATTGTGAAGCCTTGGCGTTGGATAAATCTAATGGAGTTAATAAAAGAGTAGTACTTTGGAAAAAGAGTGAGACAAATGCAAACCAAAAGTTTGAATTAATAGCAGCTAAAGGGAATAAAAATTTATCTGATCTAGATGGAAATAGCGGAGGAATTACTTTTTATCCTAATCCAGCTGATCATATAATTAATCTTGATTTGTCAAACTATGAAGGTCAGGTAGTAAATTATAGTATCATATCACTTACAGGGCAAACATTAGTTGAAGCTAAAATTGACGGAAATCATGGAACTTTCGAAACTGTTTTAATTGATCAAATTCCATCGGGAGTGTATATGTTAAAATTAGAAGTGGGTACTATTTCACGATTTAAAAAATTAGTAGTTTTTAAGAAATAGGCATTGCCATATTTTTAGTAATAAAAGGTCGATTAACAGCAATGTTAATCGACCTTTATTTTGTGAATACATTCTTTTATGTAAATTGTATTCATGTTCAAGCACACGCATCCATATGCTCCTTTTATTCCTTTAAATACTACAAAATTAATTGTAGGTACATTGCCACCACCCAGGTTTACATTGGGAAATTTGAATGAACGGGATGTGGATTTTTGTTATGGGAGTAGTAATGGGTTACTTTGGCCAATATTGGATCGTATTTTTAATTTAGGCTTGGTGTATGAAAATTCGTCAAGTGCAGTGGAGCAGCGACGTGATTTTTTAATACAACGTAACATAGGGGTGTGCGACATAGTAGCCTCCTGTAAAAGGACTAAAATTGATGCTTCCGACCTAGGGATGCAACAGGTAGAGTTGAGGGACATGATTGGCATTTTAAAACAGCAGCCTAAAATTAATACGTTAGTATTTACTGGAGGAAATAGTAAAAATGGGCCAGAATATTTTTTTAGAAAATTATTAAAAGAAAATGGATTGTCTTTAACATTAGTAGGTAATGAAATTCCCAGAATACATCAGGTTGAGGTTGCTAACAGAATCATTACTACAGTTTCGTTAACCGCGCCATCGGGCGCTGCCAACCGAAGTATTGGAAGCTTAGATTACTACAAGCAAATGAAACAAAAAAATCCAAAATATACTACGTTGGATTTTAGAGTGGAGCAGTATGCACCATATTTTTAAAAAAAACAATAGCTTTCCAAAGCTGCTGTTTTTTTGTTTGGTATAAATACCATAAAATAAGAATTGAAAAAGAGTGAATAGCTTAGTGTTGTGGGTTGTAAGTTGCTGTGAAATATGAAATGCATAATTTTTTTTCAAAGGGAGCTAATACCATGTAAACTATAGTTGTTTTCTGCTTTTAATTAGTATTTTTAAAAGAAAAATGTCAGAAAAAAAATTCCCAATTCCACCATTTAGTTTAGAAGATGCCAAAAAGAAAATTCAAATGGCCGAAGATGGTTGGAACTCTAAAGATCCTATAAAAGTATCCATGGCTTACACAGTTGATACCGAATGGCGTAATCGAAATCAATTTGTGAATGGCAGGGATGAGGTACAAGCATTCCTTAAAGATAAATGGGAGAATGAATTGGATTACAAACTAAAAAAAGAGCTTTGGGTACATAGTGATAATCGTATTGCGGTACGTTTTGAGTATGAATACCGAAATAAAGAAAACCAATGGTTTCGTGCTTACGGAAATGAAAATTGGGAATTTGATGAAAATGGCTTGATGAAAAAACGCTACGCCAGTATTAATGACTTAGCTATAAAAGAAGAAGAACGTAAGTTTAAGTAATATCACTTTTAATTCACAGTAACATTGATTTGCTAAAGGGTAAAAAATGAGGTCTTAGTACGATTGCTTTTTAGGGGTTAAGTCTAACTAACTTCAATAAAGTAGCCCTTAATTTTTTTTGAATACCATTAACCATTATAAGATTAAGTAATAATATGTAAAAAATATTCCTATGAAATCCCCCAGAGTCCTGCCAGTTTTTAATATTGCCAATTTTAAAGATTACTGTGACTGTATGGATTTTGATAGTAATTTTTATATCAGAAAATTTAGCGATCATGTTAAGGAAAATCTATTTATAGAAAAGCCCCATGCCCATGATTTTTACTTAATGCTTTTAGTAACCAAAGGAGCGGGAAAGCATTATATTGATTTTAAAGAATACGAAGTACATCCAGGAGCTATGTTTGTTTTGGCACCAGGACTAGTACATCGTTGGAATATGAGTAAAGATATTGATGGGTACATTCTTTTTTTTACGAAAAAATATTTTATGCTTGATTTTAAGCATGATAACTTATCGCGTTTTCCCTTTTTTAAAAAACATTCAAGTGTGCCCTATATTAGGTTGACAAAAAAACATACTAAAGAAGTCTATAAATTTTATGAGTTGATGAATAAAGAGTATCATACACGCGATTTAGATTATCATGAAATGATTCGTATGTATTTAAATACCATTTTAATTCGTCTTTCCAGAAAGCTTTTAGGTCAAAAATCTGCTGCATATGCTTATAATTATGAAATTGTGCAGTTAAATACTTTTGAAGAATTAATAGAAACCTATTTTATAGAACACAAACCGATAGGTTTTTACAGTGATGCTATGAACTTAAGCACAAAACAGCTAAGTCATATATGTAAAAAGTTAGTAGCAAAAGTCCCTTCAGAACTGTTGATGGATCGGATTATTTTAGAAGCTAAGCGTTTAATTATTTATACGGATCTGTCCATTAATCAAATTTCGATTAAACTTAATTATAGCGATAGTTCTTATTTTGTTAGGCTGTTTAAAAAAATGTGTAATCAAACTCCAGAGCAGTTCCGAAGTTTTAAATCGAAAACGCAAACTAAAAATTTGATTCGCACGTTATAATCTGATTTCGATCATAGTACCTGTTAGTATAAATTACTATTTTGGAAAGCAACCCTTTTTTCTTTATGAAAATTTGATCGAAATCAGAAGTAATGTAGCGCTCATTAAGTGGTTGCTTTTATAGCAAAGCTATCTATGTATTCATTAGGTTTGCTTGGGTCAAATTCTTTTCCCATAATATAATGTTTTTTATAAGTGGAAGAAGGTGGTTTGTAGCCTAATTCTTTCATTTTGTTGCCGCAATCTGTAGCTAAATAGACTTGTTCGGCAATGGCTTTAAAGTCAATATCTTTTTTTACATATCCCCAGCGTTTCATTTGTGTAAGTATCCAAACACCCATAGAGTGCCATGGGAAAGGGTCAAAATCAATACGATCCGGGGCATTTATAACTTTACCTAAACCATCAGCATATTTACCTGTTAATACCTGAGCCACTACCGAAGTGGGTTGGTTTAAGTAATTTTTAGGAGAAATGGCTTCGGAAATGGCTTGTCTATTTTCTTGCTTTGAAGAAAACTGAGTAGCATCAATAATGGCACTAAATAAAGCAGCGTAGGTATTTGGATTGGTTTTGGCAAATTCTTCGCTACACGCAAAAGCACAGCAAGGATGCCCTTCCCAAATATCCTTAGTTAGCATATGCAAAAAGCCTATGTTTTCAAATACAGCACGCTGATTAAAAGGATCGGGAGATAAATATCCATCTAAATTACCAGCACGTAAATTGGCTACCATTTCTGGTGGTGGAACTACTCTAATTTGGATGTCTTTATCAGGATCCAAACCAAATTCGGCTACGTAATAACGCAGTAAAAAATTATGCATAGAATATTCAAAAGGAACACCAAACTTAAAACCTTTCCATTGTTTGGGGTCTCTTTTGTCTTTATGCTTTAAATGTAAGCAGATAGCTTGTCCATTAATATTTTCAACAGCAGGCATAATATATGGAGCAGCTACAGATCCAGAACCTAATGTCATGGCTAAAGGCATAGGAGTAAGCATATGCGAGGCGTCGTATTCTTTGTTTAAACTTTTATCACGTGCTACGGCCCATCCAGCTGTTTTAATTACATCTACATCTAACCCATATTTTTCATAAAAACCCATAGGTTTTGACATAATAATGGGTGTAGCGCAGGTTATGGGAACAAAACCAATGTTTAGTTTGGTTTTTTCAAGTTTAGTAGCGGCTTTTTGTGAACCCCCTCCATTTTGCATCTGCTTTTTTTTGTCGTTTGCACAGGATTGAATTAAGCCCATTGGCAATACAGAAAATAGTGCTGCTTTAAAGGTTTTTTCGCCTACAGCTTGAATAAATCGCCTGCGGTTAAGGTCATTTCCTTTAAATAAGGATTTTACAATGGCTGTTTCTACAAATCGATTTACAATAGTTTCTTCACTACCTGGTAGATTTTCGGAGGCAACTACTTTTTTGTGTGTGCTACAGCTATTACAAGAACAACCAGCACCGTGAGACAAATCAGATTGATCGCTATAGGGGTTATCAAGGCTATTATAAGGCATAGTTTTAGGTTTTAAGGTTATCATTATTGATGTTATTTACCACTTTTTATAGGGTAAAAATTTACCCGTCATGGTAATTTGAACACGATCTCCTTTAGGATCTTCGACTTTGTCCACTTCCATTGAAAAATCAATAGCACTCATAATACCATCGCCAAACATTTCGTGAATTACCGATTTAGCTGCAGGGCCATACACATAAGCTATTTCAAAAAATCGGTATACTAATGGATCACTAGGAATGACTTGCCCTACACCTTTGGTAGGGTATTCCGTTAAAGCTTCGGCAACGTCGGTTCCTAAATCTAATGCTTTTATAAAGGCTTCGGCTTCGTTGGGTAATAAGGAGGCACTGCCAAAACAAGCCGCGGCAATACATACTTGATCAAGTCCTGTAGCTTTGCCTAATTCATCCCAAGTTTTATTTTGAGCTTTTTTAGCATCCAAAATAATTTCAGTCATGGTTTCTTTAGTCATAGTAGTATAATTTAAAAATGAAACTTTATTTAATAATATCTATAGGTATTGGTTACATCGCTTTTCTGTTTTCTAGGTCAGCAGTATTAGTGAACGATACATTTTTGGGCATTTCGCTATCGTCTATAGTGTTGTTTTGAATGCCTTTGGCTATTTCGCTGGATTTGTTAATTAAAAAATCGACCAAATGGTTTCGGATGAGGTAATAGTTTGGGTGATTTACTATTTCTGCGCGGTTTCTAGGTTTGGGGATATTGACATGAACACTTTCGGCAATTCGGGCTTGTGGGCCATTGGACATTAATAGTATGCGATCCGAAAGTAGAATAGCTTCATCAATATCATGAGTAATCATAAAAATGGTTTGATTCGTTTTTTCACATATTTCGAGAAGCTTGTCCTGAATTTTACCTCGTGTTAACGCATCCAAAGCGCCAAAAGGCTCGTCCATTAATAACAATTCGGGAGCAAGTGCAAAGGCTCGGGCAATACCCACACGTTGTTTCATGCCGCCCGAAAGTTCATGGGGCAGTTTTTTAACAGCATCCTGCAATTCAACCATTTCTAAAAAATGCAATGCTCGCTTTTCAATTTCTTTAGTACTTAGTTCTTTGAACTTACAAGCAATAGCCATTTTTATATTTTTAAGCACACTTAACCAAGGGAGTAAGCTGTGGTTTTGGAAAATAACACCGCGTTCCAAGCTTGGCTTTTTTACGTTTTTATTATCCATAATAATGTTTCCGCTTGACGGTGAGTCTAGTCCAGCTAAATTGTTGAGTATGGTTGATTTTCCACAACCCGAATGTCCAACTATGCATACAAACTCCCCTTTTTGCATTGAAAAATTAATGTTTTCAAAAACACTTAAAAAGGTGTTCTTTTCGCCTTTTATAGGGTATTTTTTAGCTAATTGATTTACTTCTAAAAACTTTTTCATAAACTGGGGCTTGTTATTGGCGTTGCCAAAAAGGATACTACTCCCGGGCTTGCCTCAAAATTAAAATTCAGTTTCGTTCATATGCCTCACAGACTTGCTCCGGGCTAGTTCATTATTCATTCTTGGTACATGAAGTATTTTGATGTTTGTGATATAAGTAAGTCCAGTCCCATTCCGACAATACCAATCATTAGTATAGAGAACACCACACTTGTTAAATCCAAATTGTTCCATTCGTTCCATACATAATAACCAATGCCAGTACCGCCCACTAACATTTCGGCAGCCACAATCACTAGCCACGATATTCCCATAGAAATCCGTAAACCCGTAAAAATAGTAGGTAAGGCGGCCGGAAGAATAATTTTGAAAGCCGTTTCAAAGGGACCCATTTCTAGTGTTTTACTCACGTTAAGCCAATCCTTTTTAACCGACATTACGCCAAAAGCAGTATTCAAAAGTATAGGCCAAATGGAGCAAATAAAAATGACAAATACAGATGATAAAATTGAATCTTTAATAACAAATAAGGCTAATGGCATCCATGCTAGCGGGGATATTGGTTTTAAAACTTGTATGTAAGGTTGTAAGGCATTGTAAAAAACAGGCGACATCCCAATAAGAAAACCGATAGGAATGGCAATCACTACAGCTAGTAGGTAGCCAGCTAAAACTCGTAAAATAGAATAAAAAAGTTGGGTGCCAATACCTTTATCATTAGGGCCGTTGTCATAAAACGGATGACTTAATTCTTTAACAGCTAATTTAAGTACCTCGATAGGTCCCGGAACATGTGCTTGCGGTTCACCAAGTCCCATGAGTTGCTCGTATTCACTTAGTTCTTTTTTGTTTCGTTCCCCATTGGTAGTGGCCAATTCGCCTATAAAAAAAATAAGAAATAAAATTAAAAGCGATAAGGTGATGGTCTGTATGTTTTCCCTACTCATAATTGCTTGTTTTATTGATAGGGATAAATGTAGCGGCAAGTAATTACTTAAGTATGGTACAAATGAGCCATACTATGGTGTAAATTTTACTTTTTTTAAACTATAACGATTTTTGCAGATAATAATTAATTGAAATTTGATTTTTGATGAATTAAATTAAGTTTTAATCTTATTTAGTTGTGAATTTTTCGATCGTGTATTCTGCTTCAAGAGACTTCATTTATATGGTTACATCGATAAATTCTTAAAATGACACCTGTTATTTTTTTCAATTGTTAAAAGTTTGTGATAAAATGAAGCTTTTTACCTAAAGCTTCATTTTTTAGTTAATTTTAATTTTTTAGTAGGGTTCTTAAGGCGAATTGTCTATTTAAATGAGATTTGAAATTAAAAGTAAACTTCTTGTTGGGAATCTCATATAAAATAAGTTTGTAAAGAATAAGGGGATGAGGTAAAAAAGGAACGAGTAAAACGGGAATAGTTCCATTTTAGTTTGTCACCTACTTAACACTAAATGCAAATGCTTTTGGCTTGAGCATCTAGTAAAAAAAATGATTGCACATTTTAATTTTGAAGAATAATGATTACACCAAAAAAACTAAAAGGAGTTTTAATAATAGGGATAGTTACTATGAGCAGTTTGTCAGTATCAAAAATTGCTGCACAATCTCAAGTAGCTTCAAAAGCGCTAAAAATGGAAGTTTATACGAATCCATTGTTAAAAGAGTGGACGGGACCATATAATGGAGTCCCTCAGTTTGATAAAATGAAATTAACAGATGTAACACCCGCACTAGAAAAAGGAATGGCATTGCATTTGCAGGAAATTGAAACTATTGCAACTTCCAAAGCTACTCCTACTTTTGAAAATACCATAGTAGCTATGGAAAAAGCAGGGAGTATACTTAATAGAGTGTTTACCTATTATGGAATATTAAGTGCCAATAGGTCTTCGCCTGAATTTAGGAAAATTCAAAAAGAAATGGCGCCTAAATTATCAGAGTATAGTTCCAAAATTTCTCAAAATAAAGCTTTGTTTGAGCGAATAAAGCAAGTGTATGAAGCTTCATTGGAAAAGCCATTAGAGGCAGATCAACAACGTGTGGTTGAATTGATTTATAAAAGTTTTGAAATGCAAGGCGCTGCCCTTGACGTAGCAAAAAAGAAACGCTATGCAGCTATAAATAAAGAGCTATCGGGCTTGTATACCCAATTTTCTGCTAATGTTTTGGCAGATGAAGAAGGCTATGTAACCTATATAAACAAAGATCAATTAGGGGGGCTATCGGATCCGTTAGTTAAAGCTTATGCTAAAGCAGCAAAAGACCGCGGTAAAGAGGAGAGTTATGCCGTAACCAACACCCGTTCCTCGATGGATCCATTTTTGACCTATGCTACCGAAAGGGAATTACGTAAAAAAGTATGGACAACTTATTACTCTCGTGGTGATAATGGAGATGCTAAGGATAACAACCAAATTATAGCTAAAATTTTAAAACTACGTAAAGAGCGTGTAGGTTTATTGGGTTATAAAAATTATGCCGAATGGCGTTTGCAGGATCGCATGGCAAAAACACCCGAGAATGCCATGGAACTCATGGAAGCCGTATGGCCTGCGGCTATTGCCAGGGTGCATGAAGAAGTTGCCGATATGCAAGCTATAGCCACTACGGATAAAATTACCATTGAACCTTGGGATTACCGCTATTATGCCGAAAAAGTGCGAAAGAAAAAATATGATTTGGATTCCGATGAGGTAAAGCAATATTTACAGTTGGATAAGCTGAGAGAGGGGATGTTTTATGTAGCAGGCGAGCTATTTAATTTTAAGTTCACTGCTGTAGAAGAAGGAAAAGTACCTGTTTTTAACGAAGACGTAAAAGTATGGGAAGTAACTGATGCCTCCAGCGGAGCACATATAGGTTTGTGGTATTTAGATCCATTTGCACGAGTGGGCAAACGATCGGGAGCTTGGGCAACTACATACAGAAATCACACCACATTTGATGGAAAAAAAACAGTGTTGAGTTCCAACAATTCAAATTTTGTAAAACCTGCGGAAGGTGAACCAGTTTTGGTTTCGTGGGATGATGCGACCACCTTTTTTCACGAATTTGGGCATGCGCTACACTTTTTGTCATCGGAGGTACGCTACCCTATGCTAAATGGGGGCGTACGTGATTATACCGAATTTCAATCGCAATTGTTGGAGCGTTGGCTGTCTACCGATAAAGTAATCAATACCTATTTGGTGCATTACAAAACAGGGAAACCCATGCCGGCAAGTTTGGTAACAAAAATTAAAAAGGCGAGTACGTTTAATCAAGGTTTTGCAACTACAGAATACTTGGCATCGGCATTAATGGATATGAAATTACATTTAGCGGATCCATCAACTATTGATATTGATGCCTTTGAAAAAGAAACCTTAGCAGAATTAAAAATGCCAAAAGAATTGGTAATGCGCCATAGAACGCCACATTTTGGACATGTGTTTTCGGGCGAAGGTTACGCAACAGCCTATTATGGTTACATGTGGGCCGATGTATTAACAGCAGATGCAGCAGAGGCTTTTACCGAAGCTCCAGACGGTTTTTATGACAAAGAAGTCGCTAAAAAATTAGTAAAATACCTTTTTGCACCCCGCAATGCTATGGACCCTGCCGAAGCCTTTAAAAAATTCCGTGGACGTGATGCCAAAATAGAAGCCCTTATGCGAGATCGAGGTTTTCCGGTGTCAAAAATGTAATGATTGCTTAACATTGAATTGTAATTATGAAAGCTATACCGTAATTGGTGTAGCTTTTTAAATTTTTAGGGTATCCAAATATAAAGGAGTACTCGTATAACAGCTAATTTTATTTTTGGAGTAACTAGAGTAACATAATTTAAGGGTTTAAAATGATAGTGTCATCTTCTTTAAACAATCGACATACGGTATATTTTATAGTTTAAAAGCAAAATTCTTAGCTTAAGAAATTGGTAAACTAAAAAGTCAAAAATTTGACTGGAAAAAAATGTTAGTTTGCTAATTAAATAAAGACATTCACTCAAATATCAAAAATTTTAAAGCATTTGTTGTATGACTAACATTATATTTTAGCGAAATAAGCTACATATTTAATTTAACTATTTAGTAATATTAGGTGTGTAAAATATTTATAATCAATAATTCTAACTTTTTGGTAAGTGTGGTTTTTTATTTGTAAATACTACAGTTTATAGTATATAAATGTCGCTTGTCGGTTTGTTAGTTGCGTAGTTAGAGCTGTGTTTATTTTTAAAAATGAAAGTGAATTCTAGTTACTAGTTTTGTTAAAAATTAACCAACAAAATAAGTATATATGGATTTTAAATTATTACGCTTACTAAGTATTGCTACGTTTACAACTTTTTCAATTTCATCAGCATATGCTCAAATAGATGGTTCTGATCTTACATTAGGTAAAAAAGACGGAAGAGAACAAGGAGTGAAAAAAAGTAACAGGGCATTGGTTCATGCTGGTAATGATCAATTAATATTAAATTACGCAGGAGATTTTGAAGGAGGAACATTTGTGCATTCAAATTTAACAGTAAATAGTTTTATGGATGTAGGAGGTTCGGATTTTCGTTTAGGAAGAATGGATGGAAGAGACCAAGGGTCAAAAAAAGGAAATCGTGCGCTGGTACATACCGGTCCAGATATTTTACATATTAATTTTAATGGAGATTTTGAAGGAGGAGTAGTAGTAGAAGGAGAAAGAACACTTTTCGATGGAAAAGTAGGTATAGGAACAAGAAATCCACAGAATAAACTATCTGTAAATGGAACTATTTGGGCAAAAGAGGTTAAAGTAAGTTTAACCGATGCCGCGGATTGGGTTTTTGAAGCCGATTACAAACTGCAACCCTTAGCCGAGGTAGAAGCCTTTATAAAAAGAAATAAACACTTACCAGAAATGCCATCGGCAGATGAGTTCAGAGCAAATGATATGAAGGTTTCGGAAATGACCAATAAATTACTGCAAAAAATTGAAGAGTTGACGTTGTATACCATTGAGCAAGAAAAAGAGATACAAGCAGAAAAAGATAATAATAAAGCCTTAGAAGCACGTTTGGCAAAATTAGAAGTCTTATTACTTAAGTAGAAAGTAGAACTAATATATTGGTTCGAGTGCTTCATTGTAAATAAAATGAAGTGTATCGAGAGCAGTTGAATGTAATCGACTATGAGTCTAATGCGATTATATTTAAAATACAGTTTACTATTCTTAAAATTCTCAAAAAATTAATTCATAATGTATAAAATACTTATAGCTGTAGTGGTGCTTTTCAGTACCACTATATCAGCACAATCCAAATTGGTGTTTAGTTACGATGCGGTAGGAAACCAAATAGAACGAAAATATTGCCCAACAGGTAACTGTACTTCGGGAGCAAAACAACTGGATACAGATCAAATAACGGAAGAAGCATCATTAAATAAAGACGAAAAATTAACTGATTTTATAAATAGACTTCGAATATATCCTAACCCTACCAAAGGGAATTTGCGTATTGAGTGGGAGCTTGCCGATACGGATTACATAAAAAGTATTCAAGTGACCGATGCAGCAGGGGGGAGTGGATTTGTAGTTCCTATAAATACAACCGAAAACTTTGCAGATGTTGATTTAACAAATTATGCGTCGGGAATGTACTTAGTAGAGTTTGTTTTAAATGACTCTAGGCGAGCAATCAAAAAAATTATAAAAAATTAAGTAGTAAATGAAATCAGTTATAAAATATATAGTAGTACTGGTATATATATTAAGTACTACCGCTTATTTGAGTGCACAAGAAAAAGCAAAATCCATAGCAGCAGATTTTTCAGTATCACCCTCGGGGGCATTAACGTATCAGGTGCCATTTGAAGTACCTTCGTACGTATTGGGACATTTTCCAAATTTAGGCTTAAGTTTTAATAGCCAAGCAGGCGATGGTATTGCGGGCTATGGCTGGAGTATTAGCGGACTTTCAAGTATAACCCGTACTTCGGCTACGACTTATCATGATGGTTTTATTGATGGGGTGGATTTTGACCTAGAAGATCGCTTTACGTTAGATGGGCAACGGTTGATTTTAAAAAGTGGTACTTACGGTAAAGCAGGCGCTACCTACCAAACCGAAAGTTATTCAAATTTAAAAATTGAGTCTGTAGGTACTTCTCGTTTTGGAGCTAAATACGGACCGCAATATTTTGTGGTATACCACCCCAATGGCTTGCGTTATTGGTATGGTCGTAATGGAACGGGATCTTCGTACACATCACATTCCAAACTAGAATGGTCTGTAGCACGTATCGAGGATACTCAAGGGAATAGAGTAGAGTTTAATTACTCAATTATTGATAAAACACTGCGCTTAAATCATGTGGAGGACCCAGTAGCCAAAGTACGTGTTCAGTTTGTTTATGGTGCAAAAACCAATGTAAACCCTATTGGTATAGGTGGGGAGTTTTTTACAAATAAACGATTGTTAACTGATGTACTAGTTAACACAAATAACACTACAAGGTATTTAAGATATGCATTAAAACACGAAAATGCCAGTGATGGCACTAAACGTATTAAGGAAATTGTTCAAGAAAATAGGGATTTAGAAAAATTACCTGCAATTAGGTTTAATTATTTTGATAGTATTTCAGATAATGTAATAGAAAATAGTTTTTCAGAATTTAAGATAGGAGGGAAGAGTATTGGAAATTCAGTAAATTCTCGATTATTAACAGCAGATTTTAATGGTGATGGGAAAGCTGATTTTTTAAATTTTAATAGAGACAGAGAGAAAGCAGATTTTAAAGGAATAGCGTTTTATATATCTAATGCAGATAAGTATAGAAATACTTTTTTAACTAAATTCAAACCTTTTGAAAATATTTATCTGGGTCGAGTAAAGGACAGGTCTGGGAATTTATCGACTAATACGGGCTTAATTATCTCTAGAAAAGTAGAAGGCAGGAATGAGATTTTATTTGAAACATTTGCTAATATTGGTAATGGGTATTTGGGAAACCCAGCTCAACAAGTTAAATTCAGTCCACCAACAGATTATTTAAGTTTTAACTTAGTATCTGGCTTTGGAGTTAGAAATTTGCGAGATGATATAAATGATAATAGTAGACATAAAGTCATTAAGGGAGGAGAAATAAATGCTTGGAATCATATATATGGACCTAAAGAGAAAAAATATATTGCTAATGATGGTATAATATTTAGAAATGGATTTACAGCAAGAGAGGGGACTAATTTTACAGCTATTGTTGATCCAGGACTTAAGTTCGGTAGTTTTGATGTTTCCATGGAATTTACATCAGGAGATTATAATGGGGATGGAATCACTGATGTGTTAGGATTTACAACTGAGACTTTTTTAAAAGAATTTTCTTGCTTAGATAAAAATGGAAAAATTATAAATAGATGTAATAAATCAAGAACAATTACAAAATCTCAGGCTTATTTGATTGATTTTAATAACACGACTAGGAATAATAGAGTTCCTATTGGGGAATTTGAAGATCCATTACGTAGCGATTCAAAATTATACAGTGGTGACTTTAATGGAGATGGAAGAATAGATATTGCACATGTTCTTGGTAAGACAGTGAAAATTTACACTATCCAACATGGAGATAAATTACACCTAGAGCATAAATTCAGCATGAGTAAAACACCATTACTTATACTTCCTGGTGATTATAATGGTGATGGGAAAACAGATTTACTTGCTGCAGTTGACGATTTCAATGATTTATGGGATTTTTATATTTCAAGAGGTAATAACTTTTTTGAAAAAGAAACTATATCTATAGGAATTGAATATGAAAAATCTTTAAAAGGGGGGCATATTTTTGGAAATAGATCTTTAGATAGTCATAAAGATAGATTTTATTTGCCCGTTGATTTTAATAAAGATGGGAAAACTGATATTATAAAACACAGTGTAATTACACCAAGCACTAGAAATAGACTTCCAGAAAATTACCCTTCATTTCAAAGTTTTAAGTATTTGAAAAACAATTCGTTTAATAATGATATGTCTTTCGAAACTCCAAGAGAAATCATAAGAGAAAATGGAGGGAAAACTAGATTTGGTCATTCTGCATATGCGAACTTTAATAATCAAAATTTAAATAATCAATATGCTTTTATTAGGAGTGATGGAACGGTAGATTATTATGAATATGAGAGCAATCTAAGACAAGAGTACTGTATCCAATCTGTTGAAAATAATGGTTTGGTAACAGAATTTGAATATGAAGGATTGGTGGCAAATAATGATCCAGATATAGGGAATAATGCAGATTTTAGGTTTACTTACAGCGGAAATTATTTTAATGAAATTAAATATCCGTTAATTAAAGTGCCAAATATTGAAGGCTTTAAAATTGTAAAAAAGGCTACTCAAAAATTTAATGATTTTACCAGATTTAAAGAATACAAATATGTAGGTTTAGTATCTACAGCTAATGGCTTAGGTATTATAGGCTTTAATGGAATGGCAATTTCAAATTGGTATGGGGAGGATATAGCTCAAATATGGAATAAATCCATTTACGATGTAACCAAGAGGGGTGCATTAGTAGAATCTAGTACTTTGAGTGGGGCTACTGCTACGGGTATACCTTTTAATATAACAACGTATACCAATAAGTATACCTTAAATAGTAATAAAACCTATTTAAACATACCAGAAAAGGTAGTCTCAGAAAACAAGCTGACTGGAATAAACACAACAGTAAGTAATACTTTTGATGCCTATTACAACGTACTAACCAGTAAAGAAACCTATCCAGGCGGAAGTAAAACTACTACTAATACCTACTTTAACAATCCATCAGGTACAGGGGTTAACTATTACATAGGTAGGCCAAAAGCTAAAACTACCACAACAACTTTGGGTAGTGATAGCTTTAGTACTGGCGAACAGTATACCTATACCAACAATTTTATAAAAACGCTTAGAACAAAAGGAAATGGCACCAGTTGGCTAACCGAAACTTATGAGCATGATAGTTTTGGGAATATAATAAGTAAAACCATAAGTGGATCGGGAGTAGCAGATAGAGCTGAAAGTTCAGAGTATGACAGTACAGGTCGTTTTATGATATCGGCAACAGATATTGAAGGTTTAACAACAACCTATACGTACGATAAAAAATTAGGCCATTTACTAAAAGAAACCGATCCTTTTGGTAAAAGCCAAAAGTTTGCGTACGATGGATGGAATCGATTAACAAAACAAACGGATTATCTAGGGAACACTATTAGTACCAAATACTATTCTTTAGGCAACGGGAATTTTAAATACAATACCGAAAGCTCCTTAGGTTTAAAAACTGAGGTGCGTTATAACCGTTTGGGTTGGGAATATTTAACAAAACAAACAAATGCTTTAGATCGCTGGGTAAGTACCCAAGTAGAATATGATGCAGCAGGAAAAGTACAAAGAGAATCGCAACCTTATTTTAGCTCGCCGAGTCAATGGACCAGTTATTCTTATGATGAATACAATCGACCTATAAGGCAGCAGATGTATACTGGTCAAATCGTCACCACTAAATACGGCATAAAAACCAATTCGGTTAGTGTAGATGACGGTGCAAAAACAGTAAGTACTACTAGCGATGCTGTTGGAAATACCATTAGTATGACCGATCCTGGAGGGACTATAAATTATACCTACTATGCCAATAACACACCTAAAGAAACCAATTACGGGAGCCATAAAATCACCACAAAAATTGATGGTTGGGGGCGTAAAATTGAGCTGAATGATCCTGCTGCGGGTGTGTATAGTTACAAGTATAACATTTTAGGAGAACTATTGGAAGAACGCCATGCCAATGGAACCACTACTTATGAGTATGATGAATATGGGAAGCCTACTAAAAAGTTCATTGTAGGTAAGGAAACTGATATGGAATTAACATATAAGTATGATGCGACTCACAAGCAGTTAACGTCTTTAATTGGGTTTGATAAAACCACCTTTAATCGATATACTTACAATTATAGCTATGATACTGAACAACGACCAATAAAAATTACAGAGGATCAAAACAAAGCTAGTTTTGAAAAGTTAATTAAATATGATCCTCAGGGGCGTGTTGATTATGAAACCTATAAAAGTACCAATAAATTACAAAGGGTCCAGTCAAACACGATTAGTATAAAAAACCAGTACCATAGTGTGTCTGGTGCATTAGAAAAAATTTCCGATAAGGACTCTAATAAAGTACTTTGGCAAATTAAAAAACAGAATCAGCGTGGGCAATTAACCGAGATTAGTATTGGAAACGGCATTACCAAAACCAATAAATATGATGCTTATGGATTGCCACAGGAATTTAAAGCAAAAAAAGGTTCCAATACTGTTTTTGACCTAAGTTTTGATTTTGATGTAAAACGAGGGAATTTAAAAAGTAGGCATAACAAAGCTTTTACAGGGGAAGAAGTATTTGCCTATGATGATCAAGACCGTTTGTTGAGCACCAAAATAGGGAGTGCTGTAGTACATAACCAGACCTACGAAGCCAACGGAAACATAAAAAACAACTCCTTGGTGGGTACTTACAACTACCAAACACAAACGCGTTACCGTTTAGCGGGGATTGATCTAAATGCTAAGGGAAAAGATTATTACAAAACCCATACCCCACAACAGATCAAATACAACGCGAATAAAAAACCAGTGAGTGTCTATGAAAAAGATCAGGGTCGAGTTGATTTTGAGTATGGGCCACTAATGAATCGTACCGTGGCATACTATGGCGGTTTGGAAGAAGATAAAAATAAGCGCGATTATGTAAAAATATACTCTTCCATAGCACCTTTGGAAATTGTTTATGATAAAACAGGAACTAATAGCA
>NZ_JH621282.1 GCF_000255455.1 Aquimarina agarilytica ZC1 | reverse complement strand
ACATTAATTTACGACAAAACCCTCGTATTTACAAGGGTTTTGAGTATTCTGAATGCGCCTTAAAAAAAGCTTGGCTATTGCTCTTGATAATTAATAGTCAAGTTTTTTTATTCTTTCTCGTTGGTATGTATAAGAGGATGGTCCTCTTTACCAAGACCAACAATTGTAATAATATTTCTAACGGCAGTGTAAAGCATTATAACCACACTTATAAGTGATCCACTTAATATTGAAGCCGATATTAAAGAAATGTAATATACTATTTTAAACCAAGAATTCGGAACCGATTCAGATTCTGTGATTGGAATATTAAGTAGTTGAAAAACGAGCATTGAAACTACAAAAACAATAGTGTCCAATTTGGCAATAGCCAAAACATGATAATAATGAGATTTTTTAAGTTTATTAGTTGATGATGAACTTAGTCCTAAAAGAGTTAATAATAATGCAAGTATAGTAGCAGATGCAAGTACAATAGTATTGCATAAAACATTAATACCTGGAAGGCTACTTTTAATTAATTCTTTTGCTTCGTAGCCACTTAAATTACCTAAAGCTAAAGTGCCTAAACTTGAGATAAACGCGGCAAAAACTCCAATAATTAAGGCTTGTTTATGATATTTTTCTAATTTATTCATGAACAATATTTCCTTTTTTTACTAATAATACTTTTTACTTTAGAAACAAAATAAGTGATAGTTATTATGTGTGTTTAAAAATATTACAATTATAAAAATACGCTAATAATTTCCTATTGTAATACTATTTAAAACAAGCTAATCTAGCAATGGTTCTAAACTAATATAACTATAGCTAACATCACCTATATGTTCATAACTAGTGTCTTTTTCTCTTAAGGGAGCCCAATCAAAACAAGACGCTATATCTTGATCTGAGTATTCCGAAAGCAAACTGTCAGATATGAGTAAATACTCATCAATTCTAATTTTATTTTTTAATAAGCGATGCGCTGTAATTACATCTTCGCCCATGAGCTTGATATTTTTACCAATCGCTACGGATCCTACAGATACGCCATAATGAAGTATAATTTTTAATCCAAGCATTTTACGAATATTACCACTTTCTGCGTGATTTTCATTTCTTTTATACACCGAGTCTAATTCCTTGTAAAATTGTGTGTAAAAATACTTGCATTGATCAACTAGTTTGCTAAAAGCAGGAAGCTCACCTTGCTTAAAAAACAGCACAGCATCACCTTCAATTTCCGAAAGTTTTAAGCCAATTTCATTAGCATATATTACTTTATTAAGTAGAGTAGAAATTACTTTAGCACTCAATTCAAATTCGGTATCACTCATGAATTCGGTAAAACCGCTAATGTCAGGTATACATATTAAAGTCGGCTGTGCATTCATGTTTAATTTTTTAAGTAAATTAAGTATGGGGTATAGATAAATATATTCAATAATTACATCATTCTTCTGTTTGAGTTAAGGGATTCATTATTATAATTAATACCTTGACTTGAGTATTTATTAATGAGTTCGTATATTTTAAAGGTATGCAAAATTAAAAAATTAAGCTCTTTTGTTATTACATCTAAAATAGATGCTGAGAGCTTATCATTTTTTAAAAGCTTTTTACATAATTGTATTAAAGAGTTATCAAGTTTCATACATTCTTTTATGTAAATGGTATACTTTTTATCTTCTAATATTCGCTTTAATTCTAACCCACTTATCTGGTTTTTACTTTTATTAATATATGTCATATTGGGTACAATATTGTTTTCTGCAAAAACAGCAATAAGTTTATTAGATAGTTGGTTTCTTTGAATGCTTTGTAAGTATAAAAATCTTGAAAATTCAGCAATTTGCACTCGCTCTGCTGTTTCAAAATATTTTCGTTCAGCATCAAATGTCATACAAAGCAATTCTTGAAGGTCTTTGATGTGCTTATGATCAAATTTTAAGAGTTCAAACATTATAAAAATTTTAAAATCTTTTATAAATAATTAATTAGTAACTATTCTGCTTGTTCTAAGGTTTACTGGTTACCCAAAAAGCATGAATCATACCAGGCAGCCCTCCAAGGAGTGTTAGGATGATATTAATGATAAAATCTTTTCCTATTCCTTTTTGCAAGGCAACAGATACTGGTGGTAAAAAAATATTTAAAATGATAGTTAATATGGACATAGTTATAGTTTTTTGTAAAGATGTATAAATGGAATATTCTAACTTAACTTTATTAATAATTTCTTGCGCTCAAAAAAAATAAGTATTTATAAAATCTAAATTAGTGATTATAAATGTACTATGGTATTGTTGTGTTTGATAAATCCAAACACTTCTTAAAGTTATTTTAATTGTTAGTTTCTGGAGCCGCATCCTTAAAGTCTATGCTATCGTCAGTCATGCTTTTATAAGCTTTTATCCATGCATTTTTTAGTACATTGGTTACAGTTGGAATGATTTTAGTTTGAACATTGTTCAAATCTCCTTCAAACTCAACATTGGTGGCCAGTGTATCCTTTCGCTGATTTTTAAATATGAATTTAAAAAAGCCAACAAAGCCTTCCCATAATTTTTTTGAAAATTTATCATCCTCGCCTATAAGTTTTGTATTCGTAAGAATGGGTTTGACATATCCTTTTAGGAAGCCGTCGTTAATAGCCATTTCAGAATACACTTCATATGTACCTGACGAAAAATCAATACCCGCATAGTGTTGGGTAAAATCATTTAATGAAGTGATATCTGCATTTTCTAAAGAAAAAGAAATATCCATATCGGGTATAGCTTTAACTACATCCAAATTTCCAGTCAATGTAACTTTGCCGTTACCAATACTAGTAGCTGTAGCTTTTAATGCCGAAGGTAATTTGTTTCCTTCTCTTACAATGTTTCTTAAGTTGGTAAGTTCTAAATTTACAGCGTTCATTTGTAAATCAATTTTTGGGGAGGTAGTTACTTGCACAAAAGCTAAATTACCATTCGTTATTTGTAGTCGGTTTATATCAATAGGAACTAAATTGGTTAGTGCTTCTGACCAATCTTCAACTTCGGTTTCGCTTTCATTTGTGGGTTGTTGTTGATCTTCAAATACGTAGATAACACTGGGCTCGGTCATTTCGATTTCACTAACAATTTTTCCTTTTAATAAGCTTTTCCATTGTATAGAAATATCTGTATTCTTAAAATTTAGAAAAGGAACTTGCGTTTGAGCGTTTACTTTGTTTAAGTACAAATTTTTAATGGTGTAAGCACCTCTATATAATGAGATATCAATATCTTCGACTTCACCGTAATAATTGTCAATGTTTGATAAAGTTTTATTAACGTAATTTTTAACTAGGTAGGGTAAGACCAATCTTAAAGCAACAAGCAATACAATTAGAGATAAGGGTATCCACAAGCGCTTTTTTTTGACAATTTTTTTTATTTCCATTTTCAACTATTCTTTTGATGATTTCTTATTTGTAATTATATTTTTTAATCCATCCCTAAGGCTTATCCATAAAAAATTGAAAAATGATTTGGTTTGATCTCTTTCAGTGTCAATTTTTCCATAATGATAAGCGGTAGTATCCTCTTTTTCTTTTAAAAGTAAATTGCCAACTGCACTTAAAAACTTATTAACCTTTAGGCTGTGTTGTTTTAGTATTTCAATTTCAAAATCGGTGTATTTCATTTTAATATCTCCAGCAGCTCTTTTGTTATTGCCATTGATAGTAAAATAAATTTCGTCGGCACGTCCTTTGATTCGGGTTTTGAGATTTTTTTCTAAGTAAGTATTTAAGGAATTTCCATTAAAATTTTTGATACTACCCTTAGCCATAAATTCATCACTTGTGAGCGATTTAAATTTTGTGTTTAAAGCAATATCAGCATTACCCATAAAGGTGCCCTTTGTTTCTAATTTAATTTGATAATTTTTATTTTCTGTATTAAAAAGACTCGCAACAGCGTTTACATCTTCAAAGTAAAGCTTACCAGGTTTTTCATTCCCATCTAGTCTTTGTTCGTAATTTATCGAAGCGTTTTCGATACTAATTTTAGGGAAATCAATACCGAAATCAAGGTTTCTAATTTTTTCGGAGTATAGCGATTTGTATTTAGTATTGTCTGGTACAGCTTTATCTCTGTATAAATTCAAACCTGCATTTTGTACAATTATGCTTTTGGCTCCAAAAGTATTTTTAGATTCATTTTTTTTTAGAAACCATCTATTAAAGTGAATTTTCGGGATTACTAGCGAAACATGATCTCTTTCTTTTTTCAAATGGCTAGAAAGTATTTTTTTACTGAAAATTGTCTCTAACTTTAAATTGGATAGGTAAATAGCCTTAGGATTTATAGTTACCGTGTCAATAAATAGCTTTTCCCAATTACCCACCTTGGTAGTTATCCCTCTTAGTTTAGATTCAATTTTTGTATATGTAACTGGAAAGTCTGCAGTTTGAAGGAATAATCCAAGCTCATTAATTTTAGTATCCATGTTCTGAATACTAAGGTCTGGAATGTTTTTTTTCGATTTGTATAGTTCAAAAGATCCACCATTAATTTCAAAAGAATTGATAGTAATTAGCCTTGTAGAGTTATTTTTAGTGATGGATTTAGTGTCGATATACTTAAAAAATTTTAAATCAGGCGAGGTCAATTGAATGCTATTGAGCACAATTGCTTTTTTAAATAAAAGTTGGTAATAATTGAGTCCACTTATATCTAATTGTGGTATGCTCAACTGTAAACTGTCTTTAGTAGATGTAGTAATCTTAGTATTAAAATTAAGTTTTACAAATGAAATTGAAGCTGTTAATAGGTTAACCGAAATATCATCATAATATATCTCAATATCTTTATCAGAAACAAAATGCTCAATCTGTTTGACTAAAAAATATTTGGCTAAAAAATGAATCGTAATTAGAGCACTAAGTACGATTAAAAAAAGTAGGGTATATTTTTTTTGGGTGTAATTCATTCATATTTATAAGGCTGTAAATAACCTTATAAAAAATGATTTATGTTTATGCAAAAACAATTAAAATGAACGCATTTAAAATTATAATGTAAAATTTAAGTTAGCTCTTCGGATTTCATTTTTTTCTAAACTCTTTAGGGCTACAATAGTGTTTTTGTTTGAAGATTTTACAAAAATAACTTCTGCTGGTTAACCCAATAGTGTAGACTATCTCTGAAATAGTTAAATCAGTTGTTTTGAGTAGTAAAACCGCTTTTTCTAAACGTACGTTTCTGATATAATCCGAAACGGTTCTTTTGTACATGTATCGGAAACCTTCTTGGAGTTTTGCAGGAGATAAACCAGACTCAATTACCAATGATTTTATAGAGTGTTGAAATTCGGGAACTTCGCGTATAAAATTACCAATTTCAAAAATTTTTGCCAGTTCGTATTTTAATAAACCACTAGAATTGGTGGTTTTGTTTATTTCTTGATGAAATTGTTTGATTTGAATGGCTAAAATTATAAAATACCTTCCTTTTTGACTCAGTTTTTCAGAAACATCATGGGCGTGCTCAAGTCCAACTAGGAGCTTAAGTTGTTCTGCAATTTTTAAATTATACCCACCAGCATGAAAATACTTGGGTTGTTTTTCTATTTTATTAAGTACTGTTTTGAGTTGCTCATTAAAATCACACGTATCCTCATTAAACGCTTTAAAATACTGGGCTTTGTTAACCAATATAATATGTAGTAAAAGTCTTTTGTTTTTTGGTATAAGTATTTTGCTGTGAATACCAGTTTCACTGTGAGCTACCGCAGTTTGAAATCTTTCAATAGCAACCGTATTATTGGTAGTATCAAATTGATGTTTAAATTCTCCATCTAAACAATATAAAAATTGCAATGTTTCGGTTGATAAGCAATCAATGGGGATTGACAAATCATTTTCTAAAAACAAATCAAAATCATACACCTTTACTCCTTCTTGCAAGTTATAAAATCTAACATGTCCAGCTCCGATAGTGTTATCTATTTCAAGAACATTAAAATCATCCAATTCAGTAACTGTTCCTTTTAAATGAATTTTTAGTTCATTTAAATCCAAATGATTTTGCGAAAGGGTATTTGAATTTTTTATCATAACAATTATGTACTAATGTCAACACATTTTAATACTGACAAAAACAATTTTATTTGTTATGTAAAATTACAAGATTTGCATGCTAAGCATTAACGTTATTGAGATTATCCGTAACGTTATTCTACTTTAAAATAAGCTATTTTACTAAAAATAGTGACTCATATGAATAAATACTAGTTAATAACGGATCCATCACCTTTAAAACAATATCTTTCTTTTTACCATCAATTTTAAGTTCTACATCATAAAATATTCCTTTTGAAAAATGATCTACTTTTTCAATTTCGTAGATTTTGACATCCTTATATTTTTTATTTAAAATTCTTTTAATGGCTTTAGGAAGCTCTTTCTTTTTTATATTATTTTCTGTTTCAATCCAATTTCCGTTTGGTAAAAAGTCCGCTCTGTATTTTTCTCCATCTATTTTAAAATGAGATTCGAAATTTCCGTTTTTATCTATGTGCCAATCAGGATCATTTTCCCCTGGATATTTTTTTTCAAAGTTTTCTTGGACTTTGACAGGAACTTCATTTTGCGAAATGGCAGAACAGTAGGTTAGTAAAAAAAGAATGGATACTAAAATATACGGATAAGGGTTTTTCATAATTGTTCATTGACTGAATTCAATAATACAATAATATGAGAGGGGTCCTTATCCGTATCGCAATAAAAAGGGACTTTATTCGGTATTTATTAAATGCTTACCTTATTTTAAAGTTTGTTTTTTTCGATAATCAGTAGGGAGTATTCCATAATGTTCAAAAAATATTTTAGAAAAATAACTTCTACTTCTAAACCCGATTTTATAAACAATTTCAGAAATAGAATCTGTAGTATTTTTTATATAATCTCTTGAAATTTCTAATTTCATGAGTCTAACATATTCATTTACTGATTTTGAATGTAAAAGTTTAAAGCCTGATTGTAATTTTTTTTGACTTAATCCAGAACGCTTTGATAATATTTCAACAGTTAAGGGCTCCGATATATTGTCTATAATATAACCTGTCAAATCATGAATTTTTTTAATATCATCTTTAGACATTGTTTCTGGAAGGTTGCGACCTTCTTCGGAGTTGCTATGTTCCAAAATTTGCATAGCCAATATTAAATTTAATTGACCTTCAATAGATAGTGTACGTACTATACCTGTATTATCAGATGTATTTAACTGTCTTATTTGATCGGCTATTTTAAGGTTAAAATTACCAAAATGATTGTATACACTATTTGAATCAATGTCTTTAAAAGTAGAGAGCAATTTTTTGTTTAAATAAGTTAAGTTGTTATTCTTTTTTTGAGCATATAAATTTTTAACGACGTAAATAAAATTGACCTTAACAGTGACTTTATTAGGAAAGATATAAGTTTCTTTAGCCTTTTTTTTGGTTGAAATAATAATGTTTTGAAAGCGCTCAAATGAATGGCTTACATTATCAACATCGCTTTTGTAGGTGATGGTTCCTTCACTTACAAAAACAAATTCAATAGGCTTTACCTCACTTGATACGAATGTTATTTTTACATTTTCGGTAAAATGGACATCATAATCCATCAGTGAAACACCCCAATCAAAATCGATACAGCGAATTTGACCTTTGCCATATTCATTATTAAATTCCAGTACCGTTTCTCCCCATTTATTATTTAAATTTCCATTTAAATAAAAGTTTAATTGTACTAAAACCTCATCACTTTTTGTACTTGTGATTGTTAATTCCTTCATTTATTTTTCCTTCTATCTACATTTTCGAGTGGATACAAAGTAAGTGTAGAATGCCTTTTTGGAGTAACAAAATTGATACAGTTACTAACAGTATTGCTCTAGTTTAGTTTTAAAAAAAAATGATTTTTTTAGAAGATTTGTAAATTTGTTGGGGATTTTGTGGTAAATAATGAACATAATGTAATTTATTAACTCAATTGCTAGCCTTTTGCAATATAAGCCTTGCTATTAAAAATGATTTGTTTATGAGTGGTTATTAGCCAATTTATTGGCACCGCCAAAGGGTGTAATACCCCGAGGCTTGCCTCGAAATTGAAAGCTTGTTTCAAACGAATGCCTCATGGGCTTGCTCCGAGGTATTTTACTTATTGAGTCAAAATAAATGCTAATTGCACAAAATTGTTAAACTGTATTGAATCACCTTTGTAAGTATAAAGAGTGAATAAAACAGGTAAACAAAATGAAAAGGTATTTGTTAACGACATTCATATTTTTAATTTCTATAATTATGTTGGGTTTTACCAATTTGATTGAGTTTAGAGATTTACCTCAGATATTTTTTTTCATTTACATTGTTTTATCATTTGCTCTTATATTAAAAAAGGATAGAAATTAACTTTAAAAGTAAAATTTATGAAAAAGGCAATTATTTCGATAGTAACAGCAATATTCATGTTTTCATTTGCAACTAGTTGTAGAGAAAAGACAGCAAAAGAAAAAGTAGAAGATGCTGTAGAAAGCGTTGGTGATGGTATAGAAGATGCGGCAGACGAAGTTGAAGATGCAGTAGATTAACAACGGCATATGTAACAACACTAATGATATAACGGATATTAGAGTTGAAAAACCAGGTATCCGTTTTTTATTTCCCAAAAGAGAATGAAAGCTAACGAAAGCAACACATTTGCAATAAGCAATTTTAGTAAAAATATCATAAAGGCAACTTGTATAATAGTCTTGATACTATGTTGTCTTTTTTTAATACTAAAAGGCTTTAAAGTGATTCTGTTAATTTTAGCAGGCATCCTTGTAGCTACTTTTTTTAAAGGAATAGCCTCGCTTATTCAAAAAAAGATTCCTTTGAACAATAAAGCTGCTTTAGGAGTAGGCGTAACTCTGTTTTTTAGTGTTTGCATTGTGTCTATTTTAGTACTTTCATCCAGAGTATCTGATCAAATTGACGTTCTACAAAAAGAATTGCCATTGGCCACCGAAGAAGCCAAGCAAAAATTAAATAACACTAAGTTGGGAGCATTTGCTCTTAGCGAAATAAAAAAATACCGAGAAAAATTAAATAAAGGGAGCGGGCAAATTACTATCTTTTTCAGTTCCTTTTTTGGTGGATTAGCAGATATTTACATTATTGTTTTTTTAGGTTTATTTTTTATGATTCAACCTAATATGTACACCAATGGAATTATCATACTCTTTCCTAAACCTAAACGAAAAAGAGTAGAGGAGGTGTTGCTAACCCTAGGATACACATTAAAAAGATGGTTATTAGGAAAAATGTTTTCTATGTTAGTTGTTGGTATTTTAACAGGTGTAGGATTGGCTATTTTGGGTATTCCTTTAGCATTAACTTTGGGAATATTTGCAGCACTAATCACTTTTATTCCCAACTTTGGACCTATATTATCTTTAATTCCAGCATTTTTATTGGCGCTCACTCTAGATGGAAATTCCGCACTGTATGTAGTCATTCTTTATGGAGTTGTCCAAGCGATTGAAAGCAATGTAATTACTCCTTTTATTCAAAGTAAAATGATAGCCTTTCCTTTGGCAATGATTTTAATAGCTCAAGTTATTTTAGGAATTTTTACTGGAATGCTGGGCTTAATTTTAGCGGTACCTGTAATTGCTATTTTAATGGTTATTGTTAAAATGCTTTATGTTGAGGATATATTAGGTGATACTAGTGTGGAAGTCGTGGGCGAAGAACTATTTGTTGATGATGTAGAAGAGGAAAACAATAAAGAATAGTCAAAATAGACAAAATGTCATTAATTAATAGGTGTTTTGTGTCATTTTGACATCTTTTTTATAGTGTTTTAATGTCAAAAAGTTAATGGTATATGATTTGTTTAAATGCTATTGTAACTTTTAAAAATTAATATTATGAATAAGGGAATAACATTAAATGGTCATACAAACACTAATTTATTACCGTTTACAGGATTTGGAAATTTGGTAAATGAAGTTTTTAGTAATACACTTTCGCCTTCATTTAGCGAGCACATGGACTTGCAAGCGCCTAAAGTGAATGTTATTGAAAATGACAATGAATTTATTATAGAGCTTTTAGCTACAGGATTTAATAAAGAAGCTATTACAGTTGATGCCAAAGAAAACAAATTAATTGTGAAAGCCGAGGCAGAAAAGAAATCAGAAGACAATTATGTAAGGAGGGAATTCTGGGCAGCTTCTTTTGAGCGTATATTTAAACTTCCAGAAAATATTGATAAGGAAGCAATATCAGCCACATATCAAAATGGGATATTAAGTATAACACTTCCCAAAAAAACTAATGAAGCCATAGTAACTTCAATTGAAATAAATTAAATTAAATTAAATACATGTAATTATGTATCTAAAAAGGGAGCTAATTTGCTCCCTTTTTAAATTTTGAATTTTAGACCTCCACGCATATACAAGCTATTTTTATCATTAATGGTAAACACATCTTCTTGGTCTTCATCTCTTAAACGGATATCATTTATTATAGTGAAACCAGCATAAACATAAAATATCAAATGCTCCGTAAAACAATGTTCATAACCTAAACCCGCTAAAGCAATGGTCATGGAAATACTAGCTGCAGTTTCCGTGCCTATCCCATTACGATTGGGTATGGTTTTGTTATTTTGAATATTAGCAAAAAAACCATCGAGGGTAGCAAAAGCTTGTAATTGATTAGTAGGGCTGGGAAAATATTTGATATTTGTTTTAGGAACCCCCAAGCCATAAGCCCATTTTGGGTGGATTTTTTTATAATAATTAACTATTGGAAGCGGGAAAGGGCGACCTGCTTTTGTAGAGTATTGTAATCCAACGATGAGTCTCCAGGGTTTTTTGGCTTGACCTTCTTCAGTTTTATCTTTAATTAAAAAAACTCCACCAGAATATAAAATATCATCATTAGTAATGTTTCTATCTTCAAAATTCGAAGCGATTAACACTCCTGACTTGGCAGCAAAGCGCAAATCTTCTTTTATTTTATACGTATAGCCCAAAGTAAGATCATATGAATTGAAATTATCTAAATTGGTTACACTAAAACTAGGTATAGGTCTATCTTCGTAATCAAAATTTATATTTCTGTATTCAAACCCAGGTACTAAATATGCCCCTTTTTTGTTTAGTTTTAATGGCATCCTAACAAGTGCACGTAAACGTTGAAAACTATTGTCACTTTCTCTTTGCGGAAAATAAGTATACTCCAAACGTGCTAAATCTGATAATTGAGCATAGTGGGCATGAGTCGTAATGGTAATTAGTAGTATCGTAAAAAAAAATGATTTCATATATCTGCGATTTAATAAGTTAATAAAAAAACTTTACCACATGATTAGAACACATAACTTACGTTGGTTATGTATATTTTATTTGATTTATTACGAGCTTTTATTTTCAAATTGTTTCTTTTTTTATTAGCAGTATTATATACGAATATAGAACTTACTATCTGTTGATTGATCCCCAAAATGGTATCTTTAAAAAAATTAGCTATATAAAGTTTTTTTATTGATGGGCTATTTTGGAAAGGGATTGAAAGAATTAATCTGTCAAAAATATTAATGCAATTTAATTTTGAAATAGTCATAGATAAGTTTAAAGTTTAAATAAAAAATTGAAAGAAAAACGAGGTCCTTCTCTACTAGCAAAAAGGTTAAACGTTCCACTAATAAAATCGGCACTATTTACCCAAAAACCTCCACCATAATTGGTATGCCATTTATTTGTTTCTTCACTATTATCTAGCCATACACGGCCGGTATCTATTCCTGTAAAAAGACCAAATTGTAATGGCAACACTTTTGTTTTAAATTGATTAAAACTATAACGCACATCTGCACTTGTGGCAAAGGCTGTTTGACCTGCAAAGCGATGTTTTCTAAAGCCACGTAATAGGTTTTCTCCACCAATTTGAGCGGATTGATAAAATTCGTAATTAGTCCCAATATTAAAATGGCTCATGGCACTCGTTTTTAATACTAATTTTCTATTATTGGTTAAGGCGTTGTAAAAACCTAGATAAGGTTTAATAAAACCATAAGTACTTCCATTGTTAATATTTGTTCTTGTACCTCCATTGAGTTCAAACTTCATTCCACGAGTAGGGTTTACCACAACATCATAACTTTCATACCTATAGGTAGCATTAGTACCTGCAAACCATTTGCGCTCGTAAGTTTCTTCGTTTTCAAAAAAATCAGCTATAAAACGGCCAGGAGTTCTATCTATCTGAATCCCTTCTGCGGAAGCGGTGTATTCAAAATAACTCCCATCTCGACCATTTTTTACAGCACCTAACATTAATTGATAGGTACTTAATTTTACTCTATTAAAATCAAAGTCAATATCATCGCGATCATCAAAATTTTCGGAATTGTTTCCAAATCCAAAAAAGTTGACTGCATAGTTCGGACTTGTGTATCGGGTAGTAACTAACAAGTTGTATTTTCCAAGTATACCTGCAAATTCACCTCTATATGCCAAGTCAAAACCTCCAGTTGCAAAATAATACCCCCCAGATAATCTGTGTTGTAACGTAAAGGGGTTTTCGTAGAAATCACTTTTGGTGATTACACTTACTGGGCCTATTAACAATCCATCATCGGGGTTAAATCCAATCAATGGTAAAATGGTGGTAGTGGTTAATTCTCGGTTGTCTTTATCAAAATTATTTATTTGATAGTTGTCCGTAAATTTAAACTTGGCTCCACCGTCTTTTTTAATGGTATTTGGCTTACTTTTATAATCGTAAATGGTCACTTTTTTACCGTTTTCAATAGAGTATGTATCATTGTTATGTCCTCCAATAATTCGTATTCGAATGGGATTATCGGGTATACCAGAAACATTAAATTGATCATCATCATCCAGACCATAGATCCTAATTTGTTTGGTAAATTTTTTATCATAGATTCTATTACTAATAGTATCTGATTTTTTATCATCTTTAATTCGTTGTACTGTGATTTTGGTTTTTCCTTTAGGAAGCCTCACTATACTAATATAATCGTCTTTATCGGTGCCGTTGATTATAGCAAGTCTTGCGTGGTACTCGTAATATTCATTAGTTGTTTCAATGAGGTTATCTATCCTACCTTTTAAACTAGCTTTGATATTTTCTAGATCGGTTCCTTTAGCTTCTTTTGGAATATTTTCAAAAGCCTTTTCAATCACTGTATCAGTTAAATTTTTTTGAATATATTTTGCCTCTTTTAACCATATATCTTGACTACTATTCTGAATTAATGTTCTGTCCAAAATGGATGCAGAAGCGTTAAGCCATGGTACATTGGAAATTTTTTTATCATATACTTGAAATTGTCTGGTAAAACCAATCATTCCCCTAAGTGCTCCTAAAAAACCTCCGTCAAAATTAGTAAAAGCCTGATCTCGATCTCTAGGGATAGGTCTAAAAACATGATCACCATTGTCTAGTTCAAATTCGGCCCACCTCCATTGGTCTTGATGTCTATCCCAATCGCCAATAAGCATGTCGAATAAGCGTGCTCGTATATAGGCTTGTTCGTCTATTCGGTATTTTTCGTCTTTGCGTAATCTTTTATAAACATCCGCAGTACTTTCGATATCTTTCGGTTTACCAAAAGAGGCCAAATCAATATGATGTTCTTCGGGCCGTTCTTCAATTAAGTAAAGTTCATTACCATGTTCAAAATTATATTCTTTTAAAGCAGGTTGTTTTGGTATGTACAATAAATCAGGATTTGTATGGTACAATCCAATCGCATCCGATAATTCGGGGATTACAGTAAAAATATAAGGATGTGATGCCGTATAAAAATCTTTGAGTATATCCTCGGAAAGTGTATTTTCTAGAGATTCTTCGACATAATTATTTTTAAAAAGAGTGGATTGTAAAAACTTAACACCACTTTTTTTTAGTGCTCTCATATTGTATTCTTTACCGCTTTTGTCTTTCAAACGCAGCGAACGGGTTTGGTGTCCTCCACCTTTACGTACTACTTCCAAACCCCCATAAAGTGTATCTAAAAGCGCTACTTTAGCTTCTATAGGTTTATAATATAAGTCGCGATAGTGATCTCCCCAAACACTTTCGTAAAGTTCACTTTTTTCGCTATTTTCATCGGGAGTATATACCGAAGTTCTAATTTTTGTATCAGTAATTGTTTTTAGATTGGTAAAATCATATTGAGGTGTGGGTTTAAAGACTTCTTTTTTATATAACAGTTTGGGTTTTCCATTTTTTGCACTAAAAAAACTGACCCATGATGCCCCGTTTTTCAATATATCCAACCGAGCAAAGCCTTGGCCACCGTAGGCAAATAACCCATCATTACTTAGTGAGGCATAAGAGTTTTTGGCACCAGCTCCAGAAACTATTTGCTTTAAACCTTCATGTTCAATATACTGTAGAGAATGTTCATGTCCAGAGGTAAAAATAATTTTTTCTGCTCCTTTAGCTAAGGTTTCTAAACGTTTTACTAGGGCTTTATACTGCTTGTTTTGCTTATCCTGAGTAGAAACTCCACCACTAGTTCTTATTTGAAGTGCTAATGAACTTAGTATGGGTAGGGGAATTTTTTTTTGACTTGGGTACAAATGTTTTACAGGCGCATATTGTCCACCATGTACACCATTGGTATACAAAGGATGATGAAGAGCAAAAACTATGGTTTTATTTTGATTTTTTTTCAATAATCCTTCAACTTCTTCAAACATGGCTTCTCTAGTTTTGATCTCATCGCACTTATCGTTTATAGTAGGGTGTTTGTCCCAGTCAGTTAGATACCATTGTGAGTCAAGAATTATCAATTGTACTTTATCAGAAACATCTATACTTTTTAAAGCACAACCGTCTGTTGGATAAAATAGCTTTTTATCTCCAAGTTTCTTTTCAAAGTAATTTTCTTCACGTTTTAATCCAGCTAGTCCTTCGTTATACCAATCATGGTTTCCTGGAATAAAAATAATTTCTCCATCAAAATTTTTAATACTATTAATTTGGGTATTTAATCGGTGCTCGGCAATTGGTCTATCTTCGGAATCTTTAGTAGGCATACCGTCTGGATAAATATTATCACCTAAAAAAATAGCGTAATTGCCTTTTTCTTTGTGAGTATTCAAATAGGCTTCAAAAACCATTAATGCATCGGTTGATTTTCCTGCTTGCGCATAGCCTGCATCACCAATTAAATAAAAAGTTTTCTCGATATCCTTTGGATTGATTTTCTCAAAATTAGTTTCGTCAAACTCTTCACGGTACTTAGGTTCGTACAAGGCACAGCTTGTTACAAATAATACAGCAGTAAAAAGTATATAGTTATATTTTTTCATTTAATGATTTTAAATTGAAAATCGTTTCCGTTAGTGTAGTTGATTTGCTACGAACTTTTGCCATTTATCAAACTTGTCCTCACCCATAACACGTTCCATCTTTACCTGACCACCTTTCTTTTTTTGATATCCACTCCATTCGCTAAATAGTGTTGATGGTATGCAGGTAACTTTTACACCCTTGAGTGCTTTAGAACGGGCCACTTTATAGTTTTTATTTGCAGCTTTTAATTTTTGATCCAAACTGAGAGCTATGGTAGTATTATCTATATTACTATCAGTCCCTAAATACCAATGGTGATAAAACTCGTTATTAATGCGTACGGCACTCAATGTAAATTCGGGTATTTGAATATTTAATTCTTCCTCTACTTCGCGCAAAGCCAAATTCATTTTGTTTACAGAAAGTTGTGAACCAACCACATTAAGGAAAAACTTGGTACGGCCCGTAATTTTTATTTCTGCTCGTTCTACGTCAGTAAATTCAATAGTATCACCGATTAGGTAGCGCCATGTTCCAGATACCGTACTAATTAAAAGGACGTAATCCTCATCTGTGGTAACTTGAGAAATGTTTAATACAGGTGCATTTTGACTTAATGATCCATCTGATTGAATGTACTCTGGCTTAAAAGGAACAAATTCAAAATAAATACCATTATTAGTAATGAGTTGCATGGCATCGGTTTCAGGACGTGCTTGAAAAGCGATAAAGCCCTCCGAGGCTAAGTAGGTGTCTATAATTGTTATTGGATGACTTAATAGCTGATTAAAACTTTTAGCATAAGGCTCAAAAGCAACGCCCCCCGAAGTGTATACTTGTAAATTAGGCCATATATCATGAATAGTAGTTACTTGATGGTAATCGATTACCTCTTTCATCATTAATTCAATCCATGAAGGTATACCACTAATGGCTCCAATATCCCATTTTTTGGCATTTTCAGCAATACGTTTTACCCGTTCATCCCAATCATCAATCTTTGCAATTTTTTCTCCTGGTTTATAATAACCTTCAAACCATGAAGGAATTTTAGAGGCGCTAATACCACTAATTTCCCCTTCAAAATGCGCATCTTTTTGAGTTAAATCGGTAGAACTACCCAACATCATTATACCTTTTTCGAAAAACTGAGAAGGGAGGTCATAGTTGGATAGTGCTTCTATTTGTTTGATACCCGCTTTTCTAATGGCTTCAATCATTTCATCCGTTACAGGTATACGTTTACTTTTTTTTCCAGTAGTTCCCGAACTCAAAGCAAAATAATCCACAAGACCAGGCCAAGTAATGTTTTCTTTCCCTTTTAAAAGCAAGTGCCACCATTCTTTTTCCATTCGATGGTAATCAAAATAGGGGACTTGATTTGCAAATTCTTTCTGAATATTATCAGATTCAAGAATCGTTGTAAAATTGTAAGCTTTACCAAATTGTGTGTCTTTAGCAGTTTCCAATAAATATTTTAACACATTTTGTTGTGCTTCAGAGTGTGGGGTTTCCAAAGTTAATACTTGTTTAATATCAATTGCTCCTTTTATAATTGATCCTATAATTGCCATAATGTTATTTTTTAGGGGCTGATAGCTAATTTTTATTCTAATACTTATATTTAATTTCAAGGCTTTTGCAAGTGTTCCGCAGCAGCTTGAGCTAGATCTAAATTGAAAAATGCATACACAAAAACAACTACCGAAGAAATAATTCCTATCATAAAAATGATATAGGTTAGTTTTAAAAGTTTGTATTTTTTATGGAGTACTAAGCCTAGATAGTATAAATCCTTGGTTAGTATTTCATAAATGTAATCTTTGTCTTTAATGATCTCTTTGATTCCCCATTGGAAAGTTTCTAACGGCATTTTATGGAAATTTCCAAAAAACAATAAATTGGCTTTTCTATTTTTTACATCTTCTTTTGTAAACTCTCCGCCTGTAACTTTGGGTCGTGTTGATAGTATGGATAATATAATAGAAGCTACACTGAAAAGTACTAATACTAAACTGGGTATAATAAGATGCTTATTAGTGGGGGGGGAGTCTAGTTTAGGAATTAAATTAGCCAATGCCAATGAAATTATAATCGCATTTACCGAGAGTAAGATGTTTGCTTTGGTATCTGCAATATCACTAAGCTTGATGTGATTTTTTAACGTTACTCGGTACATTGATTGAATAGCGCGTTCGGGATTATCATTTTTAAAAGTGGCTTTGGCTTTTGCTTTAAAGGCCTCTTCTTTTTTGTTGGTAAGTGCTTTATTTCTTTTTTTAAGTAATTTTTTTAAATGTTTATTTTTCTTCTCTTCCCAGTTTAAAATTGCATATTCTGTATAAAACTTATGTTTTTCAGTAAACAATTTAATGTTTTCTTCTCGCCATTCTTTGTTAGTATACGTTGCAATACCTTGTACCATAAGTTCCTGGCGTAACAAATCGCTTACGTTATTAAAATAATCTTTGGCTAAATGCGAGGTATCTGCATCCTTAAGAACTTCTTCATTAAAGTTTTTTGGGCTAACTGTCAACTTAGTGGCAAGTATACAGCCCTCAATTTTCTGTATTGTTTTGTGGTCAATGTTTTCTTTAGAAAGGAAATTGTTAGCTATTAAAGCACTTTCAACCTCATGATTCTTAGGATTATTTATGTATCCGGTATCATGAAACCAGGCAGCTATCTGTATTATTAGTGCGTCATTTTCGATTATATTTGATGCTTCTATAATTTCTTGAGCGCTTTCAACCACCCTACGTGTGTGCAGGAATGTGTGGTAGATATAGTTTTTGGGTAACTGCTCTTTGAGTAACTCAAAAACATAATCTTGTGATTTTTTTAAAATAGTATCCATAATTTTGAGTTATTGAGTGAGCAATTTCTGGGTTTCTTGATCTTCAACAATTTTGAGTAATTCGTCTGGAGAAACATATAAGCGTTTAATTTTTGCTTTATATTTTTCGGAAAGTTCTGTATGATTTAGAATGAAATTTTTAGTCTGTAAAATGTAATCTTTCATATGGTGAGAAACCGCATAGGAGTCTGCGATTCTTTCCGCTTTTCGAATGTAGTTACCAGAAAAATAATACCGAATACCAAACCAGATAAGATTTAATGTATTACGTTCTTTATAGTCCATAATATGACCCAATTCATGTCCAAACCAACCTATTAAAACAGTTGAAGGAATGGCAGTTAATTTGAGCTCTTTATTTTCTAAACTAAAGGTTTCGCTAATTAATATTTTGTACGTTCTATTTTTCTTTGACTTAAATAACGATGAAAATTTAGGTTGAGCCTTCATAAATGAAGTTTTCATATCGCTTCTAATTTCAAATTCTATGGGTGTTTTTTTTAGGCTAGGATAGTAACTTAAGGCTTTTGTAACCTCTACGGCTATAGCTTGAGGAATTATTTTATTAGTGGTATGTTGTAAATTTTGTGAAAACATAAATAGTTGAATGAATGAAACTCCTAGTAAGCATATCAGTTTTTTTTGCATTAAGTCGTTTGTCATGTATGCAAGTTATTTTAATAGATACTTAATGCTTAGTTCATTTAAAGTAAACTAGGACTCTATTGAAAAAACAGCTCATTTTAGACTCAAATGAGTTAAGATAGTAACTTGTATTTGTAGAGATTTGTAGTATATAAATTATTATACAAATTATGCAGAAGCTTAAAAATGGAATTCAATTAATTGTTCAAACTTATAAGAATTGGATGGCTAGTGATCCTTTTCAAATGAGTGCCGCAGTTAGTTACTATGCACTTTTTTCTTTTCCTGCATTACTAATTATAGTAGTTCAAGTAACAGGCTTGTTTTATGATGAGCAGCAAGTAAGAACAAAGATTTTGAATGAAATTGGAGGTGTATTGGGTAAAGATGCTTCGGTAACAGTTGATAATTTAATGCAAAATGCGCTGATACAAGATCAAACAGCATTTGCCATTATAATTGGTGTGGCTACGCTTTTGTATGGAGCCACAGGAATGTTTGTTGCCCTTCAAAAAGCGCTAAATAATCTATGGGGAGTGGAGCCAAATCCTAAGGAAGGCTTTTTAAAATTACTTAAGGATCGGTTATTTTCTTTGGGGTTAATTTTAATAATTGGATTTTTACTTTTAATTTCTTTGGTATTAACGGCGCTGATTTCTGCTATTGGCGACTGGATACAAGGGAATATGCCAGATGTAGTATTGTGGATTATTCATCTTATTAATTTTGTTATACCCTTAGGCTTGATAACGGTATTATTTGGTATGATTTTTAAAATTCTACCTGATATTACAATTAAATGGAAATACGTTTGGTTAGGGGCTTTTGTAACTAGTTTGCTATTTAGCGCGGGCAAATACGGATTAGGAGTATACTTTGGCACTATGAACCCTGCTTCGGCTTTTGGAGCTGCTGGTACAGTGGTACTTATTATGCTCTGGGTATCATACTCAAGTTTAATTTTGTTTTTTGGAGCAGAATTCACCAAAGTATATTCGGAGTCATTTAATGAACCAATAGCGGCTCAAGATCATGCTAAGTTTGTAGATACTACGCAATAGATACACTTATAACCATTTTTTCTTCTTAAAATAGATAAGTAATCCTATAAATATAGTTATCATTATAACCCAAAGTGTTTGGTAGCCGTATTTGTATTTAAGTTCTGGGATATACTCAAAATTCATTCCATAAATACCTGATATAAAGGTTAAAGGAATAAATATGGTGGCTATAATGGTTAAAACTTTCATGACCTCGTTCATTTTATTACTGGTAGCAGTCATATACATATCCATTAATCCCCAGAGCATATCACGATATATTTCTATGGTTTCAATTACTTGGATGGTATGATCGTATAAATCTCGAATATAATTTCTAGTTTTATCTTGTATTAGCGAAGTAGTGGTTTTATCTAATTTGTTGACTACTTCACGCAAAGGAAAAATAGAACGTCTAATTTTTAAAGCCTCACGTTTTAGTTGTTGAATTTCCTGAACGCTGGCTTTATCTGGATTGTCAAAAAGATTTTCTTCAATGTTTTCAATTTTTTCTCCAAGAGTTTCTATTATTAAAAAGTAATTATCAACAATGGCATCCATAAGAGAATAGAGTAAATAGTCTGCACCATTACTTCTAATAATTCCTTTGTTTTGTGTTATTCTATTGCGAATGTTATCAAAAACATCACCATCAGCTTCTTGAAAAGAAAGCACATAGTTTGATCCAAGAACAAAACTTATGTGTTCTACTTTTAGCTCATTGTTGTCATTGTAATAAAGCATTTTAAAAACAGCAAAGATATAATCATCATATTCATCAATTTTAGGTCGTTGATGAATACTTGTTATATCTTCTAAAATCAGTGGATGTAATTGGTAATGCGTACCAATTTTTTGTATAGTTTCGGTAGTATTCAGACCGTTAATATTTATCCACGTGGTTGAATCTGTATGTTTATAATCATAGCAATTGTCAATTGTGCTAAATTCATTACACACATAACTTGACTTTGTATAATCAAAAACTTCAATAAATGTATCTGCGTTGGTCTTATTTCCAGTATAAATAATAGTTCCGGGAGCCAAGCCTACTGCTTTAGCATATTTTGATTTTTTAGCCATATGAATGTGTAATAATTACATGCAAAATAATACTATTTGGCTTGTGTTGCTAATACTAAAGCTAAGGCATGATGAAAAATTTAAGCCGTAGCGAATTGCAATGCATTATGCACTTGAAATTCGAGTACTTTTAGTGTGTTTTCAACAGCTTTATGGTAATTATTTTCAAAGCAATTTACAGAAAATTCTGGTCCCGATGTTTTTAATTTAATCTCACAAGATTTTTTAATTCCCTTGTAACTTACGTGCGAGTCGTAGAAAATGTCTGCTTTTACAACATAAGGATAACTCATATTTAATAGTTGAAGCTTTTTACTTATTAGCGTATTTAGTTTTGTTAATTTTTTATTTTTTGTGTTGTGAAATTTAACTTCCATGATCTTAAGTTTTTTTGCAAATTTCACAAGTTTGCAGGTATAATATGTGCTTCTTTAATTTGTTCTTTGACTTTTTTAAAATAGGATGACGTAAAAATTATAAAATTATATCAAATCAAATAGTTAGTTTTTTGATATCGAAAATTTAAAGCTAGTGCCGACATTGGATTGGGAGCTTACATTTATTTCACCTCCTAAATTTTGCACTATTTTTTTTACGGTAGCCAAACCAATCCCAGTACCTCTTTTTCCATATTTATCGGCTAACGAAGCCACAGAAAAAAGATCAAATATGGTATCCATGTGTGCCTTATCAATTCCATCGCCATTATCTTTTACCGTTATGAAATGAAAATTTTCATCTTCCTTTAGATCAATTTCTATCGTTACCTTTTCTTTAGAATTATACTTAATGGCATTTGTAGCTAAATTTACCAAAACCTGTAAAACAGCAGACTTGTTTGCGGTAATGCAATCTATACTCGAGGTATTGATTAATTCAATAGTATTTTCGGGATCAATAATCAATTTTAGTTCGGAAATTAAGGCGTCAAAAGTGATCGTTTCTTTGTTAAATTTAGATATTTCGTCACTTTTATAAAATTCTAATAACCCGTCAATATAATCTTTTAGGGTATTTGAAGAGCTTTTGAGATATTCAATGTATAATTTAGATTCTTCATTTAAATTTCCTTGATTGTCATCTTCTAGTAGTTGTGTTAACGATATTATATTAGCTAATGGAGATTTTAAATCATGCGACACAATGCCAGCAAAAGATTTTAAATTTTCATTTCTTTCTTTTAGATTATCTTGTGCTTTTTTTAATAAGTGATTTTGGTATCGTTGTTCAAATAAGTGAACGACCTGCTTGGACATTGATAGTAAAGCATCAATTTGATTTTTTGTAAGCTTTCTTGGTTTTACATCGTAAACACATAACGTACCCAGTTTAAAGCCCGAAGCATCAACTAGGGGAGCGCCAGCGTAAAAAATAGCATTATGTTCTGCTACAAGCGGGTTGTCATGAAATCTTTCATCTTTCCTGGCATCTTCCACAATGGTAATATCACTATTAGAATTGATAGCATGACCACAAAACGAAATTGCTCTTGGTGATTCATTAAAAGGAATGCCGTGGTGCGATTTTAAAAAATTTCGTTCTTTGTCAAGTAATGTAATTAGTGATATTGGACTATCACAAATGTATGAAGCTAATCTAGTGATATCATCGTATTTTTCTTCACTTAAAGTGTCCAGTAACATATATTTTTCAACAGCTTTTTGTCTTTCATATTCATTATCAGGAAGTTTTGGTGCTATCATAGATCTAATTTTTTATCAAAGATGTTTAAAATAGTTTAAAATAACTATTTTTTTTTCTGTAGGAAACTAATTTGTATCTATATCAAAATAATATGAATGCAAATCCTCATTTGATTAGTCTCTAATGTATAATGTATTTATTTTTGAAGAAATAAAATCTATATTATGAGTTTAAAAAAAATTATCCCCATTGCAATTGCCTTATATTCATTATGTTATGTTTCGTGTAAAGATGAACTTGATAAACTAACTCAATTCACCATATCTCAACAGTCTGAATTTAGTGTGCCATCAACAACAGTAGTTGATATTCCGTTATCAGTTCCTACTCCAGAAGTTTCAGTTGATAGTCAACAAGAATTTGAGAACAATAATTCCAGAAGGGATTTAATTGAAAGTGCTAGACTACGAAAGTTAGTACTTAGTATTAAAAGTCCAGATACAGGAAACTTTGATTTTTTAAATGAAATTGAAATTTACATTGAGGCTGATGGTTTGGATAGGGTTTTAATAGCAAGTTTGGATGCTATTCCAGAAACACAATTGAAGACTATAAAGTTAGATGTTGCCTCAACTGAATTAGCTTCTTATTTAAGAAAAGACTTTTATATCTTGAGTTATAATGTTAAGGTTGACCAAACCATTGAAACAGAATATGTAATTGAAGCGGATTCTGATATTTTTATAGATGCTGAAATTTTAGGTATTTAATTAGTAAGTAGATAAAGCTATCATGTACAAACACCCTAGAAATAATTTTTTTAGAGGTGTTTTTTTTTTGAGTTTTACTTAAGTGGGATACAAATTAAAAAGGATATCCAATAGCAAAATTAAAAATACCATCACTTGGTGTAAATTGGTATTCACCAATGTTATCTGCCGGAGAATGGATCGGAGCGGCCCAATCTAAACGAATTACAAAACCCTGAATATCTACTCGAAAGCCAAGGCCAGCCCCAATGGCTAATTCATTTATAAAATCTTCAGAAAAAGTGCTATTAGGTAAAGTTTCATTTTCATTACGTAACCAAACATTCCCAGCATCTACAAATAAAGCACCTTTAAGAAAAGAGTATAGCGGAAAGCGATATTCAATATTAGATTCAAGTTTAATATCTCCAGAACGATCAAAAAAAGTATCAGTAGCATTATCATTGGAAACATAATTTCCAGGACCAATAGAACGTGTTCGAAATGCTCGAATACTATAGGCACCACCAGAAAAGAATTGCTTAGAAAACGGCAATACACTTGAGTTACCATAAGCATAACCGTAACCACCGTACAAACGAGTAACAATTGATTGTTCTTTTTTAAGATCAAACGTAAAACGGAAATCAGTATCTAGTTTGATATATTGAGCATATTCTACTCCTAAAATAGTGTTTTTTCCCTGTTCGTTGGTTTTGTTGCTCAGTAAGCTTAAAGCATTTCCTGAAATTTCTAGATTGCTAGAAAAATAAAATGGATTTTTTTTAGATGGATTATTTAATTCATTATAAGTGAAATTATAGGTCATTCCTGCAATTAATTGTTGGTCAAAACTACTTCGTAAAAAAGGATTGTCATTCAAAATACTTTCGAATTCATTAGTACTATTTGCTAATCTGATATAACTGATACTAATGGGATTAAAAGTATGAAATGCATAATCATTAGCCGTCCATTGATATCCAAAACTGCTATTAAAACTTCCTAGACTATATAGTTGACTTCGGTTTAAGTAGGTTACTCCAGCACTAATTTTTGTTCGAGGTACCGCATATTGAAATTGATCTGATAAATTCATCGGAAATAAAAGTCGCGGAAAAATTAAATCTCCTGTTAATCCTAATTCGGTACTGCTCAAGCCTGCAGTGTCATCCGAGTTGCCACCAACCTGAATTTCGTAACCAACTTTTGCAGTAATTTTAACAATTTCGCCACCTTTAAATAAATTTCGGTTGGTATGACTAAGCGATAGTGCAGGTCCAGTAAACCCACTCGATTTGGTGTTTGCTTGGAATTCGGCACTCAAAGCTCGTTTTTTTAAAGGCGATAGCAACACATTGGTTTCTAAATAACCGATGCTATCATTAATCTGCAAAGGTTTTTCATCGAATTGTACATTCACAAACTTGTAAGCACCAATAGAAGATAATCGTTTACTTGTTGTTTTAAATTTTGTAGGATTGTACCACTGGTTTTGTTTAAAAAGAACAAACGGGCGTAAGCGTTTAGGTTTAAAAAATAAAGAATCTTGAATAAAATTTACGCCATTGATTTGAATAGTATCAGCCAAACTTGCTTTATCCTCAACACTGTAATTAGGATATACATTTATATTTCCTAAACGATAAGGGATTAATGCTTTTTGCGGAACTTCTTTTTTTAAACGCAAGTATAGATCAAATTTTTTGGTTTTGTATTGATTGGTATCCAATTCAAAAATCAAAAAATCGGCGTTAAAGTTGTAATAGCCTATGGCCTTTAATTTATTATCAATCCGTTCACGCTCTAGCTTTAGTTTATTTAAATCAAAACGATCTCCTTTTTTAAGATAAGTTTCTTTAAGCGTTTGTTGGATTTCATTAAGTATGGGTAGGCTGTCATTATCTAATTGAAAAGTGGCTAGGGTATAGGGTTCTTTTACGGTTATATTATATTTAACTCGACTTCTTTTATTGGTTTTTTTTATTTTAGAACTTACGTTGCTGTAAAAAAAACCTAAATTTTCTAATCGGTTTACAATTAAGTTTTCGGTTTTTTGTACATCCACATCCGATTGATAAACAGGTGCTTCGCCAATTTTTTTGTTAATAAATTTATATATAAAGTTTGGTTTTTCTTTTTGTGTTTTATAGTGCGCGTATAAGCCTAATTTATTGCTGTTGGGTTGAGGTCTTTGTAAGGCAGCTAAGGTGGCTTCAATATTCGTTTTATTTTTAAGTTTTTCTTCCGCAGTAATATTAAATGAAGCTCCTGTATAAAGGGTTTCACCTTTGGGTATAAACTTATTTATATTGCACGAAGTGATGAATAAAACCATAAATAAGAATAATGGAAAAATTATTTTCATGGAGTACTAGTTTCTTGGGGTGAGGCTGTTGCTTTTTTGGTTTTCAAAACTTCTTCCTGCACTTGCTTAGCAAAAAGATCTTTAAATTTATTAAACTCTTGATTAAACAGAACAGAAAGTCCAGTAAGTATTACTTGGCCATCTATAAAGTTTTCAAATTCATTTTTTCTGTAAGCCTTTAATCGCCACTTCCCTTTATCATCAAAAAGGTATTGAATATTTATGGTACCTACCAATGGAGTAGTAGCATTTGAATTTTGAGTATTTTGCGAACTTTCATTGATATTTATACCACTTCCTACTTCAACTATCAAACGATCGTTAAGTAATTTTTTACGTGCATTTACATCTAGTTGCGTTCGATTACTAGGGCTATTACCTTGATAATCTGTATAGCTATCTAAGCCAAAATCCAATTCAATACCTGTATTTCCGGTAAGTTTATTAGAAAAACTATTTAGCTGATTGGATAACACATTATTGGCATTATCTCGAGCAATTGATAACGAACCGCCGCTACCGCCATCACTAGTGGAAGAGGGAAAAAATTGATTAAGCACTAAAAGTGAAAATACTTGCTTATTCAATTGTTCCTCCTGTGTATTTAATTGTTGAACCTGGCTGTAAACCTCACCACCAATTTCGCCTTGACTATCTTTAGGCATATCTAAATTGAACGAGATTTCGGGTTTAAGCAACTCTCCATCTAAATTTAAATACACTTTAAAGGGTAGCTTTTGATTGTACTTGCTCGCACTCGAGCTATTTATACCTGATATTTGTGAAGACATTAATCCAGAAGCAGCGGTTTCTATATTGTAAATTGCACGAACATCCATATCGGCTTCCAAAGGATTACCACGCCAAGTAATAGTACTTCCTTTAGCAATATCAAAACGGCGTTTTACAATATTATATAGACTAGCCTCATAATGACCACTATTCACTTCATACTTTCCTGATAACGACATATCCCCATTGGATGAAATACCAAACTTAAAATCTCCGTTGCCCTCAACCTTTAAATTATCTCCCGCGCGTTCATCAATAATAATGTTAAAGACAGACTTTTTAGAAACACTAAGTTCGGTATTAATATCATAGCCTTTTAAAACTGCTTCTGCAGAAGATTCATCTGATTGCTTAGTCAATATATCATCTGGGTTCTTTTTATTTACAAAGAGAACCACTCCTTTTTTTTCAATAAGATCAACATCATCTTCGGGAACAACATAAGTAAAATTTGAACTCTCGTTGATCGTCAATTTACCAGTAACTATTGGGAGTTCTAAATCTCCTTTTACTGTAATATTTGTATCTAAATTTACATTACCATAAAAAAGACTGTTATCATCCTTAGTAGAATTTAATAGTTGAATATTTTTAGCATTAATACGTAAATCAAAATTAGGATTAGTCAACTCATCGGTACTTATTTTACCATCCAAGATTAATGAGTTATTTTGAGCATCGACCATTTTAAATTTAGAAAAATAAACTCCAGTATTATCTAGCTTTATGATTTCTTGGGGTAATTTAAACTCGGCATTTAAGGCATTGATGGTTAATCCAGAATTTTTAAATTTTAAATCACCATTTAAAATAGGTGAGCTTGTGGTTCCCGTTAACTTAATGTTTCCATTAAGGCTTCCTGAGGTTTTGGAAATGTAAGTGGACGCAAATTCTTCAACAGCATTGAGCTCTAAATTTTTTAAGTCAATATCAAAATTCAAAGCCGCAGTTTGTTTGGAAACCTTGTAATTACCATCAATATCTAAATTTATGGTAGGTCCTTTAACTCCAAGATTTAATTCATAATTATTGGCTGTGTTGGATGTAGCTTTAAGTTTAAAAGTGCCTAAAGGAACCTCAAAAGCTTTTAAATTTTGAATAGTTACGTTGGCTACTATTCCAGGGTTTTTAAAGGGATCTTCAATAATAAAGTTACCATTCAGTTTGCCTGATGCAACTAGTTTTTCTTGGTTTATTAAACCAGTAAGTGTACTCAGTTTAAAATTGGAAAATTTAAAACCAATATGTTTTTTGTTTTCCTGAGGTAGCGTATTGCTTACCTTAATTTGTTGATTATTATTAGTAAGATTAAAATTAGTTAAACCTAGATAATTGGTGGTGTATAGTATTGAATTATCGCTAGGAAGCGACCAGTTTTCTTTATTAATAATTAATTTGTTAGGTATAATATGTATGATTGTTGAATCCTTTTTTTTGGTCACTTCGGTGGAAACACTGAGCAATATGTCTTTATTGTTTTTAGCTTCTAGTTTAGAAAGGAGGACACTATTTTTTAAACTTCCGTCAAAGTTGATTTTTTTTATATCAATAGCGCTTCCTGAAATATTAGTTACCCCCATATTAAAATCCAAATTTTCTTTTGTGACATTAATATTAACTTTAAGGCTATCTAATGAATTGCCATTGTAAATTACGTGCGGAGCGGTAATTCTTGTTTTTAATGTACTTTCTATGGAATTAAAATCGATATTTACAGAAGCAGGAGCCAAGGATTCTAGGTCTGGAAGAAATAAATTTTTAAGAATTGGCGCTTCTTTAATGGAGCCTTTTAATTGCATATTCACATTAGGTTGTAAACTATCGTTTACAGCGGTTGTCGTTTTATCAAAATAGGCATTAAATTGTTTTTGCAACGCATTGGTTAAGTTTGCTAAATCTGTATTTGAATTTAAGGAAGCCGTTATGGGGCTGCTATTAATGGCAAATTGAGTATTTTTTTCGGTAAGATTACCACTCAGATTAATGTCGCCTAACAAGAATGGTTTATTGTTTTTTACAGCCAGCGCATCGGTGAATTTCCCTTTAAAAATAATTTCGGTAGTATCTCTTATATCAATTTCACTTTCTACATTAAATTTTGCTCTGATATCTTCTTTCGAAAAGCCTAATGCCATCAAGTTTACTCCTTTTATCTCAATTTTTGAATTTACATTTGAGTTTATGGAGTCTAGCTCGACAGAATTATTCCAGTCAAAATCTAAGTTTTCATCTTTGTAATTTGCAGTGATAGCTCCTTTTCCATTAGTAAGTTCAGCGTTGATTTTTAAGGCAGAAAAGTCGTAATTATTGTAGGATAGTTTTGAAAAGTCTGTTGTGAGCTTACCCGTTAAGTCATTAAAACTAGTTCCTTCAGCATTAATTTTTGTAGAAAAACTATAAATACTTAGGTTTTCATTTTTTAAAAGGGTTTTTAAATCTAATTTTTTAATATCAATGGAGCTATTTGTTGCTATTGTAGTGCTATTTTTAAAATTTCCATTAAACGAAATAGCTCCTTCAGGCATGTTAATCTTAAAATCACTTTTAAAATTATTGATTATTCCAGAAGCCGTTCCATTCAATTTAATACTACTAGGAAAAGCAATGCCTAGCGTATCGGGATTTATGAAATTATGTAAATCGTTTTTTACAGTGCTAAAAGTTAAATTTGCAATGTCAAAACCTAGAGAATTTACTTCGGTTGGATTCACGATTCTACCAGTCACATCTAGGTTAGTTTCCTTTCCCCAAGCTAGTTGTGTTTGCGCAATATTTATATTTTTAATTTCTCCAGTAATGGATACCCGACCAGTAATATTGTTTTTAGCAATAGCCTTTACATAATCGTTCTTTTTTAGATCTGGAGTAAAATAATAAGCATCTTTTGGATTTAATTTTAATTCTGGTAGGGTAACAGCTATTTTAGTAGTTGATGGATTTTTAATAAATGCCTCAAATGAGTTATACTCAATTTTTACATTTCCGTTAAGAGAGTTATTCCCGGTAATTATGGATAAATTTTTTAAAGTAGCATGCTTGTCAGTTAATTCAAATTGAGTAGCTAATTTTTGAAGATTAAAACCACTCTGTTCTGTAAATGAAAATTTGGTTACTTCTGCGGAAGCATTAGCAGGCTTATAAATTATATTTTTAGCTTTTAGACTTAGTTGTTTGAAGCTTGTGTTTTCGGCATTAAAAATATCAGCTGGTAATACTGTATTGCCAGTTTTAAGTTGTATTTGATTATTATTTAGCGCCATTTTTTTAGCGTTAATTTGCCAAGTAGGCCAGCTAAAAGGAGTATGAGCATCCTTGGGTTTTGAAGAAGAAGAAGTAGGTGTTAATTTATAAAGAGAAACACGACTATTATTGAAGGCCAAATATTCTAAATCAACTATTTGATTATTGAGGTCAAGTGTTGGAAGCGCCAATTGCAATTCTTGAATAGTTAGATTTGCCTTGGTGCGATCAGTATCTGAGATATAATTGAGAGCACTATTTTTTATGCTAAGCTTATCTAAATTGATTAAAGGGAGCAAACTATTTGTTTCAGTATCACTTTCAGCAAAAGCTTTAGTTTGGTGGTAATTAATTTTTGCGTTAGCAAGGGATATGTTATCTATGCCAAAATGAGCATTTTTTAAATCAAAGGTGTTTATTTTGAGCGATAAATCAGTAAAAAATAGACTACTTTTAATACCTAAAACCTGATCCTTGAATTTAATATCAAAATCTTTTAATTTGAGTTTACCTAGTTTGATGTCCAAAGCTGTTGATGTCGTATCAATAGGCTTTGTATCTTTTGTGGAAAAAGCATCAACAATAAAGGAATAATTGAAATCAGTAATGGTATCCTTACGATACACATTAGCTTTAAGCCCTTCCCAATACAGCGATTTTAAGTTGAACTCGTCTCCTTTTACTAAAGAAAGTAGCCCAACATTGGCTACTATTTTTTTTGAATATACTAAGGTGTCATTTTTCTGATCTTCTACATAAAGTCCTTTTAACAACAAGTCACCTGAAAATCCCAAATATAATTTATCAATTGTAACTATAGTTTGTGTTTTATCAGATATAAATGTGGTTGCCTTAGAAATAATTATGTCTTGTCCCCAAGGACTTCTAATAAATAAAATGATGATTGCAAGTAGTAAAATGATACTTGCAAAAAGGATTTTAATTATCTTGATTAGCTTGCTATAATTCGAAAAACTTTCTTTCTTCATTGTCGGATCAAAGATACTAGTTCCTTAGTATTTTTAATCTAATGAAAGCATAATAGGTAATAGTATTATTTATTGAGTTCATAATTTATTTAATAAGGTAGACTGCTTTATTATATAAATAAATTTTTATAAGAATATGAGTTTTTTGTACACTAAATTCTTGAAAAATTGTACGTGTTATTCTATTGTTTTTTCTGATTTTCTCTGAGTCAATTTTTCAGTAAGGCCAATGTAAAAAGGACTTATAATTAGTGTTAAGGATATTAAACTAATTGTAAAATTATAGGCATAATTGCCAATTACATTCATACTATATGCCGAAAAACTTAGTAGAAAACTCAATTCACCAATTTGAGATAACAGTGCACCACCTACAAGAGCTTCTTTCCACGTACACGAAAATAATTTTAGAATTACGGCATTAATTATATGATTAATAATATATACCGCAATTAATACTTCGGCAATGGTTATCATATTATTATAGATAAACATAAAATTAATTTGTAAGCCTACACTGATAAAAAAAAAGGCAACAAAAAGCACGCGAAAAGAATGTAGTGTATTGTGTATCCAATCGGTGGATTTGGCTGAATGCATGACCATACCCCCAATAAAGGCGCCCAATGCAGGAGATAAACCAAATAATGAAGCAAGTAATGCCCCACCAAAACACATTAGAATAGCCAGAAATACCTGAAGTTCATGATCTTTTTTAATTTTATCGGAGAAGGGGAGTTTTATTTCTCGCTTTTTATATAGATAAAATAGCGTAAGTATGATTAAAACGCCACCTACTGACATTAAAAGGATACTTTCAATAGGTTCGGGTTCGCCTCCTAATAGCGAAGCAATAATAAGTAATGGAACAACAATAATATCCTGGGTTAGAAGAATACTCAAAACGTTTTTACCAATTTTAGAGTTGATAAGATTTTTATCCTCCAATAACTTAATAATTATGGCAGAACTACTTAGCGAAATTACAAATCCCATAATTATTGAACGCTCTATTTTCCAATTGAGAAAATAACCAATACCCATTAAAACAAGTACGCTAATTATAACTTGTAAGGTAGTACCAATGGCAGCAATTTTCCATTTTTTAACCAATTCAAGTAAGCTAATTTCCATACCAATAAAAAATAGTAATAGAATAATACCAATTTCGCCTAAATGTTTAATGGTTTCAGCATCTTTTATAAAACCCATACCATGCTCTCCTAAAAAGGCACCAACCAAAATATAGCCAATTATATAAGGTTGTTTTATTTTTCTTAAAAAAAGACCTAGTAAAATTATAAGGATAGCCATTAAGGATACTAAAGCGACTATAGGGTCTAATGTAGTTGACAGAAACATGGTTTAAGTAGTTTTATTATATTCGATAATTACTCAGGAGTTTCGTTTTCCAGAATTTCGATTCCTTTTTGTAATACTAAATAATTCGGGATAGTTAAATTTCTATTATCATCTGTTTTCATGAATAGGTAAAACCCAGTAATATCGATGACTCTACCTGTCCAATCAAAATCTTTATCTAGAATCCTAATACGATCTCCTAGTCTTAATGGGTGACTAAAAAATAAAATAACACTGGCCGTTAGGTTGGATAGTAAAGACCATTGCGCAAAAAAACCAACACCGAGTACCGCTAATACGGATGACATAAAAACAGAAAATTGTTTCATGTCAATTCCCCAAATAATTGCTAAACCAATTGCAATAACTATATACTCAACTAAATGTATTAGTTTAAAAATAATTTTTTTTCTATTGATTTCCATTTGCCGTAATAAGGTGAATTTTTTAACACCTCGTTTAGCAAAATAGTTTATTATAAAAATTACAATCAATAAAACAGAAGTATACATAATTTCAGATGTAGATAGCATTATTTTTGTGTTTTATAATTTAGTTTCAAATGTACTATCATTATAATAAAGTGCTCCTAATTTGTTTGCATAATTTTATCAAATTGGTTCAATTTATAGCTCTATTAAACCATAAAATTTTAGATATAATTTAATAAAAAAAGGTTACATGTGTAATGCAACCTATTTTTAAATCCTCGAAGGCACAATAAAAGTTTCCGGATCCATTTATTGACTTGCCAGTTTTAATAATAAAATCCAGTCATTCTCTGAAGATTAATAGCGTGATTTTCATTTAACATAGCTTTTATGCAATTTTAATATATTATTCTGTTCGGTTTTAAACCGATCAATTTTATGATTAACTCTAATACGATTTGCTAAAAAATAGTTAACATGAAATGTGAAGAATCATTATTTTGTAAGCATCCGCTTAATATCACTTGTATACGAAGGGTATGAATACACCAATTGCTTAAGTTCTTTTACTGTCATTTTTTGAACAATTGCAGTTGATAAAAAATTTATAACCTCATTAGCATTACCACCCAGTAGGTGTGCTCCTATTAATTGATCTGATTTTTGATCTACTATAATTTTAAACATATACAAAGATTCATTCGATTTTTTAGCGTTGAACCATTTTGATGCATTTCCTTCATAAATATCTATCAGTGAAAATTTTTCTTTAGCTTCTACTTCAGTTAAACCGACACTTGATAAATTTGGTGAGGTGAATACTGTTGAGGGAATTAGTGGGTATTCAAATTTTTCTGTGCCAGCCGATACAATATTATTTCCTACAATTCTACCTTATAAACCAGATAATGGAGTTAAGGGTACTGATGTATCGGTAACATCTCCACAAGCGTATATGTGTGCAGCTGTTGTACTTTGCATATACCAGTTCATCCAATTAGTTGCTACGTCATAATCAATTAATTTTGAGTTGAAATAAGTTACTCCCCATGTCCAATCGATTAAATAATCGTGTATTAAAAAACTAGAACAGTTTACTCTACCACGATTACTCATAAAACCTGTTGCATTTAGTTTTCGCATATGGGCATCTACAAAAGGAATACTTGTTGTGCCATTACACCATTTTTTAAATAAATTTGTGTCATTTTTAAATTTAATTGTCTTATTAGTTTATCGTTTGGTTAGATAAACTTTATTTTGTGTCCGCATTAATTTAAATTTAAAATAGTCCCTCCCTGTTATTTCAAAAATGAATCACCATATGCGAGGCTATTGAAAAAGTCAATTTTTAATTAAAAAGAGCAGGATTTAGAAAATCCTGCTCTTTTTTGTATTTTGAATTATGATAATTCAGCAACAAGTTTTACCGTTAAGTGAGTATAGTTCTATATACGATTTAACCGTTCCTAAAGAGAATTTATTCGCTATCAGGTTTAATACCTCGAGGCTTGCCTCGTTAATTATTACTATTTTGT
>NZ_JH621281.1 GCF_000255455.1 Aquimarina agarilytica ZC1 | reverse complement strand
TACATTAATTTACGACAAAACCCTCGTATTTACAAGGGTTTTGAGTATTCTGAATGCGCCTGTTTAATTGACTGTTTTAGTTCAGCAATCATTACTTTAAAATTAGTATTGTGAACGCGTTTTTCTATGAGTGAAATCTAATTAATTATAGACTATAGAAAATTGTACCAATTAATAGAGTTATTTTATTAATATTACAACACCTTCAACTTAGCAAAACGAAGGAGTAATTTTTTAATACCACCTTGGGTAAATTTAATTTCAGCTTTTTTATCCTGCCCGCTTCCCTCAATATTTAAAATTTGTCCAATTCCAAAACGCATATGTTCCACACGGGTTCCAGGAACTAATTTATTCATGGTTTCGGTGTCTACTTTTTGAGATCCTTTACTTATTGGACGTAATTTACGTAACTTTTGTAATTGATCGTCTGTGGGTTTATGTGACGGGGGTGGAGTGCTAGACACTGGTTTTGTCTGTCGTAGTTTACTTTTGTCTACGGCTCCAAAAATATCCGTATTAATTAAGGACTTGTAACGGTAGCTGTCAATAGGAGTAAGGTTTTCGAGATACTTATCGTCAATTTCTTCAATAAAACGGCTAGGTTCGGCATCTATTAATTTCCCCCAACGATAACGCGATAGCGTGTAGGTTAAATAAGCTTGTTTTTCGGCTCTTGTTAATGCTACATAAAATAAACGGCGCTCTTCCTCTAATTCACTTCGTGTATTCATACTCATTCCCGAAGGGAATAAATCTTCTTCCATACCTACAATATATACGTACGGAAATTCTAATCCTTTAGCCAAGTGAATGGTCATTAAAGCTACTCGATCTTCATCATCAACTTCTTTGTCTAAGTCAGTTGCTAGGGCAACATCTTCTAAAAATTCGGCAAGAGATCCTGTGGCTTCATCAATTTCTTTTTGCCCTTCAACAAAGTCACGCATACCATTTAAAAGTTCTTCTACATTTTCAATACGCGCAATACCTTCGGGAGTAGCATCTTTTTTAAATTCTTGTACTAGTCCTGTTTTTTTTGTGACTTCTTCCGCAAGGGTAAAAGCATCTGCGGTCTGATTAGTAACTTGAAAACTCTTGATCATATTTACAAAGTTTTGAAGCTTTGTTTTAGTACCAGCGTTAATTTTTAATTCTGGAATCCTATCAATACCTTCCATTACTTGAAAAATAGCACATTTGTAATGATTAGCTGCTAGTACAAGTTTATCAATGGTAGTAGCTCCAATACCACGTGCAGGATAATTGATCACACGTTTTAAGGCTTCTTCATCTTTTGGATTGGTAATTAAACGCAAGTAGGCTAGTACATCCTTTATTTCCTTACGTTGATAAAAAGAAAGACCGCCATAAATACGGTATTTGATACCACGCTTACGTAAGGCGTCCTCCATGGCACGCGATTGGGCATTGGTACGGTATAAAATGGCAAAGTCCGAAGCTTTTCGTTGTTCGGTCATTTGATTTTCAAAAATAGAACTAGCCACATAACGGCCTTCGTCACCATCGGTAGGTAATCGATTTACAATAATTTTTGGGCCATCGTCATTAGCTGTCCAAACAATTTTGTCCAGTTTGGTTTTATTGTGATCTATAATGGAATTGGCGGCTTCAACAATATTTCGAGTAGAGCGGTAATTTTGCTCTAACCTGTAAGTTTTTACATTGTCATAATCTTTTTCGAAATTTAAGATGTTATTAATATTCGCCCCACGAAACGCATAAATACTTTGTGCGTCATCACCAACAACACAGATGTTTTGAAAACGATCTGCCAAGGCTTTTACAATTAAATATTGTGAATGATTCGTATCCTGGTACTCATCTACTAATATGTACTTAAATCGGTTTTGATATTTGGCTAATACTTCGGGGAAACGATTCAATAATTCATTGGTTCGAAGTAATAAATCATCAAAATCCATAGCTCCGGCCTTAAAACAGCGATCCACATAATGTTGATAAATCTCACCAATCCGCGGCTTTTTTGCCATTGCGTCGGCTTCCATTAAGTCGGGATTATTAAAATAGGCTTTTACGGTTATTAAACTATTTTTAAATGAGGATATGCGACTATGTACTTGTTTAAATTTATAGATGTCCTTATCCAAAGACATTTCTTTAATAATACTAGAAATTAAGCGTTGAGAGTCTTGAGAGTCGTAAATGGTAAAGTTGGAAGGATAGCCCAACTTATCTGCTTCAAAACGTAAAATTTTAGCAAAAATAGAGTGAAAGGTACCCATCCAAAGGTTTTTTGCTTCACTTTTACCCACAATTTGGGCAATTCGTTCTTTCATTTCACGAGCAGCTTTGTTGGTAAAAGTCAGCGATAATATATTAAAAGGATCCACACCTTTATGCATCAAATAAGCAATACGGTAAGTAAGTACACGTGTTTTTCCAGAGCCTGCTCCGGCAATTACCATTAATGCGCCTTCAGTATGTATGGTAGGTGCTAATTGGGCTTCGTTAAGTTGACTTAAATATTCTTCCAAGGTGCTCTTTTTTTAGGTAATAAAATTACTGATTCTACATGAAATTTAAGTGTTAGAGTCCGTTTTAATTGTTTTTTATAAATGATACCATACTTAATTATAGCTATTATTGAGATATAATTTGTAAAAGTAACTGAGTCAGAACAGCAATTGATCATGTAGTATGGAAAGGAAGAATTTATTTTTTTAGACTACATTTTTTTTAAACTACCTAGTATATATGTAGGGAGAATTTTTGTTTTAATCTATGAAAAACAATCATTACGACTATTATTTTGTTAATTAAAAAATAAAAAAAACGGATAGCATGTTGTTTTTTAGTTGGTTAATTAATTATTAAGCGAAGGTTAAAAATAAGAGTATTCTTACTTTTTTTGATGAGAGTAAGATTAAAGGATTTTTATTTTGGCGTATGATAAAACTTAATAAATTAAGAACTAACTAATTATGGAATTTAAAAAATTATTTGCATTAGCTCTAATGTCAAGTAGCTTACTTACTCAAGCTCAAGATTGGAAAAATACTCCAGTTCCAGCAGATCCAGGTCAGGGTAAAAAGTGGGAATTACAAAAAGGATATTCAGACGATTTTAACTATAATGGTAAGAATGCCCAATTTAGAAGTAATTGGAGAGATGCTTATTTCCATTCATGGACAGGTCCAGGATTGACACAATGGCAATCAGATCATTCTGATGTTAAAGGCGGTAATTTAATAATTAGTGCTTCTAGGCATGGTGCAAATCGTGTTAATTGTGGAGTAGTAACTTCAAAAACTAAGGTAATTTATCCTATTTTCATGGAAGCCCGAATAAAGGTAAGTAACCTTGAGCTTTCGTCAAATTTTTGGATGTTAAGTGAGGATGATAAAAGAGAGATTGATGTATTAGAGGTTTATGGAGGGGCAAGTGATGTATGGTTTGCACAACGTATGTCAACAAATTTTCATGTTTTTGAACGTGGAGCGGGTAACCGAATTTTATCGGATTATAATGATCAAAACCATGTTACTTTACCAAACAATGAACTTTGGAGAAATAAATTTCACACTTTTGGAGTGTATTGGAAAAGTCCATCGGAAGTATACTTTTACATAGATGGTAAACAAACAAAGGATGGTTCTTGGGCGCAGTCTGATATGTTTGATAAGGATTACACTAGAAGGAAAATGGACAAGAATAGATTCAAAATGGATAAGCCTGTATTTATGATTATTGATACAGAAGACCATAGTTGGAGATCGGAACAAGGGATTGTAGCTTCGGATGCGGATTTAAAAAACCCAAACAAAAACAAAATGTTAGTGGATTGGGTACGTACTTACAAGCCAGTTAAATCCAATGATACTAAGCCAACACCTAAACCAGACCCAGTAGTAGTTAATCCAGGTTCGGGATCAAATACAAAGCCAAATTTAAATTTTGTTTCGCCTAAGAATAATGCAACATTAGCTCGAGGTAAAAATATTGAAGTAGCTATAAATGCTAGTGATAATGATGGTATAGCTAATGTGAAGTTATATTTAAATAATAAATTTGTTCGCCAAGAAAATGTAACGCCTTATACATGGGGTGAAACGAATCAAAACGATGGGATTTTAAAAAATATGAAATCTGGTAATTACACACTAAAGGCTGTTGCTACCGATAAAAAAGGCGCAACAAGTGAAAAAGTGATTCGTTTTACGGTTACTAATGGAACAGTACGGCCTACAAGACCTACGCCTGTAAATAATAATCAATTAGTAGCAAATGGATTGTACAGTATAAAAAATCCTTTTGAAGATCAAGCTGTTTTGGCACGTGAGCTTGAAAATTATAATGCTCAAATGGTTGATGTAGGTAGCTATACAGATCAACAATGGATATTTACCCATTTAGGGAATAATGTATATACTATTAAGAATAGTAGAAATAATCGTTATTTAGAAGTTCCTTTTGGTGGATGTGGGAATGGAGAAAATGTAAGTACTTGGAGAGAAGCTTCTCAAAACCACCAAAAGTGGAAAGTAATAAAGAATGGAAGGTATTATGCGTTAATGCCATTGCATTGTACAGCACAGGCTTTGGATAGAGCAGGTGGTTTGTTTGATGCTAATTTAATTACTTGGGCATACAATCCATCGAATAATAATCAAAAGTGGGAAATTAATGGAACCGCTAAAGGCCTAAAAGTTTTAGGAGATACAGATGCAAGGACATTTGAAATATACCCTAACCCAGCACAAGTAGATCAGTCTGTAACTATATCTGGAATAGCATTAGGGCAAGTAGCTGTTGTATATAACGTAGCAGGTCAAGTGGTAAAAACTGTTTCAGAGGCAACTACAGAAACCTTGGTAGTAGATGTAACAGGATTAAGCGCTGGAATGTATTTTGTTAAAGTGGGTAATCAAGCTGCAGCAAAATTAATTATCGAATAGTTTTATAGTTTAGTAAACATATTTGAAAGACCATTTAAGTTCGCTTAAATGGTCTTTTTTTATATTCACTTTTAAAATAAATTTCTTTTTTCTGTAAAGAAAACTAACTTTAGCTAGACAAAATAAATAAAACAATGATTGAATTTATAGGAAGTATAGCTTGGTGGGTTTGGATTATAATTGGTGTTGGGCTAGTAGCTATTCGAGATGTGTTTTTTAATAAAAGACATACCATTACGCATAATTTTCCAATAGTAGGTCATTTTAGGTATATGTTAGAAAGTATTGGTCCAGAATTACGCCAGTATATTGTAGCAAATAATAGGGAGGAACTTCCTTTTAATAGAACAGAACGTGGATGGATTTATGCTTCTTCAAAAAATGAAAATAACTATGAGGGTTTTGGAACTGATCAAGATATTTATGGTCCGCAATATATTTTTATTAAAAATGCGATGTTTCCTTATAAGGTAAAAAAGAAACATGCCAATGCTTTGGATCCTTACTTTTTACCTTGTGCTAAAATTATGGGGAGTTATAATAATAGGCGCCGTCCATTTAGACCAGCATCTATTATAAATGTATCGGCCATGAGTTTTGGTTCACTTTCCGCAAAAGCGGTGGAAGCTTTAAATAAAGGCTGTAAATTATCCTATGCTTATCATAATACGGGAGAGGGAGGTTTATCTCCTTATCATAAAAAGGGAGGCGATGTAGTTTTTCATATTGGAACAGGGTATTTTGGCGTACGTGATCATGAAGGAAACTTTTCTATGGAAATGTTAAAAAACTTAGTAGAAGCCAATCCAAGTATTAGAGCGATAGAAGTAAAATTATCGCAAGGGGCAAAGCCCGGAAAAGGAGGTGTGCTACCAGGCTCAAAAATCACTAAAGAAATCGCCGAAATAAGAAATGTAAAGGTGGGGGAAGATGTACTTTCACCAGCGTATCATACGGCATTTTCAAATGTGCCCGAATTAATTGAATTTATTGAAGATATTGCTGCTGAAACTGGATTGCCAGTTGGTATAAAAGCAGCCATAGGGAAGGTGGATCAATGGAAAGAGTTGGTCAATGAAATGAAAGCGCAAAATAAAGGTCCAGATTTTATTACTGTCGATGGGGGTGAAGGAGGTACCGGAGCAGCACCACCAAGTTTTGCAGATCATGTGGCGCTACCATGGGTGTATGCCTTTAGTGAGGTGTATAAATTATTTTCCGAAGCCAACATAACAGATAGAGTAGTTTTTTGTGCCAGTGGTAAATTAGGGTTTCCGGCGCGAGCAGCAATGGCATTTGCTATGGGAGTGGATTGTATTAACGTAGCACGCGAAGCCATGTTAAGTGTAGGTTGTATTCAGGCACAAGTGTGTCATACCAATAGGTGCCCTAGTGGGGTAGCCACTCAAAATAAATGGTTACAAGCGGGTATTGATGTAACCGATAAAGCCGAACGAGTAAAATATTATTTTAAAAACTTTAATAAAGAATTATTGGAAATTACACATGCCTGTGGTTACGAACATCCAGCTCAATTTAACATGGATGATATTAATATAAGCCAAGGCGATAATAACAAAACGACAAGTCTTGCACGTAATTATGGATATCATAAAAAGCCGGTACCTTTTAATGGTTTTGAAGAATTGGTTACTTGTCCCAATTTGGGAGGGAATTATAGTAATACTAAAATTGATGCAGAAACGGTTCGTTATTAATTTTAAATATTTATGAGAATAAGGGAACTTAGTTTGTACACTAATAAACTTGAAGCTGAAAAAGAATTCTACACCAAAGTATTAGGTTTTTCGGTATGGAATGCAACTCACAATCAATTTACCCTAAAAATAGGTTGGACGGCGCTTACCTTTGTAGCAAGCCAACAAGCTTTTTGTTATCATTATTGTTTTTTAATCCCTTCAAATAAATTAACAGAAGCTGTAGCTTGGCTAGAAAAAAGAACCAGTATTATTCCAATTACTTCTAATAAAAAAACAAATAAGTTTGAAGACTGGAATGCCGAATCCGTTTATTTTTGCGATGCCAGTGGAAATATAGTCGAATTTATAGTACGCTATGACTTGGATAATGCAACCTATGAAATTTTTAATAAAGACCAAATACTTTGTGTAAATGAAATTGGTTTAGCCACTAATGATATTAAAAAAGTAAACTTTCAATTGGAGGTAAACTTAGGGACAAGCTTTTACAAAGGGGATTTTACAAGGTTTGGCACACATGGCCACCTCGAAGGGCTATTTTTACTTCCTAATTATAATGAGAAGACCACATGGTTCCCTACCAATGCGGTATTAAAGCCTCAATCTTTTACAGGAGTTGTGGAAAGCTATAAAGGAGAATTTTTAGTGAATTATAATCGAGAAAAACTAAAAATAGAAAAACGAGTACAGCAGAATGAGTAAATCGTATAGGATGGGCACCATGGAATAAAATTAATACTTAGCTACTCCATATTATTAAAAGCTTAGATTTATATTTGTGTTCTGTAGGTTTCAATAAATTTGGTAAAAAAACAAAATGAAAATAGATATTTATACAGTTATTTTAGTAGTACTTCCCACATTAGTAATTGCTTTGGTGTGTTATTTTTCAATACAAGCAATGATAAAAAAAGAGTTGTTAAAACAAAAATACAATTTACTAAAAAGCAACCAAAAGGAAATTTTACCATTAAAGTTACAAGCCTATGAGCGTTTTACATTGCTTTTGGATCGTATTAGTTTGGATAAGCTTTTGGTAAGGATTTCCCCTAGCGGAGAAGATAAAAATGCGTATAAAAATTTATTAATAGCAACTATTGATCAGGAATTTGAGCATAATTTAACGCAGCAAATCTATATTTCAGACGAATGTTGGAAAACGATTCTTACAGCAAAAAATACGATGATTTCTCAATTGCACAGCTTATCAGTAAAAGAGGGTATTTCGGATGCTACTGCATACAGAAACGAAGGCATAGCGCAATTTCCATCTAGCGAAAGTGCCACAAATGTAGCTCAAGCTTATGTGAGGAGTGAGGTGAGTTTATTGTTTTAAAAGTGCTTGAGTGTGATAGCTGAGGGTTAAAGTGATCTATTTTAAAATTTTAGGTTAGGCTAATTTAGTTATATTTATAATAGATATATGTCTCTTTAGCTGACTTATATAATTGTGGTAAAGCATTAAAACTATAGTCTTTTAAGACTTATCGCACTAATTAATTATTAATTTTACTAAAAAGTGTTGTTATGGATATGCAGGCAGAAAAGATTGAGCTAACAAAATTATTATTAAGTACAGATAATCCAAATATATTAAATTCTATTAGAGAAATATTCAAACTAAATAGGACTGATGATTTTTGGGATGAATTGAGTATTGAGGAAAAAGAAGAAATAGAAAGAGGTACTGAAGATATCAAAAATGGAGAGTTCCAAAGTTATGATTCTTTTATGTCGTCACATAGATAATAGATTGGATGGCTAGAAAAGTAATTGTTTCTAAAACTGCACAAAAAAAACTTGATGATTTATTTGAATACTTAATAGATGAATGGTCGGAAAGAGTAAAAAATAAATTCATAGGAAAACTTGATAAAAACATTGAATTAATTCAAGCTAATCCTGAAATCTTCCCTAAATCAAATAAAGCTAAAGGATTGAATAGATGTGTTATCACAAAACAAATAACACTATACTTTAGATATAATAGTAAAAGAATTGATATTGTAACAGTATTTGATACAAGACAAAATCCTAGTAAATTAAAAAAGAGTATATAATAAATGTTTTAAAAGTATTCATATATTTCAGAAATTTTTAGCACAGTATTTTTGAAATAATTACTAACCAACCTGATAATTTTACAAACTTACGATCCTATTAGTTATATTTATAATGGATATGTAGTCAGTGGTTTATATCTAATTATTGACTATAACTATATATAAGCTAATGGAGAAGTTATTTTACCTTTTGATTTTGATGATAAGTTTCCTCGCCTGTAAAAAGGAAATTGAAAATCTGGATCAACTGAAAATTGAAAAGATTAACAGTCTCGCAAATCGCTATCTTGAATTGAATCGATTTAGTGGAGTTATTTTGGTAGCTCAAGGAAATACAATTATTTATAAAAATAATTTTGGTCTAGCTGATTACGAAAACAAAATACCTTTTTCAAATAAGACTTCTTTTAAAATTGGCGAAATTTCAGAATTAATAATAGCTGACATCATTCGTAAAATGGCCATTAAAGGCAAAATTCAATTGTCAGACAATATTACTAAATACATTCCAGAAATTAAATCTGACTTAAACATAAATGATGTATTAAATGATAAGTCGAATTCTGTAGTAGCATCTTTGGGTAAATCCGAGAGCAATGATATAGATTATAATAGTTTAGGTTTGCTTATTGAAAAAATAAGTGAAAAAAAAATTCAAGAAAATATCGAAGAATATAGTAATGAATTAGCATTAGAAAATACTTACTTCAAAAAATTAGATCCGTATTTAGCTGTTGGTTACCTCTATCATAATTATCAAGGCAATGGACTTGAATTGCAAAAATTACCAATTTCAAATTCGGAAAATACATCTAGTAAAAATGGAATTAAATCAACTGCAAATGACTTGATAAAAATTATAAGTTCAAATGACACTAATAATTTAGAGATTGAGGGGTATTTAGATAATGACGGTTTTAGTTATTCTTTATATAATAGTTCTAAAAATAAAATTTCAATAATCGTTTTAAGTAACCGAAGGCACCCTGTTGCCAAAGAAATTTCAAATAGTATTAATTCCATACTTAATAACAAAGAATATAGAATTCCTTTAGCGAGAAAACAATTTGATATAGATGAAAAATTACTTAATGATTATTCGGGTTCTTATTCTCTAAATGAAGGAATGAATTTAGAAGTCTTTGTTGAAAATGATAGTTTATTTGTAATGATGGGGCAGAATAAAGTACATCTAAAGCCTCAGTCCGAAAATCAATTTTATATGGAGCAAATGGATGCATCTATGAGATTTTTGAAGGACACAAACAATGTAGTTAATGAGGTTGTTTTATTGGATGGATTTTTAGATGGAAATAAAATTAAACGAATTAAAAAATAAAAATTGATTTTAAACTAGTTATTTGTATGACTCACCAAGCCCCAAATGAGAACATAGAGTTGACTAATCACGTTGTCCTAATGGATCGCGATTACTCTTTTCAATTACTATCGGTTTTGTATATGGTTTATATGCGGGTAGTTTAAAATATTAATCTATTTTTTTAGTGGAGTTTAGATATTTTTTAAGTTACTATATATTGTTGTTAAAGAATAGCATTTAATAATTTTATAGAATACATAAACTAAACAATTTTTTAGCCTAGTTAATTTTTTTGCAGATGAGATATACTAATTAATAACGTAAATTAGATTTGTATAACAAGTGGAGTATGGTGGGACTATCCGAATAGTTCCTGAGGGATTTGTGATAAAAACTCCCTTAACTACCCTAATTAGAAGCTATTAATAATTATAGATTGGACAATACTATGAATTTTAAAACATTTTTTCATTATATAAGTTATTTGAAATACCCCATGATGTTAGTTAATAGGATCTTTTTTTGTTTTTAGATTGTATTTTCAGGAGGTTGAAGTTTTGAAAGATAACTCTAATATTATAACCGAAAGTTTAAATTCATTATTAATTTTTATGGGACTAGGGTTGAGTTTTTCATCATTACAAGATACTACTAAAACGCAAAATAAGTTTTCTGAAAAAATTTTGAAAAATCACTTAAAAGGAAAAATAGCAATTATTATAATAAGTATTCAAATTTTATTTTGTTTAACATTTGGAATAATTGGGTATTTCTTCACGAAAGTAGGTTTTTTAAAAGAATTATCAATGGGAGTTATTGTTTTTGGATTGGGAATGTTTGGTTTTTTGAAAACATCAATTGATATATTTGAAAATCATAGAGTTGATAAAAATTAATAAATCTAAATGGGATTAAGAGAAGTAAAAAAGGAACTTAATAAAATGGATAAATCTGAAATGATTAAACTCATATCAGAGATGTATTCTAAAATACCATCAGCTAAAGAGTTTCTTGATATTTTTTCTGGTGTTAAAATTGAGACACTCATTGAAAAATATAAAAAGGAAATTGAGCGCTATGTATACCCTAGTGGAAGAGAAATGCTTTTGCGTGAATCGGAAGCCAGAAAAATAATACGCAATGTTCGTAAAATGAAAATAGTTGAACTTAATGTTGAACTGGAATTATATTATGTTGAATGTTGTCTTGAAATAATTCAAGACTTTGGTTATTTTAATGAAAGTTATTACATAGCTGTAGAAAAAATGTTTGATAGTGCTATAAATGGGATATCTCAAATTGGTGAAAATGAAAAATATGAAGAAAGAATTAATAATATATATAACATAGCTAGCGAATACGGAATAGAATTCTATTATTAGAAAGTGAGCAGTTAATTTTATATATGAAATCAGTGTACCGATTCGTGTTAAATCTGATAGTGAATTACTTTTTTCAATAGCTCTAAATTTTTGTGAATTAACAAATAAACACACAAATGTTATATGTTTAAGGGGTAGTTGAGCCCCATAACTGTAGTGTTCTGAATTAATAATTTTTTGAAAATTTCGATCAAAAAAGAAAATTAGGAATAGTTAAAAGAGTTAAAAAACAAATCAATAAATTTGGTTAATAGCATGAAAATCTTGACTTTTCATCATTTTGGTTTTCAATGATACAATTTTACTTTAGTCAGTGTTAAAAAAATGACCATAAATACTCAGAAAAATAGTCGACAATTAACCGAACATTTTTTTAGAAATGAGTATGGCAAAATGGTTTCTGTTATTACTAAATATATTGGTACAGGAAATGTCCAAACTGCAGAGGATATTGTTCAAGAAACTTTATTAAAAGCAGTTGATTATTGGCAGCATCATGGAATACCAGAAAAACCACAGGCATGGTTGTACACTACAGCAAAAAACCTAACGCTTAACATTCTAAAACGTAAAAAGTATCAATCTGAATTTAACGATCAAAAAAGTGAACAGCATTCGGAACAATTAGAAAACTTGGAAATTTCGGAAGCGCTTATTTCTGATGGACAATTAAAAATGATGTTCGTTTGCTGTCATCCTAAAATATCCGACAATTCAAAAATTTGCTTAATTTTAAAAATCCTCTGTGGTTTTAACATATCCGAAATAGCCAATTCTTTTTTTACTTCAACAGAAACTATAAATAAAAGATTAGTAAGAGGAAGAAAACAATTACGAACAAACAACATAAGTTTTGAACTTCCTAAAGACATTAATATAAATCTTCCGATTGTTTTAAAAACCATTTTTTTACTTTTTAATGAGGGCTATAGTCCTACACAAAAAAATGAGCTGATTAGATATGATCTGTGTCTTGAGGCAATCCGGCTAACCAAAATTTTAGTAAAAAATGAAGCAATAACACAAAAGGCAGATTGTTATGCGCTTTTAGCGCTTATGTATTTCAATGTTTCACGATTTGATTCTAGAATGAACGCAGCTAATTCCATTATTGAAATGGATAAACAAAATCGAAAAAATTGGAATCAAGAGGTAATCAATAAAGGCATTCAACTATTAAATAAAGCGACTAGTGAAAAACAAATTTCTAGTTATTTAATATTGGCAAGTATTTCCGCAAATCATTGCATAGCATCAAGTTTTGAAAAAACGGATTGGGAAGAAATTCTATGCCTTTACGATAGCCTTCTGGAATTAGAAGATACACCTATTATTAGACTAAATCGTAGTGTTGCGCTTTCCAAGGTAAAAGGGAACCGAAAAGCGATATTGGAATTAGAAAAACTCAAAAAACAGACAAAGATTGATAAAAACCACCTTTTTCATTCGACATTAGGGGAACTTTATAAATTAGAAAATGATACCGAAAAAGCTAGAAATAGCTACTTGAAAGCAATTTCACTAACTAAAAATGAGCGAGATATAAAATTACTTCAAAAAAAATTAATGCAACTTGTCCCTGTTTCATAAACTCAATTGTTATAAAGGTATAATCCATTAATATAAAATTTATGAAGCTAATTATTATGAGCTTAGTAGTCTTTATGACTATGCCAAGCAGTTTTGCACAATCTAATAGCAAAACAAAAGTGAATCAGGAGTTTATGTATTTTGTTTATTCAAATGGGAATCGTGTAACCGATCTATCATCTGATAAGCAACAATTACATATTAAAAAAATAGGGGCGTATATTGAAAATTTAGCCAAAACTGGAAAACTAAAAGATGCACAACCTCTAGAAATGGAAGGAACAAAAATAGCAAGTAAAAAAGGTATTTTTACTGAAACAGCATTAAATAAAGATAAAAAAGTTATAGCAGGCTATTACCATATTTTGGCAGCTGATATGGACGATGCTATAACTATTGCTAAGGCTGACCCTAGGTTTGAAGAAGAAGGTTGGGAAATTGTAATTCGTCCAATTAAAAAAGTTGAAGGAATAAATAAAAAGTAATCATTTTAAATATCAATTATGAAAGAATTTATGTTATTTATAAGAAGTGAGGGGAATCCAGTAGCAAAATTATCTCCAGAACAACAACAAGAGCATGTTCAAAAAGTAGGTGGGTTTATTAAAAAAATGGTTGATGAAGGTAAAATGAAATCGGCTCAACCATTGGAAATGCAAGGCAGTATTTTATCCTTTGACAATAATAGTTTTATAGATGGTCCATTTAATGAAACTAAAGAAGTTATTTCGGGGTATTACCACATTTTAGCAAAGGATTTAAATGAGGCTATTGGAATTGCCAAATCTGATCCTAGGTTTGAGGATGGCAAATGGCGAATAGAAATTAGACCAGTTATGAAAGTTGATGGAATTAATGAATAACCTACTAACAAAGTTTATCATCAATAGTTTAGATGATAAAAATGGGATGTTTTGACTTTATAATAATGATGATTTTGGCGTGTTGGAATGTTGGCAATGTTATTAATGCTTTGTCAATGTTTCAATACTCAGCCAACTATAGTAACACTTCATCTTTTTGGTAGTTAGTTTAAAGAGAGGTTACGTTAGTTATATTCTTTTCATCATGTAAATTTTAGAGTAGATAGTGATAGTGTATCAGCTATCAAAGAAACAGGTATAACTACTAACCTATGCAGTTATTTAGAGTAAAACCATTGAAGTAATGATACAAAATGATAAATGGACTAGAAAATTTTCTTAAACAAAGTGACCTAAGTCAAGCATCTATTGCTATGATTTGTGATTGTTGGAACAAGGAAATTATTGTTAAGAAAAAAGAATATTTATTGAGAAAAAGTCAAGTTGTTTCTGGTTGCATAGCCTTAGTCATCGAAAGTGAAAACAAAAATTCAGTGTTAGGCTTCGGTTATGAAAATTCAATAATTACATCATTCGTTTCTTTTTCAACAGGTACACCAACAGAGTTATCCCTTTTAGGAATTGCAGCATCTAAAGTTTTGAAAATATCAAAAAAGCAATTAAATGAATTGGTAAAGAATGATCCCGAAATTGCGAAATGGTATTCTACAATCATTGAAAAAACACTCATTGGTCATTTGAAGCGGCAAAACGTAGCGGGCATTTAGTAAATGCGATACCATTAAAATATATTTCATCTTATTTAAATATGACACCTGAAACTTTGAGTAGAGTAAGAGCTTCATTTTTTTGATTTAAATCAAGAAAAATCATCTTTATTCTATTCAATTTTATAAAAAAAGGATGAGACTTAAACAAGGACAAATTGCCCCCAATTTTGAAATATCGGATATTCATGGGAGAATAATAAATTTACACCAACTGCATAATCAAAAAATACTGTTAACTTTTTTTAGGTATGCTGAATGTGCATTATGTAATTTGAGAATTTCGGAACTAAAAAAAGAATCAAAAAAATTAAAAGAATTAGATATAAAATTAGTAGCAATCTTTCAAAGTAGTAATGAAAGCTTGATGCAATCAATTCATCATCGACATCCATTTGATTTTATACTAATTGCAGACCCTAAACTAAAATTATATCACCTATATCAAGTAACCCCATCTTGGATAAAACTTATAAGAACAGCCTCTTGGCGTGGAATAAAGAATATGATTAGAGCTTCTAAAAAAGGTTTTAAACTTGGTGGTAAAGTAGAAGGAAAATTTCATCAAATACCTGCAGATTTTTTAATAAATAGGGATAATACTATTGAAATTGCTCATTATGGAAATAGTGTAATTGACCATATTCCTATTGATAAAATCATAAGAATTACAGACAATAGATAGGTGCTAGTGTTGTTTTGGGTGTAAGAACATAACCATGTATTGACTAATTTTAAGCCAATAGGAGTAGTTGATTACGAAGAGCTTTATTTGTGGAATTATTATGTTAAATTTTGCAAGTAAATTATGCTTGAGATATTACAATTGGAATCTCAAATTTAACAGATTAATTTATACTAATAGTAGGTTGACTTTTGAACAATGAAAATAAACATAAAAAAATATAATTCAGATTGGGGAAAACAATTCGCTAAACAAAAGATTGAACTTTCATATATTTTACAAAAATATTCTCCTCGAATTGAACATATTGGAAGTACTGCTGTTCCTAATCTTTCGGCAAAACCTATTATTGATATAGCAATTGGTTTGAATTCCATGCAAGAAATAGATGAAATTATTCCAATAATGATTGATTCTGGATTTATTTACATTAGTGCCTATAATTCAATTATGCCCGAAAGGCGCTTTTTTATAAATCTTAAAAATAAGGAGAAATTTAAGCAAGAATATAAGGATGTTAATCAAATCCCAGATGAAGAATTTTATTTGAATAAAATATCTAACATACATTTTTGGGTAGTTAATTCTCAGGAGTGGACAAGGCATATAGCTTTTAGAGAATACTTGAAGTTTAATGAAAAAGTGAGGGTAGAATATCAAGAATTAAAAGAAACTCTTGGTAATCAAAATTGGGCAAGCGGCACAGCATATAATAAAGCAAAAGATACCTTTATTAAGCAAGAAGAACATAAAGCTATTCAATGGTACACTAAAAAAAGTTACTAACAAACAATAGAAATAGCTATTTACTCATGTATTTGCTTTATCTCATTAGTAGTTGTTTTTTAAACAACAAATAATATTAATATTCTAAAAAAAAAAGAAAAGGTAGTCTACTATTTAACTTTTACGTATTGTTTTTTCATGTTATTTATTTTCTATTGAGCTACTCTAAATAAATTGAGATAGCTTTTTATAAAGTTTTAAAAATTAGTTAATAATCAGACTTGTAATTTTTTTAAACAATAAAAAGTGTAGTTTTATGCAAGAACATATTGGCTATCCTCTATAAGCGAAATCGATATAGTTGTCTGATCTCTGATCTGAATGAGCCAATTGCTCTAGTGAATAAATACAAATCATAGTACAAAAGCTCACAAACTAATCATAAGATCAAACTAGTATATGACATATTAAAGAGTCTAATGGAGGAAGACTTGAGAGAAAAATGTATTGTATTTGATCTTAGAAAAGTTGAGTTATTAAAATCTGTATTACAAAATTGGATTCTTTTGGATAGCGCTATCATGCTATAGATATTGGGCCTAAAAACAAGAATTTTTTATAATCAGGTGGAGTAACTAAGTGATTAGTACTAAAAAAAACAATTAATTATGAAAAATTTTAAAATTTTAATTTGGGGCTTATGCATAGCTTTACTATCGTGTAACTCTGATGATGAAACCCCTAATGTTCCAGAAGAAAAACCCACGGAGGTTGAATCTCCAGCTGGTAATCCTCCAGTTGATGAGCCACCTGTAGTAGAGCCCCCTAAAGAAGAGCCTACCACGGATCCAGTTACATTAATTGATTTAGAGGCTCTAGATGCCAACTTACCATCTTTTGTTTCGGTAGATGATACCACTCCAAAAGATATGAAGTGGGTAAAGATCGAAGCAATGTCTGACGAGTTTGAAAAGTGGGATGATGAAAAATGGTTTAATTCATTTTGGAATTATGGGGGAACACCTGTATGGATGACAGATAAAAACTCTGGTGTCGAAGATGGAAAATTATTTATAAAAGCTACTTTACGGGATGATCCAACATCTTGGTTTCAAACAGCAAGGGTGCATTCTAAAACAAAAATAAGTTTTCCAATGTATACCGAATGTAGTATGAAAACAGCCAATATTTCAGCATTCAATACGTTTTGGTTGAACAATGGAGACATCGATAATCGAGATGAAATTGATATTGTTGAAAATAACCCTAACCCAACGCCTGAGTGTAGAGATCAATCCACTAAACCAGCTGATTTTCCTTGGACGCCTTGGTTATTTCCGACTCAAATGAATTCTCAATACTTTATTGCAAAAAATAGTAAAACGGAAAGACATGAGGATAATTTTGATACTCGTTTTTTATCTGATGCCAATCCGAATAAAGGGAAAACTTGGGATGAAGCTTATCATATAGTCGGAGCCTGGTGGAAAGATGAAAGGAATGTGCAATTTTATCTAAATGGGGAGCCGGCAGGAAAAATTACTACGCAACAGGATTTTACCAGAGAATTAGAGATTATTTGGGATTTATGGACTTTTAAGGATTGTAATATAGGTGGTTTACCCCAAAAAGAAGAATTAAATGACAACTCCATAAACACCATGCGTGTAGATTGGGTTAGGACATGGAAGTTAGAAGCAAAATAATTATATTAGAACATTCAATAATTTTAAATAAACAATAAATTCTACGAGATTTTTATGAAAATAAGTTTAAGTAAGTGTAAAAAAGAAAAGAATATAGGATCTAATCTTATTTTAAAATGGAGCATTGTTGCTGTGTTTGCTTTAGCAAGTATAAACAATGTTTCTGCTCAGGGTGCGGAGATATCAACGGTTAAGAACAAAAGTAATCAGAAAGCTAGAGTTACCGGGTTGAGGTATATTTGTGTCCATGTACTTGAGCTAGAAAAAACACTGAAACTTTATCGTGAAATTCTTGGTTTCAAACTATCAAAGTCAGAAATTCTTGGTGGAGGCCTAGAGGGAATGCTTGTATTAAAATTAAGAGCAGATGATTTTGAAATAAGTTTGTCAATCCCCCCTCCAGAAGCTATGGATTCCTATAAACCAATAGGGAATACAAACCACAATCACTTTATGCTTATTGTAAATGATATTGGTCCAATAGGTGATAAGCTAAAAGCAGAAGGCTATCAATTAGAAAATGAGAATTACAGGCAGGATAAATATACCTTTTTTAAAGGGCCTAATGGTGAAATTATAGGTCTTTCTTCATGGGATGATTGATAATGTTAAAGATTTTATAGCTTTAAATTATAACTGAAATATAGAATAAGCATTAATTAAAACTATATAGCACCTCTGGTAAATAGCTAGGGGTGCTTTTTTTTAACTCTATTATGGGGTTAGGGCCTTTTTTCTATTTAATTCTTTCTCTTTAAATCAATCAGAATATTAGTGTAAACAAAATAATTGTTCGTGGTCCATCATTACTTCCTAAGTTTTTATTTTGAGCAATTTAGTCCTTTAAAAGCTATAAGAAGCGTGTGTTAAACAGATATATGAAGATAGAGACTATAGGAAATTTAAAAAGTGCCCAGAATGGGAGTCGAACCCACACGTCCTGCGGACACACGGCCCTCAACCGTGCCTGTCTACCAATTCCAGCATCTGGGCAAAAGAGTTGCTAATATAGTTTAGTTTGAAATACTAAAAAAACAAAAAGCATCTAAATATAAACTTCAATGCTTTTTTTGTGACATCCCAAAGGGAGGTTTAGAGATGTAAAATTCTTCCTCTACAGGTTAACTAAATTATATGCTTAATTTTTGCTGCTCCCCAATAATATTACTTGATCCCCGTTTATATGAGAATTAGAAACAATCAATGTAGGAAATAAAAAAGCGGAAATTTATCAAACTTGATAATATTTCCGCTTTTTGTGACCGGGCTGGGGCTCGAACCCAGGACCCTCTCCTTAAAAGGGAGATGCTCTACCAACTGAGCTACCAGGTCATTGGAGTGTTTTATGTAATTAAAAAATAAAACAACACTCAGTTTTATTTTTTTGTGACCGGGCTGGGGCTCGAACCCAGGACCCTCTCCTTAAAAGGGAGATGCTCTACCAACTGAGCTACCAGGTCTAAACATTCAGTGCCTGAATGCGGGTGCAAAGATACGACCTTAATTCAATTTGACAAGTGTAAAAACTAAAAAAAAATATTTTTTTTTAAATATAAAAAATGAACCTTGCATCAAAATTAAAATTATGAGTAAAAATATCATTTTAATAGGCTATATGGGCTGCGGTAAATCATCGGTAGGTAGACAATTAGCAAAAAATAGACAAATGGATTATATAGATTTGGATGATTATATTGAGATGAAGGAAAAAGATACTATAAGAGAAATTTTTAAAAATAAAGGGGAGGTATATTTTAGGAAAATTGAAGCAACGTATTTACAAGAGTGTTTGGGGAGTTTGAAAAACACGGTGCTTTCATTAGGAGGAGGAACTCCTTGTTTTGGGAATAATATGCAAACTATTGTTGAAGCAATTAATAGTCCATCGGTGTATTTACAAACCTCTATTGGGGAGTTGGCAAAACGTTTATTTACAGAAAAAGACAAGCGTCCCTTAATAGCGCATACAAAAACAGTTGATGAATTAACAGAATTTATAGCAAAACATGTTTTTGAACGCTCTCAATATTATTTGCAATCTCAATTAAAAGTATCGACTAATTCAAAATCGGTAGAGGAGATTGTAACTGAAATTGGGAGCTTGATTGAAGTTTGAAATAATATGACAAAAAGAATTCGAATAAAAAGAAGTTAATTCAAGTTGAATTTTTTACAAATTCAGTGTTGAAAAATGATCTTTTTATTCGAATTTAGGTTTTGTTTTTATTCTAAAAAAAATAAAACTGAAGGTTTATTTATGATAAGCCTAATTCATCAAGTATTTGCTTAATTTTTTGGTCTAGTGTATATTCAACTTCTGTTAATGAATCTGTAGGAGTTACCTCGTTTTGTACACTAATGTAAAATTTAATTTTTGGTTCGGTTCCACTAGGGCGAGCAGCTATTTTACTACCATCTTCAGTGTAATAAACTAATACATTAGCTTTAGGTAAATCAATTTTTGTAGTTGAATCGTCTTGTAAATTGATAGCTTCCCCGCTAAGGTAATCCTCGATAAAAACAACTTGAGATCCATTGATTTCCTTTAATGGATTTTCACGTAAGTCAATCATTTTTTGTTTGATTTCCTCGGCACCACTAATTCCTTTTTTAACTAGTGAAACTAAGTATTCTTTATAAAAACCATGTTTCTTATATAAGTCCTGTAGTAAATTAAAGAATGAGTTTCCGTTTGCTTTAGCATAGGCTGCAATTTCACATGCTAATAGTGTACTGGTAACAGCATCTTTGTCACGTACAAAATCACCGACCATAAATCCGTAACTTTCTTCGCCACCACCAATAAAGTGTAGTTCTGGATAATCCTTAACAAGTTTAGCAATCCATTTAAAACCAGTTAATACTTCCTTGTATTCAACATTGTAAGCGTTAGCAATAGTGCGCAACATTGGTGTTGAAACAATGGTGGAGGCTATAAATTCATTCCCTTTAAACCCAGTTTCTTTTTTGTATTGTTCTAGCAAAAAACCTATCATTACTACCATGGTTTGGTTCCCGTTTAGTAATTTCATTTCGTTATTATTGTCACGAACGGCAATACCCAAACGATCACAATCGGGATCGGTACCAATTAAAATATCGGCACCTACTTTGTTGGCTAATTGTGTGGCCATTTCCAAAGCTTCCGTTTCTTCGGGATTAGGAGATTTTACAGTTGGGAAATTTCCGTCGGGTTCAGCCTGTTCTTCAACAATATGAACGTTTTTAAAGCCTGCCTTAGCTAATGTTTGTGGTATGGATTTTATTGATGTTCCATGTAACGAGGTAAAAACAATACTTAGGTTGTCTTTAGCTTCTTGTGTTGCTATAATACTTCCATTTTCTACACAAGCATCAATAAAAGGTTTGTCAACCAGTTCGTCAATAATTTCAATGAAGTCTGGGTTAGCGTCAAATTTAATATCACTGTATTCTAATGCATTAATCGTGCTAATAATTTCACCGTCTTCGGGAGGAACAATTTGTCCACCATCTTGCCAGTATACTTTGTATCCATTATACTCAGGGGGGTTATGACTGGCAGTAAGGACAATTCCACAATGACAATTTAAGTGTTTTACAGCAAATGAAAGTTCGGGAGTGGTTCGCAAGCTTGAAAATAAGTAAGCTTTAATGCCGTTAGCAGCAAAGACTTCGGCAACAGTTCTAGCTAAAGTGTCGCTGTTGTGTCGGCAATCAAAAGCAATAACTGTTTTAATTTCTTCACCGTTAAATTGTTTTTTTAGGTAATCGCATAAACCTTGAGTGCTTTTTCCTAAGGTGTATTTGTTAATACGATTAGTTCCAACGCCCATAACACCACGCATTCCACCAGTACCAAATTCTAAATCTTTATAAAAACTATCTTCTATTTCCGAAGGATTAGTTGTTAAAAGATTATTGATTTCGTTTTGTGTGTCAATGTCAAAGGTAGGGCTTAGCCACTCGTTAACGCGTTGTTGAATGGTGTTTGTTAGTGTACTCATTGTTATAAGATATGAAGCAAAAATACTAATTCCTTACTGAAAATAATTAAAATAAGGTGGTTTATAGTGTTTCTGAAATTTTATATTGTTTATGTTTTTCGGATTTGTTTTTTAAAATGATTTCACCTAAAAATCCAGCTAAAAAAAACTGAGTCCCAAGGATCATACATGCCAATGCGATATAAAATTGAGGGCGTTCAGTAATCAAGCGTCCCGTAGTATTTATATATAATTTATCAATTCCTAAATAGGTGGCGAATCCAAATCCAACAATAAAAAGAAGGGTGCCTACTAAGCCAAAAAAGTGCATAGGACGTTTGCCAAATTTAGAGATAAACCAAATGGTAATTAAATCCAAAAAACCATTGGTAAAACGTTCCATTCCAAATTTGGTTTCTCCGTATTTGCGAGCTTGGTGTTGCACTATCTTTTCGCCAATTTTAGTAAAGCCTTCGTTTTTGGCAAGCACAGGGATATAACGATGCATATCACCAGTCACATTAATATTTTTAACCACTGATATGTTATAAGCTTTTAATCCACAATTAAAATCATTTAGCTTTACGCCAGAAGTCATTCTGGCTGCAGCATTAAATAATTTTGAAGGTAGGTTTTTCGCAAAAACAGCGTCGTAACGTTTCTTTTTCCAGCCAGAAACTAAATCGTAACCTTGTTCGGTGATCATCCGATATAATTCTGGTATTTCCTCTGGGTTATCCTGTAAATCGGCATCCATAGTAATAACTACGTTTCCATTGCAGGCCTTAAAACCGGCATGTAAGGCTTGAGATTTACCGTAATTTTTTAGAAATCGAATTCCTTTTATATTGGAGTCTTTTTGTTGTAAACCTTCAATAGTTTCCCAGGAGGTGTCTGTGCTACCATCATCAATAAAAATCACCTCATAGCTATAACTATTTTTAAGCATCACTTTTTGGATCCATGTATGGAGCTCGTTGAGTGATTCTTGTTCGTTTAGTAATGGAATAACAATAGAGAGGTCTTTCATAGAATGTTATTCGGTTTTTAAAATAGCAGCACTAATAATACCACCTAAAGCACCAATAAAAGCATATTTTAAAATCCAAAAAGCTAAACCTGTAGCGGAGTTTGGAGCTTCTTTGGTTAAACTAGAAGTGTCTGCATTTGGGTCATTTTTTGTCATTACGGCTATGGCTTCTTCAACTAATTTTTGTTGGTATTCAGGGTCAATATAATTGGCATGAATAAGAAAAATGTATACAGAAAATAATGTCCCCATAATTAGTACTAATCCAACACCAATTTTAACTCCTTCGGAAAATAATAAATTACCGTTGTTTTGAAAGCTCTTATAGTTTTTTATGGTAATAAATACGATGGCTAATTCAATAAATAAGGCAACAAAACTCCCATAACTCTCACCTTGGTAACCAAGTCCTAGTTGTTTAATTAAGGTGTCCATAATTAAACGTATAGCCAGTAAACCAAGTGCATAAGGTAATAAGAATTTAAATGTTGATTTTTCGGTGTGTTCCATTTGAATGTAATATAAGATGCAAATATAGTGATAACAATGTAAGTGGATTTTAGGGAGGATTGTTTTTTTTAGGATAAATATTACGGTGATATTTTTATTTATTTGGGTGGGGTGAAATTTTAGATTTAATGGTAGTTGATGTCTTAAGTTTTTAGAATTATTTGTATTGTAATAAAGGCTAACTTAGTATATTTGTCATTTATGCTAATTGGAACTAAGAGTTAATAACAATTTAGTAGTAGTACTTTTTTGTGTGATTCTGTGTGTGTTTTAATTTTATTATGATAAAAAATATTTGTTGTATAGGAGCTGGTTATGTTGGTGGGCTAACAATGGCAGTAATAGTGAATAAATGTCCAAATATAAGAGTGCATGTGGTTGATTTAAATGAGCAGTGAATTGTAGAATGGAATGCTGATGATTTTTTTTGAAAAAATTCCCTGTGTATGAACTAGTTTTGGGTGAAGTGGTAAGCGAAGCACAAGGTGGAAATTTGTTTTTTTTCTACAAAAGTAGAAGAAGCAATACAGGAGCTGATGCAATATTTATATCGATGAACACTCCTGCAAAGACATATGGAGTAGGAAAAGGGATGGCCGCTAATTTAAAATATATAGAATTATACGCTCTTCAAATAGCTTCGGTATCGACAACTGATTAAATAGTAATAATATCATAAAATTAATACGATTTGTGTGGTGTTATGATCAAATAATAACAATAATAATATGATCGTCAAAATTAAAGAGTTCATTGCTAAACATGTTACTAAGAGGAGAGAGAGTATGTTTTCAATTGATATTGAAAACAATAAAGAGAATCTTTTAAAAGAAATTAAGGATAAAAGAGTTTTAGTAATTGGAGGTGCTGGTACAATAGGGAGTTCTTTTGTGAAAGAAATATTACAATTCTATCCTAAGACATTAGTTGTTGTTGATATTAATGAGAATGGATTAACGGAATTGACAAGAGATATAAGGAGTAATGATGCATTAGTTGTTCCAAGTGACTATACTACTTATCCTATGAGTTACGCTGATGATGTGTTTTTTAAAATGTTTAAAGATAAAGGGGGCTTCGATATAGTCGCAAACTTTTCAGCGCATAAGCATGTTAGAAGCGAAAAGGATAAATATTCAGTAGAGGCTCTTATTAATAATAATGTTGTAAATGCCAAAAAGTTATTGGATCTTTTAAATATTTATAAGCCAAATCATTTTTTTTGTGTATCAACGGATAAAGCCGCTAATCCTGTAAATATTATGGGAGGGAGTAAAAAGATTATGGAGGATTTGATAATGAGTTATAGCAATTCATTTAAAGTTACTACGGCTCGTTTTGCTAATGTAGCTTTTTCAAATGGATCTTTACCTGCGGGATTTATAGAAAGAATTTCTAAAAATCAACCGATATCAGCACCAGTTGATGTAACAAGGTATTTTGTATCTCCAGAAGAGAGTGGTCAAATTTGCTTATTAGCATGTATATTAGGAAAAACAGGTGAAATTTATTTTCCTAAATTAAAAAAAGAGCAAATGATAACTTTTTCAAATATAGCGATAGAGTTTTTAAAGGCTAATGGTTTTGAAATAGAATATTGTAGTTCCGCTATTGAAGCGATAGAAAAAGCAAAACAAATTAATTCGAATAGTAAAAAATATCCTGTTTTTTTCTCAGGAAGTGATACCACTGGAGAAAAACCTTATGAAGAGTTTTTTACAGAAAATGAGAAGGTTTTTTTAGATGAATATGAATCATTAGGAGTTGTAGAGATTAAGGAATTTAGAACTCAAGAAGAAATAGATAAATTGTTTTTAGATTTTAAAAATGTATTCAATAAGGAAGATGCTGGTAAGGATGATATAGTAGGTGTTATGAGAAGTTTTTTAATTAATTTTGACCATAAAGAAGAAGGTAAAAACTTAGATTCAAAAATGTAATAAATGGATAAAAAAACTTCTCAGATTATTGATTTTGTAAGAGGTCTTTACAATATAGAAAATGAATTTATACCTCTTCATAAACCGTTTTTAGAAGGTAATGAAAAAAAATACCTTAATGAATGTATAGATTCAACATTTGTTTCCAGTGTAGGTAAGTTTGTCAATAGGTTTGAAAAAAACTTAGAAGAATACACAGGGTCAAAACATGCAATTGTTTGTGTTAATGGTACTAATGCTATTCATGTAGCATTAAGATTAGCAGGGGTAAAAGAAGGTGACGAGGTGATTACACAAGCTTTAACTTTTATTGCAACAGCAAATGCGATAATGTACTCAAATGCTATTCCTGTTTTTGTAGATGTTGATATAGATACAATGGGTTTATCACCAAAAGCATTAAAATTATTTCTAGATGATAATGCAGTTGTTAAAAATAATCAATGTTATAACAAAAAGACGGGGAGAAGAATAAAAGCATGTTTGCCAATGCATACTTTTGGGCATGCATGTCGTATAGAAGAATTGTTAAAAGTATGCGCAGATTATAATATTGAGTTAGTTGAAGATGCTGCCGAGTCCATGGGGAGTTTTTTAGGAGATAAACATTTAGGTACTTTTGGGAAACTATCTGTAATTTCATTTAATGGAAATAAAATAATGACAACAGGAGGTGGAGGTGTTATTCTAACAAATGATATTGAATTAGCCCAGAAAGCAAAACATTTAACAACACAATGTAAAGTTCAGCATTCATGGGAATATGTTCATGATGATATAGGATATAATTATAGAATGCCAAATATTAATGCAGCTATAGGAGTGGCTCAGTTAGAGCAGCTTCCGTATTTTATTAAAAGTAAAAGAGAAATAGCAAAAAAATATGCATCTTTCTTTTCTGATTTAAAAGGAATAAGCTTTTTTGATGAACGTACTGAAGAGGAATCTAATTTTTGGTTAAATGCTATTATTTTGGAAGATAAAAAATCAAAAGATGAGTTTTTAAAGCAAACAAATTCTTTAGGGATAATGACTAGGCCAATATGGAAGTTAATGGATAAGTTACCTATGTTTTTAAATTGCCCTAAAGGGAATCTTGATAATTCTGAATGGTTAGAAGATAGGGTTATAAATATTCCAAGTAGTGTAATATGAGTAATGTTATAATAGGTAAACCCAATATTGTTCTAATTGGAGGAGGAGGACATTGTAGTTCTGTTATAGATATTATAGAAAAAGAAGGAAGATATAATATTTTAGGTATTTTAGATAATAAACAAGGTGAGTTGCTGGGGTACCCTATAATAGGAGATGATAGTCTTATAAATGAATTAATATCTGATAATACTTTTTTTATAATTACTGTAGGTCAAATAAAAACGTATGAGATTCGAGAGCGTATAGCAAAAAAATTAGAAGAAAGTAAAGCTAAATTAGCTACAATAATATCTCCATTAGCCTATGTTTCTAAACATGCCGATATAGGAGTTGGAACAATTGTTATGCATGGTTCGATTGTTAATGCACAAGCAAAAGTAGGTAAGCATTGTATTTTGAACACAAAATCTAATATTGAACACGGTGTAGTAATTAATGATTTTTGCCATATATCAACTTGTGTAGTAGTTAATGGTGATAGTACAATAGGAAGAGGGGTTTTTTTAGGTAGTAATTCAACAATATCTAATGGTATTATTATTAAAGAAGATAGTATTATTAGCGCTGGTAAATTTGTGAAAAAATGAGAAGAACATTAATAATTGCTGAAGCAGGAGTTAATCATAATGGAGATATAGATCAAGCAAAAAAATTAATTGATGTAGCTGCATCAGCAGAAGTAGATTATGTTAAATTTCAAACATTTAAAGCCGCTAAATTAGTTACAAAAACAGCAAAAAGAGCAACATACCAAGATAAGAATACGGAGAATTTAGATAGTCAATTTGAAATGCTTGAGAAGTTAGAGTTGACTGAAGAAATGCATGATATACTTATTAATTATTGCAATGAAAAAGGAGTACGTTTTTTATCAACAGGATTTGATTTAGAAAGTTTAGAATATTTATCTAAAATAGGTATAGAATTGGCAAAAATACCGTCAGGAGAAATAACAAATTACCCTTATTTGAAAAAAGTAGCTAATTTATTCTCTGAAGTTATTTTGTCTACAGGTATGGCTGATATGGAAGAGATAAAACAAGCAGTTAAGGTTTTATTGGATAATGGAGTTAAAAAAGAGAATTTAACAATATTACATTGTAATACCGAGTATCCTACGCCAATGATTGATGTTAATTTAAAAGCTATGAATTATATCAAGTCCATATTAGGGGTTAATATTGGATATTCTGATCATACTTTAGGGATTGAAGTACCTATAGCAGCTGTAGCTTTAGGAGCAAGTGTTATTGAAAAGCATTTTACGTTGGATAGAAATCTTCCTGGACCAGATCATAAAGCATCTTTAGAGCCCAGAGAGTTGAAAGAGATGGTAATTTCAATAAGAAATATTGAACAAGCCTTATCTGGATCTGGAATAAAAGAGCCATCTAAATCGGAAATAAAAAATAAGCCGATAGCTAGAAAAAGTATAGTGGCTAAAAAAGGAATTGCAAAGGGAGATTTTTTTACAGAAGATAATCTTGCTATAAAACGGCCAGGAACGGGTATTTCACCTATGCAGTGGAATAATATAATTGGAAAAAAATCCTTGAAAGATTTTAACGCAGATGATTTAATATCAATATCTATTTAATGACAAGAAAGATTACGATAGTAACGGGTACTAGAGCGGAATACGGATTGTTGAAGCCTTTGATAAAGTCTATTTTTTTAGATGCTAAATTGGAATTACAGCTAATAGTAACAGGAATGCACCTTTCTAATGAATTTGGATATACTATCAGAGAAATTGAAAATGATGGTTTTCCAATAGTTAGTAAAATAGAATGTTTGTTGTCTTCCGATTCTTCAGTCGGAGTATCTAAATCTATTGCAATAGCAATCTCAGGATTTGCGGATGCTTTTGAAAATCTGAAGCCCGAAATTTTAGTTGTTTTAGGAGATAGAACGGAGATTTTGGCGGCTGTTATAGCTGCAACATCCGCAAATATACCAATAGCTCATTTGCATGGAGGAGAAACTACAGAAGGAGCATATGATGAAGGTATTAGGCATTCGATTACTAAGTTTAGTCATTTACATTTTACATCAACAGAAATCTATAAAAAAAGAGTGATTCAATTAGGGGAATCACCAAATAATGTATTTGATGTAGGAGCTATAGGTTTAGATTCAATAAAAGGATTAGATTTATATTCAAAACAAGAATTTGAAAAATCAATTAAAAAAGGATTAAAAAAGAAAAACTGTTTAATTACTTATCATCCAGTTACATTGGAAATTGAGAATCCAATGCATACATTTACTAATATTTTAAGAGCTTTAGATGAATATGATGATACATTGCTGATTTTTACACATGCTAATTCGGATAAAAATGGTCGTATAATAAATACTATGATTGAAGATTATGTTAAAAAAAATGAACAAAAAGCAGTTTCTTTTAAGTCTTTAGGGCAAATGAGATATTTATCCGCACTAAAATATGTTGATGTTGTTGTGGGGAATTCCTCAAGTGGAATAATAGAAGTACCTTATTTTAATATTCCAACAATAAATATAGGTGATAGACAAAAAGGAAGAATAAGTCCTTTGAGTGTTTTAGATGTAAATAATTCATATGAAGAAATTAAATTGGCACTAAAAAAATCTTTCTCTTTGGAATTTAAAAATAAAATTGAAGCTCAAGATCAAGTTTATGGATCAGGGAATACTACTCAAAAAATAATTAATATTTTAAAAGGTATTGATTCATTTAATTTGAAAAAGCAGTTTTATAATATTGATTTTGAATATTAAATTATGATAATAAAAAAATTACTAATTAACTATAATGAAACGATAGTTGATGCCCTTAATAAACTAAATGAATTAAAAGGAATTAGTCGTTTAATTTTGTTTGTTCAAGATAGAGAAGGGAAAATATTAGGATCTATTACAGATGGAGATATTCGTCGATCAATAGCGATGGATCAAAGGGTAGATAAATCAGTAGAGCAAATTTGTAATACAGATTTTTTATATGAATACAGTAGTGATGATTATTTGTTTTTAGGGAAATATAAAAATAAGGATATAAAAATTCTACCAATTTTAAATAAATCTCATCAACTTATTGATATTATTGACTTGGATAAAGTTAATGCTAAATTACCATTGGAGTGTATGGTTATGGCAGGCGGTAGAGGAAAAAGATTGAGCCCGCTAACGGATACTGTTCCTAAGCCAATGTTGCCCTTGGGAGGTAAGCCAATAATTGAGCATAACATTGATAGGCTAATTAATTTTGGTATAAAAAAAATATATATATCATTAAAATATTTAGGGAATCAAATTCAAGAATATTTTGGAGATGGAAGTGATAAGGGGATTTCTATAGAGTATATATGGGAAGATGAACCATTGGGTACAGCTGGGGCTTTAGGTTTGGTAGATCATTTCAATACAGATCATGTTTTGTTAATGAATAGTGATTTGTTAACAAATGTTGATTTCGAATCGATGTATACAAAATTGATAAAAGAAAATGCAGATATGGTTGTAGCTTCTACGGAATATAAAGTGGATGTGCCTTATGCTGTTTTTGAAACCGAAGAAAATAAAGTTAAAGCTTTTAAGGAAAAGCCTAGTTATATATATCATTCTAATGCAGGTGTTTATATTCTTAAGCGAGAGTTAATACAAAAAATGCCTAAAAAATGTTTCTATGATATAACTGATTTGATGGATGACTTAGTTGAAAAGGGAGGAGAATTAATTTATGATCCGATTATGGGTTATTGGATTGATATTGGTAAACCTATAGATTATAAGCAAGCTCAAGAATTTATAAAGCATATTGAAGCAAATTAGAAATGAATATATTAATTACAATTTGTGCTAGAGGCGGTTCTAAAGGTATTCCAAGGAAAAATATAAAAGAAATAGCAGGTAAACCTTTAATTTATTACTCTTTAAATTTAGCTGAAAAATTAAAAAAAGAAAGACCTTCAGATATCATTGATATTGTTTTATCTACAGACTCTGATGAAATTAAGGAAGTTGTCAGAAGGTTTCAAATAGAAGATTTGTATTTAGAATATATTCGCCCTGCTAAATTAGCCACAGATAAATCAGGTAAGTTAGATGCAATAATCGATGTGAGAGATCACATGGAAAAAAATAAAAATATAATATATGATTATGTGCTTGATTTAGATGTTTCATCTCCTTTAAGAACTATTGAAGATTTAAAGAAGGCGTTTGCTATAATTATATCGGATGATGAAGCCTTTAATATTTTCTCTGTAAATGTGGCTCATAAAAACCCCTATTTTAATATGGTTGAAAAATTAGATAATGGTTACTATAGTTTATGTAAAAAAGGAAATTTTTTAACTAGACAATCTGCTCCAGATGTTTATGAAATGAACGCTTCATTTTATATTTATAATAAGACTTTCTTTAAACAAAAATTAAAATCGGTAATAACAGAAAAATCATTAATCTATGAAATGGATCATATTTGTTTTGATTTAGATAACCCTATAGATTTTGATTTTATGGAATACCTGATAGAAAATAATAAGTTAGGTATTGAACTATGAAAGTTTTAATAATAGGATTAGGCTCAATAGCTAAAAAACACATAGCAGCTTTGGGACAAATAAGTTCTGAGGTGGAGATATATGCTTTAAGGCGATCAATTATTGAAGAAGAAAATGATATAAAACATATCTACTCTTTTGAAGAAATTGAGGAGGTAAAACCTGATTTTATAATAGTTTCTAATCCGACTAATATTCATTATCAAACATTAAAGAGAATATATGGTTTTAATTTACCTCTTTTTATAGAAAAGCCTTTGTTTAATTTGATAGGAAAAAATGAATCTGAATTAGTTGAAATAATTAGTAAAAATAATTCAACATATATTGCATGTAATTTGAGATTTCATAAAGGCTTGGTTAAGATGAGAAGTTTGTTGGAAGATAAATGTATTGAGGAGGTGAATGTTTATTGTGGTTCTTATTTGCCAGATTGGAGACCTACTATAAATTTTAGGGAAAGTTATAGTGCTAATGCAGAAAAAGGAGGAGGCGTTCATATTGATTTGATTCATGAATTAGATTATTTATATTGGTTTTTTGGAGAGCCATTAGAGGTAAATAAAACTTTTAAAAGTGATTCATCATTAAATATTACAGCAATAGATTATGCAAATTACTTATTTAGCTTTAATGATTTTTGTGCAAATATAGTATTGAATTATTATCGTAGAGATGCTAAAAGGACTTTTGAAATTGTAACCAATAAAGAGACTTATTTGTTAGATTTATTAAATAATATAATTTATGTGAATGGTGAGAAAATGTTCGATTTTGAACAAACAGTACAAGAAATGTACGATTTTCAAATGAATTTTTTTATTGAAAAAATTCTTATTGGTGAAAAATTTAATGATATAAAAGAAGGGTATAAAGTATTAGAATTATGTCTAAAAGATTAAAAGACAAAGTAATTATATTAACAGGAGCAAAAGGCTTATTAGGAAAAGAAACACAAGTTTCTTTAAAAAAATCTGGGGCAAAAGTTGTAGCTGTAGATATTTTTGAAGATGAAATGAATAATATTTTAACATTTGATGTTACAAAAGAAAAGGAAATTGATAAGTTGATATCATTTACTATGAATGAATATGGAAGAATAGATGGTTTGGTGAATTTAGCATATCCTAGAACTGAAGATTGGGGAGAAAGATTTGAAAATATCAAATTATCATCATGGAGAGAAAACATAGATATGCAATTGAATATGGTATTCTATGTTTGTCAAAAAGTATTAGAAATCATGAAAACTCAGCAATCTGGTTCTATTGTTAACATTGGTTCTATTTATGGTGTGGTCGGTAATGATTTTTCTATTTATGAAGACTATGATGGTACTTCTCCTGCGGCATATTCTGCTATTAAAGGAGGTATAATTAACTTTACAAGATATTTGGCATCTTATTACGGGAAATTTAATATTAGGGTGAATTCTTTGTCTCCTGGAGGTATTTTGTATGAAAATCAACAGCATCCAAGCTTTATTGAAAAATACAGTAAAAAATCTTTATTAGGTAGACTTGGGAGACCTGAAGAAATAGCATGGCCGACAGTCTTCTTGTTATCAGAAGAAGCTTCTTTTATAACAGGTCATAATTTGATGGTAGATGGAGGTTGGACTGCAATATGACTATTAGTAGAGTAGTATTTAACATTACCTAAAAAAAAATATGACAAAAGCAAAACAGAGTTCTGTAAATATGACTCTTTGGAGTATGTTAGGACGTTATGTGCCAAGTATGCTTCAAATTATTTCTACTTTAATTATAGCAAGATTAATTACTCCTCAAGATTTCGGTGAGGTTGCAATTATAACAACCTTTATTCAGATTGCTAGTTTACTTGTAGCATCAGGTTTTTCCGAAGCATTGATTTTTAGAGTTAATAATACTGAATCATTATATTCAACTGTTTTTTATTCTAACTTTTTAATATCTGTATTCCTCTATTCATTATTGTATTTTTTTTCAAATTTTATTGCAAACTTTTATGAAATAGAGAGATTAAGTATTTTGACAAAGGTAGTGGGGCTTAATATTATTGTTTATTCATTTACTTACATACAAAGAATCCTCTTTACAATTAATCTAGATTTTAAATTCCCTGCATTGGTAACTTTTTTTTCTTCAATGTTAGGAGCAACAATTGGATTGTTTTTAGCTTATAATGGTTATGGTGTTTGGTCTATTGTTATTCAAACACTATCAATAAATCTTATTCAAGCAATTGTTTTTTGGACTTTGTCAGGTTGGAAGCCTCGTTTTGTTTTTTCTTTTTTAGAATTGAAAGAAATATTGCCTTATTCTACAAAGATTTTGATTAATAATTTTATTCAAGTGTTTTATGATAATATATACTCTTTAGTAATAGGTAAAGTTTTTTCAGCAAAAACTTTAGGTTATTATAATAGGATGCAGACTGTTGTTTTTTTTACAACAACTAATTTTATGTATGCCGTAGAAAGTGTATTTTTTCCTATTTTGTCTAAAGGGAAAAATAATAAAGATTATTTAAAAGAAAAATATGAAATTTTATTAAGATTATCAACATTAATTGCTTTTCCGATCCTTACATTTATTATAGGTTTGGGAGAACCAATTATACTATTTTTATTGACTGAAAAATGGATTGGTGGGTTAGAGATTTTAAAACTTATTTCTATAGCATATTTGTTTATTCCTATTATTTACATAAATAATTCATATTTAAAGGTGTTGGATAAGACAAAGGAATTAGTTCGAATTAATTTTTTTAAGAAAGTTGTTGGTTTAACTATATTATTTTTCACTATGAATTATAATATTATTGTTGTTTGTTATGGTATTATTTTATATTATTTTTTAGATGCAATATTGTCGATGTTATTAACCAAAAAATATTTAAACATTAAGATTTATGAGCAAATTAAATTTATATCATTAAATATTTTTTTAAATATTTTGTTATTATTGATTGTAGTTTATACATCATCTTTGTTTTTCAATAATTTTCAAAAGTTAATGATTAGTTCACTTGTTGGAACTTTGATGTATGTGTCCTCTGTGATTATTTTAAAGTCAAAGGAGTATGTTTTTTTAAAAAATCTGATTTTTAAGAAGTAGATTTTATGGGGTTAGTAGTACAATTAGTATTCTTTTTATTCTTTTTATTCTTAAGTCGTGGAGATAAAAAACTTTATTTAATTTTAGTTTTTTTGCAAATAATTTCTTTTGGATCTCAATTTTTAGTTGGAGCTAAAATAGATTATGATTCTACATTTACTATATTTAATATTTTTTTTATAAACATAAATTTATTTTTAATAATTAGCCCATGGCGTCATGCTAGATTTGAGTTTTTGTATTTAAAGGATGAGAAGTTTGTCTTTTTTTTTAAAAAAATTTTATATAAGGTGTTGTTTTTTAATCTGATATTAAGTATAGTAATGTTAGTTATCATTAGGACTTACATTCCAAGTCCATCTGCTTTTAAAGCAGAAGGAGCATATAAAGATTTATATGAAAGTATACCTTATTTTGCTAATTTCTTTAGGTATTCTTATACAACTCAAAATTCAGGTTATCTTGCATTTCCATTTTTTTTCTACTACTTATCTAAATTAGAATTTAAAAAATCTAGGTGGGCATTGCTTTTGTCCTCTTCTTCGATGATAGCTGGAATAGCTTTTTATTCAAGAGCTCAGATATTTACTTATGTATTGGTTTTTATAGGTTCTTTCTTTCTTTTGAAAGATATATTACCTAAAAAATTGAATCAAAAAATTTTAAGATACATAAAAATAGTAATTTCGTTAATTGTTTTTCTATTTATATCGATAACGGTAACAAGGTTTTCAGAAATGGATTATTATAAAGACCGTATTCCTCGAAATTCAAGAGTTAAGGATCCAATTATTTATAGTATAGCGGATTATACTGCGCAAGGCTATTATAATGGTGTAAATCGTCTTGAAAAATATACTCCAGAAAAAATTCTTTATGGAGAAGGGTTTCTGCGACTTGTTTACCAATATTTGAATTTTTTTAATATTATTACTTGGAATGCAGAAAAATCAAAAGAAAGAGTAAATAAGTCATTTGACGGTGAAGCACATCTATTTTATGGGTATACATGTCATACAGTTTATAATTTTGGATATATAGTCACATTTTTGTTAAGTGTTTTGTTTCATTTGTATATTACTAGTCAGCTGAGAAAAAGGAAATATGTTTCTATTGAAAGTTTATTTATTCTAGTTTTATTATTAGTTATTTCTGTTGTTTCAATTTTTTATTGTGGATTTGAGTTATTATATGTAAACTTAATTTTTTTCTTTCTTATACGAACAGCATACCTTTTAAAAAAAAAATGAATAATAAATTAGATACAGTCCTAAAAGGATATTTGTTTGCATATTTAAATGAATTTAATGCTAATTCTGAATTTTGCATTGATAAAAAAAATAGAAAATCATACAAAGAGTTTAAAATTAAACAAGTAGCTAGGTATCTAAATGTACCTAGTAAGTTTTTTCATTTTTTTTCATTTTTTTCTCTAATACTTTCTAAGTTTGAGGTAATAATCTACATTATAATATTGTTTGTTAAATTTTTCATTTATACATTTCAATATGTTTTTTCGGAAAGAAAATCTATTTCTAATAAATATATCATGTTAGGATTAAATTTAGCTAATGATAGATTTGTAAATATTTTGAAAAGTGCAAATATAGACATCGATAATGTTGTAATTGTCAAACTCCCATCTATAAAATCTGATTACAATGGTTTTGAAAAAGTGAATATGTTTAGTGGAATAAATTATAGTGAGTTATTCTATTCATTTATTTATGCAATCAAAGTGTCTTTTATCATGAAAAAAAAATATGGAAACAGGGATCTTATGTTTAGATCTTATACTTCTTTTGAATATTTTTTGTCTTTTTTTTATTTAAAAAGAAGTGACACTTCTAATGATTATTATTTTGTGAGTCTTTTGGATAGATGGGCTTATCTATCAAGATATATAAAAAAAAATAAATGCCTAATACAACATGGAATCTTATATGAAAATATGAAGATAAAAAAAATAGGAGATGTTGATATTGCATATTATATAAATGAAAAACAGAGATTTATATGTGAGAAAAGTCTTTTGACAAATAAGCCTAAAGCATACTACAGATCATCAATTAAATTTTCGTCAAATAATAAATTATTAAATAATGGATTGAAAAATGTATTACTTATTTGTAATAAATTCTTTTTTGAAAAAGAAAATAAAATTATTAATGATTTGGGAAAGAGAAATCTAAATCTTTATATAAAGCCTCATCCAGTAGATAAAGATATTACGGTATATACAAATCTTTTGAAAGAAAATGATTTTATGATCTTAGACCAAAAAGATTTCCCAAAAGTAGATTTTGCCATTTCTTATGTGTCAACATTAGCTGATGAGTATGAAAGTGAAGGAGTAAAAGTATTAAGATATGATGATGATGATTTTGATTTTCTATTTAATGGTTTGTAATTTTATTCGCTATCAGGTTTAATACCTCGAGGCTTGCCTCGTTAATTATTACTATTTT
>NZ_JH621280.1 GCF_000255455.1 Aquimarina agarilytica ZC1 | reverse complement strand
ATAATTTTATACAAGACCCGTTTAATACCCAAAGTTTTAACAGGTATGGCTATGTATGGAACAATCCTTTAAAGTATAATGATCCTACGGGGGAAATTATACCTCTAGTTATTGGCATTGCAATTGGAGTGGCTGCTGCTGCTGGTGCATATTACGGAGCTGTACAAGCTAATGGTGGCGAATACAATCCATTCAAATGGGCTGCTAACCTAGATACACTTTTAGGATTTGTTGGAGGAGCAGCTATTGGAGCATTAACTGCTGCCGGTACTATTTATGCCGCCCCAGTAATTGCTGGAGCTCTCGGTACTTCTGCTTTCGTAGGTTCACTTATTGCAGGTGTAGGCTACGGGGCACTTGGTGGGGGATTAAATACATTGCTACCTGGTGGTGGAGGTAAATTTCTACAAGGTGCTGGTAATGGTGCGATCTCTGGTGCTTTTGGAGCTTTGGGTGGACAAGCTGTCGCTCAAACTGGTGTAAATAATATTGCAAGTCCTTTGCTAAAAGGAGCTATCGGAGGTTCTTTAGGTGGTTTAATAGGCGGTTACGCAAGTGGTTATACAGGAACACTCTTACGAGGTGGAAGCTTTAGTGATGCACACAGAGCTGGCGTTAGTGGCGCAGCACTTGGAGCTGCTACTGGTCTAGCTACAGGACTTGCAACTGGATATGGATATGCTAAAGCGAATAATCTAAATGCATTTACTGGTAAGTCTTTGGATAATACTACAAATATTTATAGGTCTGTCTCACCTGCAGAATTAAATGACCTAAAATCTTTTGGAGAATTAAGAAACGTCGATGGATCATATGAAACTGGCAAACTATTTGCTCCAACTATAGATGAAGCAGCTCAGTTTGGTAAATATAATTATCAATTTGATAAATTACCTAATACCATTTTAGAAGTTAAAGTTCCTAATACTATTCTTAATAATGCTTATCATTTCCAAGCTGATGGAATGAATGCAATTATGATCAATAGTTATAATTTACAAAACTTAAGTGCTCAGCCTTTAAACTATTCACCATCCTTAATAAGACTATAAGTAATTATGAAACAAATCATTGCAACCATATATCTATATAAAGGTGAAAACAAACGAAAGACTCCTTTTAAGAATAATTATAGACCATTGTTTAATTTTATAAAAGAAACTAAAACATCTGGTAATATTAAACTTTTAAATAATAAATCTGAATTTCAACCAGGAGAAAAAAATGATGTGTTAATTCAATTCATCAACACCGAGTTTTTAGGAAAAGATTTTAAAATAGGTAAAAAGTTTACTTTTGGTGAAGGAAAAGAAATATTAGGCGAAGGTAAAATTTTAGAGATTTTAAAATAATAATTAAGTGATTTTAAATAAACCACAGCCCCAGCTCGCGCTCGTCTGTGACGGGTGCCAACAATAAGGATAAAACAAAGTAAATCAAACAAAGCTATTCTATAAAAAGAGTAGCCCCTAGCTGGTCCTCGAATGTAACGCTGGCGCGTAGTCTGCGACTCGTGACCTACACAGATATATCACAGCCACCCCGCTGTGTATAGAGTATCAGGTAAAGGCTACTGCTAGTCTCGCGACTACAAAGAGCGACAAAAAAAATAGGTAATAAAACAAAGCCCCAACAATAGCAATAAAGATATTGTTGGGGTTAATAAAAACAACAAAAAACAAAGAAAAATGATTAAAAAAATGTTATGGCTTTTTGTATTTATAAGTGCCTATACGCAAGCCCAAGAAAAAGAAAGTATTACTTATCCAAAAGGGATTTATGAAACATTTGAAGCATACCAAAAGCAGGAGCCAACCGATGTAAAAACAGAGTTTACTACTAAAATGTCTAAGGATAGCATTAAATATCGTTTTTATAATACTGCTACTGAAAAACGTATACGAAAAGCTTTTGCTTTTTCCGATGGAACGCATTTGTATGTAAGTGCAAAATATATTTACAAGCATTTAAATAGAAAAGATTCTGGGAAACAATTAAAAGACGATGGTAACTACCATTTAAAATCACATAAAATTGGCACTCATTACCATTACTTTGAAAATTATTATACAAGTACAGCGGCTGTAATTTGGGGTGGGGCTATAGCCACAGCTGCAGCGCGTAGAGTAAAAGGAGTGGTTTATGATGTGGCACATAAAGAGTTTAATATTTTTAGAAATGCAAAAGATTTTAAGCGATTTGTGAACGAAAATCATAAAACATATGCCGAAAATCACCCCGAAATAATGAGTAAAAAAGGGACAGAGGATATAAAAATGATCCGCAGTTTTGTGGCAGGAGTTTATTAATTATAGCTATTTATTACAAAAAAATGAGAAACAAATTTATAACAGTAATTGCTGTGTTATTGGGGGTATCAAGTTATGCGCAATATAAATCTAAAGCGCGTGTATCTATTGATTTGGGTTATGGGTATCGTACAGCTTCAATTAGTAACGTGCCTGTCGAACTTGAAGATTATGCCGATGAATTAAAATCGGGATTTAACATAGATACACATATAAACTATTTTATCAAACCTAGTTGGGGGTTAGGAGCAACGTATAGTCGTTTCCAATCGGATAATGCCATTACTTTTGCATCGCCAACAACTATAGAAGGTATAGAAACGAGAAGTACAAGTGATGATATTAGGATTAATTTTATAGCACCAGAATTCCTTTATCGTAGTTTTTTAGGAAACGAAAAACACAGTTTTATTAGTACTATAAGTATAGGGTATTTAGCTTTCAAAAACGAAAGTAAAATAAATGGAACAGCTATTGACATTACGGGTGGCACTGTAGGCTTTGGTTTTGGACTACTATATGACTATCATATTACACCATTTATTGCCATTGGAGCAGGAGTAAATTTTATCGCAGGGTCACTCTCTAAGTTAGAATTGAGTAATGGAGCACAAAGTCAAACAATCGATTTGCCAGATGATCAAAGAGAAAACTTATCTCGTATTACTATAAATGCGGGGTTACGTTTTTATTTGTAATTTTTTGGAGAGTATTTAGCATAAGCCACAACAGTTTTTTAGGGGTTGTTGTGGCTTATGCTATTTTTAGTGGATGTCTTTACGATGTCCAAGGTCGATAATACTAACAAGTAGTATGTTGTCCTCTCCCCAAGCTATCTCGAGACGTCTCGCTCGTGAAAACAAAGAATGGCAAACAAAACTACGTACTTGAAGTCCATACTGGTTCATTTGTAGGATTTAATATCAAAAGCTGATATGCTACCTAAGCAGAAAAAAATAGTACTTAAGTATTTAGTGTAAATTGAGGCATAAAAGTGCGTTAGCTGTTTTTAATTTTCAGTAGACAATAAACTATAACATTTTCGTAGGTTATGTAAACAAAGGACTTTTATCGGATAACCCGACTTTAAGAATTTACAAACAGAACTTTCTTACATAAAAATACATCTTTATCGAGTAATAAATGCTTTTAATCAGAATGTTGGTGTTAAAAAAATTACGAACGATGACTAGAGTTATTTTTGTTCAACAAATTTACCAACCTATGAATAAGAAGATTACACTTTTGTCGCTAATTGCAACTGCTTTTATGTCCTTTGGAGCAGCAAATGCACAGAGTTCATGTGAGCCAAACTGGCTTTCGACAAGCGGAAATAAATTAGTAGATGCAGCAGGAAACGAAGTAACATTGGCCGGTGTAAATTGGTCTGGTTTTGAAGCAAACATAGCTATCTTAGAAGGTTTGTATGCGCGCGATATGTTTGATGCCCTTAAGCAGATTAAAGATTTAGGATTTAACTGTTTGCGAATTCCATGGGCCAATAGTATTTTAAGAGACGGAGCTACATATCAAGAAGCTAACTATTGGGTTAATTTTTTCTATGACGAATCAACAAAACCTGCAGTGGGACCATTTTCTAATTTAGAATTAGAAGGATTGAAAAAGCCTATTGAAGTGATGGACCTTTTGATTGATTGGTGTCAAGAAAATGATATGAAAGTGATTTTAGATAATCACTCAAGAAATCCAGATGGATACCTTGTTGAAAAAACATGGTTTACCGAATCTACTAGCGAAGAACAGTGGATTGAGGACTGGGTGTTCATGACAAACAGATATAAAGATAAAAGTGCTGTGATAGGTATGGATATCAATAATGAGCCTAATGGAGAAATTGATAATCCAAAAGGTGCACGTTGGGGAACAGGTGATAAGTATGACTGGAGATTGGCTGCAGAAAAATGCGGTAACGCAATATTAGAAGCGAATCCAAATGTGTTAATTATGGTTGAAGGAATCGAGGCCTACAGAAAGCCTAATGGTGATTTAACATCATATTGGTGGGGAGGTAACTTGCAAGGGGTTAGAGATTTTCCAGTAAGATTGTCGGATCCATCAAAATTAATGTATTCTCCACATGAATATGGCCCACGTGTTTTTGATCAAACTTGGTTTTCAGCGCCTGATTTTCCAGAAAATATGGATGCCATTTGGGAAGAAAATTTTAACTTCTTAAACACAAATAATACATCACCATTATTAATAGGGGAGTTAGGAATTAAAGATCGTGGTGGAAAAGATGAAATTTGGTTTGAAAAGTTTATTGACTACATTAAAGAACACAAATTACATTTTACATTTTGGACATTTAACCCGAATTCTGGTGATACAGGGGGGATTTTAGGAGCTACAGGTCAAGGAGATTTTGAAAATGTGGAGCAATGGAAAATGGATTATTTAAAACCAATTTTATCAACTCCTATACCTAACTGTATAAATCTTGATGGTGGAGGAACACTTTCAACGCCGGATTTTGATAAAGTGGTTGAGGATGCCGTTGGAGTGAATATTTCTCCAAACCCTACAAGGGAATCCTTACAAGTAGCGAGTGCTGATAAATTGATTCAGTCTATTACCGTATATAATTTATTAGGAAGTGAAGTGTTGTTGTTCGAAAACGTAAATGATACCTCATTAAAATTCTCTGTACGCGCTTTAGCTAGTGGTGTGTATGTGGTAAAAACGGTAACGGAAGATAGAGTATACACTACTAAATTGATGAGAAACTAGTTGTATTAAATGAGTTACACCGTAAAAGTGTATATTTATTTTACTAAATGCAACAAGTAGATTATGAATAAAGAGTGTCCGGAGTGTGGCGAAAAAATAATTGGTAGGTCAGATAAACGATTTTGTTCGGATTATTGCAGAAATTCATTCAATAACAAACAAAATAAGGATGTTACTAATTTAATTCGAAACACGAACAATCAACTTCGTAAAAACTACAGGATTTTAACAGCGTTAAATCCTAATGATAAAATTAAAACCACTAAAAGCAAATTAGCTTCTAGTGGTTTTGATTTTAATTTACATACCAGTACATATACTACTAAGGCAGGTAAAACCTATTATTTTGTATATGACCAAGGTTATTTGCCCTTGGAGAATGATTATTATGCTTTAGTTAAGCGGAATGTTTAGTTCGCGTATTATTATGTAACAATAAAAAAGATATTAGAATTAAAATGTATCAAGAACTAATTAATGTCCCCAATTTTGTGAATTTAAATGTAGTGCGGCTAAAATAATGTCATGCTGACTAATTTGTCCCACTAATTTACTACCCTCTAAAACCGGAAATCGTTTATAAGGACTTTTGTGAAATTGTTCAGCAGCCTCAAAAATACTTGCGCTACTATCAATTGTTTCTACAATCGTAGACATGTATTTTTCAACAATTTCAGTACTCATCGGCATATTAAAATACCTACTGTCGCTTAGTTGTTTCATACAATCACTTTCGGAAATCATTCCGATTAACACGCCTTTGTCATTAACAACGGGGCCTCCTGTAATTTCATTACGAACTAAGGTTTCCATTGTTTCTAACAATGTCTGTTGAGGCGTGAACGAAATTAATTTTTTGGTCATGTAATCCGATACTGCTATTGCTGCATCAATGCCCTTTTTTGGCTTCGCTCTTTCCCCCATAAAATTTGAAATTCCCATATCGATTACTTTTAAGTTAAACTTAAATATATTGATTTTCAGTAAAATAAAAAACGTTTTAGCGTTAAAATGTTCTTTTAATCTATATTTTAAGTTGAATTTGATTAATTTTTAGATGAAATAATTTTAATTTACAGAGTTCTAAGTTGTCATCTGATTATATTTACAATGTGCTTAAAGTGATTGCTATTTTAGTTTTATGCCTTGTTTAAATAAAATAAAAGCCTGCTGCTTTAGTCACAAAAGTCTACATGTGTTTATAAAAAAATGATGATGAATATTTCGATTATTGGTTTGGGTTGGTTAGGAAAGCCTTTGGGGGATGCATTAGTAAATTTAGGTTATGTTGTAAAAGGGAGTACTACAAGTAATGATAAGTTGAGTGTGCTAAAAGAAGCAGGTTATGATGCTTATAAAGTACAAATGAATGAATCGGAAGTGCAAGGCGATATAGCTGAACTTTTAGCATATTCGGAAGTGTTAATTTTAAATACCCCTCCTGGCTTGCGCCGAAATCCGACTAGTGATTATGTGGGTAAAATAAAACAGTTAGTTCCTTTTATAGAAAGATCATCAATTAAACAGGTATTGTTTATTGGATCTACAGCTGTTTTTGCAGATACAGAAAGTATGCATATCATTACGAATAACACAATGCCCAATTCGGAAGGTGTTTCTGGAGTTCAATTAGCTACTGTAGAAAAGCTTTTAATGAATAATGCTCATTTTAAAACTACGATCCTCAGGTTTGCTGGTTTGGTGGATGAACGTAGACATCCTGCAACAATGATGTCCAAAAGAAAGCAAATTCCTAATCCGTTGGCACCAGTGAATTTAATTCATAGAGAAGATTGTATTGGTGTTATTCAACAAATAATTTCTCAAAGAAAGTGGGGAGAGGTATACAATGCAGCTTATCCGTTGCATCCTACCAAACAAGAATATTATACCAACATATGTGAGCAAAAAAAAATAGCAAATCCAGATTTTAATAGGACAGGTGTAAGCAAAGGAAAGCTTATTGATGGTCAAAAAACTGCGGAGGAATTAAATTATACTTACACGCATTCGATTGTAAATGAGTAAGTTTTATACTAGGGGGATGGGGCGGTTTTGTCCAAAACGTATGTGAAGCCTTTTTTTATGACTTTTTACGTAGTGATAATTTAAAACTATTTTTTAGACAATGCTTTTTTGTGAATTCTTCAATTTTGGGATAAAAAACAATATAACTAGATAGTATTACGTAAGTATATTGAGGTTTCATTGCGATAAGTGTAAAATAAGTAATAATTTGTTATCCATAATTAGTTTAAACAAGTATTAAACAGTTATAAAAGCTTGTGAAAAAACCTTTTCGAAGTTACTTTTGTGGGATATTATTTTAACAATAAACCAATGAGTGGACTTATCCGATCTTCGATTGCAAGAAAGGTAGCTATGGCCTTATCAGGGCTTTTTTTAGTATTCTTTCTTTTACAGCATTTTACTATTAATTTAACTTCAGTTTTTAGTAAAGATGTCTTTAATACAGCTTCTCATTTTATGGGAACAAATCCTTTGGTACAATTTGCGTTGCAACCTGTGTTAATTTTTGGTGTGGTATTCCATTTTGTAATGGGATTTGTGTTGGAAATTAGAAATAAAGGGGCGCGTTCAGTAAAATATGCAAATTACAATGGAGCAGCCAATGCTTCATGGATGTCTCGAAACATGATTTATTCTGGAATTGCCATTTTAGCCTTTTTAGGACTTCATTTTTATGATTTTTGGGTGCCAGAAATTGTATACAAGTACGTTGAAACAAATCCAGAAGTAGCTACCAGGTATTATGGGGAGTTGCAGCATAAATTTGTAAGCCCAGTGCGTACAGGTTTGTATTGTGTAGCTTTTGTGTTTTTAGCATTGCATTTATTGCATGGGTTTGCATCTTCATTTCAATCAGTGGGAGTAAATAATAAATACTCTACAGGTATTCAGAAGTTTGCTAAAGCATTTGCAATAGTAATACCGGTAGGGTTCATTTTTATTGCATTATTTCATCATTTAAATCACTAATCACATAACAATATGGCATTAGATTCAAAAATTCCAGAAGGTCCATTAGCTGATAAGTGGACAAATCATAAAAATAAAATTAACCTTGTAAATCCTGCCAACAAGCGTAACATTGATGTTATTGTTGTAGGTACGGGACTTGCAGGAGGTAGTGCAGCGGCTTCATTAGCAGAGCTGGGATATAACGTAAAAACATTTTGTTACCAGGATTCACCTCGTAGAGCGCATTCAATTGCGGCTCAAGGAGGGATAAATGCAGCAAAAAATTATCAAGGGGATGGTGATTCAAACTACCGTTTGTTTTACGATACTATAAAAGGAGGAGATTACCGTTCACGAGAGGCTAACGTATACCGTTTAGCTGAAGTGTCGGGTAATATTATTGACCAATGTGTGGCACAAGGAGTGCCATTTGCACGTGAGTATGGTGGGCTATTAGATAACCGTTCATTTGGAGGGGTGTTGGTTTCGCGTACTTTTTATGCCAAAGGTCAAACAGGTCAACAGCTATTGTTAGGGGCGTATTCGGCAATGAATCGTCAAATTAATAGAGGGAAAATACAAGCTTTTAATCGTCATGAAATGTTAGACCTAGTAAAGGTTGATGGTAAAGCACGTGGAATTATTGCACGTAACTTAGTTACTGGTGAAATAGAAAGGCATTCGGCACATGCTGTGGTATTGGCTACGGGAGGATATGGAAACGTATTCTTTTTAAGTACAAATGCGATGGGTAGTAATGTGATGGCCGCTTGGAGAGCACACCGTAGAGGAGCTTATTTTGCAAACCCATGTTACACACAAATTCACCCAACATGTATTCCTGTTTCGGGAGAGCACCAGTCAAAATTGACGTTAATGTCAGAGTCTTTGCGTAATGATGGTCGTATATGGGTGCCTAAAAAAATAGAAGATGTTAAGGCAATTAGAGAAGGGAAATTGAAACCTACTCAATTAGCTGAAGAAGATAGAGATTATTACTTAGAGCGTCGTTACCCAGCGTTTGGTAACCTGGTACCACGTGATGTTGCCTCTAGAGCAGCTAAGGAGCGTTGTGATGCTGGTTATGGAGTGAATAAAACTGGAGAAGCGGTGTATTTGGATTTTGCAGCAGCAATTCAGCGTTACGGTAAGGAAAAAGCCTTGACAAGTGGAATTAGTAATCCAACAGCAGCTCAAATATTGGATTTTGGTGAAAAGGTGATCGAGGATAAATACGGAAACCTTTTTCAGATGTATGAAAAAATTGTTGATGAAAATCCATATAAAACTCCAATGATGATATACCCAGCGGTACATTATACAATGGGAGGTCTTTGGGTAGATTATAACTTACAAACTACCATTCCTGGGTGTTATGCAGCAGGAGAGGCAAACTTTTCTGATCACGGAGCAAACCGATTAGGAGCTTCGGCATTAATGCAAGGTTTGGCCGATGGATATTTTGTATTGCCTTATACTATTGGGGATTATTTAGCAGATGATATCCGTACGGGTAAAATACCGACAGATACAGCTGAATTTGATAAAGCAGAAGCTGATGTTAAAGAGCGTATTCAAAAATTAATGAGCGCTAAAGGGAAACATTCTGTGGATTATTACCATAAAAAATTAGGTAAAATCATGTGGAATAAGTGTGGAATGTCTCGTAATGCAGCTGATTTAGAAGCTGCAATGAAAGAAATCGAAGCCTTACGTGCCGATTTTTGGGAAAATGTAAATATTCCAGGTAGTGCCGATAGTTTAAATACGGAGCTTGAAAAAGCAGGTCGTGTTGCTGATTTCTTAGAATTAGGTGAGCTTTTCGCGAAGGATGCCTTTGTAAGGAATGAATCTTGTGGAGGGCACTTCCGTGAAGAATCTGTAGAACAAAGTGGGGAACAAAAAGGAGAGGCTTTACGTAATGATGAGGACTTTAAGTTTGTGTCTGCTTGGGAATATAAAGGAGCACCTAAAGAAGCTGTCCTGCATAAGGAGGATCTAGTTTATGAGAATATTGAATTAAAAACACGTTCGTATAAATAGTTGATGGTTGTCAGTTATTAGTTTATAGCAATAGAAAACTAACAACGAGCAACTAACAACCAAAAACTAAAAACTATGAAATTATTATTAAAAATATGGCGTCAGAAGGATGCTAATAGTAAAGGACAAATAGTAGATTATCCTTTAGATGGAGTTGAAGAGGATATGTCTTTTTTAGAAATGTTGGATGTTTTAAACGAACAACTTATAAATAAAGGTGAGGAGCCAGTGGTGTTTGATCATGACTGTCGTGAGGGTATTTGTGGAATGTGTTCTTTGCAAATTAATGGAGAGCCTCATGGTCCCGATCGTGGTGTAACTACTTGTCAGTTGCACATGCGTATGTTTAATGATGGAGATACTATTTTTATTGAGCCATTTAGAGCGAATGCTTTTCCTGTGGTAAAGGATCTTATGGTGGATCGTAGTGCTTTTGATCGTATACAACATGCGGGTGGATATGTTTCTGTAAATACCTCTGGAAATACAATTGATGCCAATGCTATTCCTATTAATAAGGATAATGCAGACGATGCCTTTTCAGCGGCAACATGTATTGGTTGTGGTGCCTGTGTGGCGGCATGTAAAAATGCTTCGGCAATGTTATTTACATCGGCTAAGGTATCTCAATATGCATTGTTACCTCAAGGACAGGTTGAGGCAGCTGATCGTGTGCAAGCGATGGTAGCGCAAATGGATGCGGAAGGCTTTGGGAACTGTACAAATACTGGTGCCTGCGAAATAGAATGTCCCAAAGGGATTTCTCTGGAAAATATTGCGCGTATGAATCGTGAATATTTATCAGCCTCTATAAAAGGATAGTAGTAAAATAATAAACAATTAAAAAAGCCACTTTTGAGTATCAAAAGTGGCTTTTTTAGTTAAAATAGTCAAGTGTTAAATTTTAACTAAAAGGGATTGAATTAGTTAAAAGTAAATATCGAGGGCTATTTTAGATTAAACAGAAGGTTGTCTACCTTTTAATCTTTTTTCGATTTTCTGTTTAATTAGTGTTAATCGTTTCATCAGATCCATAATTTCCGCCTCCTTAGTTTCTTTGTAGATCTGGTTTAGATCCAAAATAAGGGCTTTTACTTCTCTAGATGCTTCAATACGGTCGCTTGTTGTTATAAATGTTTGCTTTCTTTGTTCAAACTCAAGCGCTCTTTCCATTAAATCCATAGTGCAATTTTAAGCTTAATTTTGTCAATACTATTCTATATACATTAATTAGGTTCATTAATTTGTGAATTAATAATAATACATAATTCACAACATAATCCCATATGATTACTTAAATATAGAATTAATTCGTTAATTAATCTTCTGTTTTTCAAATATTTGCATTTTTTGAGAGAATTTTCCCTTTGCTATATTTGATAAATAAAGGTGCAATAACGATTTATTTTTTAAATAAATGAAAAAATAAGGTTATTATTTTGTAATAAAACCCAAAAATAGTGCCTAAAACTAATATAGCAGTATTTTAAAGCGTAAAAATAAATGAACAACACTATTTGCAAGTAAGAATAATAAGTTAAATGGGATGTTTTTTTAATGTACTGTTATTTTTTTTAGTTAGTTCATTGTTAAAAATGATTATTTTTTTAAAAAAAACAATGGAAATGATAAAAGTATAGTGAGATATATACAACTACTAAATTGGAGCATAGTTAAAAACTTAAGTTAGCTTTATGGCGATAAGGTAGTTTATTCAATAATTTCAAACCATTTTTCGATACGTTTCCCTTCGGTATCTACTAAAATCAATTGATGTTTTCCTTTTTTTGGTTGAACGGCAAGCTCGTGGAAATTTATCGTTTGTCCTATGTATTCATTGTCAATATGCCAAAATAGCGTAGTGTTCGGATTGCGATGCGCAATTTTAAAAATGATTTTCCCTAATTTTCCATTTAATTCTTTAGGAATAAATAATTTTGAAAGCTGTTTGGGGTAAATAATTTCCATAGCTTGTTCGGATAGTAATGTACATTCGGCTTTAAATTTGGGGAGTGCTTTATAGTTACTGTGCTTTTTTTTGTAATACCATTCCATAATTGGAGGAAGCACAAACCAGGATTCATGTGTCATTTCCGTAGTGCTAGCACAGGAGCTATTTACCTGATAATTTTTATCTTTTGATAAATGAACAAGTTTGTGATATGGGCAGCTTGTTGATTGTGTTCCTTTTTTGGAACATAAGCTTAGTTCGGTGTCTTTGCAGTGAATGCCTGCTTTAAAACCACTTTGTCTGCATGTGTTTACTTCATAAAGATCATAATAAGGAGGAGTAAACCATTGGCTGGTGTTAAATTGATTAAATACATCAAACATTATTGGAGCGGCGCTATTAATTCCAGTAAGTTCGGCTCTTCCTTCTCCATCGGCATTGCCTACCCAAACGCCAACCACATGTTTGCTACTAATTCCTATGGACCAAGCATCTCTATTGCCAAAACTTGTGCCGGTTTTCCATGCAATATTTTGAGCAGTATTAAAATATTGCCAACCCATTTCCTGCAAAGGTCTACCAACTTCTTTCATGGCGTTTAACATTAACCAAATGGAAGCAGGATTTAAGGGGGAATCATAACGTTTTTGAGGTGATGCTATACTGGTGTAATAAGGCATTTGCATTTTGCCGGTTAGTTGTTCATTTGAAGTTTTTAATACTTTGGCTAATGAAGCGTAGATGCCCGAAAGTTCCCATAGCGTAGCTTCGGCTCCACCCAAAATAAGACTTAATCCATACCTGTTGGGATCAGTAGTTAGGCTAGTAAGTCCCAGTTTTTGTAATTGATTATGAAAACGTTGGTATTTATAATCCCTTAATAAGCGCACTGCAGGAATATTTAATGAGCGCGCTAATGCTTGCTTTGCAGGTACAGCACCATCATGCGTTTTGTTGTAATTTTTCGGGGTGTATCCTGCTATTTGTGTGGGGATATCGGGGAGTAATGTGTTGGGTAAAATAAGTCCATCTTGTAAGGAGCTGGCATATAAAAAAGGTTTCAAAATGCTACCAGTACTTCTTGCAGAAGTAATGATGTCCACATTTTGACCATGATTTTCATTTTGTTTTGGGGTGTTACCTACATAGGCAAGTACTTTTCCGGTGTTAATTTCTAAGACCAAGCATGCACTATTGTAAATGTGGTTACTTTTTAGTTTTTTACGATGTTGGTTTACTATTTTTAAAACTTTAGATTGAGTGCTAAGTTTTAGTGTTGTAGAAATTTGTTTTCCTTTAAGTGAAGGTTTTTTTAGCGTTCTGTCTAGTAGGTGTTGCGCAATTTGAGGTAAGGGTTTTGGACGTTCGGGAATAGGTTCTTGTTTCGCTAAAAAACAGGAGGTACTGTCAATAATTTTTTTTGCCAGTAATTTGTCTAATAGTCGATTTCTTTTTTGTTTGAGTTTGTCGTGGTTTTTTCCAGGGTAAATTAAGGATGGGGCATTGGGCAGTACTGCTAGAGTAGCACTTTCGGCCCAGGAAAGTTGGTGAGGACTTCGGTTGTAGTAACGCCAAGCTGCTGCATTTAGACCAACAATATTTCCTCCGTAAGGGGTGTGAGAAATATATGTTTTTAGAATGTTTTTTTTAGAGTAGGAGAGTTCCAATCGGGTGGCTAAAATAAGCTCTATTAGTTTTTGATAAACTGTTCTGCTTTTTTTATTTCGCGATAAGCGTATGGTCTGCATAGTAATGGTACTACCGCCACGAACTACTTTTTTGTTTTTTAGGTTTGAAATTAATGCTTTGGTAATGGAAATAGGGTTGAAGCCAGGATGGTAATAAAAATAGGCGTCCTCAAATTGTAGTAAGCATTGCTCAAATTTATATGGAATGCTATCGGTGTTCGAAAAACGCCATTGCTCATCATTAGCAAGCTTAGCAGCAATTAATTGTTGGTTAGCATCAAAAAGAACAGTGCTGGTTGGGGTGTCAAAAAGTTTATTAGGTAAGCTAAAAAACAAATACCAAATACTCATAAAAAGGAGGATTATTTTTATGTAATTCCTTTTTAAATATACTATTGGTATGTTTAATTTCACTTATTCAACGGCATCATTTGTTTCATCCTTGGGAAGGACGGGAATAATGCCTAAACGTTTTGCGCGTGTTTCCCAGTTTTTACGTGCTAGTAATTGCATGTCTTCGATATTGTCACTTTCGTCCATTATTTCAAGGCCTAAAAGTGTTTCAATAATATCTTCCATACTAATTAAGCCAATCATATTTCCAAATTCATCCACAACTATAGCAATATGTGCTTTGTTTTTAATGAGTTTGTTAAATACAACAGGTATTGGCTGATTGGCGTCAACCATCATAATTTCACGCTTAATATCTGCTAGTATTATTTGGTCTTTATTGTCTACAAGTTGCTCTAAAACATCGTCTTTTAATATGAATCCAGTGATATTGTGTGACTTGTCTTTATAGACTGGAATACGTGAAAATTTTAAGTTTTTATGGGACTCATGAAATTCTCGAAGGCTTACCTCTTCGTTTTCAATAACTGCAACGGTAAAAGGAGTCATGACATCCTTGGCTTTAATAAGTTTAAAGGCCAATAGATTTCTAATCACGGTAGTTTCATTTTCTTTGATCACACCTTCTTCTTCGGCAGCATCGGTAATCGCCATAAATTCTTCGCGGCTCATAGTGTTTACGTGTGCCGATTTTCCGATGAGTTTAGTTGTTAATTGTAATAACCATAATACACCTGTCCATTTTAATGGGAAGATGAGTACATTAAGCGCTTTTGTAGTAAAATTAGCTAGGTTTTTCCAATAGGTAGCTCCAATTGTTTTTGGAATAATTTCGGATACAATTAGGATTAATGCAGTCATTATTGCCGAAACAATCATAACCATGTTATTCCCATTACCAAAAGTTTTTTCGGCTTGAACACCCACCAAAATTGCACCAACAGTGTGCGCAATAGTGTTTAATGTAAGTATAGCAATTAAGGGTTTGTCAACGTCTTTTTTTAAGGTTTCTAAAGCAGTGACGTAACTTTTTCCTTCCTTTTGCTTTAAGGAAATAAAACTAGGGGTAATACTCAGTAATACAGCTTCAAGTATGGAACATAGAAATGAAAATAAAATAGAAACTGTACCGTAAAGGATTAATAGAAACATGAATTTATTATAGTTTGGTAGCTAATTTAAGTATTTTACATGAGTAGAAAGCTTTAAAAAAGTAAAAAAGCCTAATTGAAGCTATATTTTCAACTAGGCTTTTTATATTTCGGGGCGAAATTTATGTTATTTAATGTCTAAAAATATACCGGCACTGTATGCAGGAGCGTCATATACATTTTGACCAGACACTGGGAATGATGCAGAAGCATTTAAACCTATTTTTTTTGTGAAATAGATAGCTGTTTCTGCGGTTAAATTTACCACTTCGGAGTTGTTAGCAAATACACTCGCACTTCCTCCACTAACTCCTTTATTTCCATTTTCGGTTGATTCAATGATGTCTAATTTGCCGACTAACCATAATTTGTTTTTCAAAAAACCAGCCCCTAATTCGGCACCAGCTCTATATTCATCAGAAAAATCTTTGGTACGATTATTATAACCTAGGTATACATTGCTGTAAATGCTTGTGGTGTCAGAATTATATAACGAAATACCTAAATCGGCTCTAAGTAATTGATTGAATTCTCCATCACCAGTTGCAAGTGCTAATGTTTGGTCAGATCCATCATTCCCAAGAGGAAGTCCTAAAATTAAACTTCCTGCTAAAGCAAATCGCCCTTTTTGAAAAATGGAATATTTAATTCCAATTTCAGCATCACCAAAAGAGTTTAGGTCACCTCCAGTCAAAGCTTGGTTTACAACACCATTTTGATCTATTTCTTTGTTTTGGTATGATCGGGTGAAGAAAGGGATGTAAGCTATTGCTGTAAGTTTATCGGTAAATCCATATTCTGCATAAATATTTATGTTAAATAAACCATTATCAACCGTACTTTTAGAATTTTCTCCAGTACCAGAGAAAAAATCTTTAGATTCAACCCACCAACCAGCAACTTTGATATATGATTTTCCTTTCTTTTTTGTCCAACCACCACCTGCAAAACATGATGTAGTAATGAACGTAAGTAATAAGAAGTTAAAAATTTTATTAAATTTCATTTTATTTGTTTAAATGTTGGTTATCTAGTAATTACTCCAAATCCTACTCTTACTCCAAATCTTCTACAATATAAGAGTACGTTTTGAAAATTATTAATAGTTATATCATCTGGAATTTCGAAAGTTTGAGCGCCAAAAGAGGCTAAACCAGTTTCTGGTGCTGCAATAAGTTGCGCATCACCACCATTTGAAGTTGTACTGTTACTTAAATATATAGTTAGATCAGGTACTTGAGTTGTTCCATTTCGGGTATCAAAATCATTACTTAAAGTGATAAATGATTTTCCATTTTCAGTAAATATTTCAAATTCACCATTTACAGTATAGCTACTATTGCTTTCAAAATTACCAAATGCAATAATTTCTTTTGGGCTAGGGGGAGTTTCTACAGGAACTTCAGGAGTTTCGATAGTAGTTTGGCCTCCAATAATTAGGTTTTTTTCTAAATTAAAAGTTTCTCCTTCAAACTCAGTAGAAACACTAATAGTTGTTTCTCCTGTATTTACAGGGGTTAAGATTCCATTTTCGTTGATAGTAAGTACGTCTGTATTTGAGCTGTTCCAATCAAAAATGGTGTTCTCTAAGACTTCTTTTTTGCGTCCCTGAAATATAGCTGTAAGCTTTAATTCTTCTGTTGTGTTGATGTCAATTTCTTTGAAATTCTCATTGATTGTGATTTCAGGTTTGTATCCCTTCGCTACTATTTCTTCAACATTTTCTATACCTCTAGCTTCGGCTTCGGATATGGTTACAACTCCAATAGTTATATCATCAGTTATTGGGGCGGGTAAATCAGTTATGTTAATTTCTGAATCTTCTTTAGGGTCAAATGATACGCTAACATCTACAGTTTTGCCAATACCAGCATCTTTTACGGTAATTTTTCCAGTTTGATCTATCTGAAGAAAGCTTGTGTCACTACTAGAGAATAATACATTAAAAGCTCCGTTTTCTAAATCCAAAATTTCCCCATTGTTCCTTAATAGTATTTGAGGGTTTTCATCAAATGCAACAGAAAGTAGTCTGCGATCAAATGTTAAATTGTTAATAGAATCGGGACCACTAAAAACAACATCCTCCCCTACACAAGAGGCAAGCATCAAAGTGATTAATCCGTATATGATCGATTTTAGTTTCATGGCTAATTATTTTATCAATTACCTTAACTAGGTCGATCTAAATTTTATCTCATTACAAATAAGTAATAATAATCACATAATGTAATGAATAAAATCTGCAACTATATTGTTATAATCGGAAAAACTATAGCAATTTGGCGAAGTCTTTAGCAAAATAACTTGCTATAATGCTTGCGCCTGCTCTTTTAAACGCCATAAGTTGCTCTAACATTACACTATCATGATCCAGCCATCCTTTTTCGGCGGCAGCTTTAAGCATGGCATATTCACCGCTTACTTGGTAAACTGCAATGGGAGTTTCAATTTCATTAGATAAATCACGAACAATGTCCAAATAACACAATCCTGGTTTTACCATCACAATATCGGCGCCTTCTTGAATGTCAAGTAGCGTTTCAGTGATAGCTTCTTTTCTGTTAGAGGCATCCATTTGATAGGTTTTTTTGTCTCCAAATCCTGGTGCAGAATCTAAGGCATCACGGAATGGACCGTAAAATGCCGAAGCATATTTAGCACTGTAACTCATGATTCCAGTATTTACAAAATTATGTTCTTCCAAAGCCATACGGATGGTCTCAATGCGTCCGTCCATCATATCACTTGGGGCTACAAAATCGGCACCAGCTTGCGCATGTGAAAGTGACATGTTGGCCAATACTTCGGTAGTTGGGTCGTTGACTACATAATTATTTTCAACAATACCATCATGACCATATGACGAATAAGGGTCTAAGGCTACATCGGTCATAACCAGCATTTCGGGAACGGCATCTTTTATAGTTTTTATAGCGCGTTGCATTAAGCCTTCTGGGTTTAAAGCTTCGGTACCTTTATTGTCTTTTAAATTATCGGGTACTTTTACAAAAACTAATACAGACTTTAATCCTAAATGCCATAATTCCTTTACTTCTGCGCTAAGCAAATCAAGGCTATAACGGAAATAATTTGGCATAGAGGCAATTTCCTCTTTTATTCCATTTCCTTCCACAACAAATAAGGGGACTAAAAAATCATTTACCGAAATGGTGTTTTCTTGAACTAAGGAACGAATGGCTTTGCTAGTCCGTAATCTTCTGTTGCGTTGTAATGGAAACATGCTTGTAAATTTTAAAATCAAAGGTAGGGATTTCGTGAATTTTAAATCTACTGTTGTGTCAATTGATGTTTATTTTTTAAGAGTAGCTTTTGACTAAGTGGTGATTAGAAATTATGTTAGTTTTTAAATATGCAATGGATAATTAGAAATGCGCTTTGTAACTGAACTTTTATACCTATTTTTGGAGCTTAAAACTTACATTGTTATGAGAAAATGTCTTTTTGTTGTTGTCTTATTCTTATCTTTTTTGGGGTACAGCCAGGATAATTATATTGTTAAAACTGATGATGGCAGACGGGTGCTTTTAAAAGCGGATTTCACATGGGAATATATAGATTTAGCGGTTCCAGCCGAAGTTAATGTGAATGATAAAGAAGCAGTGGCTGCACAGATAGCTATGGGGTCGGGAACCAAAAATGCTTCTGTAAACACGACAAAGTGTAATACCTTACCGGATTTTAAAGAGCCTAAAGGGGATCGTGTAGTGCAAGCACATTTAAAAAAAGGAAGAGCGACCATTAAGCATATTAAAAAGAAAGTAGCAAAAGACAATAATTGCGCTGTTGAAGATGTATTATTATTAAAATTAAGAGAACAAAAAAACCAAGGCAGTTATACTTTTTGTGCAAACGGAAAGCAAGTAGTGTACAAACGTACTGGTTTTTCATTTGCTAAAAAAGGGAAGTTGTTTTAGCCTTATTAAAGCTTGTTTTGTTTGAGGATATATTTGGATAATTTATTTTGAATACCAAATAGGATTAATTCTTCTCGCGTAAGCGTTTGTATAAACGAATTCCTAGCATGAGTAATATGGCTAATGAAACAATACCGACAACGCCATAAATCCAGTTGAAGGCATTTTTTAGAATAACCAAAAATACGACCGAAAATAGAATGATTGTTGAGACTTCATTCCATAAACGCATTTGACCCGAGGTCCATTTACAGGTGCCTTTTAGTAATTGTTTGTAAATAGTATGGCATTTGAAATGGTAGGCAAAGAGCAAAACTACAAAGCCTAGCTTTACATGCATCCAACTTTCCTGTAACCAATCGGGAGCTAAATGCAAGAGCCATAATGCAAACAAGGTAGCTAAAATGGCAGAAGGCCAGGTGATAATAAACCACAGGCGTTTAGTCATTAACTGTAATTGAGGTAGTAATATATTTTTTTCAATTTCCGTTTTTTGAGTAGCTTCAATTTGATAAATAAATAGTCGAGGAATGTAAAATAGTCCCGCAAACCATGTGATTACAAAAATGAGGTGTAGTGATTTTATGTAAGGATATAATTGATAGGCTTCCATAAATTTAGGAACTAATTATTGAGGGTTTAGTATTTAATTTTGTTTTGATTTCCTTATTTAAAAAGAATCCAGTGGCTATAGTTGATAAGGTGTCGGAAATTGGAAAAGAGATCCAAACACCTAAAATACCATAATGTTTAGGTAAAATTAATAATAACGGAATTAAGAAAAAACCTTGTTTAGATAAGGATAATAATAATGCAGGTATGGCTTTTCCAACGGCTTGAAAATAGGCAGAACCAATAAGTTGAATAGCAATAATTGGAGAGGCAGCAAAAACAAAACGAATGGCTCGAGGAGCCTCATTAAGCACGAGGTTATTTATTGTTTTTTGTGCGGCCGAAATATGATCGCTATTACTCAAAAACAGTTGGGCAATAGGTTCGGGGAATAAAAACAGCAAGCCCAAAATAAAAATTCCTAAGCCGGTAGCATAGATAATTGCGGTGTAAATAACCTGTTTGACACGACCAAATTCTTGAGCTCCGTAGTTGTAACTGGCAATAGGTAAAAAGCCTTGAGTAATGCCAATAATTGGAAAAAGAGCAAACATGAGTAACCGACTCACTATTGCATAACAAGCGACGGCCCATTCCCCCTCAATATCAACCATAATATTGTTTAGAATTAGGTACACAATACTAATTACCCCTTGTCGGGCTAGTGTGGTTGAACCCAGAGCGGCAATTTCTTTAAGTATGGGTATATTAAATTTTAAATGTTTGATTTGTAATCGGAGTTCGCTTATCGCGAAGAAAAAATAAAAAATATAAGAAAAACAACAAATGTAAGATGCTGTAGTAGCCCATCCAGCACCGATCATTCCCCAACCAAATACATTTATAAATAAATAATCCAAAAATAGATTGGCCACCGATGGAATAATCATGGCAATCATAGCATGTTTTGGTTTTCCTTCGGCTCTAATAACCGTATTCCCCATCATGGCTAAAGCCAAAATAGGAACACCGTACAATACAATTCGGTAATAATCCTTAGCCAAGTCAAAAATGGCTCCTTTTCCGCCAAATGTATGTACTAGTGAGTCTGTGAAAATTAGGCCTACACTAATTAATGTTAAGGTGATTACTAAGGTAAGTGCTGTTTGATTACCAAAAACACGAATGGCTTTTTCATAATTTTTGGCACCCAAAGCGCGGGACAATACCGAAGACCCGCCAATACCTATAGCCATTCCAATAGCAGCAATAAAAAAAGAAACAGGCAGTACCACATTAATCGCGGCAATAGCTATTGGTCCCACCCATTTGCCTACAAAAATAGAGTCTACCAAAATGTTTAGCGACATGACAAGTATACCAATTGCCGCAGGTATAGCTTGCTTTAGGAGTAGGCTACCAATAGGTTCGGAACCTAAGGCTGTAGAGGTGGTTTTTGCCATATGTTTTTTTACATAAGATTAAATGTTAGGCATGAGCCCATTCGTCAATCCAACGAGAGAGTACTTTAGCCCAGTCATCACGATCATTTAAGCAAGGGATAGTGGTAAATTCTTTACCACCTACTTCATGAAAAATTTCTTCACCTTCCATGGCAATTTCTTCTAAGGTCTCTAAGCAATCGGAAACAAATGCAGGAGTTACAATAGCCATTTTTTTGGTGCCCTCTTTACCCATGCGCTCAATAGTACGATCGGTGTAAGGTTGCAACCAAGGATCAAAACCTAAACGTGATTGAAAACTGGTGCTATAGGTACCTTCTTTAAGTTGTAATGTTTCGGCAACTAAGCGAGTGGTTTCATAGCATTGATGACGGTAACAGTATGTATGTGCTTCCGAAGCAGTTTTACAACAACTACCATCTATTTTACAATGTGATTTTGTAATATCACTTTTACGGATATGTCTCTCGGGAACTCCATGATAACTAAATAAAAGGTGTTCATAATCCAATCCGTCTAGTTTTTCACCAATACTTTTTGAAAGTACGTTTACATAATCGGGATGTTTATAAAATGCAGGTAATGAGGTGAGCTGCATTTTAGGAAAGTGCTTTTGTGTAAGCTCATTGGCTAATACCAAAATAGTCTCGGTAGTGGCCATGGCAAATTGTGGGTATAAGGGAATAATAAATACATCATCAACACCTTGATCATGCAACTCCCGTAAGCCTTTTTCCATACTCATTGAACCGTATCGCATGGCAAGTGATACAGGAACACTAGTCATATCATCAATTTTAGCGGTTAAGCGTTCGGATAATACAATAAGTGGAGAACCCTCGTCCCACCAAATTTTTTGATAAGCTGCAGCGGATTTTTTTGGACGTGTATTTAAAATGATTCCTTTAACAAGCAATGTTCGTGCTAGTTTTGGAAGATCGATGACACGCTCATCCATTAAAAATTCGCCTAAGTATTTTTTAACATCTTTTGGATCAGTACTATCTGGGGATCCTAAATTTACTAGTAATACTCCTTTTGCCATATACTATTTTTTTGTAAAAATAGGCTTTTACAAGTAAACAGATATTAAGAAAATCACATAAACAAATAGGATTAATTGATAAAAATATAGACAAAGGCTATTGAATCCAGAGTATGGAACAGAAAATTTATTCCGTACTCATAACCAAATTTTTTGCATACTCTGGATTGGATTTAGTTTCAATAATTTTTAAAAACAAGGCTCTTTTCCATATGGATTGGCATTGTGATCAATAGTAAAATTGAATTTTTTTCCATCTTTACCACGCGTGTATTCTACATAATCCCAAATACCAGAATGTGTTAATTTATAGGTGCCGTTCACATTGCCTTCATAAATTTCTTTGTAAAAAGTAGTGGTTGTTGGATGAGCTCCTCCTTCGGTAGTCTCTTGTTTTTCAAAAGTAATTGGAATACTCGTTTTTTGACCTTTATATTTTACTTCAATAGCTCTTTGTTTTTCCGTAAAACTAAACCAAATGATCATTTTAGGATTTTCATTGTTTTTATAACAAATAAAATGATCTACAATGGGAGGGGCTTCCGCCTCTTGATTCGAATCACTTTTTTCTACTGGGATAGCCTCTAATTGAGGGGGCTCATTATTGCTATTTGTTTGTTCGGTCGTAACAGAGGTTTCGTTTATTTTTTTCTCAGTTTTTTTGCATGAAGCAAATAGTGTTAAAACAAAAAATAGAGAGATGAATTTTTTCATGGTATTTAATATGTAATTCCTATTAGTTTAAAATATAAAGGTAGTTTAAAACGATTTTATAAAACTATTCTAAGCAAATGTATAGTTAATGAATAACGTTAAGGTATTGTTTTATGTTGTTAAACTTGTGTTTAAATAGGTGTCAAGCCTTGTAAAAACTGACCCCCATCCATTAAGAATTCCCATTTTTTCTTGTGCAATACGATAGGCTTCCGTGGGGTGAATGACATTAAAAGTAAAATCAGTTTGTGAACCATTTTTTTTGAATAGGGCTTCGATTTCAACTCCTTCGGTCATGGGTCTAAAGTCAGCTGATGAACTAATTTTTTCAAGCGGTACTATATCAGTATAGGTACCTTCTGCTATAAATTCATTTCCATCGGGCATTGGCATTACGTATTTCCATTTTCCGCCAATTTTAAAGTGGTGTTCAATTACTTTTGTTTCCATACCCTTAGGGCTCCACCATTGGGCAATGTGCTCTGGCTGTGTCCAAGCTTCCCAAACTAATTCAATTGAGGTATCAAAAGTGCGTTTAATACTAACAGTTCTATTCGATTTATCCATTTTTTGAGTTTTTTAATTTCATTAAATAATGTTCAAAGGAGTCAAGCTTTTCTTCCCATAATTTTTGATACTGTTCTAACCATAAAAAAGCAGGAAGTAGATTTTTAGGTTCAATTTGACAATATCGCTCCCTTCCTTTTTTATGAATTTGGATGATTCCGCATTCATTTAAAATTTTTATATGTTTTGAAATTGCAGGCCTGCTGATTTCAAACTTATCGGCCACTTCGTTAACCGTTAATACTTCATTTGATACTAACTCTATAATTTTCCTTCTAACTGGATCCGAAATGGCTTGAAAAACATCTCTACGCATATAATATATAACTAATTGGTTACTAATTTATGTGTAATTAAACGGTTACGCAATTTTTTTAAGTCTTTTGTGTTTTTTTTAAGAAGTTAATCGATTCTGAAATAATATGGTATTATCCCAGTATTTTTGTGTCAAAACCATCAATACTAAGCGTGTTTCGGTTTTTCCAGTATTCTTCAATTTTAGCAGTACCTTGTTTTGTTGACCAATCATTTAAGGTGGTGCGCTCTTCTTTGTAATCCATAAATGGAACAGCAAAGCCGCATGATGTTTGTACTAAATCCACATCCATTTCAATAATTTGTCTAGCGCCTGTATTATCGGGGAATAAATGGGAATAGTTGGTAAATTCAATATCCCTTTTATGGTAAATTTTGGCTTTTCCATAAAGTCTTAAAATTATAGGTTTCCCTTCAAAGGCACAAAACATAATGGTCATGCGATTATTTTTGATAAGGTGAGCGGCAGTTTCATTTCCGCTACCTGTTAAATTTAACCACACAATTTTATTTTGATCAATCACCCTAAAAGAATCGGTACCTTTTGGTGATACATTTACACGGCCATCACTTGCTGCTGTACCCACAAAAAAGAGAGGTTGCTTTTCAATAAAACTTTTTAATTCTGGAGTAATTTGATCTAATTGCTTTCCCATAATGTTGTGCTTTTATATTTCTGTTATAAACTTACAGCATTAATTTTTTGAGTTTCTTAAAGAAATAATAAAAGGGGAACTAATTGTAATATTAAAAGTTGCTATTTGTTGAGTAATTGAATTAAGGCTTCATTAAAAAGTTGAACCCCTGTTTGGTTTAAATGATGGTAGTCAGAAAAATGTAAGCTGTCCTCTAGCTTTAGGGTTTTGTTAAAGTTATAATAAGGAGCATAGGAGCATAGGAGCTCATGGTGTGATCAAAGTCATTTGTATTGGTGTAACTCGTATAAAAACTAGCTGAAACAGGTGCAAAAACGAGTGTAAGTGTAATGTTACGCTTTTTTATTTCGTGTATTATTTCTTTAAAAAAAGGAAGGTGTTTTTTATCAATTACTATTTTTTTAGGAGGAAATGATGTGGGTGTATAGTACTTCATTTCGGCTTCAACAAAACCTCCTTTAACATAGGTATCTCCTTTTTTTTGCACAGGTTCATTAAAGGAATCGTTAGCGGATAATAAGTTTTTAATTAAACCATAAATGAGGGTGTTATATGTTTTAATATGGTTGAGTTGATAAGCCATTTTAAATGAAAGCGCATCATTTTTATCATTAGCAATAATATCCAACGAAGATTCTATGCCATCAATCATAAAGGTTTCGGGGTAAACTTCGTAAACAATAGATTTAGGTTTTATATGGTCTAAATACCTTTTTAAAAGGAGCAAGGTTTGTACTGGGGTTTGCGAGCTAGAACCTAAATTGAATGTTTTTAATTTATGCGAAGTGAAAATTCTGGGATCAAAACCACGATACGCATGCGAGGATCCTAAAAAAAGGATATCGACACTATTAATTTTTTTAATCTCCTGTATTCGAGAAAATAGATGTCCTTTTGAACCTATTCGATAATTGAGGTTTGGTTTTAAGGATGTAGGAGCAAAAGTTCCCCATAAAAAAATACTACTCGCATATATGAAGAAGGCAAACAAAATGAATATGAAAAAGAGGGAGATAAATTTTTTCATTTTTGTTTAAAATTGAAAGTAAATAAAAGGGGTTTCTTCGGTTTGCATAAACATTCCTATAACAAATATAATTAAGGCATAAAAAGACCATCTTAATGGTCTGCGCCAAGTAAGTCCAATTTTTTCAATGGCATATTCATTTTGGCGGCCGATCCATTCTACAAGCATAAATATTCCTATGATCAACAATAAGACTAAAGCCTTTGGAATTTCATTAAAATTAGGCGCTTTAAATAATGATGGAGACCATATTCCTGATATATATTTTAACGCATGCGAAATTGTTTCTGCTCTAAAAAAAATCCATGCAAATACAGTTAGTCCAAAGGTAGCTAAAATGGAAAAAAACTCTTTAAAATTAGGGAATAGCTTGTTTTTGGCGACTATTTCGATATGGTTTCGATTGTTTTTGGTGAGTAATAAGGGCAGAAAATAAAGTGCGTTTAAGCCTCCCCAAATAACGAATGTCCAGTTGGCACCATGCCAAAAACCACTTACTAAAAAAATGATAAATGTGTTTCTTATTTGTTGGAGTTTACTCCCTTTACTTCCGCCTAAAGGAATGTATACATAATCCCGAAACCAGGTGGATAAAGATATGTGCCAGCGTCGCCAAAATTCACCTACATCTCGAGAAAAATAAGGGAAGGCAAAATTTTTCATTAAGTTGAATCCAAATAATCGGGAAGTTCCAATGACTATATCCGAATAGCCAGAAAAATCACCATAAATTTGAAACGTAAAAAAGAAAGCTCCTAAGATTAATGAACTGGCATTGAGTTCACTCGAATTGTTAAAAATTTGATTCGCAAATTCGGCACAATTATCGGCAATGACTACTTTTTTTAAAATTCCCCAGAGTATTTGGCGCAGTCCGTCTATAGCTTTGGAATAGTTAAAAATACGTTTGGTATGGAATTGGGGAAGTAGGTTTGTAGCCCTTTCGATAGGACCAGCGACTAGTTGAGGAAAAAAACTTACAAACGCAGAAAAAGCAATAACATTTTTAGTGGGCTCAAGTTTTTTTCTGTACACATCAATGGTGTAACTCAATGTTTGAAAAGTATAAAAACTAATACCCACTGGGAGTATGATATTTAAGGTGCTAGTATTAATTTTAGTACCCAAAAAGGAAAAAGCGGTACTAAAGTTTTCCAGGAAAAAATGGTAATATTTAAAAAAACCAAGTAAGCCAAGGTTGAGGCATATACTTGTCCAAAGTAACAGTTTTCTTAATAAAACAGTATGTTGTTTTGCTAAAAGGATACCAATGGAGTAGTCGGCTAAGGTGCTAAAACCAATTAAAAATAAGAATCGCCAGTCCCACCAACCGTAAAATAGATAACTAGCCATGACAAGTATGGCATTTTGAAAGCTTACTTGTTTATTGGGGATAGCCCAATAGCATATAAATACTATGGGTAAAAAAAGTGCAAAATCAATAGAATTGAATAGCATTGTTTAGTTAAAGGTTGTATGCTAGGCTTAGTGTTATAAATCATTGGTAAATATATATTAAAAATAGGATAGTTAAACCCGAATTATGCATTAGCAATTTGTTACGAGTATTGAAAGTTCAATAAAATAAAGCGTTTTCTTGATTTCGGCATAACAGTGTTATGGTTAAGGAGGGGCAAATTGATTAGAGGGGTATTAGTTATAAAACGCACTAAGGAACCTAATCCAATGGAACGGGTTTATCAAGAAAAATCAAGCTTCTTCCTTTTTTATGTAAATAGCCTTTAAGTTAAAGATAGTTTTGGTTTAAATCACAACTTTAAAACAAAATGAAGCGATATCTTTTATTTTTTTTACTACTCGGAACAACAGTTGCTAATGCACAAAAAAGATACACAATTAGTGGGTCTATTTCGGAAAAAGAAACCGGAGAAAAATTATTTGGAGTGAATGTGTTAGCAAGTACAACACAGGGTACAATTACAAATGATTATGGTTTTTATTCGATTACATTACCAGAAGGAGTGTATAAACTTAAAATAAATTATTTAGGATTTAAGGACATTGAATTGGAGCTTAATTTGGATAAGCATATGAAGCTTGATTTTGAGCTTGAGGAAAGTTTAGATCAGTTAAAAGAAGTGGTTATTTCAAGTAATAGTACTAGTAAAGCTGTTACTTCTACCGAAATGAGTGTGTCTGTATTATCGGCCAAAACGATTAAAAAATTACCAATGGTTTTAGGGGAACCAGATTTGTTAAAATCTATTCAACTTTTACCAGGTGTTTCTAGTGTTAATGAAGCCTCCTCCGGATTTAATGTCCGAGGGGGGTCTTCTGATCAAAATTTAATTTTATTGGATGAAGCTACCATTTATAATGCGTCTCATTTATTCGGATTTTTCTCGGTATTTAATACAAGTGCTGTAAAGGATATGAAACTGTATAAAGGAGGAATTCCTTCGGTATATGGAGGGCGACTTTCATCGGTTTTGGATATTAAACAGAAGGAAGGGAATAAGAAAAAATTTGGAGGCACATTAGGACTAGGCTTAATTTCAAGTAAAGCCTTAATTGAAGGGCCTATTTAGAAAGGAGATAGAGAAGAAGGAAAAGGAAGTTTTATGCTCGCAGGGCGGAGGTCTTATATTGATGTTTTTTCATCATTATCAGAAGATTTTAAAAATAGCACCCTCTTTTTTTATGATATTAATTTAAAGGCCAACTACAAGTTAAATGATAAAAACAATGTTTTTCTTTCCAGTTATTTTGGGAGAGATCATTTTGAGTTGGATAATTTAGTGGGGGCTATTTGGGGAAATGCTTCCGGTACCATACGGTGGACAAGTATTTTAAATGATAAATTGTTTTTACAAACTTCAGCCATATTTAGTAATTATGATTATACGCTTGATAATTTAAGAAGTGGTTCAAGCTTTAGATGGAAATCGAATATTACCAACTATAATTTTAAACCAAGATTAATATGGTATTTGAATTCGAAAAACACCATAAGGACTGGACTAGACTATACGTATTATAATTTTAAACCAGGTGAAATTGAAGCATTAAATGGATCGGGTATAAATCCTGAAAAATTTGAAGAAAAGTTTGGTACAGAAGGAGCCGTTTACGTTGATGTAAAGCAAGAGTTGTCTGAAAAATTAAGTTTACAGTACGGGCTAAGACTTTCTAACTTCTCCCGTAGGGGAAAAGATAGAATACCTACTTATGCAACTGGAAGCCCATTGACATATAATGCACTTCAGGATATTTATGAAGAAAATGAGGTAATTGATGATGTTTCATATGGAATAGGTGCTAAAATTAAAGAGTATTGGGGTGTTGAACCACGGTTTAGTTCAAGGTATTTAATTAATGATATGAATTCTGTAAAGTTTAGTTATAACAGAATGTACCAATATTTGCATTTAATTTCTAATACTACATCGGCAACTCCACTAGATATTTGGGCGCCTAGTGGGCCTTTTTTAAAGCCACAATCCGTAGATCAGTTTGCCATTGGGTATTTTAAAAATTTTAATAATAATAAATACAATTTTAGTGTTGAAGCTTATCATAAAAGTTTTAACGATGTTACCGATTTTATTGATGGGGCTGACTTGTTGTTTACAGAAAATATTGAAACACAAATAGCGCAAGGAAAAGGAAGGGCTTATGGCTTGGAATTTCAGTTAAATAAAAGTAGTGGGAAGTTAACTGGTTGGGTAAATTATACTTTAGCACGTAGTGAACGAAAAATACAGGGTATTAATAATAATGATTATTATCCTACGAATAATGATCAGTTACATGAATTTAATATTGTGGGATTATACAAGCTCAATGAGCGCTGGGATTTTGGGGCTAATTTTATTTTTGGATCTGGTCGACCGGTAACATATCCCACCGGGAAATATAAGCAGACAGGTTTAGTAGTAACAGATTACCAAAATAGAAATGGAGATCGATTACCTGCCTATCATCGATTGGATATATCTGCGACCTTAAATCCAAAAGTAGGTAAAAGAGGGAAATGGATTTTTAGTGTGGCTAATGTTTATAATAGGCAAAATGCGGCTTCAATTTATTTCAATGAGGTAAGTGAGGTAAATGACAAACAGGTAGCTACCGGTAGAACGCAAGCAACTAAGCTTTCCTTTTTTGGAATTGTACCAACACTTAGTTATCAATTTAAATTTTAAATCTACGCACAAAAAATAGGCTTTTTAATTAAGGATATTTTGAAATTAGTACAACATATTGATATTCAATTTTAGATAATTATATTATGAAACAAATACTTTATATTTTATTAGCGATAGGGTTTTACAGTTGTGAGACCGATGTAACTAGTGATATTACATTAAAAGGAAGCACGCCTAGATTAGTTGTAAATGGTGGTATTGAAAGAAATACAATAACTCCTTTAAATGAACAAAAAATCGAGTTATCGACTAGCGTAGGTTTTTTAGATAAAGAGGAGCCTGCACCAGTAACTAATGCCAGTGTTATAGTTAATGATGGAACGAATGATTTTGAGTTTTTACATACCTCAAATGGCATATATACAAATGATCGTATTGAGGCAAAATTAAATACTAAATACAGCATAAGTATACAATGGAATAATGAGACCTACACTGGAGAAGATTTTTTGAATGAAGTGCCAGATTTTGATCGTGTATATAGTGTTTTCGAAGAAGAGACCTTATTTACAGATCAAGGTTATTTTTTAAACTTTGATGCAACAGATCCCGTTAATGTAGCTAACTATTATTATTACCGTGTATTTAAAAATGATGAATTTACCATAGTTCCAGATCCCGGGAATAATGTAACTATTATTGAAAAAGATCAATTTTTTGATGGTAAGTCACGTGTAGGGGTTAATCCAAATGAAGAGGTGAGTTTTGAAATAGGTGATAAAGCGGGGGTACAGCAACTGGCAATTTCGGAAAATTATTATGATTATCTAGTTGAATTGTTTACACAAACTGGGAGTCAAGGCTTTTCATTAATTGGAAATCCACCACCGGCATCCATAAGGAGTAATTTAGTGAATATAAATACTCCCAAAAATAGAGCTTTAGGTTATTTTTATGCCACCGATGTTAAGGAAGCTTCATTAGTAATTTCAGAATAAATTTTAAATAAGTTAAGGTGCTAAAAAACGGAAGAATTTATATATATATCTTAATTACCTTTTTAACGGTGTTTTATAATTTTTTATATGAAATAGAAGAAGATACCTTAGATGAGGCCATTTTTGAAACCCTTATATTATTTCCATGTATATTGTTGTTCATTATATTAATTTATTATTCAAGGATATTAATTTTTAATAATAAAACAATTGTCAATTATCTTAAGAAACCTAATTACTATAAATTAGTTTTAATGGGGGTAATTATTTTTAAATCAATAGGCATCAGTTTTGTAGCCCGGTTTATAGCGAATCTAGCTTTTAATGATGATGATGTTATTACTTTTTTTGATTTAATTTTTTGGGCAATTCTAATGGGTACGCTTGTTATAACTTCTTTTGTGTACTTTTTTGAACATTTTATTTCAACCACTGAGAAAAGTCATTACGCGGCTTTAGAGTTGTCTAAATACGAAAAGGAAAAAGTGATTTCGAAATATTTATCTCTTAAAAAACAATTAAATCCTCACTTTTTATTCAATAGTTTCAATAGTTTGATTAGTTTAATTCCAAATGATACTAAAAAGGCAGAAGATTTTGTGGAGGAATTGTCAAGTATTTACAGGTATAATCTTATCCAAAGTGATGAAATTGTAGTATCGCTCTCCAAAGAATTGGATATGATTGAATCCTATATTTATTTACAAAAAATTCGTTTTGGAGCTGCTTTAGTTTATAATGAAAATATAGATCTAGTCACTAAATTTATGTTGTTACCTCCCATGACATTACAATTGTTGGTTGAAAATGCCATAAAGCATAACAAAGTATCATTAAAAACACCATTACTAGTTGAGGTATATACAACTCAAAATTTTGTTATAGTTAAAAATAATTTACAGCTTAAGGATAAAAATGATTATCAATTAGATTCGTTGGGAATAGGCTTAAAAAATTTAGAAAATCAGATTAAATTGATTACCGATAATAAATTGATCATAGAAAAAACTAAAGATAGTTACATTGTATATGTGCCATTAATTAAAGGGGAGTTAGATGATTAAAGTGTTAATTGTAGAGGATGAGGATTTGGCAGCCAATAGGCTCGGTAAGGCTTTACGCGAACTAGATTCTGATATTGATATAATAGGTAGAACAACATCTGTTGAGGAAACAAAAGTATTTTTAGAAACCCATGAGATTGATTTGTTTTTTTTAGATATCAATCTTTCCGATGGGTATTCTTTTGAAATATTTAAAAATGACCAGGCAAACCTAACTCCTGTAATTTTTACCACAGCTTATTCGGAATTTGCTATTAAATCATTTGAATTAAATAGTGTGTCCTATTTGTTAAAACCTATTAATAAAAAACAATTAGCAGAGGCTTTTGATAAATTTAAACGCTTGCATTATGTAGATTCTAGTTTGAATAAAGTCGATTACAGTGACTTGTTGGATAGTCTAATGTTAAAGCAAAAAAAAAGATTTTTAATAAAAGTAAACACAAAATTACACGCAATAAATAGCAAGGATATTGCCTATTTTTTTTCGGAAGATAAATTGAGCTTTATAATGTTATGGTCTGGGAAATTATTTCCGATAGAAAAATCATTGAAAGCTATTGAAGGAGAATTGCATTCCAATTCATTTTTCCGGATAAATAAACGTTATTTAGTACATTTGGATGCCATTGAACAAATGTACTACACATCTAAATCTAAAATAAAAATTGAATTAAAGCCATCAAATAAAAATGATACTTCTCCAATATTTGTGGCCATTGAAAAAATAGGAAAATTTAAAAAATGGCTTTCTCTTTAGTCGTGTATTTCATCAGTTTTTTTCAAAATTATTTTATTCCTTTTTTAATTTAAGAAAATTCCTCAATTATAAATTGTAGAATTTTTGATGTTTTTATTGGAATAACAGCCCTATTTATTTGAAGTTTCTTTAACCCGAATTATGCATTAAAAACTTATTACGTCTGCGATCTACTTCAAGTAGTATCCGTAAACTGTATTTTTTAATTTAACCATAACGGTGCTATGTTGAAATTAAGAAAATACTAGTATTTATTGTATGTCACAGCCTCATGACAAAGTTTCAATGCATAATTCGGGTTAAAGTGAAAATTAGACTTTTACTTTAAATAAATGATGGTTTTCTATTTGTTTTTTAGCTAGTTATGTTTTTTTAAAGTTTTATAAAAACAACCCTAGAAACAGTGAAAAACTTTCACTGTTTCTAGGGGGTATATGCCCTATTCCTTCATTGTAATTTAGCCGATAAGGAAGATAGAAATAATTTAATAATCAATATAAAATTTAAAATTATGACAAAATTTTTTAAAAAATCCAGTTATTATTTAGCTGCTATTTTATTGGCTAGTTGTACATCAGAAGAAACTGATGATCAAATTGGTTTAGGTACAGAAATTCAAACTCAAAACCTTTCATTAATCTCAAGTGGAGATGTGCTATATGATACTTTAATTGGTTGGGGGTATAAAGCAGATCAAATTGAAGATTTAGGAGAATTTTATTTAGTTGATGGAGATATGGTTTTTGATAAATCTAAGAGCTATAGCGATCCAACTCTTTCGAGAATAGATAGAAATATAGTTACGCAAGAGCTTGTTAATATTTGGATCCATCCTGATATGGATAATAGTTGGATTGATGCTTCAAATGAAGCTGTTAAAAGGTGGAATGCTCAACTTGAGGATATAACATTGATTACGGTTACGGATAGAGATAGTGCAGATATGGAAATATTGTATGATAGTTTAGAAACAGATGATCGCTATACATTTTTACCTTTAAGTACAAGAACTTTTGGAAGAGTAGAAGGTTTTCCAACATCAGATGGTAAGTCGGGTAGCAAAGCTTGGTTGAATCCAGATTTTAATGCTTGTTTTGGAGGTGTTACACAAAGTTTACGTATAGCAAATGTACAGCACGAAATAGGACATAACCTTGGTTTTCATCATACCAATAGAGGTTTTGGATTCCATATAGAAGGAACACCTACTTCAGACCCTAGATCGGTGATGAATGGAGGAAGCGCTTGTAGGTTAAATGACTTTAGTGAAGGGGATGTTTTAGGAATTAAAATTATTTATGGAGTAGGAGATGCTGCAGGGGGTTTATTAGATACTTATAGTGTGCCTCGTAGTACTGGTATTCCTAACGGGTTTAGGAAATATAGTAATGTACATACTATAGGGGCTAATGGACCAAATCTGGATAATGTATTTAATTCAGTATTAAATTGGTGGGGAAATTCAAATAACCCCAATGCTTTATATCAGTTTACATTAGAAACTAATGATGGTACACCTAGACATTATACTAATATTTCTGATTTTGCTAGTTACCAGTTACATGCTGCAAATCCAGAAATAACTATTAATTCTTCATCAGGTTTTTCAAATTTATCAGGAGATTATTGGTTAAATCTTGACGGGGATAATCTTGTTTTAGTTGAAAAAAGTGGGGCTTATGCGTTGTATTTTTCAAACTCTAGCGAGGCACCATCTAACTAAAATATTAGACTCTATTTAAGTATAAAATAATGAGCTATTGCATTTAATTTTTATGTGAAGCAGTTAGCATGTTGTTTTAAATTTTAAGCTCTCTTTTAGAGTAGTTTTTTAACTAGAATAATTAATCAATATATAATTTAAAATCATGACAAAATTTTTTAATAGATTCAGTTTTTATTTGGCCACTATTTTATTGGCTAGTTGCGCTTCGGAGGAAGCAGATAATCAAATTGATTTAGGTACAGAAATTCAAACTCAAAAATTTTCACTACCCTCTGGTAATGATGTATTGTACAATACGTTGATAGGTTGGGGGTATAAACCTGATCAAATCGAAGATTTGGGGGAGTTTTATTTAGTGGCAGGAGATATTATTTTTGATAAATCAAAAATTTATAGTGATCCAACGCTTTCAAGAATAGACGGAAATATTGTAACCAAAGAAATTGTTAATGTTTGGATACACCCAGGCATGAATAGTTCTTGGATTAGTGCATCAAACGACGCATTAAAAAGATGGAATAATGAATTAGAAAAGATAAGTTTACAGACAGTTTCTAATAGGCAAATTGCCGATATAGAGATATTATACGATAGTTTAGAAACAGATCCAACTTTTGATAGGTTGCCTTTGCCAGATTCTGCATTTGGTTATGCTCGTTTTCCAACAGTCGATGGGAGTCCTGGGATAAAAATTTGGGTAAATCCCCGTTTTGATGTTTGTAATGGTCCAATAAGACAAAGTCAACGTATAGCAAATGTTCAACATGAGCTAGGGCATAATTTAGGGTTTCATCATACTAATGATTTTTCTGGATTTCAGGTTGAAGGGACTCCAGAATTTGATGGTGAATCTGTAATGAGAAGTGGGAATGCTTGTTTTTTAGATGATTTTAGTTCGGGGGATATTTTAGGGATTAAAATTATATATGGAGCAGATACTGCAGGGAATTTATTAACTAAATATGATGTTCCTCGAAGTACTGGAATTCCAAATGGATTTAGAAAATACAGTAATGTTCATGTCATAGGGATTAATGGTCCTAATTTAAATAATGTATTTAACTCTGTATTAAATTGGTGGGGGAATTCTAATAACCCAAATGGATTGCATCAATTTACATTAGAAACCAATAACGGAACTCCTAGAAGTTATACTAATATTGTTGATTTTGCTAGTTATCAATTGCATCAGGCAAACCCAGAAATAACCATTAATGCTTCGTCTGGTTTTTCAAATTTATCGGGAAATTATTGGATAAATATTGATGGTGATAACCTCGTTTTAGTTGAAAAAAGTGGGACTCATGCTTTATACTTTTCAAATTCTAGTGAAGCGCCATCTAATTAAGATGTAATTCATGTTTAACCCGAATTATATGATAGAAAATTTATTCAGTGTAAGAATCATAGTAAAATCAAATGTTTCACTAGGTTTTTAATTTAACTATTGAGGTGTTATGCTAGAATTGTTAAGGCAATTAATGGTTAATTCCTTAAAGTGAAGTTCTATTGTGTAATTCGGGTTAAATAACATAAATTAGATTTATTTAATCTAAAGGACTCAGGAAAGTAATGTTTAAGGGATAGAACAAGTTAACAGAGCAATGTATTTGTCTTCTTATGTCAGAGGAATTGGTTTTGAGTGAATTTATGAATGCACATCGTAATTTTTTATGTAAAATCTATGATTAGATATTCGATAAAGTGTTACTCGAAAAAAGAAGTTTATATTATTTTGAGTAACATTATTTTTTTAAAATTTAGGAGTGTAAAGTTTTACTGAGGGAGTTTTATTTAAAAACACCTCATTAGCAATAAAGGGGAATATAATTAGATCAATAACAATGATTAGTTTTGGAGTATTTAAGATAATCTATAATGTATAAATTTATAACATCGTATATTTTTGTTTTAGGTTTAACTAGTGTAAAGGCACAAATATTTGAGCCTTTTAATTTGAGGTATCAACATTCGTCCACAGCGAAGGTATCCAAGGCAGGTTTTGAAGATTTTGAAAATACTGAGCGTACCGAACAACAGATTGTAGAGGCTACTTTTAGGTATCCTATTATTTTTGGAAAGCGGAACAACATTTTTTTGCCAGAATTATCGCATAAAATAGTAGGTCGACAATTTGATAATTGGAGGAGTATGGTCGTAGAACCCGCTACAGGAAACTTGACAAGATTATTTTTAAAGGGAATATTTCCTGTAAGTGACAAATGGAACATTTTGGGAGTATTGGCCATTAGTCAAGGAGTTAATAGCGGTGTTTCTTGGAGTTTTAATCATAACTATTACCGGTATGGAGCGGGGCTTGTTATGAATAATAAAAAAGGAAATCAAATTGGAGTTTCCCTACTGATGATTGAAGAATTAGGGTTTCCTGCACCTGCTTTTATTTTTAGAGGGACAAACGGGAAAAATTGGAATTACAGCGTTACCTTTCCACTACTTACAATAATTGAATATAATTTGAACAAAAAATGGCGACTTCGTTTTGAGGAACATCTTGATAACGATCGCTTTGTGTTAAATATTAATTCGAGAGCTAATTATAATCAAGCCATACTTAATTTATCCATTGGACTGAGTTATCAATTAGCCAAACCAATTTTTATGAATGTACAAGCTGGGCTAACTCCCTTAAATGTACTCACGTATTACGAAGACAAAACAACGGACATTGATACAGTCAGTTTTGATATGCAACCCACATTTGGTGCCTCGATTTATATTAGCGTTAACCCAAAAGATTATATAAGTAAATAAATAATATTTAGCAGATAAAATGAGATGTTTTAGTATTGGGTTTTGTGTGAAAAAGTTCAAACGCCACAAGTGGATACTCCGTTTCGATTTGTGCCAGTAATTTCGGAGTAAACCGTGCCACGTATTTCGG
>NZ_JH621279.1 GCF_000255455.1 Aquimarina agarilytica ZC1 | reverse complement strand
TATCAAATTTTGGATTTTTTATGTATAATTTTTGAGAATCAAGCATTCTCTGAATGCGCCTGTCAAATCTTGTTTTTTTTTGAATGAATTTAGTCCTAGATATTAATTATTAAATCTAATCTTATAAGGTTGATACTGCTGCTTTTTTAATCTAAATAGCGTTCTAGTAGTGATGTATTTAGTTCATGGCCACCATTATGATTGGTGATTTTGATATTAGGAAATATATTTAGCATTCGTGCTTCTTGCCTAGCCACATTTTTAGGATCAAAAATGGGATCATTACTTCCAACACTATGATGAAGGATAGTGTGCTCATTAAGGTGGGGGAAGTCTGCTGTTGTCAATTCTTTAGGGAAAACACCAGAAATAAAAATTAATCGATCACAATGATGTTTTCTTTTTGCAATCCACCTACTTGCTATACTAACTCCTTGGGAATAACCCAATACTATAAATTTGCAATTTAAAGGAATATGCTCCTGTTTCATTATGGCATCAAGGTAGTTCAAGACGTTATCTGTATCAATTAGTGTATTTTCTTTAGTTAACCAACTGGCACCAACTCTACGATATTGATCATCCTTGTAGTATTTGGAAGGAGCTTGTGGACAAATGATATAATTTTCTTCTGCGTTAAGCGATGAAAAATGCTTGATAAAAAACTTGCTTAAATATCCAATACCATGTAATACCAACCAAACATTTTTGGTACGATTAGTAAGTTCATTAAGGGTATTGTAAGTATTTACTGCAGTGTAGGAAGTTTGTTTTTGCATTAGGATATTCCAGTAATAATTGAAGCTGTTGAAAAATCTTCGCCACTAATAGGATTACCATGTAATCGACTCATCATGGATAGTTGACCAATATGGGTTAAAATATCGGAAAAAGGTCCTTGTATTAAAGGTTTAGCTTCATCAAAAGAAAGTGTTTTATGAGTAAGTAAAGCATCTATTTTGGCTAACTCGGTGTTGAATAATTCGGCTTTATCTGTAATAGTTGTTAGGCTTTTAATTGAAGGGGCATCATATTGATCTGTAGTAATTAAAGTTCTAGCGTAACATAAAACCTCGTACATATGGTTAATAATAGTATTTGGTGTTCTGGCTTCACTACCTACATTAAAAGTACCAAAGTTGGATTCGGTGGTACTTAATGATTTTTTGAATCGATATAAAATAGTTGCAAGAGTATGACGCAGGAAAGCATTTTTCATTTTAAAGAAATTAATTATACAAAATAAAAATAGCAATTTTACCTTTTAAAAAAGTAAAATTGCTATTTCAATTTGTAAATAAAAAAATAGATTGGCTATTCTTTTATAACTATGTGTTATTGTTTAGATACTTTTGAAGAGCTATTTATTTTAATAATTCACTTTCAATGAGATTAGGAATATTTAATAGTTTTAAAATTTTCTCTATATCCTCATCATCTTTTTTGTTTTGTAACGTATGTACACCTCCTAAAAAATCCATACCTAAGTAGTAGGCTGTTTTTGAAAATGGGAGCCAAAATAATTCATTTAAATGGTCGCCTGTTGAACTAGTAGCAACAGCCATATTTTTACCTCTAAGCTTTTTACCTAAGTCTTTTTTTATGGTAATAATATCAGTCAGCCTATCAAAAAACACTTTCATAATTCCACTCATGGCATACCAATAAACTGGTGTAGCAAATAAAAAAGTATCGTAATCATGTACTATTTTGTTGATGATTTTAAGAAAATCATCGTTCTTATTTTTGTGCTCATAATCAAAATAATTTATTTGATAATCATTTAGATTAATAACATCTATGGGGTGATTGGCTTTTCTAATAATACTATCAGTTAATAACTTAGTATGTCCAGAACTATTTGAACTCCCTAAAATAATAACAGTTTTCATATAATATATTTATTAAAGAACGCACATACTAAAATTTAGTTGCGTCAAAATCAAAAAAAACTTCGATATACAGGTTTAAAAAAGCGTGGTTGATGTAAGAATATTTTTTTGTAAGAGAGATTTGTTTGCAGATGAATATGTATTTTTGATATGCATAAGACTATCGTATATTAATTATTCATCATGACAGAGGAACAAAAGCAATTGATTTTAAAAACCTGTAATGCAGGTAGCAAAGATACGTTAATGGAAACCTTAGAAATTTCATACGTAGATGTCGGTGATGATTATTTGATTGCAAAAATGCCAGTAACCCCTCGTGTACATCAACCAGATGGAGTATTACATGGTGGAGCAATGGTTGCTTTAGCCGAATCTGTAGGCAGTGTTGCCGCTTATGTTTTTGTTGATTATACTAAATTTATGATTCGAGGTTTGGAAATAAGTGCTAACCACGTAAAAAGTGTTAAAGATGGATTTGTTTATGGCAAGGCTACACCAATTCATAAAGGAAGAACCACACAATTATGGCAAATACGAATTACTAATGAGGATGATGAATTAATTTCGATCATAAAATTAACTACGATTTCGCTTCCAAAAAAATAGTATGATTACAGAAGATTTTTTTGAAAAAATTAATAGTCATTGGAAATCTCAACTTCCCTTTGTAATTTTTAAAAAACCTAATGATAATGATATATCAGTCTATTTAAATAGTTCAAATGAAATAAAAGCTGGAGGTGGATTTAATGAGGCAGGTTTTGTATTTAGTCCTTTTATGGATACAAGTAAAAATTCGATTTGGTTTCCTCGTAATTCTTCTATTATTTTAACTACCCATATGCATTCGGATCAAATTGATTCATTAGCAACTAATAATACATCAGAGACTAATACGAATCATAAGGAAAAACATATACGTGTTGTTGAAAAGGCGCTAGAAAAACTTAGATTAAATGAGTTGCAAAAAGTTATTGTTTCTAGAGTTGAAACCCTTAGTATAGATGAACATGTGCCTATTGAATGGTTTAAAAAAATGTGCAGTTTATATCCCAATACCTTTTGTTATTGTTGGTATCATCCAAAAGTAGGGATGTGGCTTGGTGCTAGTCCCGAAACTTTAGTTTCATTAAAGAAATCGTATTTTGAAACAATAGCATTAGCAGGTACTATGGCATATAATGATACAACAGGTGTTGAATGGGGAAAAAAGGAGATTGAAGAGCAACAAATGGTAGTAGATTCTATGTTAAAAGCTTTGACTCCAATAGTGTTTAATATTCAAAAAGGAGAAACAACCACTCAAAAAGCAGGGAGTTTGTTACATTTAAAAACGGTGATTAAAGGGCAATTAAAAAAAGTGAATCAATTAGGGGAATTAGTTGAAGTGTTGCATCCAACTTCTGCTGTTTGTGGTTTACCAAAATTAAAAGCGCAAGAATTTATTTTAGGTAATGAAGGCTATCATAGAAGTTATTATACCGGCTATTTAGGGGAGTATATACCAGAGGGGAATACGCAATTATATGTAAATTTACGCTGTATGGAAATTGAGCAAGAGCAGGCAAAAATTTATGTAGGCGGAGGAATTACTGCAGCTTCTGATCCCGTTTTGGAATGGGAAGAGACGGTGAACAAATCTAAAATAATGAAAGCTGTTTTATAAAATTCTTGCAAAAAGTAGTATTCTATTTGGTTGGGTTGTATTTTTGAGCAATCCTAAATTATGAGTAAAAAAATAATTTCATCTATTCCTTTAGCGCAACAAATTATAACGATTAGTAAGCATAAAAATCTTAAGCATATTGTTATTTCTCCAGGTTCTAGGAATGCGCCACTTACCATAAGTTTTAGTAATGATCCTTATTTTAAATGTTATAGCATTGTTGACGAACGTTGTGCTGCATTTTTTGCATTGGGTATTGCTCAACAAACCAACGAACCCGTGGCTTTAGTTTGTACATCGGGGAGTGCTTTGCTTAATTATTATCCCGCTATTGCAGAAGCCTTTTACAGCGATATTCCTTTGGTAATTTTAAGTGCCGATAGACCAAAAGAACATATTGATATTGGTGATGGGCAAACCATTAGACAAGAAGGAGTGTTTAAAAATCATATTTTGTGTGAAGCCAATTTAACTAATGATATTGGTTATTCTGACAATTTATTGCATACTAATTTTAGTAAAATTGCAAAAGCTATTGATATAGCCAAAAATGAACAAGGACCCACGCATATAAATATTCCTTTTTACGAACCTTTGTATAATACAATAGAAGTAGCTGTTGAAGATGTAGTAGCATTGAAATCTACTAATGATGTAAATGAAACATATACTTGTAATGAAGAAATCCAATTTGAATGGAATACAACTTCAAAAAAACTAGTATTAGTTGGCGTATTACCTCCAAATCGAATAAATGATGTGGTATTAGATCGATTATTGAAGGATCCAGGTGTGTTGTTGTTTACCGAAACAACTTCAAATTTACACCATGCTAAAGCTATTCCCAGTATTGATCAATTAATAGCAAAGTTGACCGCTAAGGAGTTTAAACAATTACAACCCGAACTTTTGTTAACATTTGGTGGTTTTGTTGTTTCCAAAAAAATAAAAGCATTTTTACGTGAATACACTCCTAAAACACACTGGCATGTAAATACCAAAAAGGCTTATGATACCTATGGTTGTTTAACATCACATATAAAAACAACGCCTCAACTTTTTCTTGATTCATTATTAGGGAATGACCATCCAATTTCAGTTTCAAATTATCAAAATTTTTGGTTAACTCAATATCAACAAGGGGTAAAAGGACATGATGCTTATTTAAAGAGTATTCCATATTCCGATTTATTAGTTTTTGATCAGCTCATAAAAAAACTTCCAAAACAGGCTCATTTGCAGCTTAGTAATAGTTCCACTATACGATATACACAACTATTTAAATTACCAAAAGGAGTAGAAGTATTTTGTAATAGAGGAACAAGTGGAATTGATGGAAGTACAAGTACAGCAATTGGAGCAGCTATTATGAATAACAAATCACCAATTTTGATTACTGGTGATTTGAGTTTTTTTTATGACAGTAATGCATTATGGAATAATTATATTCCAGCAGATTTTAAAATTATAGTGATTAATAATGATGGAGGAGGAATTTTTAGGATTTTACCTGGGGATAAAGAAGCCTCTTATTTTTCTACCTTTTTAGAAACTACTCACCAGTTAAAAGCAGATAAATTAGCTGCTATGTACGGCTTTACTTATAGTTTTACAAACGGGGAAGATTTTGCTGTGAAAATAGATACCTTTTTTAAAGGAAATGGGAGGCAAATTTTAGAGATTCATACGCCTCGTCTAATAAATGATACAGTTCTTCTAAAATATTTCTCAAAAATAAGAGAATAATATTAGATTTTAATAATTTTCTTTTGTTTAGCATGAATAAACGTTATATTTGAGTATAACACTAAGTATTTTAATTAAACCATTAGAAATGAGTAAAAGAGACGAATTAATCGAGAAGTACGCAACGGATATTAAGGAAAAATTGAATCAAACACCTGATATGGACTTGTTAACTAAAGTCACTATAGGTTGTGGACCATCAATTTATAATAAAGATGCTTCAACTGTTTCTGGTAGTGATGAAGCAGAAATAGCAACAGTAAAAAATAATTTTTTAATTAAAAAATTAGGATTATCCGATGGTGCAGCGTTAGATTCTGCTATAGCATCTGTTATGGAGGCTTATGGAAAATCAAATAGATCTAAATATAGAGCAGTAGTATATTATTTATTAACTAAACATTTTGGAAAAGAAGCTGTTTATAATAAGTAATAAATAACTATTAAATTAGATGAAATCTCATGGTTTAATTACCTTGAGATTTTTTGTTTTCATCCCTTTTGTATTTATTGACCTAATTATTTATTTGTGGCTTAAGATGAGTAAAATTAGGCTTTCGGGGAGAAATTAAAACAGTATCTTTACGAAAATTTTATTTAATGATTTCAATAGGAACATATCACGTTTTAACAATTGACAGAGAACGTTTACCCGGTATATATTTAACTAATGAGGATGGCGATGAAGTATTGCTACCTAATAAATATGTTCCAGAAACATTTGAAGTAGGTGGTTCTATAAAGGTGTTTACTTATTTGGATCATATGGAGCGTATAGTGGCAACAACATTGGAACCTTTTGCGACTGTAAATTCATTTGCTTTTTTGAAATGTGCCGCGGTTTCTGAAATTGGAGCATTTTTGGATTGGGGATTAGAAAAACATTTATTTGTTCCTTTTAAAGAACAAGCCAATCAAATGAAAGTTGGTCGGAGTTACTTAGTTTACGTGTATTTAGATGAAAAAACGGAACGACTGGTAGGATCATCAAAAACAAATCGTTTTTTAAGCAATAAGTTGGTGTTATTATCTTCTTATGAAGAGGTAGATTTAATAGCCTCTCATCCTTCCGATAAAGGCTGGAATATGATTATTAACCAAAAATATTTAGGTTTGGTTTATGATGATGAAATTTTTCAGAAGATTAATGTAGGTGATCGTATGAAAGGTTTTGTAAAAAAAGTACGTTCAGACAATAAAATTGATTTAACATTACAAAGACATGGATATAGGAGTATAGAACCTAATGCCGATCTAATCATTAGAATGCTAAAAGCAGAAGGAGGCTTTTTAGCATTAAATGATAAGTCTTCGCCCGAAAAAATAAAGGATATTTTACAATTGAGTAAAAAGAATTTTAAAAAGGCAATAGGAACTTTGTATAAACAACGCTTAATTAAAATTGAACCAGACGGTATTAGCCTTGTTGAATAGTTGTTTATAAAGGATACTTAACTTCTCGTATTTTAAAAAAGAATAGCGTATTTTTATTGTGTAGTTATTGTAAAACAAAATTAGTCTTTACAGTGGCTTAATTTTTGTTGTAATTAGTATATGTTAGTACCATTTTCAGAATTATCAGAAACATCTAAAGTTTGGATATACCAAGCTAATCGTTCATTTTCAACCGATGAATTAATTGAAATAACTCGTAAATTAGATGAATTTATTTCGGGTTGGGCAGCACATGGATCAAATTTAAAAGCAGGATATGATATTAAATACAATCGTTTTATTACCATAGCGGTTGATAATGATCATCATTCAGCTTCAGGCTGTTCTATTGATGCTTCTGTACATTTTATTCAGCAATTAGAAAAGGATTATAATGTGGATTTATTGGATAAAATGAATGTGTCATTTAAAAATGGTGAGTTTGTAGCTTACAAAAATTTAATTGATTTCAGAAAAATGGTAAAAAACAGATCAGTTTCAGCAACTACAATCGTTTTTAATAATTTAGTGACTACCAAAGGTGAGTATGAAACAGATTGGGAAGTTCCCATGACAGAAAGCTGGCATAGTCGTTTTTTAAAATAACTCATATACTTGAAATATTTCTTAGCCTTAATCACACTTTTTTGCTCAGTACATACATTAACGGCGCAAATAGACCCTTTATTAGCCTACAATCAAGAAGGCCAAACTAAGTGGGTGGATAGTGTTTATAATAGTCTTACTTTAAAACAGAAAGTAGGGCAATTATTTATTGTCGATGTTTTTTCCGAAAAGGGAATGGCAGAACAAAAACGGGTGTTAAAATTAGTAGAAGAACAGGAAATTGGTGGGATCATATTTTCTAAAGGAACACCAGTTAAGCAAGCAAAAATGCATAATGCATTGCAGGCAAAATCTAAAATTCCTTTGCTAATCACAATGGACGCCGAATGGGGGTTAGCCATGCGATTAGACTCTACTTATGCTTTTCCATGGAACATGACATTAGGTGCTTTAAAATCTAATGACTTAATTAGAAAAGTTGGGGTACAAATAGGAAAACATTGTAAAAGGCTAGGGGTACACATGAATTTTGGACCTGTACTAGATATCAATACCAATCCACAAAACCCTATTATAGGGAATCGCTCTTTTGGAGAATCTAAGGAAAGGGTGACTAATAAAAGTATCGCTTTTATGGAAGGAATGCATTCTGTAGGTGTGCTATCTAGTGGTAAACATTTTCCTGGTCATGGTGATACCGATAAGGATTCGCATAAAACATTACCTAGCATTTTATTTTCTGAAAAAAGAATAAATGATGTTGAACTTTATCCATACCGTAAGCTTATCAAAAAAGGTTTATCCAGTGTTATGGTAGCGCATTTAAATATTCCAAGTTTAGAAAGTACCGAAGGTTTACCATCATCTATTTCTCCAAAAGTGGTTACAGACATTTTAAAAGATAGATTAAAGTTTAAAGGTTTAATATTTACAGATGCTTTAAATATGAAGGGAGCATCTAATTTTAAGGAACCCGGAGCAATTGATTTGGCAGCATTTAAAGCGGGTAATGATGTACTTTTAATTTCTGAAGATATTCCAAAGTCTATTCAAAAAATAATTAATGAAGTTAACAATGGAGGGATAACTGAAGAGCGTTTAGCGATTTCAGTAAAAAAAATATTGAAAGCAAAATATAAAGTAGGATTACATCAATACACACCTATAGTTCTAGATAATTTACAGAAAGATTTACTGAGCTTAGAAAATGATTTATTGTACGAAGAAGTGGCTGAAAATAGCTTAACACTTTTACGTAATGATTTAAATTCGGTACCTATTAGGAATTTAGAAATGACTAAAATTGCTTATGTTCACATGGGTGATGCCAGTGGAAAAGCATTTTATGAACAACTAAAATTATATGCAAAAATAGATTTAGTTGAAGTTAAAACTGCTGCAGATTTATTTAAATTAAATGATTATAATCAAATTATAGTAGGTTTTCACAAATCTAATGATTCTCCATGGAAATCCTATAAATTTAAAGCCGAAGAAGCTACAGTTTTAAATTCCATAGCAGCAATGCATAAAACTACTTTAGTAAGTTTTGCCAAGCCTTATGCATTACAAAATTTAAGTGCGATTCCTGCATTAACAGGTATAATTGTAGGATATCAAAACAGTGAAATTTTTCAACAAAAGGCTGCACAGGCGTTGTTTGGAGCCGGATCATTTAAAGGAAAACTTCCAGTAAGTATTGCACCTTATTTTAACGAAGGTGACGGTTTTTTTTTGAACAATAATGAACGATTATCTTACGGTCTACCGGAAAGTGTTGGTGTTAATTCATACAAATTAGCTAAAATTGATTCGGTAGTCAATATTGCTTTACGCGAAGAAATGACTCCAGGTTTACAACTGTTAATAGCTCGGAAAGGAAAAGTAATTCATAATAAATCTTACGGATATCAGACTTATAAAAAAGAAGTTCCGATTACAAATCAAAGTATTTATGATTTAGCTTCTTTAACAAAAATACTAGGAACACTCCCAGTTATCATGAGAATGGAGCAAACTGGGGCTATGAGTATTACGGATAAGTTAGTGGATATTTTACCAGAATTAAAAGAAACGAACAAGGCAGATATTAAAATAGTTGAAGCGTTATCGCATTACGCACGTTTACAAGCATGGATTCCTTTTTACGTAAGTACATTAGATTCTATTACAATGAAGCCTAGTCCTAAATACTACAGTAAGCTAAAAGATTCAGTGTATAGCATTCAAGTTGCAGAAGAACTTTTTTTACGTAAGGACATGAAAGATTCTATTTTTAAAGAAATTGTAGACAGTGATCTTAGGGATAGAAAGGTCTATAAATACAGTGATTTGCCCTATTATTTTTTACAGCGTTATGTGGAACGTTATTTTAATACGTCAATGGCAGAATTAACACATAATTTACTGTACAATTCTATAGGAGCAAATAGAACAGGATATTTACCATTGCGTCGTTTTAAAAAATCCGAAATAGTTCCTACCGAGATTGATAATTTATACAGGAATACAACAATACAAGGTTATGTACATGATCAAGGAGCGGCTATGTTTGGTGGTGTAGGTGGCCATGCAGGCTTGTTTGCTAATGCAAATGATGTAGCCAAAATAATGCAGCTATTTTTAAATAGAGGCACTTACGGAGGACAGACTTATTTTAAGCCCAAAACTATAGATAAGTTTAATACTTGTTATTATTGTGATGAAAAAAACAGGAGAGGTGTAGGTTTTGATAAACCTCAGCTTGATGTTTCGGGACCAACTTGTGGGTGTGTTTCTATGAGTAGTTTTGGTCATAGTGGTTTTACAGGGACTTACACTTGGGCAGATCCCGAAGAAGAAATAGTTTATGTATTTTTAAGCAACCGAACCTACCCTGATTCTGGAAACAGAAAATTAATTAGAGAAGATATTAGAACAAAAATACAACAGTTAATTTATGAAGCTATTGAGTTTGATGAAACAGCTCAAAAAACTATATTAGATTAACTAATTTAACTGAAATTTTTTAGAGTTCTTTACGACTCTAAACTAAAAAAATAAGTATATGAGAATTGCTGTGGTATGTTATCCTACTTTTGGTGGGAGTGGAGTAGTTGCTACCGAGTTAGGAATTGCCTTAGCTAAAAAAGGTCATGATGTTCACTTTATCACCTACCGACAGCCAGTACGTTTGGATATGTTAATCCCTAATATTCATTTTCATGAAGTTTCGGTACCCGAATATCCACTTTTCCAATACCAGCCCTATGAGTTAGCGCTTTCAAGTAAATTGGTTCGTATTATTAAAAAATTTGATATCCAAGTACTTCATGTACATTACGCTATTCCTCATGCTTATGCAGGTTATATGGCGCAGCAAATGTTAGCACAAGAAGGGATACATATTCCTATGGTAACTACATTGCATGGTACAGATATTACACTTGTTGGTAATCACCCACAATACAAACCAGCAGTTACATTTAGTATTAATCAAAGTAATGCAGTTACTTCGGTTTCTCAAAGTTTAAAAGATGATACGTTACGTTTGTTTGAAATTCCAGACAATAAAATACAAGTCGTGCCTAATTTTATTGACATTTCAAAATCAGGTGATAAAGAAGTGGAATGTCAACGACATATAATGGCAAAGCCAACCGAACGCATTATTACACATATTAGTAATTTTAGACCTGTTAAACGTATTGATGATGTAATAAAAATATTTAAAGGTATTACAGAACATATACCGGCAAAATTAATGATGGTAGGCGATGGACCCCTACAAAGTGATGCCCGTAAGCAATGCAAAGAGTTAGGTATTAAGGAACAAGTTATTTTTATGGGGAACAGTAATGAGATTGATAAAATTTTATGTTTCTCGGATTTATTTTTACTTCCTTCCGAAAGAGAGAGTTTTGGTTTAGCTGCTTTAGAAGCTATGGTTCATGGTGTCCCAGTAATATCCAGTAATTCTGGTGGTATTCCTGAAGTAAATAAACACGGTTTTTCTGGTTTTTTAAGTGATGTAGGGAATGTCTCCGATATGGTGGCAAATGCAGTAAAAATTCTTAAAGAAGATGCTACATTATCACTTTTTAAAGAAAATGCAAAAGCTCAAGCAGCTATTTTTGATATTACTAAAATTGTCCCTGTATATGAGGAAATATATGAAAAGGTGCTAGCCGAAGTTTTACAGAGTTAATTGCCATACAGATTTGTAAGTAGAAATTACTTAGTTATATTTGATCCAGAATAAAACAATATTTAAAATGGCAATTTATCCATTACAATTTACTCCTTTATACAAATATCGTATGTGGGGTGGCGAAAAATTAAAAACTATCCTAAATAAAGTATACACTGAAAATAATATTGGTGAATCATGGGAGATTTCGGCAGTTGAAAATGATGAAACAGTTGTAAGTAATGGTAGTTTACAAGGAAAAACTATAAAGGAGCTGATAAAAACTTTAGGGACAGATTTTTTAGGTAAAGCTGTTTTTGAAAAATTTGGGAATGATTTTCCTTTATTAATTAAGTTTATTGATGCAAAAACACCGTTATCCATACAAGTACATCCAAGTGATGCTTTAGCAAAGGAACGTCATAATTCATTTGGGAAAAATGAAATGTGGTATGTGATGCAAGCAGAAGAAAATGCTGAGCTAATCGCAGGATTTGATAAAAAGCTCACAAAACAAGCTTATATAGAAACACTCGAAACTGGTGATATTTTAGAAGTACTCCATACTGAAAAAGTGAAGAGTGGTGACGTGTTTAATATACCCACAGGTAGAGTACATGCCATAGGTGCAGGAGTATTATTAGCAGAAATTCAGCAAACCTCCGATATTACTTACCGTATCTATGATTATAATAGAGTAGATGCTAAAACTGGTGAAACAAGAGAACTGCATACCGAACAAGCTGTTGACGCCATAGATTTTAAGGTGCATGATAGTTATAAAACTAATTATACGACCCCTGTAAATAAAGCGAATGAGTTAGTGTATACTCCGTATTTTAAAACTAACATTTTAAAGTTAGAAGGAGATTTAACTCAGGATTTTTCTAAAACAGATTCATTTGTAATAGTAATGTGTGTAGAAGGGGATTTTGAATTGAGTTATGATAATGAAAAGTATGTTATTAATACGGGTAGTACGATTTTATTACCTGCTGCCATTGATCAAATTCAATTAAAAGGGAATGCTAAAATTTTAGAAGTTTCTTTGTAAAAAAAATTAACTGTTTTTTATAAGATCAATAATTGGTTGAATAGTAGTATTGTAATCAAACCAATGAATAGTATCATCTTTACGATACCAGGTAAGTTGTCGTTTGGCAAAACGCCTAGTATTTTTTTTAATTTCAGCAACAGCGAAATCTAAATCTATTTCACCATCAAAATGTTGAAATAACTCTTTATACCCAACAGTATTGAGTGCGTTTAAGTGTTTGAATTCAATAAGTTTTTTGGCCTCATCAAGTAATCCATTTTCGATCATGATATCGACACGTCTATTAATTCGATCATAAATAGTAGCTCTTTCAGCTTCTAGTCCTATTTTAATGATATTAAAAGGTCTGGTAATTTTTCCTTTTTTTAAAAAACTAGAATAGGGTTTTCCACTAGCCAAGCAAACTTCAACAGCTCTTAATACTCTGTGCGGGTTTTGTAGTTCAACAGTATCATAATATTCAGGATCTTTTTCTTTTAATAATGTAGTAATCGCATCTAAACCTTTTTCATTATATAAATCAGCTACATATTTCTTAGTTTCCGCATCAACTTCAGGAAATTTATCTAACCCATAGCATACAGCATCTACATAAAGGCCAGAACCACCTACCATAATTGCGGTATCATTAGTTTTAAATAGTTCATCCAGCTTTTTAAGTGCTTCTTTTTCAAAGTCACCTACACTATATTTTTGTTCAATACTAATATGTTGAATAAAATGATGTTTAGCTGCGGCCAATTCATGAGTATCGGGAACAGCTGTACCAATACTCATTTCTTTAAAAAATTGCCTACTATCCGCAGAAATGATTTCAGCATTGAAGTGCTGTGCTAATTTTATTCCTAAAGCGGTTTTACCTATAGCAGTTGTACCTACAACAACAATAAGTGTTTTTTTTGGTGTATGCATTAAGTTAAGGCTTGACCGCAATTATGGCAAAAAGAAGCTGATTCGCTAATTTTAGTAGTGGCACATTGCGGGCATTGATTGGGGTTTATGTTATTTTTTTTGCTTTTTTGTTGTGCATATTCGGCACTAACAATACCTGTAGGAACGGCAATTATACCGTACCCAATGATCATAATTAGCGATGCTATTAATTTACCTAAAGGTGTTGCTGGAGCAATATCACCAAAGCCAACAGTAGTCATAGTAACAATACACCAATAAACACTTTGAGGTATACTAGTAAAACCGTTATCTGCTCCTTCTACTAAATACATAATAGTTCCTAGTAAAATGCATAAAACAATAACTGCCATTAAAAAAACAGATATTTTGGCCTTACTAGCTTTTAATGAGGATACTAGTTTGTTAGATTCATCAATATAGCGCGCTAGTTTTAAAATTCGAAAAACACGAAGTAGGCGTAAGGCACGTAAAGCAACCAATGCATGTGAGCCTACTAAAAAATAAGAAAGATATTTAGGTAAAAGCGATAATAAATCAATAATACCTAATCCACTAAAAATATATTTTTTTGGTCTTCGGCTTATATAAATTCTTACAATATATTCTATTGAGAATAAAATGGTTATGATCCATTCTGAAATATCAAAAAAATGACCGTATTTATTATTTATAGGAACAACACTTTCTAGCATTACAAGGGCAACACTAGCAACAATTAGAATAAGTAAAACAATATCAAAAAGGATTCCTTCTTTTGTATCTGCTTTAAAAATGATGTTGTATAAGCGGTTCTTCAAAATGTAAAGAATATAATAGTATAAAAATACAATATAAAATATTTAGAGCTATAATCTATGATGATTCATTATGAAAATAACTTGTAGAATATTTTATTTTTTAAAAAGTAGCAATAAAGTGTATACCAATTTTATTATGTGAAATTTGTGGTAAAATCATTTTTTTAAATTGACCAGGCTTATAATTGGTGACCCCATTTTGTTTTAATTTTTGCTGCTTCCTACTATTTATAACTATTGATTTCCCTATAATTGTTCCAATCAGTCCACCTATTGCAAGATCAGAAATCCAATGATTATGATCTTCAACTTGGGAAAAAAAAACACCTGCAATAAAAGTATAAGGGATCCAATAATTATTAAATTCCATTTGCATCACTTTTGCAACAGCAAAAAAGGCAGTTGCGTGTAATGAAGGAAATGAAGTACCATCTGTCCTAACACCAGGATATATGGGATGGAAATTTCCAAAATCCCAATTGTTTTTGGTAAAACTATCAGGATTGTCGTAACCATCTCTGATAGGTCTGTTTCGAGCAAAAACAGATTTTAAAACCAAATGTGATATAATATAAGAGTAAATCAAAGATTTAGTAGCATTAGCAGCAATGCGTTGTCCTTTTTTATTATTGATTAGAATTGATGTGGCATAAAGGCCTAATATGGGTAATCCTATATAACCATCCGCATCATGTAAAAAAGGAACTTTATTATTTATGGGAGCTATATTGGGAAGTTTATAGTTAATATGTGGTTCTATGTGTTGATGTAAAAAATTGGTAGTTATTTTATCAGTAGTAATTAAGCCTAATGTGCCAATGGCATAGGCAGCAGTAGTTTTCCAATCTTTAGTGAATGTATGTCCTATAGTTTTAAAATCCCCGGGTATGGATACTACATTGTTTTTTATAACACTTGTAAAAGTTTTAAATCTATTTTCCTTAGTTTCTTTTAAATTAACTTGGGCATGTGAAGTTAAAAATAGCGTGATAAGAAAATTAATTAAAAAAAAATGCTTCATTCTACGTAACGATTATTTAAAATCTAATATAAAATGTTTCTCTAAGTTTTAATGTGTTGATAGTTAGTTTTATATTAATTGTAAGTTAATTCTTTCTAGTTATCTAAGAGTATCAACGAATACCTTTCATGACTGTAAATTATAAGTATTTACTTATTTTAACTAGTCAACCTTTTTAGGTAAAGGCATTATTTTTAATCTTCGATCCTTACGTAGTTGGGTTTGAATAATATGTTGTGCATCTTTATTATGATGCATTGGTGTAATTAATGAGTATATAATTTCTAAAGAAGAAATTTGATGATTTAGTTTGAAATACCCAAAACCTTTAAATTCACTATTTTCAATAAGAGTTACACTTTTTTCGCCAGTTTCTCTTCCTTTACTTATAATGAGCATATCTTTATCTCTAAACGTATATTGCTCAATAATTTTACGCACTCTTAAATTATAATCATCCTTAGCTTCTTTACCAATACAAGCTCCTGCACATTCTTGAATTTGAAATTTAAAGCAACTTCCCTTATCGGTGTATATACCTGTAAATTTTTCACAAAGACCATGTATTTCGCTTACTTTATGTAAAAAAGCCTTACCCGAATCCCTATTGGAAAAGCTTATAATGTGTTTCTTACGTCCGTCAGCTTTTAGTAATTTTAAATGTATATAACCATGATCATCTGTAATAGGGTACAGGGCATGGGTATAAATGGAACGTTTTAAAGCTACATTATATTTAGGTTTATGTCGTTTAATTTCTTCATTTTCTAGTAGTAAGGCAATCATTTCAGATCCGGTTATTTCAAAACTTATGCGATCAATTTCGTTTTGAATTGCTTTTGCCTTTTTATTAGTAGCTACAAAATGTTGATTAATGCGTTTTTTGATATTCTTACTCTTACCTATGTATATAATTTTTCCTTCTTTATTATACATATAATAAATACCCGTACTACTAGGTAAATCAGTTAATAGGCCTTGTAACTTATCGTTATATTGAACATTTAAGTCTTTAATTGTTCGAGTAATAATTTCTTTATCTAAATCTTTATTTAATAATAATTTGAACAACTCAACAGTAGCTAAGGCATCACCACTAGCTCTATGACGATCGGCAATAGGAATTCCTAAAGAGCGGACAAGCTTTCCTAAACTATGTGATTCTTGCTCCGGTAGCAATTCTTTAGAAAGTTCAACGGTACAAAGTGAGTTTTTTTCAAATTTATAGCCTAATCTACGGAATTCAGTCCGTAAAATACGATAATCAAAAACAGCGTTATGAGCAACAATGATGCTATTTTCGGTAATTTCAACAATGCGTTTGGCGACTTCATAAAACTTAGGAGCACTTTTGAGCATAGCACTGTTAATGCCAGTAAGTTTTTCTACAAAAGGTTGAATAGGTCTTTCGGGATTTACTAAGCTAATAAACTGATCTATTACTTTATGACCGTCAAATTTGTATATAGCAATTTCGGTAATGCCTTCTTCATTAAATTTCCCTCCCGTAGTTTCTATATCAAGTATGGCGTACAAATTCTTTTTTTTAGTTGTTGGTAGTTTTAGTTGTCAGTTGTTGGTTGTCTGTTGTTGGTTTCAAAGAATTTTTTTGAAGAATTCAAAAAAATTCTTAATTCTTATAATTCCTAGCTCCAAAAATAGCACTTCCTACTCTAACCATAGTACTTCCGCAGGAAATTGCAATAGGGTAGTCGCCACTCATTCCCATGGATAGCGTTTTTAACTGTATATTTGGTGTTTGTTTTTGTTGTTTTAGGGTGTCAAACTGTGTTTTTAAATAGTTAAATTCTTCTTTAAGCTGACTTTCGTCTGAAGTAAAACTAGCCATACCCATAAACCCAGTGATTACGATATTATTGAACTCACTTAATTCTTGGTGATTTAATATATCAGTAAGAGCTTCTAATGAAAGACCAAACTTTGAATCCTCTTCAGCAATTTTAAGCTGTAACAAACAATGTATAATACGATTGTTTTTTAAAGCCTGTTTGTTAATTTCTTTAAGCAATTTAAAACTATCCACGGCATGAATTAAATGTACAAAGGGTGCCATGTATTTGACCTTATTGGTTTGTACATGCCCAATCATATGCCATTCAATATCCTTAGGAAGGGCTTCCCACTTTTGAGCCATTTCCTGAATTTTATTTTCACCAAAAATACGCTGTCCCGCATTATAGGCTTCTTGTAAATCTTCAATGGGTTTGGTTTTAGAAACGGCAACTAAGCTTACTTGCTCTGGAAGTTGTTGTTTTAACTCGGTAATATTTTTTGAAATTTGTGTACTCATAAACTATACTGAAAAATCTTCAATAACGGCTAAAGCCACTTTTAAAGCAGCCGTAGCTTGCTCCAAACTCACAATTGGTGTGGTATCATTAGTAATAGCAGTAGCAAAAGCATTTAACTCATCTAAAATGGCATTATTATCTCCAATTTCAGAGTTTTCAAAATAGATTTGCTTTTGCACTCCTTCGGCATTTTGCAAAATCATATCAAACTCGCCAGGTTCTTTAGGCGCATCTTTCATTTTAACAACCTCACATTTCTTTTCAAAAAAGTCAACTGATATGTAAGCGTCTTTTTGAAAAAAACGTGTTTTACGCATATTTTTTAATGAAATACGACTTGCCGTTAAGTTGGCCACACAACCATTTTCAAACTCAATACGCGCATTGGCAATATCGGGAGTTTCACTAATAACGGCAACGCCACTTGCCGTTACATTTTTAACATCCGAATCAATAACACTTAAAATTGCATCAATATCATGGATCATTAAATCTAATACCACAGGGACATCGGTACCTCGCGGATTAAATTCAGCCAAACGATGGGTTTCAATAAACATGGGATTGTTTATTTTATCATTCACGGCAGTAAAGGCAGGGTTAAAACGTTCCACATGACCTACTTGTCCTTTTACATGATGTTTTTTGGCTAGTGCAATTAATTCTTCCGCCTCAGCGACAGTATTGGTAATGGGTTTTTCAATAAATACATGTTTACCACTTTCAATAGCTTTTTTAGCAGTTTCAAAATGAGCAAAAGTAGGGGTTACAATATCCACAACATCTACAGCTTTAATCAATTTAGTAATAGAATCAAAATAGGTGTATCCAAATTCTTTTACAATCTGTTGGGCATGAATTTCATCGGCATCATAAAAACCTATTAATTCATAATGTTCGGATTGTGCTAATAATCGGAGGTGAATTTTTCCTAAGTGTCCCGCTCCAAGAACTCCTGCTTTAAGCATATATTAATGTTTTAACCCACAGTAGTGGAATTGAATTCAATTTTAAACAATCCTTAAAATTGAAAGTTATGGTCTTATATTTTATAAGCCAGTTAATCGTCTATTTAAAACAAAAATAAGCGATAAAGCGGCTTATTTTAAATTTAGGTCAAAAAAAAATAACGTAATAGTTTATTTTTACAATATAATAAAAAACTATGCTCCATAAAGATCTACCCAAACACCAAGGAAAACGAAAATTATTAGTGGAAACGCTTATGAAAAAGGGGATAAAGGATACCGCTGTTTTAACAGCAATTAATAGTATACCAAGGCATTTGTTTTTGGATTCTTCTTTTGAAAATCATGCTTATCAGGATAAGGCTTTTCCGATTGGCGCTTCCCAAACTATTTCTCACCCGTTTACGGTGGCTTTTCAAACAGAATTAATGCAGGTTAAAAAGGGAGATAAAGTGTTGGAAATAGGCACAGGTTCGGGCTATCAAACTGCTGTATTATGTACATTGGGAGCTAAAGTGTATTCTATTGAAAGGCAGCAAGAATTGTTTAAAAGCACTCAAAAATTACTACCTAAATTAAATTACCGACCCAAACGTTTAATTTTTGGTGATGGATATAAGGGATTGCCCGAAGAAGCCCCTTTTCAATCCATAATTGTTACTGCAGGAGCACCATTTGTACCCAAAGCCTTATTAAGTCAAGTGGCTATTGGCGGGCGCTTGGTAATTCCTGTAGGGAATGATCCGCAGATTATGCATTTATATATTAGAACAGACGAAAAAACATTTCAAAAGCAAGAGTTTGGTGAGTTTAGATTTGTACCCATGTTAGCAGATAAAAATTAATTATACAAGCAACCTTTGTAAAAACAGTGCATCTACTTTATGAATGTAAATTTTATAAATGATGAAGCCCATTTTTTTAGTTAAAGTTTTATGTATTTGTTTTTCATTAAATTGTATGTTGTCATGTCATAGTGATGATGAAAACCCTAAGAATGAAATTGTAGAAATATCCAAAACAAAGCAAATATGCTCTGTTGAAAATCCAACTAAAGATTTAGCTTGGTTAGCAGCTGAAATTAAGCTTTTAGAAGAAAATCCAGATGAGGCTAAGTATTTTTATATAGTTCAAACAGAATATAAAGGGGATTCAGTTTTTATTTTTGCTGACTGTCATCCATTAATAGATTCAGTTTTTTTAGTTGAAGATTGTTCTGGTGAAATTATTGGGAGTTATGGAACACTAAAATTAGCTATTAATACACTTAATGAAGGGAGAATTATTTGGAAGCCAGAAAATTTTGAATGTAATTTTTAAAAGAATATTTTTGAGTCTAGTCGTTCAATCCACATTAGGCGTTCTAGTTAAGAATATAAAATGGCAAATGATAAACCAAGACTGACGCGATTGACAGCAATTTTGACTCAATTACAGTCAAAACGAATAGTCACAGCCAGAGCAATTGCTGAAAAGCATGGTGTAAGTATGAGAACGGTGTATCGAGATATCCGAACTTTAGAACAATCTGGAGTTCCTATTATAACCGAAGAAGGCAAGGGCTATACCATTATGGAAGGCTATACACTCCCTCCCGTAATGTTTACACAAGAAGAAGCTAATGCCTTATTAACAGCTGAATATTTAATAAAACAGAACAAAGATGCATCTTTGGTGCACTTTTATGAAAGTGCCATAACCAAAATAAAAGCAACTTTAAAGTATTCGCAAAAAGAAAAAACTGCATTGCTTGCCAATAGGATACAGATTCGGAATAATATTGAAGGTGATAAAAGCAGTAACTACTTAATTAAAATTCAATCAACAATAGCGAACTACCAGCTTATTTCTATTGAATATGTTTCTTTAAAAAAAGAATATTCACAACGCGAAGTGGAAGCTTTTGCCTTGTATACCACTCAAAATAATTGGATTCTAATTGCTTTTTGTCGTCTAAAAAATGAATTTAGGTCCTTTCGATTGGATTGTATACAGAGCCTAACTATTTTAAATAGGCATTTTGAACCACATAAAATTACATTCCAGCAATATATGGAGCAATGTAAAAAAAAGTGGCATACCCCTGACATACCCTTGGCATAAAGCTGTAATAATTTTGCAGTAAACCAAAACATAAAACAATGAAAAAAGTAAACATTGAAGCTTTTAAAATTATTGGAATTGCTGTAAAAACTACAAATAAAAACGGTCAGGCGGCAAAGCAGATTCCCGAATTGTGGAAACAATTTATGGAAGAGGCTATCATAGATCAGATTTCTAATAAAATTGATGATCGTATTTATTCGCTGTATACCGATTATGAAGGAGACCATAATCATCCATATACCGCTATAATAGGTTGTAAAGTGACTAGTTTGGATGTTGTTCCAAGTGGTATGATTGGAAAATCATTCGGGGCAGGAGCATATACCAAAATTATTGCTAAAGGAGACCTTACTCAAAATTTAATAATTAATGAATGGATGAAAATATGGGAGTCAGATTTAAATAGAGCTTATTCTGTTGATTTTGAAATTTATGATGAGCGATCAAAAAATATAAATGAGGCAGAAGTTGATATTTTTGTAGCTATCAATTAAGTGTATGTCAAATGCAAGAGGTAGCTACCTATTATTTTAATAAAGAAGAGCCTAATAAAAGTTGTTTGTTAAGTTTAAGAACTATTATACTTGAACAGCATAGTGGTATTACCGAAACATTAAAATGGGGAACACCTTGTTTTAGTTTTAAAAATAAAATGTTATGCTTTTTGGCTGTAACTAAAAAAACAGGAATTCCTTATATTCTTTTTGTTGAAGGTAAATATTTAAATGATCCAGAATTAGAAACTGGAAATCGTAAAAGAATGAAATCTTTAGCTATTGATCCACTAAAAGATATTCCTAAACAAAGAATTCAACAAATTTTGAATACTGCATTAAATGTATATCAATATAAGAAGTGATTTTGATGCAAAAAAAAGTTTAATACGCTTTGATCCAGTATAAATTATAATCTTGGTTCGTATTTTTTGAAATAAAGTAATCCTGAATCTTTATAGGACACTAATGAAAAATACAATCAAAAGAAGGTAATAATAACATATAAGTAATATTGATAATAAAAATGGTTTCAATATGTAATTAGTATGCTAAAATTGTTAAAATTTTAATGTTTTTTCTGTTATTTTAATCATTAGTAGCCGACTAAATTGATAACCACAAATATTACACTATGTCATTAACTCAACATTTAAAAGATTACGCTGATCAAAGCGCATTAAAAATTCCTAAAGAAAAATTGGAACTTATGCTTGCCGCTATACAAGAATTAGAAAATAGCCAAATAACATCAAGTTCACTAAAAACGGGTAAACAGATTCCCGAAATTATATTACCTAATGCGACAAATAACCAGGTATCTATAAATGAAATTTTGGATAAAGGAAAAAAAGTAGTCTTAGCGTTTTATAGAGGAGGATGGTGTCCTTATTGTAATTTGGAATTGAAAGCATTACAAGAGGTACTACCTGAAATTGAAGCCAAAAATGCGACTTTGGTAGCTATCACACCCGAAATTCCTGATAATTCATTAAGTACTATTGAAAAAAATAAACTTTCGTTTGAAGTACTTACCGATGAGAACAATGAATTAGCTAAAAAATTCAATTTAGTATATCAAATTCCAAAAGAATTAAATGATATTTATTTGAGTTTTGGTATTAATCTTGAAAAAAGTCAAAATAATTCTCAAAGGGAACTACCTATTGCAGCTACTTATGTAGTTGACACATCGGGTGAAATTATTTATGATTTTGTAAAAGCAGACTATAAGAAAAGAGCTGAGCCATTAGATATATTAAAAGTACTAGATAAATAATTATTTATAGTTGACTAATTTAAAAGGCTAAGTGTATCTTTTAGATATGATTAGCCTTTTATGAAATCCTCATATTCATAAAAAAACAATTCTAATTGAGCCATGTTTTCATATAGAAATTCATAGGTGGCATTCCATGTTTTTTTATTGTGTATAGAAACATTATCAAGTTGAATGTAAGCCCTACTTATATGTTTGCCATAATTAATTTCATATTGGGGGTCTAATATTATTCCTGGAATAAATGTTGTTTTAAGAATATTTTCTAAGCTCCATATTTTTTCATAATAGTAAGCCTTAATAATTTCGTCATCGGAATCAATATCAATAGATACTTGTGCGAATTTTGTGGTAAACGTAAATTTTAACGAAAGTTCCTTTATTTTGGTATTGTATAATAACCATTTACGAGGATATTCTTGTCCAAAACTTGTCCAAAATTCCTGTCGTATACGTTTTGACTCTTCTTTACTAAACATTTAAATAAAATAAGCTAAAGTAATGGCTGATATAATTGCTGCTAATTTTGCTAGATTAAAGCGATGTCCTTCACTACTTTCAAAAAGAATAGTTGTTGAAATATGTAAAAATATCCCAACGACAACGGCAGTAATTTCGGTATAAAATTGAGTTATTACACTAAAGTTGTCAGCAATAAAACTACCCAAAGGTGTTGCAAAAGCAAATAATAGCATAAATACAAATGTATATATTTTTGAAAGCTCCGATCTTACTAAAAATGTGGCTAAAATAATAGCTACAGGAATCTTATGTATAATAATACCTATGAGTAAGCCATGCGTTTTATGAATAGGAAACCCCTCTAAAAAAGCATGAATAGATAAACTAAAAAACAATAACCAAGGAAATTCCTTTTGGTCTCCATGACTATGTGTGTGACCATGTTCGGCACCTTTAGAAAAATATTCTAAGAAAATCTGAAAGAGTATACCAAATAAAATAAATAAGCCAATATATTTTGAAGCTTGATTATGTGAATGCTCAAATATCTCGGGAATGAGATTAAAAACAGTTATTGCTAACAAAAAACCTCCACTAAATGAAAGTAATATTTTTATATTTCGTTGATTTTCGGGTTTTAAAAAATAAACTAAACCAAAACCAAGCAATACGGCTATAACAGGTAAAAGGTAATTCATTACTGAAAAATCATGATTAATCTAGGTGAACTTGCTGTATTAAATTTAGTTAAATTATAGTCCCCGTAAATTTCAAGCAACGTTAAACCTGCTGTTTCAAAATAAGCTTTGAATTCATCTAACTTTATAGCTTTTACACGTTCGGTAAAAGTAAAGACATCTCCTTGATCAATAAAGTTAATTTCTTTATTAATAAAACCATTTTCAACAAATCGGCTAATAGTATATGTAACACCTTCTATAGTTTTGGTTTCAGAAGGGACTAGGTTATCGATTACATAGTTTACATTCATAAAATCGATTACACCAATACCATTTGTTTTTAAATTAGATTTAATGGCCTTAATGGTATTTAAGTTATCTTCTTCCTTTTCAAAATAACCAAAACTGGTAAAAAGATTAAAAATAACATTAAATTGTTGGGGATAAACTTGAGTCATATCATGAACAGCAAATTCTAAGCGCTCATTTTCATGTTGCTTAGCAAAATCGATGCTATTTTTGGATAAATCAACTCCAGTTACTTGATAACCTAAGCTGTTTAAATAGCGGCTATGACGGCCTTTACCACAAGCTAAATCTAGTATAGTTTCATCTGTTTGCAAGCTTAAATGTTGCGTAAGATTATCCATAAACTTCTTAGCTTCGGAATCATCTCTATTTTTATATAATGAATGATAATAAGGAGTATTAAACCACTCCGCGTACCACTTTGTTGTATCTTTTGGCATAGGGGCACAAAATTAATGTATTTTTGCAATAGTTAATATCGTTTAAGTCTTTTATTCTTACAATAAATTACAATTCATATGAATTTTTAATTGAATTGAATATAGATTTAAACGAACAGAAACATTAATTTTTATTAAGTTTTAATAGCGTGAGTACATCGTTTAAAATGGTTGCCAAAACTTTTTATGGTTTTGAAGAAATATTGGCCAATGAGCTTCGAGTTTTAGGAGCCGAAAGAGTCACCCAAGGGAATCGAATGGTAAGTTTTTATGGAGACACAGGTTTTATGTATAAAGCCAATTTGTGTTTGCGTTCGGCTTTAAAAATTTTAAAACCTATAGCAGAGCAAAAAGTTGCAGATAATGAGGCTTTATATGATTTTGTAAAAAGTATTAATTGGGAAGATTATATGTTTAAGGATGATACATTTGCCGTATATGCTACTACGGTAAACTCCACGACCTTTAACCATTCTAAATATGTAGCATTAAAGTCCAAGGATGCTATAGTTGATCAGTTTAGAGATAAATATAATGAAAGACCAGATGTGGATACCAATCATCCAGATTTAATGGTTTCCATACATATTTCTGAAGATATTTGTACCATTTCATTGGACAGTTCAGGAGAATCACTTCACCACAGGGGATATAGAACAGCAACTAATATAGCACCTATTAATGAAGTGTTGGCAGCTGGTTTATTAATGCTTTCGGGGTGGAAGGGGCAATCTGATTTTTTGGATCCTATGTGTGGTAGTGGTACTTTACTTATTGAAGCAGCGATGATTGCTTGTAATATTCCACCGAATTTAAATAGAAAGGAATTTGCTTTTGAAAAATGGTTGGATTGGGATATGGATCTTTTTGAAAAAATAGAAGCTTCTGTTTTAAAAAAGATACGCGATTGTTCGATTAAAATTTCTGGCTTTGATAAAGCTCCTTCGGCAGTAAGAAAGGCTCAAGATAATATTGAAAATGCGAACATGAGTGATTTTGTGAGTATTGAACAAGCCGATTTTTTTGAGTCGACAAAACAAATGGCCCCAGAAAAATCATTACATATGGTATTTAATCCACCTTATGGAGAGCGTTTACCTATTGATATGCCAACATTTTATGGTCAAATAGGGGATACGTTAAAAAAAGAATACCCAGGAACTGTTGCTTGGTTTATTACTTCGGATTTAGAGGCTTTAAAATATGTAGGACTTAGACCTTCAAGAAAAATAAAAGTATTTAATGCCAAGCTTGAAGCCCGTTTGGTAAATTATAATATGTACGCCGGTAGTAAACGAACAAAATTTCAACAAAAAGACTAGAGTTTTTTGTTTATAAAATAAAGCCAGGTTTCCTTATGGAAACCTGGCTTTTATATGTATAATTCGAGTTTAATTATTCTTTAATTAATTTTAAAGTAAATTCAGCGTTAGTATCTGAAAGTTTTACAAAATACATTCCTTGAGTAAGCAAATCAGTATTAATATTTGTATCACTATTTACTACTCCCGCTTTTACAATACTCCCCGATAAATCATAAATAGTAAAGTCGAAATCATCGGATTTTAAATTTGTAATCCTAAATTGATTTTTCACAGGATTAGGTACAATTGCTAAGTTTTTATCTGGATTAACTGCAAAATTAGCCACAGATAATACTTTAGTTCCTTCTAAAACAAATCGTTCTAAATTCCATTCCCAATCATCGGCATTACTACCAGCTCCTTGTAAACGTATGGTGTGTTCTCCTTCGGTCAATGTGATTCTTGTAGGTACTTCAAGTGCTACAAAATCATTCCACCCACTAGCAATAACGGCAACATTTGATACAGAAACACCATCCACTAACATTTCTATTCTAGATGCTTCTAAAGGTGTACCAATATAATAGGTAACTTTAAAATCATCAGTAGCAGGAATGTTCACTATATAATCTCCCCAATCCCCTTTTTGATTAAAATTGATACCAGCTTTACCGTTTACAGCAAACTTACCAAAACCATCATAGGTTCCACCAGTTTCGTTAAAATCTTCGGCTTCAATGACTAATTCTTTATCACCGGCTGTTGTTGGTGCTGTATCAATAACAGTAACCTCTATAGTGTTTGTTAATCCTCCATCATTAGAAGTAGCAGTTATAATAGCAGTTCCTTCAGAATTTGCTGTAATTACACCATCGGTGTCAACTGAAGCTATAAATCCTTTATCGCTTGACCATGAAACTTTTTTATCTGAAGCATTACTTGGTTCCACTGTAGCGGTTAAGGTTGTAGTTTCTCCTATAGTTAAACTAAAGTTTTCGCTATCAATACTTACGCTTGTAGCATCAACAAAATCTAGTGCTTTAACAGGTTTGTACACTCTAATCCAATCTACCTTCATGGTATGATCATCTGGAAAGTTTTTAATTTCTTCATCAGTTGGTGTACTTCCTTGCGCAGCTCTCCAATCCTGATCCTCCATATTTATAATAATATCCATAGGCTTATTTAAACCTGTACGGTTAGCAGCAGTTCTATCTGGAGAAGTAATATTTAATGGGTCAATGCCATCTAAACCAGGTTGATTGTCTAAACTGTTAGAAACTTTAACTAATTTTCCATCTAAATAAAATTCTAAATAAGTAGGGCTTTTCCAATAGACACCAAACCTATAGAATTTTTCGTGCCAATAGGTTTTTGTTCCTACAGGACCTGTATACCATGTAGTAGCATCTTTTGGTTGGTAATCCTCAAAGTTTGGAGGTCTAATAAACACATGATGGCTAAAATGTAATCGATCCGCTAAACTAATGTTAGATCCAAAAAAGACATTCCTAGCATATTGTCCTCCCCAAGCTTCTAAAAAGTCAATTTCCTGAGTATCATCGGGACTCAAAAGCCAACCTGCACATGCCGTAACTGCGTTAGGAATTTTGGCTCTGGTTTCAATATAGACCGGAAATTGTATTTGTTTAGTAGATGATATACAACCTAAACGTGTCGCTTGACTTTCAAAGTCTACATTATTATGTAAAAACTTTTTTAAATCAGGTGTTTCAAGTCTTTTGGTAATTAATTGGAGTTGTCCATCTTTAACGGAAACGTTTTCGTGTCTCCATCTAGTTAATCCAGGCCCTTCCCAATTTTGATGGTAATAATTATACCATTTGTTTTTTACAGCATTTGAACTGCTTCCGTCAACACCCTCACGGCTTCCAAAAAATGTTCTTGCTGTACTTGGATTAAGTGTGTAATTAAAATCGTCGGAAACATCCTCTTGAAGTTCCCAAACTTGTTTTGATCCCGCATCGGCAGGGACTTCAATACCATCCCAATCATTCTGGGATTGAACAGATACACCTGTAAGTAATCCGAACAGTACTAATAGTCTAACTTTTTTCATAAATAAATATATAGGTTATAGTTTTTTTTATGAGCAGTAAATATTTGAATGATTAATTGTTAGAATAGTGATAAAAATATTATTTTTAACAAAAAAACATGTCAAAAACATAATAAATGTGCAATTAGCATCTATTATCGTTTGAGTACCTATAAACATTAGGTATACGATAATTTTATACCTGAAAAATAATAGGTATATGATATAAGAATTTTACTTCAAATATAAATTTTGAACTAAATCATTTACCTAAAGGACTAATTATTTGAACATTTTGAAAAGCAATGGCCCCTTTTATAATTGAAGTGATGGTATCTTTTAATGAATTTATGATTTGAATTTTCAATTCACTTTTATGATAAATTAAACTTACCTCTCTGGCAGGACTTGGGTCCTCAAAGGAGCGTAAATTTTGCTTATCGGTTTCTTTGATATCTAAACTATTTAAATAGGGGAGTAATGTCATACCTAAGCCTTCATTGGCAAGTTTTATCATTGTTTCAAAACTACCACTAGCTAGTTTAAAGCGCTCTTCATCATAAGTTTTTTGAGTTTTACAAATATTTAGAACACTATCTCTAAAGCAATGCCCATCTTCCAATAGTAACATTTCATTAATGTCTAAATCTGCAGGAGAAAGCTTTTCATGATTAGCTAGTTTGTTATTAGGAGGAACATAACCTACAAAAGGCTCATAATACAATACACGTTCTTTTATATTAATATTATTTAAAGGTGTTGCAGCAATAGCTGCATCTAAATGACCATCCAAAATATCTTGAATAATGCTTTCGGTAGGTAATTCGACTATTTTGAGTTTTACCTTAGGGAATTTTTTTATATAAGTATTTAAAAACATTGGAAGTAAGGTAGGCATTATAGTAGGTATAATACCCAGAGTAAATTCCCCACCAATAAAGCCTTTCTGTTGATCAACAACATCTTGCATTCGGTTACTCTCATTTACAATATTCCGAGCCTGTACGACTAGTTTTTTTCCTACTTCTGTAAGTTGTATTGGTTTTTTTGTACGATCAAAAATTTGAATATCTAATTCATCTTCAAGCTTTTGTATCTGCATGCTAAGCGTGGGCTGTGTTACAAATACGTTTTTAGCGGCTTTAGTGAAATTTTGATATTCGGCAACTGCCAATACATATTTAAGCTGTGTTATTGTCATGTGATTATCTTGTAGGATAAAACTATGAATTTTTCTTTAACAAATTGAATCCTATCAAAATTTTTCTTACAAATTTGAAAGTATTGAATTAATATTAATTGTATCTTTTACTAAACTGTCAAATTTTGAAAAGAAGTACTTTAGAATTTTTAATAATTAGTTTATTCTTTACTTTTTTTGCGAATGCCCAAAAGGGATATCAATTCGTTGATCCTGAAATTCAAAAATATAAGTTAAAATTTGAGCTAATAAGTAACATGATAGTGATTCCTGTGGTATTAAATGGGACAGAACTTACTTTTATTTTGGATACGGGGGCGAGTTCAACACTACTTTTTAATACCACCAACGTAGATTCTTTAAATCTAAAAAATATAAAAAAACGTAAAATAAAAGGACTTGGGTCCTCACAAGCGGTAGAAACAATTCATTCAAACAGTAATGTGTTTAAAATTGGGGAGTTAATTAATCCTAATCAATCATTGGAGTTGATCTTGGATAAGGATATAAATTTTTCGGGTCGTTTAGGTATTCCTATCCATGGTATTATAGGATGTGATCTGTTTACAAATTTTACCGTTGCTATTAATTACAGCCAAAAATTTATAAAGTTTTATAAACCCGAAGCATTTAACATTAAAAAAGTAAGGAACTATGAAAAAAACACCTTGCAGATTTTTAAAAAAAGACTGTATGTAAATAGTGCTATTGTTTTGAACAAGAAATCCATACCCGTTAAAATGTTATTGGACACTGGTGCTGGTGATACAGTATGGCTACTTAAAGACTCCAGTAATGGAATTGATATTCCTGAAAAGAATTTTGAAGACTATATGGGTAGGGGAATTGGCGGAGATATTTTTGGAAAGCGAAGCAGATTAGACAAACTGTCCTTAGGTAAATTTAATTTTTATAATACTACCGTTTCATTTCCAGACTCTACAACTGTTGCTATAGTTAAAAGCTACAATGGAAGAAATGGGAGTATTTGCGCCAAATTATTAAAACGATTCAATTTGGTGATTAACACTTCGGAAAGGGCAATTTATTTAAAAAAGAATCATTTTTTTAAGGATCCATTTGAATATAACATGAGTGGGATTGAAATTGAGCACAGTGGAAAGAAAATTGTATCCACGTTTAATCCTAAAATTGGGTTTTCGGATACTAATGACCAAGGTATTGAAACCACGACTACATTTTCGGCAACTAAGTTTTACAAATTTGAACTAGTCCCTATTTTTGAAGTAGCACAAGTAAGAAAAAATTCTCCAGCATTTGAAGCTGGAATAAAAAAGGGAGATGTTATATTATCGATAAATAATAAGAGTTTAGATCATAAAAAAATTAGTGAAATTTCAGAATGGTTATCATCTAAACAAGGTAAGAGAACTACTATTATTGTTGAAAGAAATGGAGGTAAGTTAAAGTTTCAATTTAACTTAAAAAGAATGTTGTGAATTGATATTTTCTTAATGTGTCATTCAAATAAAAGCGAATAATATTATAATGCGAGTTGAGTATAATTTTATCCGAATTAAAATCTTCTTTCTTGAATTGAATACATGTAAAATAATAGGCGTATGCGCTTAATTTTTGACCAAATTAAGCGCATACGCCTTGTTGATATTATTGTTTTATAAACTTGATAGGGGCATAAAAATTACTACTTGTTTGTAGTTGTAAAAAATATATTCCTGTATCTATAGAAGTAACATTTATCGAATTATTAGCTTTAGATAATTTTCCAGACATCACATTTTTTCCAGAAATACTCATAATTTGATAGCTTGTATTTGTAGTGAGTATACTTGTGTCCACAAATAATTCTTTTGTGGTAGGAATAGGGTATAATTTGATGGGCTTTTTTTCTTTAAAAATAGGATCTAATATACTTAGCGTACTACAATCGTTGGTATCGCCTTCAATTTTGAAGCCATGATTTATTAATTTTTGTCTTGCTGCTTCTGCTGTACAGTATGTAAGTCCTCTAGCGCTAATATAAAGGTTATCGGGAAGGCCTTTATCAACAAGTTCCGCCCAAGCTTTTAAAACTTTGTCATAATTGGTAGTTGACAGTCCTGAGTCATCAAATACTCCTACTAAAAGCCCCACATTTCGAATATCCCAGCTACTCAAATCTTGATCAAAGGATGTAGCCCCTTTAAAAATTCCACTTAAGCTAGTAACATTACTCACATCCCATAGACCAATATTTTGATTAAATGAAGTTGCGAAACCAAAAACTCCCTCCATGGATTTTATATTATTTATATCCCACTTGCTAATATCTTGATTAAAATGAGCATTGTTATAGAACAAATTAGTAATATTTGTAACATTACTAGTGTCCCACTTACTAATGTCCTGATTGAAAGTAGAGCTAGTAAACATAAATGATAAATCTTTTACGTTTTGTATATCCCAATTTCCAATATTTTGATTAAAGGAAGATCTAAAAAACATTCCCTCCATATTCGTTACATTACTAACATCCCACATGCTAATATCATGATTAAATGTGCTTTTTTCGAACATGTAATTCATTTCAGTAATGTTTGTTACATTCCATGATTCTATATTATCTGCTCTACTTAATCTAGTACCTGATAACATTCTTACTGTGCTTTTAACACTGGATAAATTAGGACTATCATCGGCAGTAATATTTAAATTTTTACACCCATCAAATGCATTTTTGAATGATATCCATGGATTTTTACCCCATTGTCTTATTACAAGTAGTTTATGATTATCCTTTTCTTCAAAAGTAAAATTATCAAAATTATTAAAGTTAATTCTAGGGAAATCTCCAGTGATTTGAATACTATAAATACCAGCTTGATCATAGGTATGGGTAATATCTCCGGTTACTGCAGTATCAGATTTTCCATCTCCCCAATTAACCGTGTAATTGTAGCCATCACCTATGGTAGGTATTGTAATTTGATTGTCATTGCTTTTTCCTAAACGATTAGTTTGCCAAATAGTGATAAATGAACTTTGATTACAATCGTTTACATCATTTAAAATAGTCCAATTATGAGTGTTTATAAGTGTATTACGGGCACTTTTAGCATCACAATAAATTAAGCCTGTTGCTCCCAAATTTATTCTATTTGACTTAGCAGATGTAGACCAGCCTTTTAAAATAGTATCATAATTAGCGATGGATATGTTTGTAAAATCTAACATATTACTCATATTAATAACATTACTTATGTCCCAACTACCTATATTTTGATCAAAATGAATAGCATTGAAAAACATGCTTTGCATAGTAGTCACATTGCTTACATTCCAATCGCTTATATTTTTATTGAAAGAAGAAGCCAGGTGAAACATATTTTCCATGGTTGTTACATTGCTTACATTCCAATTCCCTATGCTTTGATTAAAAACATCAGCCCTGTAAAACATATTTTTCATAGTAGTAACATTAGCTACATCCCATTCAGAAATATCCTGATTAAAGTTAACGGCAAGTTCAAACATATTTGACATATCTTTCACACTTTGAACATTCCATTTACTTAAATTTCCGTTAAATGATAATGCTTTTTTGAAAAGATTTTTCATGTCAGTCACTTTACTAACATTCCAGTTATTTAAATCATTATTAAATTTCCTTGCCTCTCTAAAAAGACCTCTCATATTAGTTACATTACTCACATCCCAATGCCCAATAGTGGCATTAAGTAAATAATTATCCGCAAACATTTCGGACATGTCTGTAACTTTGGAAAGGTTAGGGGCATCGGTTGCATTTATTGATTTTAATGAGACACACCCCGAAAAAGCATTTTTCATGGAGCGCCATTCAATGCTGCCCCATTGTTCAATACTTCTAATTTTTAAAGCATTACCAAGGTTGCCGCCTAGTCTTGTTAAACTACTATTAAAAAATATTTGAGGGAAGTCTCCTGTAATTTTAACGGTATACAAACCTGGAACATCATAGTTATGCTCAATAGTACCTGGTATATTCGTTTCAATAGTACCATCACCCCAGTCAACAGTGTAATTGTATCCCGATCCAGTCGTAGGAATGATGATATTTTTTTCGGTACCGGTATCCCATGTAGTAATAAATGCTTGGGATTGAGAAAAAATATTTGATGTAATTAATAAGAATAAAATAAAAATTTTCATTTTCAATTGGCTTTAAGTTTTTATAATAACAGCTTAACTATATAAAACCCCACCTTAGAAAGTGAAAAAAAGTAAACTCTATGAGTTAATTTTATGTGAATCAAACCTAGGTTCTTGTTTAAACCCTGAGTATGCGGCTATTTAAAAAAAGAAATAAGCTTTTGAACCGCTTTGCCACGATGTCCAATTTTATTTTTTTCAGCTAATGGCATTTGAGCAAAAGTAGTTTGATAACCTTTTGGCATAAAAATAGGATCATAGCCAAATCCTTGATCTCCTAATTTTTCGGTAGTGATTTCTCCTTTGCAAATGCCTTCAAAAGTAAGTAACTCTGGACTAAAACCCACTAAAGCAATTACCGTTTTAAAGTGCGCATTTCGGTTGTTTTTAGTTGCTAAATTGCTTAAAAGCTTCTGCATATTTTTTTCAGCATCTTTTTCAGGACCTGCATAACGTGCAGAGTAAATACCAGGTTCTCCATTTAATGCTTCAACTTCCAAACCAGTATCATCGGCAAAGCACGAATAACCATAATTATCATAAACATATTGGGCTTTTTGAATGGCATTACCTTCAATAGTAGCCGAAGTTTCAGGAATATCCTCAAAGCACTTAAGATCTTTTAAACTTAATAGTTCTATAGTGTCGGGTAGGAGTGCTTGAACCTCTCTTACCTTATTTTGATTATTGGTGGCAAATACTATTTTCATTTTGGTTGTTCTTTTGAGTTGTTAGTTGTCAGTTGTCAGTTATGAGTTGTCAGTTGATAGATTTTTTTTGAAGAATTCAAAAAAAAATCTAAAATCTAAAATCTATTTCTTAACCCTTTCTACCAGTTCTAGTTGGTCTAAACTTACATTTGTTGTGAATAGGCCGTAATTGACAATTGCTTTGCCTTTTTCAATAGAATCAATGGTTCCTACAGCTTTTCCGTCTAGTAATCGTACTCTATCATTTATTTTAGGTAGCAATTTTGGTTTTTCAGGCTTAGCTTTTTCTTGTTCCTTTATTTTTTGTTTTTCAACTCTAATTTTAGCTACTTTTTGTTGGGCTTCATTTTCAATTTGTTTCTTTTTGGCAGCTTCGGCTTTACGTTGTTTAAGTGATTGCTTTTTTATTTTAGAGTTTTCAACTTCAATAATTTTCAAAAACTCGTCAATCATAGGACGTTTCTTTTTTGTCCTGTAATACGTATCGCTAAGTTCTTTTACTTTGTTTCCCAAATAAATTAAACGCTGATTACTGTCATAAAGCTCTTGGAAACCTTCCAATTTTTTTTGGACACGCTCATTTATTTTTTCTAAACGTTCTCTTTCATCTTCAGCTTTATTGGCGTGTTTCGTTAAATTAGTACGTGTTTTTTCTAATTTTGAACGCTCTTTTTGAAGGTCGGCAATGCTTTTGTCAAACCTAATTTTACCTCGTTCTACTTTCTTTTTAGCCTTGTTAATTAAGCTATATGGAATTCCATTTTTTTGAGCAACTTCAAAGGTAAAAGAGCTTCCAGCTTCGCCTAAGTTTAACTTAAATAAAGGCTTTAAGCTATGGGCATCAAACATCATATTGGCGTTGGTTATAGCGGGTAATTCATTAGCTAGCATTTTTAAGTTAGCGTAATGCGTTGTGATGATTCCAAAAGCCTCTCTTTCATAAAAAACTTCTAGAAAAGCTTCAGCCAAAGCACCTCCCAATTCGGGATCGGAACCTGTACCAAATTCATCAATTAAAAACAGGGTTTTATTGTTACACTTCCGTAAGAAGTAATTCATGTTTTTTAATCGATAACTGTAGGTACTTAAGTGATTTTCTATAGATTGATTATCGCCAATATCTGTTAAAATGGTATCAAATAAACACACACGACTGTATTCGTGTACGGGTATCAACATAGCACTTTGAAGCATAAGCTGAAGTAATCCAATAGTTTTTAGTGTGATACTTTTTCCACCCGCATTGGGTCCAGAAATAACAATTATTCGACTATTTTGAGCAAGACCTATAGTTTGAGGATAGGTTTTTTCTTTTTTTGAGGTGTTATTTAAATACAGCAGGGGGTGATAGGCATCCCTTAAATACAAATCACGTTCACTGTTAATTTTTGGGAGAATAGCATTCATGGATTCGGCATATTTAGTTTTTGCCGAAATCATATCAATAGCACTTAAATAGGTTTGAAAAGAATCAATAATTTCGCTGTAAGGACGGATATGATTTGTTAATTCCTTTAAAATACGAATCACCTCTTCACGCTCTTCATAAAATAAATTACTTAACTCATTATTAAAAGTACGCGTAGCTTCAGGTTCAATATATACAATACTTCCGGTTTTAGAGCTCCCCATGATAGCCCCTTTTACTTTACGGCGATGCATAGCTTTTACTGCTAAAACCCTGCGGTTATCAACAACAGTTTCTCTAATTTCATCCAAATAGCCCTGAGCATTATAACGTGATAAATCGCGTCCAAAACTCCCGTTTAGTTGTGATTGGATATTGGTGACACCTTTTCTAATTCGTGTTAATTCATGCGAAGCCGTATTTTTAACCTCCCCATAACGATCTATTACAGCTTCAATGTTTTGAATTAAATCAAGTGTAAATGTAATTTCGCTTGCAAAATGAGCTAGGTTAGGGTATAATTCATGTTTCTTTTTAAAAAAAACTAGCAGGTCATTTACAGTCAGGTTTAGGGATACAATTTTTTTTAAACCTAAGGCTTCAATAAATGTATTTTCAATACCCAGTAATTTAAGTTCGTTATCCACCAAATCATAACCATGGTTGGGGATACGTGCATCTTGTAAGTATGAGGATTTGTATTCATTAACCTTTGCCAATTCATAAAGCAGTACTTCCTCTGTAGTGTACGGCACAATAGTTAATGCCTCTATTTTACCCTTTTCGGTAGTACAAAGCTCCGAAATATGCATCAAGACTGTTTCAAATTCAAGATCTTGAAGTGTTTTTTTAGAAATTTTAATCATAAAAATTGTAGCTTCTTACTGCAGCGCTAAATGATAATGGTATTATAAAAAATTATTTTTGAATTAAAGCTTGACCATTAAACTCAATACCTGTCCATGAAAATTTGATAAAATTACGAATATTAGTATGGTCATTCCCTGTTGGATTTTCCAATACATCTTTTCGGTAATATTCGCCAAAACAAGCTAATGTATCTTCTTTTGAAAGTTCATTTATTTGCGCAAAAGCAAATAGTTTACATGATCCAGAATTTTGTCCTGCTTCATTATAAGTATCCCCGTTTTTAAAGGCTGTTTCTGTAAAATTATAATTTGCTTCGATAACTTCCATAGTTTCTGCGAAAGCGATAGTACTAGGTGTTTGTCTAAGTTTGTTTAAAAAATCTGTCAATTTCATATTTGTCTATGTAATATATTTTTTAGCAAATTTACGTTTTTAGTTTATTTATAAGGCTTTCCTTTTTATTCCGTTTTTAATAACATTTACCCATTGAGATTATTGCGATAAGTCATCAAACAAATAATGTTATACGATTTGCTGATAATAATTTCGTATAAATATGCTGAATTATTTTTTGTTAGTCTAAGGCAGGGCAGCACTATAGTGATGAGCCAGTTGATGCTTGCAGGAAAAAGCATAGCCTAAATTATGATTGCTTTTTTTAACGCCAGAATAGTGAAAAAGAAACAGCAGATATGCGAAATTTTTGTTAGTAAATCGTATTAGTACAAGCTTAGCGGAAGTTTTTGAAAGGTCTTTCTAAAAAGGGTTTTATGTTGAGTTAAGATTCCTAGAAATAAGTGGAATTAAAAAAAACCATGATTTGAATAAACAAACCATGGTTTTTGGAAAAAATAAAATAAATTGTTTGTTATTCTTCAGTTTTCTTATGAAATAAGTTTTGATAAATTACACCAAAAGAAAATGAGGATTCATTACTAAAATTTCGCCCATCTAAAGTTGTGGTATAACCAGCAGAAACCCCCCAGTGATCTTTGTAAATAGGAACGTAAGCGGAAAAACCTAAAGAAGTAAAATCCACTTCAGTTTCTGGTAAAATGGCAGGACCTCCAGCGGCCATAAATTCGGGTGTTCCAATATCTAACCCGTCAACTGAATCTTGAAAATCTAATTCGGCATGCACATAAAAGTATTTATGAAAATACCCAATTTTAGCACCATACGAAAGTGTAGAAGGTATATTAAATTCATCACTATCACGTACACTAGATCCTCCTTGCAATTCAATAAATAAATTCATAGGCAATTCATATTGAGCAATAAAATCAAAATTATATGAAGTAGCTTCATTACCGATAGATAAAACACCTTCTCCTTCGTAATCACTAAGTGGTAATCCAATTCCTGTTGCAAATCCTAAATTAAATCGCCCAAAACCATCACCACTTTTTTCAAAAATTTTAAACTTAGCAAAAATATTCAAATCTTGCACCCCAGATATTTCATTATCATCAAGGACAGGATCTTTTTGACCTGTTCCACTTGTATTTTTTATGTAAGGGATATTTACATCAATAGATATTTTATCAGTAATACCATATTCAGCATATAAGTTAAAAATATCAGATGTAATTTCTCCTAAGCCAGCTGGGTTACCTGGACGCTTATTACTTCCAGCCCAAAAATCATCAGACTGCTTATATGTATAACTTGTTGCAATGGTTAATTTACCTTGATCTGGATAAAATCCACTAGTTAAAATTTGTGAAAACCCTTTAAAAGAACACAAGCCTAATGCGGCTAGTGCTGTTGAGCGTTTGAGTGTTTTGAGTGTTAGAGTCATAATTTTTTAATTATTAATAAATGATGATTAATTAGACTTACTAACGGCTTATAATTACAGGTGTTTTATCAAAAAAATGTTATTTGTTTAATTGATATTAAAAACAATGTTAATTTAAATGATAGATAATTTTACATGTTAAATATTGAATACTATTCATTTTTTTAATTGTTTACTATTCAATTTTATATTTATATTTTTTTTAACATAAATTATTTTTATTTTTTATAAATGTCTGATTTTAAATAAAATAAATGTTATTTGTTAAATTTTAATTAAAAAATAAATAGTGCACAATATTCTAGAAATAGTAATTTGTGTAATTTCAATCAACATTTTTTTTATTGTTTAACATTGAAATTCCCATACTAAACTGTGCTTTTTCTTTCTATTATAAGATAAAAAGAAAACCCCTAACGAGGTCGTCATATTCTTTTTTCAGTGATATGAAATAGTAAAAGAAAAAATACGATTTACAGGTATCCGTCCGAGCAACTACGTTTTAGATTTTTACTGATATCCAGGTAATAGTTCTTCAAG
>NZ_JH621278.1 GCF_000255455.1 Aquimarina agarilytica ZC1 | reverse complement strand
TAGCAATCACCATTATATTAATGCTTTTATGCGAAAATATTAAATTAAAATCGTATAATTAATATTTCATTTTAAGTATGAATTTAAATCAAGTTACAGTACCATCTCTAGATGTAGAAAAAGCGATTTCATTTTATCAAAAATTGGGATTAAAATTAATTGTACATTCTGCTACTAATTATGCCCGATTTGAATGTCCTAATGGAAATTCAACTTTTTCAATACATAAGGTCGAAAAATTACCCCATGGACATGGAATATATGTTTATTTTGAATGTGAAGATTTAGATAATATTGTTGGAAAACTAAAAAAAGAGGGTATTCAATTTGAAGAATTTCCAAATGATAAAACATGGTTATGGAGGGAAGCTAGATTAAAAGACCTTGATGGAAATCAATTAATTTTATTTTATGGGGGTGAAAATAGATTAAATCCTCCATGGAGAATTATAGAGGATTAAAATTGTTAGAAGGTTATTTTAAAAATTATAAGTAACACCAATTCCTCCAGCTCCGAAGCTTAAACCTAGTGAGTCTTTTTTACCATTAGTATTACTATTATATTTCTTGTCATATTTTCGGTTTAGGTAAATATCTATAGCTTCAACCATAAAATAACTCATTGCCCAGCTTAAAAAAACATCAGAGGCCCAATGTGCGTCTTCATAAATACGAGTAATACCAGGTACAAGTCCTATGGCGTAAATACCAGATTTTACCCATGGATTCTTAAATTGTTTAGCAATTACGTGTGCATTTGTAAAAGTAAGTACGGCATGTCCAGAAGGGAAGGAGCGGTAAGTTACTTCTCCTCCAAAAGGTTTAAAATGATTACTCCCTAGGTTACCTATAGGTCTTGCTCTTCCTGTAACGGATTTGGCAACTTGTTGCGCAAAACCAGTGGCGGCGGCAGAAGAAATTAGCAAAACACCAGTTCTACGAAGTTTTTCATTTTTAGTAAAAAGCCCCGTTAGGTATACACCACTAGTTAATGCAAAGTTATTTTGAGGACTTCCTGAATACCAACCATAATCTAGAACTAGCTGGGGGACTTTATTTCTGTGTCCTCTCAATTCTTGTCTAATCTCATCATCAACTGTATGCAATAATAAGGTTGAGCCAGCAACTCCTCCAAATATTAAAAAATCTTTCTTTTGCCAATGTAAAGGTCTAGTATAAGCAAATCCACCACCAGCAAAAACATTTCCCATATCATAAGTAAAATCTTGCCAAAGATTTGGGTTACTTACTTTACGGTTACTTTGAGCGTGTCCAGAAAATAAAGAATAAAATAAAAAGAGAATACTAAAAAAAGTAAGTTTTGATAATTTCATATTTAAAATGAATATATTTTTCCTTTAAAGAATTTATTTAATCTGCAAAAATAAGCTATTCATTTATGTACGCCAATATGTTAAGCAACTAAGTTTGGTTAAACTTTTTAAGTTAAGCATATCTATTATTGCTATGCTTAACTTAAAAAATTAGGTAAGATTTATGGTATCTAAATTAATATGTTTACTGCTTAATTATTTTTAATGTCTTGTCATTATTCAAAATAAGAAAGTATAAGCCTGATGGATATGTACCTAAATTTATAGTTTTGCTATAACCTGCAGTTAAAAATTTACCGATACTATCATATAATTTCCATGGAGCAGCTTCCTTTATAGAGATAACTTTATTAATAGGATTTTTTACAATAAACGTTTTTTCAATTGAAGTATTTATATCATTAAGACTTAATACGGAGTCGCTACTCCATGTAGCCGTATTATTGGCATTATTATTTCCAGCAACTGAAAAATTTCCTGCAGTATATATTTTTCCAATGCTATTTTTATCAAGGGCTATACTATTCACTTTATTGTTAACTCCAACATTATTACCTTGACCTAAGCTTTGCCAACCATTAGCGCTGTTCCATTTTGCTATTCCATTAACAATAAAATTATTCTTGGTAAATGCCGCCAATCTAAAAGCTCCTCCTACATATAAATCACTACCATCGTATTTTAAACTTTTAACTAGATTATCAACACCACTATCTAGCGCATTCCAGGTATTGTTAGCTTTGTTCCAACGTGTTAATCGATTAACTGTTTGTCCACCTGCAATAGCAAAATTACCTCCAGCAAACACATCAGTAGTTGTTACTTCAATTGCCTCAACAAAACCACTTGTACCTGTACCAAGATTACTCCATTTTTTAGTAGTATCGTTCCAAACAGCAATTCTGTTAGCCGATACCCCTCCAGCTACATCAAAATTACCACCTACATATATATTATTAGTTACTGGGTCTGTAGCTAATGATCTAATTTCATTATTGGTGCCAGACTCATTAGTCGTATTGTCGGTTAGGATATTCCAAGTACTACCGTCCCATTTTGCTATGTTTTGAGCTAAATTACCAGATACATTTTCAAAAACACCCCCAACATAAATTTGGTTAGTTGCATCAATAGTTATAGCTTGAATTATTCCTTCAATTTCATTTCCATTACCTAAAGTTTTCCATTCAATTCCATCCCAAACAGCTATAGCATTAGCAGGTAAACCGTTTATATCGGTAAAAGTACCAGCTACATATACTAAGCCATTACTATCTACTTTTATATCGTTAATTGTTCCATTTGCACCAGTACCAAAAGTTTTCCAACCAGTATTTTCATTATAAACAGCTAAATTATTCGCAGTAATATTTCCTGCCAATGTAAAATTTCCTCCATGGAAAATATCTCCATTAGAAGTTTCTACTATAGTGTTTACTTCTCCATTAGGTATTCCATTACCTAAATTAGACCAATCTCCTTCGCCGCTTAATTGATTTCCAATAGGAGCAGCGGCACCATCAACTAGTTGAAATAGCTGAGCTTCATTTCCATAACTAGAAAAGTATAGCTCTCCATTTTTGTCTACTCCAAATGAAGAAATGAATTGACCATTAGTTTTAAATAAAAGCGTTTTAGTAGCTCTATTAATTGAAGGGTCATAATCCATTGCCCAAACACGACCACTTACATAATCACCAAAAATATATTTTGAATTAATATCTGGTGTAGTACTTTTTATTTGTGTTCCTCTATACACGTATCCACCAGTAATAGAAACATCACCATTCAAATGGTCATAAAATAGTACAGGGTCTTCTTTTACTGATCCATTAAGTGGCGTATTATTAGCAAAGTCTTGAGCTTCGAAACGATTCCAACCATAATTTTTTCCATTTTGAATTAAGTTAATTTCTTCAAATGCAGATTGCCCCACATCGGCTCCCCATAAGCGACCTGTAGGTGCGTCGAATGAAAATTTCCATGTATTTCGTATTCCGTAAACATAAATTTCATCTAATCCATTAGAGTTTGCAAAAGGATTATCAGCAGGGATTTCATATCTGCCATTTGGTAAAGCACTATTTGTTTCAATAGCATTATTTCCATCCATATCAACATCAATACGACATATGCTGCCAAATACATTATTTATATTTTGAGCATTACGCTGAGGGTCATTTCCACCACCACCATCACCTATGGAGATATATAAGTATCCATCTGGGCCAAAGGCTATTTTTCCACCATTATGATTGCTATTACTTTGATTTTTATCAAATTGAAAAATAATAAATTCACTATTGGGATCGGCTAAATTTGGATTACTATTCGAAACCGTAAATCGAGATACGACCATGCGAGGGTTTCGGCCTTGGGCAGCGTCTGTGTAATAAATATAAAAGTAACCGTTATTTTTATAGTTAGGGTGAAATGCAAGACCTAATAAGCCTAATTCAAGACCAGAACGGAAAAAAATATCAGAACTTAAATCTATAAAAGTGCTAACTTCATTAGGCTGTAAACTTTTTTTTCTAGGAAACACTTTAATTTTTCCTGATTGCTCAACAACAAATAAGCGATCTGTACCATCACCAGGGTTAGCAATTTCCACAGGGAAATTAAAGCTAACATTTGGAAAAGCAGGTTCAAAGGTGATCTGTGCTTTTAATGTAGTAAATGAGCAAATTATTCCAACATAAATCAGATGATATAAAAATGTTTTCATGAGTTTGTTTTTAATAAAGAACGCTCATAATAAGTGAGTAGTATTTAAACAATAATAATATTACAAAGATAGGTCTATAGGTATTTATTAAGCTGTACGAAAACACCGAAAACCAATTTTTAAATTGTTTTATGTTGTAATTTTGAAATAATTTTAAAATTTTATGATTTCTTTATTACATTTTTTTTTAAATATTTAGTATCAAAATAGGTGTTATTTTTTTGATTATACAATCATAACAGTTTTTTAATCCTACTAATTATTAAATTAAAATTATTAATTGAAATTTTGAAATAATTAATACTAACACATCATCATTATGAAAAAATTAAAATCAATCACAATTGGGACAATAGCAATGGCATTATTATGTATGTCATGTCAAAGCGACGAAAAAGAGACGCTTAATGCGAGTGAAAAAGATGAAACAGCAAGATTGTCAAATAGTATGGTGACAAAATTATGGAATTTGTCATTAAACCCTAATTATGCTGAGCGATACTCATTTGAAACACCTGAAGGAAAAGTTTCTGAAGGTTGGAAAATAGAAGATGTATTTATTACCGATGCTCAACTTGAGAGTAATAGTGCTAATGTACAAGTACAAGAAAATCCAGATAATGGGAAACTATACCGAGTTTTTAATAGAGTGAATGTACCCAATCAAGGTCAACGAACTTTGAGAATACGAGGGATTAGTCTACTTCCAAATATTCAAGAAGGTCTTCGAAGAGCTATAGCAAATTATAATAATGCAGGTTTAAAAATTAAATTTCAAGTTACTTTTGGAAATGGATTTACTAATGAGGACATTATATTATATCAGATTGAGAATAATAGTCTTTCAGCTATAGCTACCAGTCCAGCAAACGGAAACCCTGGTCGATGGATGGAAATATCTAACGGGTCTAACAGGTTTAATATTAATAGAATTGAGGCTTTATTAACTCATGAGCTTGGTCATAGTTTAGGACTTAGACATTCTGACTTTGGAGGGATTAATTCGTGTATTGAAGCCGGTGTAGTTGGAGGTCCTTTTGATCAAGGTTTGAGAGATCCTGCTCCAGCAAATACTTTTTCAGTACATATCCCTGGTACAGATTCTAATTTTGATTCTCCTGTGCGTTCTGTAATGATGGCTTGTAGTAAAGATTTAAATCCACCAATTAAAGAGCTAACCCCCGAAGATTTAATTGCTTTGAGGTGGTTGTTTTAACTGAAATTGTCTTTTTAAGATTTATAAAAAATGGGTTGATATTAGAAATCAACCCATTTTTTGTTTTAATATTTTGTATTACAAAATAATACTGAAAACAGTACCCATAGCCTTAGTTGATTGTACTTTTAAATTTCCTCCATGTAATTGTATAATTTGTTTGGAAATACTTAGTCCAACACCGGTACCATTTGTTTTTGTAGTGTAAAATGGAATAAATATACGTTCCATTTCTTCGGAGGTAATACCAATACCATTGTCTTTTACTACTATCATTTTTTGAGAATCTTCAGTTACTTTAGCAATTAGTTCAATTTTAGGATCTGTTATTTCGTTTAATGATTGTATAGCGTTTTTGACTAAGTTTATTAATACTTGAGTAAATTGTTGTTCATCAACATACAAATCTAGATTAGGAGGAGTTGATATTTTGAAGTTGATATTTTTATGAATTAATTGCTTTTCAAATAGTAATTCAAGTTTTTCAAATAGTGTAGTTGTATTAACGAGTTTTTTTTCGGGTTTAGGAACATTTAAAAAGCTTCGGTATGATTGCACAAATCGGATAAGATCATCTCCTTGGCTTTTTATAATTTGTAAGCCTTTATCCATGATATCTGTAGTTTCAGTGTCTATTATGGTTACATCAGTGGTATTTTTATTATTTTGATGATGTTTTAAAAGGGACTCCGATATTGATGTAATTGGAGCAATACTATTCATCATTTCATGGGTTAGGACTCGTATTAATTTTATCCATGAGTCCGTTTCTTTTGTATCTAATTCGGAGTTAATATCTTGAAGTGTGATTAGTTTTAATTGATTTCCATTTAATTGTATGGTAGTTGCTTTTATTGCTAATTGAATACTTTCTCTTTCATTATTTATTTGAATTAATTTTCGATTAAAATTTAATGTATTTAAAAGTAATTCATAAAGATCAGCACTGATTTTATTAAGTTGTTTTACATGAGTTAAGGGGCTGTGATTTAACAATTTTTCTGCTCTAGGGTTAGCAAATAAAATATGCCCTTTCGTATTTATTGTTAGTACACCAATTTCAGCCTGTTTTATAAGTTCTTGATAATATCTTTCTTGAGTTTGATTATGTAAATGTGTACTTTGGAATTTGTTATTCAGTTTGTTTAAATTAATGTTTAATTCCTTTAAGGAAGTTAAGCTTTGGTTTTCTGAAAAACTTAATGTAAAATCTTCATTAAGTAAAGCCTTGAAAAAATAGGCAATTTTTAGGTTTGTTGTATTAAAAAAACGAATAAGAAGACTTGCTTGGATTACAATAAAAATTCCAATGAGTATAAGTACGAAATAATTTTTTTCATTAAAATAATACCCCATTGCTAAAGCACATATGCATATGAGGCTTACCCTAACAATAAGTATGTAATAGAAGTTTTTACTTATCATTATGCGCTTTTTTAAGTTTATTATATAGCGTTTGTCTTGTAATACCTAATTGACTTGCAGCTGCACTATAGTTTCCATCGTGTTCATGTAACGCTTTTTCAATCATAATTAATTCCATTTCGTCCAATCGAATTGGATTTTGAGCAGAAAAAGTATTGTTTTGATGTAAATTAAAATCATTAGCGTTTAGCGTAGTGCCTGAATTTAAAATGACAGCCCGTTCCATACAATGTTTAAGTTCGCGAATATTTCCAGGCCAAGCGTATTGAAGTAATTTGTTTTTGGTATTAACATGAAGTGAAACGTCTTTTTTTTGATATTTTTCTGTAAAACTTTTTAAATAAAAATCAGCAATCTGAACAATATCTCTTTCCCTGTGTCTAAGTGCAGGGACTTCAACGTGAATCGTATTAATTCTATAAAGTAAATCCTCTCTAAAAGTTCCAGCGCGTACGCATTGTTCTAAATTGCTATTGGTAGCGCAAACTAACCGAATATCAATAGGGATTTCTTTGTTTGAGCCTACACGTACAATACTTCGATTTTGAATTGCAGATAATAATTTAGCTTGCATTGGGAGTGATAAATTTCCAATTTCATCTAAAAATAAGGTGCCTCCATGAGCGGCTTCAAATTTACCGATACGGTCTTCCTTGGCATCAGTAAAAGAGCCTTTTACGTGTCCAAATAATTCACTTTCAAATAAGTTTTCGGAAATTGAACCCATATCAACATTTACAAATACAGCATTATTTCTTTGCGAATTATAATGTAACTCACGTGCAAATAATTCTTTTCCGGTACCATTTTCACCAGTTATAAGTACGTTTACATCGGTTTTGGCTACTTTTTCAATAATTAGTAATACTTGTTGTAATGCTTTAGAATCCCCAATAATGTTAGGTCTATTAGTAAGCAAAGTATTTGTGGATTGCTTAGGTAATTTGGCTTGTGATTTTTTTAATAAATAAGCTGCTTTTAAAGTAGAAATTAGGTGTTCATTTTTCCAAGGTTTAAGTACGAAATCTGTGGCTCCGTTTTTAATAGCTTTTACTGCTAAATCAATAGCTCCATAAGCAGTAATCATAATCACTTGTGCTTTTGGAGCTATTTTTTTTATTTCGGTAAGCCAAAAAATTCCTTCGTTTCCAGACTTAACCGAGGCAGAAAAATTCATGTCCAGTAAAATAAGATCAAAAGAGTCTAATTGGGCATAGGTTTTAATTTGATTAGGGTCCGTTAATGTTTTTACAGTTTTGTATTCGCTCGAAAGTAAAATTTCTAAAGCGCTTAGTACATTAGGACTATCATCTATAATAAGTACTTTTCCGTGTAGCATAACTTAGTTGGTTACAGGTAAATCTACAAATCTACTCATGAAAAAATAACAATACTGTCTATTTTTTTTACAGTATTTATAAGAGCCTTAATGGAATACTTATTTTTAAATACCTCATTAAAATTTTAGTCTATTAATCATTATAGATTTACTAGGGACTCATTTTTATTTTTTAGGAACCCTATGAGTAGCATAAGGATTAATGATGAATACTGGACGAGGATTTTAAGTTGAAAAGTTTAATTAGTTGTCAATAAATTTTACATACAGTTGTCAATAAATTTTACACCTTAAATTAAAAAAAGGGACAAAAAAACTTACGAACCCTTTGTTTACAGGGGTTTTGTTTTTTGGCACGGGCATAGCTAACAATTATACAGATTTGAATTATTTCATATTGAAATCATTTATAAGATGTAAAACAATAGTAGATGTTTAAAAAAGGCGTGTTATTACTAATTATGATTATGGTGTTAAGCAGCGTATATAGTCAAAAATCATACACATTGGAACAATGCATTAGGCAAGCATTGGCAACTAATATTGATATGCAATTAAACAATGTAAATACAAAATTGGTAAAGGAAAGATTAAAACAGCGTTATCGCAATTTATTACCAACTATTGGAGCAGGTACAAATTATAGTATTCGATATGGGCGTTCTGTTGACCCTAATACGAATACAATATCAAATACTGATTTTTTTTCTAATAATTATTCCATTGATGCCTCATTAGTAGTATTTCAGGGTTTTTTAAAACAATATCAAATTAGTGCTGCTAAATGGAATAAGTTGTCTGCTTTAGCAGAAGGGGAACAACAAAAGTTTTCTTTAATTCAGCAGCTACTTCCTGTTTTTTATGAAGTATTGTATACACAAGATTTATTAAAGCTGACAGAAGAAGAATTGGTTATTGCAGAAAAGTTATTTAAAGTAACCAATAAAAAATTTGAATTGGGACAGCAATCTCAAGCAGCCGTTTTTGATGTGGAAGCAGATGTACAAGCGGCACACCTAAATGTAGTTAAAGCAAAAAATGCATTGGAAAAAGTAAGCCTAAACCTTAAGCAATTAATGAATATCGAAAAAACATCTATAACATTCATAAATGATTTTGAAACAAAAGGTATTTCAAACATCGTCACACAGAATGAGAGGAAATCTAGGTATGTAAAAGCAAAAGAAGTATCTCCAATACTGAAACAATTGTCTTTTTCTAAGAATGCTTTTCAAAAACAATTACACGCTAGTCAAAGTGAATTATACCCGTTGGTAAGTGTATTTGGAGGTTATAGTACGGGATATTTTGAAACGAATATTGACCAAGTTACAGGGAATACTATCGGATTTCAAAAACAAATTCAGGATAATGCTTCTCAATATGTTGGAGTTTCATTACAAATTTCGGTGTTTAATCAGTGGAATACACGTTCAAAAATTAAACAACAACGTCTAGATTTAGAACAACGGGAATTAGTTATAAAACAGAATGAACAAGAATTGTATCAATTTATGTTGCAATTAGAGCAAGAAGATAAAGCTTTGAGGAATGAATTCAATTGGAGCACTAAAAAACAAAAAGCTGTAATGCTTTCTTATAAAACTTCCGAAAAAAAATTTCAACATGGTTTAATAGCACTTTTGGATGTATTACAAGTAAAAAACGAATTATTTAAATCAAAAGTTGAAAATATACGAGTGCAACAACAATTGCAAATGAATCAAAAAATGATGGATTTGTATACAGGAAAGTTTACTAAGCTGTATCAATTTTAATAGGAATGTAGAGTCAATTGATTGGTAGTAATATTAATATGTAGTCACAATAATAATGGATATAAAAATTGAAAAAAAGAAAGGAATTCGACCTAAACATGTAATCATTGCAGGGACAGTATTGGCAACATTGTTTTTATGTTGGAAGATTTTTTCTACAGATTATAAACGTACCTATTCCATTCAAAAAGAGCGTTTATCAATTGGAGAAGTTATTCATGGAGAATTTCAGGATTTTATAACAGTAACAGGGCATGTAGCGCCAATTCGAACTATATATATGGACGCCTATGAAGGTGGAAGGGTTAAGGAGAAACGTATTGAAGAAGGAGCTTTTGTAAAAAAAGGAGATGTTATTTTAACATTAGAAAATAGAAATTTATATGAGCAAATTTTAGCAAGTGAAAATAATTTGGCTTTAAAACAAAATGATTTGCGATCCACCAAATTAGCTTATGATAGCAGGGAAATTAATGGAAGAAAAGAATTGATTAGCGCCAAATATGAACTACAAAAAAAGGAGCGAAATTTTAAACAACAACAAGCCTTGTTTGCCGATGGTTTAATAGCAAAAGAACTTTTTTTAGTTGCCCAAGAAGATTATCAAGCCGCCGAAAAAAGGCATAGTTTAGTCACTGAACAAGTGACACAGGATTCGGTTTTAAAAGGAACTTCGTTAAAAGATTTAGATAAAGATTTACAACGAATGAAAAAAACGTTGGGAATGGTCTATGAGCGTTTAGACCATTTAAATGTAAGAGCACCTTTTAATGGGCAATTGGGTTTTTTAGATGCAGAAATTGGACAAAGCATTCAACAAGGGCAGCGTATAGGTCAAATAAATGATTTGTCTAATTTTAAAATAGAAGCTGAAGTTGATGAACATTACATTGAACGTGTTCGACGTGATTTAAATGCAACAATTGAAAGAAAAGATAAAAAATATCCCTTACGTGTACGAAAAGTATATCCAGAGGTAAGGAATGGACGATTTAAAATTGATTTAGTTTTTGAAGGTCAAAAGCCTGAAACCATTAGAGCTGGACAAAATTATACGATGCGTTTGCAATTAGGAGCGTCTAATGCTGCTGTATTAGTACCACGAGGAAGCTTTTTTCAAAGCACTGGGGGGCGTAATATTTTTGTATTGAATGAAAAAGGAACTGAAGCTTATAAAAAGGAAATAAAACTAGGAAGACAGAATTCAAAATATTTTGAAGTATTAGAAGGTTTGTCTCCGGGTGAAAAAACAATTATTTCCAATTATGATGCTTATGAAAGAGTAGAACGAATAGTGTTTAAATGATAAAAGAGGTTAAAGGTAAGGGGTTGAAGGTTGAAGGCTTATATATTGATTATGTTGAATTTATCTAATGATTACTTTAATCTTAATGATTTAGTTTTTAAATGATAAAAAAATGGTTAGAGGTAAAGGATTGAAGATTGTAGGCTTATATATTGATTATGTGAAATTTATCTAATGATTACTTTAATCTTAATGATTTAGTTTTTAAATGATAAAAGAGGTTAAAGGTAAAGGCTTGAAGATTGAAGGCTTATGTATATTGATTAAGAAAAAAAATATCTAATAATTGCTTTAATCTTAGTTAATAAAAACTAAAGTTAACCAACAACCAACAACCAACAACCAACAACTAACAACCAACAACGAAAAACAAAATAAAGATGATACAAATAAAGCAAGTAACAAAAAGTTTTAGAACAGAAGAGGTAGAAACACTAGCCTTAAATAATATTGATTTACATGTAAAGGAAGGTGAATTTGCAGCCATTATGGGACCATCCGGATGTGGAAAATCTACGTTATTAAATATTATTGGTTTATTGGACAGTCCTACCCAAGGAAGTTATCAATTTAACGGAAGCGAAGTTGGTAAAAGTAAAGAAAGTGAACGCACCAAAATTAGGAAAGGAAATATCGGATTTGTGTTTCAAAGTTTTAATCTGATTGATGAATTAACCGTATTTGAAAATGTGGAATTACCCTTAATTTACTTAAAAGTATCTAAAAAAGAACGAAAAGCAAAGGTTGCTGCGGTATTAGAGCGTATGAAAATAGCGCATAGGGATAGTCATTTCCCCAATCAACTTTCTGGCGGACAACAACAGCGTGTTGCTATTGCAAGAGCTGTAATTACTAATCCAAAATTGATTTTAGCGGATGAACCTACAGGAAACTTAGATTCTAAAAATGGAATTGAAGTAATGAATTTGTTAACAGAACTAAATCAAGAAGGAACAACTATAGTAATGGTAACGCATTCTGATCGCGATGCCAATTATGCACATAGAGTGATTAACCTGTTTGATGGACAAATTGTAACAGAAGTGAGTAATCAGTACGCTTAACTAAAAATCTATTACAATGCTATTAACTCAATTTAAAATCGCTTGGCGGAACCTTATTAATAATAAGGGCTATACAATGATGAATATTCTTGGTTTAGCCATAGGAATGTCAGTGGCTATGTTAATAGCCTTGTGGGTGGATGATGAATTTGATTATAACAAAAATTTTAAAAATTATGATAAAATCGCTCAAATCTATCAGTCACAAGGGAATAATTTAGGGAGAGGTACCGGAGAAGCTATACCAAGACCAATAGAAAAAGAATTACGTACAAATTATAATCAGTATTTTAAGTATCTAACAATGTGTTCTTGGTCTAATGAAATAATACTAAATCATGATGATAAGAATATGTATTTTGAAGGTTTTTATATTCAACAAGATGCTCCTGACATGTTTAGTTTAGACATGATAGCAGGGACTAGAAATGGTTTAAAGGATTTACATTCGATACTTATATCATCTTCCGTAGCAGAAAAACTTTTTGGAGACATAAATCCAATTGGAAAAATAATAAAATTTGATTTAGAAAATGAGTTAAAAGTAACTGGGATTTATAAGGATTTCCCATATAAATCAAATTTTCACAAAATAGATTACTTAGCTCCCTGGGATTTATATATAGCTAAAAATGAATGGGTAAGGAGTTCTGAGGATGTGTGGGATAATAATTCCTTTCAATTATTTGTTCAAATAGCCGATAATACGACTTATGAAGCTGTTGAAGATGTGATTAGATGGGTGAAAAAGACAGTTACTAACGATGCGCATGGTTTTAATCCAGAATTGCATGTACACCCAATGCGCAAATGGAAATTGCATGATAATTTTGAAGATGGAAAACAAGTAGGAGGAAGAATAGAATACCTAATTTTATTTGCCTCTATAGGTTTTATAGTGTTGTTATTAGCTTGCATTAATTTTATGAATTTAGCTACCGCTCGTTCCGAAAAACGAGCAAAGGAAGTGGGAGTTAAAAAAACTATTGGAGCCGAGCGTTATCATTTGATATCACAGTTTTATGCTGAATCTTTTGTTGTAGTATGTGTAGCTTTTGTAATTGCTCTTCTTTTGGTTCAGTTAAGCCTTGATGGCTTTAATATACTTTCTAATAAAAAAATGGAACTTCCTTGGTTCGACTTGACTTCATGGGGAATTGCTATGATTATATTAGTATTTACGGCATTAATTTCAGGAAGTTATCCTGCTATTTACCTTTCTCGTTTTAAGCCCATAACTGTATTGAAAAGTACTTTTATAAATAGTAAATTTTCTGGATTGCCTCGTAAAGTATTAGTTGTATTTCAATTTGTACTATCCATTGCACTTATCATAGTAACGGTAGTAATTAATAGGCAGATGGATTTTGTTAAAAGTGGCTCAAAGGGTTATGATATGAACGCCTTAATTGAACTTAATGGCTGGCAAAAACCATTCTATGGAAAATATAAATTGATAAAAGAGTCCTTAATTAATTCTGGAGCAGTAACTGAGGTATCGGCATCTTCAAGTCCGGTGACAGACATTCAGTCTAATCGGTCTTTTTTTGTATGGGACGGAAAGCCAGAAGGCTTCCAAGATGATTTTGCATGGGTGAATGTTTCAGAAGATTATGTAGATGCATTAAAAATGAATATTATCGAAGGAAAAGATTTTCCAAAAAATAAAGATTCAGATAGTATTCACTATATATTAATTAACAAAACAGCTCAAAGCTACATGGGATTAGAAAAGCCCATTGGGAAATTGGTAAGGAATTCCTATGATAAAGATCAGCCTCCAATGGAAATAGTTGGCGTAGTGGAAGATATTGTGATGGGAGACCAAAATATTCCTCCAAAGCAAACAATTTTTCATTTAGACAAAGATAACATAGGCTTTTATCAGTTGCGTTTAAACCCAGTAAATTCCATTAAGCAAAATTTAGCATTAATTGATTCTCAATGGGAAATATTAGGTCCAGATGTACCTTTTGAATACAATTTTGTAGATAATGATTACGCTAAAAAGTTTGATGAAGATGAGCGGATGATCAATCTAGTAGGGATTTTTACACTAATAGCCATATTTATTAGTTGTTTGGGACTGTTTGGTTTGACCTCATTTATTGCAGAGCAACGTACCAAGGAAATTGGTATTCGAAAATCCATAGGTGCTTCCGTATTCCAAATATGGCAGATACTTTCAAAGAATTTTTTATGGTTGGTAGTACTTTCTAGTTTGATCGCAATACCTATTGCCTACACATTAATAGTGCATTGGTTAAGTTATTTTAAAATTAGAGTTCCTATAAGGTCATGGTATTTTTTAATAGGTATTAGTTCGGCATTTGTACTGGCAATACTTACAGTAAGTTACCACGCTATAAAAGCAGCTACGGCAAACCCTATTAAAAGTTTAAAAACAGAATAATCATGTTTACAACACAATTAAAAATCGCTTGGCGTAATATTATAGGAAATAAAGGCTATTCATTAATGAATATTTTAGGATTAGCCTTAGGAATGGGGGTTGCCATGCTTATTGCTCTATGGGTATATGATGAATTTGATCATAATAAGAATTTTAAAAATTATAACAGATTAGCACAGATTTATCAATCTCAAAGCTTTAGTACCGAAAGAGCTACGGGGCCACCAATACCAAGACCCTTAGAAAAGGTATTGCGTGAAAAATACGGGGAGTATTTTAAATATATTTCCATGTCATCCTGGACAGATGAAAGTATTTTAAAATATGGAGAGAATAGTATAAAAATAGAAGGTAATGCAGTACAGCCAGACGCTTCTAAAATGTTCAGTTTAGAAATAGTAGGAGGAGCGTTAAATGGTTTAGAGGATGTAAAATCAATTATGATATCAGCCTCCACAGCAAAAAAGCTTTTTGGAGATAAAAATCCAATAGGTGAAAATATCAACTTTGACTTTAATGATGATTTAAAAGTGACAGGTGTTTACAAGGATTTTTCATATAATTCATCATTTAATGATGTGGACTACTTTATCACTTGGGATTACTATGTTTCTAAGCATACATGGGTAAAAAATTCAGAAAAAGAATGGGGTAATAATTCTTGGCAATTATTTATTCAAATAGCAGATAATACTAGTTTTAAAACGGTTGAAGAGGCTATAAAATGGGCTAAAAAGGAGAATACCGATTACGGAACTATAAACCCAGAATTGCATGTGCTTCCTATGCAAGATTGGAAATTACACAATAATTTTGAAGAAGGAAAACAAGTAGGAGGGCGTATTGAATATGTTTTTTTATTTGCAAGTATAGGGGTAGTGGTATTATTATTGGCTTGTATTAATTTTATGAATGTAGCTACGGCACGTTCAGAAAAAAGAGCAAAAGAGGTTGGAGTTAAAAAAACATTAGGAGCTAATAGAGGCCATTTAATTAATCAATTTTATAGTGAATCATTTATAATTACTTGCATAGCATTTATTTTGGCAGTGTGCATAGCTTTCCTATTTTTAACGCCTTTTAATGAATTATCAGACAAACAAATTACATTCCCTTGGTCAAGTGGAGTAGCTTGGGGATTAGCTTTGATTATTTTATGTTTTACAGCATTGTTGTCAGGGAGTTATCCGGCACTATATCTATCTCAATTTAATCCAACTCAAGTATTAAAAGGGACTTTTGTTAAAAGCAAATTTTCGGGAGGATTGCGAAAAGCATTGGTTGTTTTTCAATTTGTTTTATCTATTTCATTAATCATTATTACTATTATAATTAATAGGCAGATGGATTTTGTAAAAAATCAATCTCGTGGCTATGATATGGATGCCTTAATTGAAATATATGCCTGGTATACTCCTTTTAAAGGTAAATATGAATTAATAAGAGAAAAATTATTAAAATCGGGAGCAGTAACTGCGATATCGGCATCGTCGAGTCCACTGAACGATATACATTCTAACCAATCTTCTTTTGTTTGGGAAGGCAAGCCAGATGGTTTTATTGATGATTTTGCATGGGTTACTATTTCTCATGATTATATAAAAACATTAAAAATAAATGTTGTACAGGGCAGAAATTTTTCCAAAGATTTTGCTTCTGATTCTAATGCAGTATTAATAAACAAGGCAGCTTTGAAATATATGGGATTAGAGGATCCCATAGGTAAATTAATTACAAATAAAGATTTTGAAGGAAACACTTCATTAAAGATTATTGGAGTTGTCGACAATATGGTGATGGGTGACCCTTATACACCAATTAAGCAAACCCTATTTTCAATAAATGAAAATAATGAAGACGGGATAGGATTTTATCAATTAAGATTAAACCCTAAGCATTCCTTAGAATCAAATTTAAAACAGATTAAAAAAATATGGAATAACATAGCTCCTAATTTTCCTTTTGATTATGATTTTGTAGATCAAAATTATGCTGAAAAATTTAAAGAAAATGAACGCTTAGTTGGTCTAATAGGAATTTTTACAAGTTTGGCCATATTTATTAGTTGTTTGGGACTGTTTGGTTTAACCTCATTTATAGCAGAACAACGTACTAAGGAAATTGGTATTAGAAAATCAATTGGAGCTTCTGTTTTTAAAATTTGGCAAATATTATCAAAAGATTTTTTATTGCTTGTTCTTGTAGCCAGTCTACTATCTATCCCTTTAGCTTTTATGTTAGGAACCCATTGGTTAAGTTACTTTAAAATGAGAATACTAATTAATCATTGGTATTTTATCATTGGCATTTTAACAGCGTTTATGCTAGCCATTTTTACGGTTAGTTATCATGCCATAAAAGCAGCAACAGCAAATCCAATTAAAAGTTTAAAAACAGAATAAAATTAATAATAATACAAGTCTAATTTAAAATAATAGAAACGATGAAAACAATAGGAATTAAAATAATACTGGTTTTAACATTCGTGTTATGTTGTACTCAATTAGAAGCCCAATGGTGGGGAGGTAAAAAAATAACGGGTAGCGGAAACAATACGACTAGAATAGTAACTACTAATGATTATGATACTATTAGATTACAGGGAGGTATGGATGTGCATTTGGAACAAGGAACCGAAGGGAAAATACGGGTGAGCACAGATGATAATATACAGGAATATGTTGAGGTAACAGTGAAGGGGAATGATTTGGTTTTATCCATTAAAAGTGGTGTAAATTTAAGACCTAGAAAAGGGATTCATATTTATGTGCCTTTTGTAGATCTTTCAGCTGTTTCCATAACAGGTTCTGGTGATGTTAATGCGAATACTACCTTAAAATCAGCTGATTTTAAAGCGACTATTACAGGTTCAGGAAATTTAGAACTGAGCGTTGAAGCCTCTGAAATTAAAGGTCATATTACGGGATCGGGAAATATGTTGTTAACAGGGAGTACCAATTTACTCAAAGTGAGTATTACGGGTAGTGGGGATTTTAATAGCGAAGGTTTACAGGCTCAAGATACCGATGTGATTATTTCTGGCTCTGGTGATGCCAAGGTGGTCGCGTTAAAAAGTTTGAAAACAAAAGTGAGTGGATCGGGAGATATTAAATATACAGGAAGCCCAGCACATGTGGATTCAAAAACTAGTGGCTCAGGTAGTGTAAGTTCATTTTAATAGATACTAAATTATAATATTATGATACAAAATCATGCAAATTTAAAAAAGATTGGACTCGCTAGTTTGTTTTGGGTGTTTATCTTAAGCTTTAATTTTTTACAATCACAAACATTTAAAGTTGAAAATTTTAATAAAATAAGTATCCATCCGCATATTCAAGTAGATTTTATTCATGGTGATACAAATGAGGTAGTTATAAATTCTATTAGTGTTCCCGAAGAAAAACTGACAGTTGAGGTTGAAAATAATACGCTACAATTATATTTAGAAGGGGCTAAGATTTTTACAAAAAAAGAAAAAAAAGATTGGGATAAGCATAGAAAACCGATTTATAAAGGGACTATAGTAAAGGCAACTATAACTTTTAAGTACTTAGAAGACTTGTCCCTAAAAGGAGAAGAGGATTTTACTCTAAAAAATGCTTTCAAATCGGATGAATTAGATATGTATGTTTATGGGGCATCATCCATCCGTTTTAATGAATTAGAGCTGGATAATTTTAAAGCAGTTATGTATGGCGAAGCTCAATTAACTATAGAAAAAGGGCGTGTTGATTATCAAAAATTTACTGCCTATGGAGCAGCTAATGTTAATAGTGAAAAGGTAAGTAACAAAAGATCTAAAATAATGGCTTATGGCGAGGCAAAATTTAATTTAAATGTATCTGATGAATTAAAGGTGTCTTCCTTTGGGGAAGCTACTATTAGATATACAGGGAATCCAAAAATTGAAAAAGGACTTAATTTGGGAGAAACCACTATTACACGTATTGATACTAATTAAGCTATAATTAATGATGAGTTGTAGTTGATTGATGAGGTGAAACCATTTTTTTGCGTGAGGTATTGCAATGGAAATCCCACAGCCTGACCAAAGGAAGTGCGAGGAATTGAAATGTAAAGCCCGACCCTTGGGGCACGCCCACAATAGTTGAAAATTAGTTTTTTTGTTTGAAAATGATGGTATGAATGTGGTATTTATACTGTCATTTTTTATAAATTATTTTACGAAATATTCAAAATACTCTCATTAATTTTTGTTGTCAAGCGTTCATTAACATTCACTTTTTGGGCATAAAATTTCCATTTTTGAACGCAAGCGTTAATTTCTTTTATAATTAATTCCGATTTTTTAATATTCATGGATTTGGCTACAGTAAGTAAATCTTGTTTAGTAATTCCTTCTCGTTTTCCATTAACGGAAAGCGCATGTTTACTTACCCAAATACTATCAGGGCGGTAGGCATGACAGATATCATAAGCGGGGCTTAATTCCCATTCACTGTCTTGTTTAAGTCTAAAAGCAAAATTTTTAGTATGGTCGTCGCAATTCCGAGCAATAACATTAAATACCATTCTACGAAACATTTGTTCGGCTTGCGGGTAGGGGAGTCTAAGTAAACGCATGGTTTGGAATAGCTGCTCATAACTATATGCACCTACCTCATTAAAATTATAGTGTTGCATGGCACATAAAGTTTGTATATGATGTTTGGTACTTCCGTTTTCTCTATCAAAGCGTTTGGTCATAAAATGTGCACGATCATTTTCCTCTAGTAGTAATGAGGGCATCATTTCAATACCACAATCTACTGCCATAAGGTAGTATGCCATTTCTACACGGCCATAACCTTTTGTTGTACCAAATTGCGCATCATCTACGCCGTCAAGTTTTAGTAAATAGTGTTCAAAACCCTCTGGAGCATTTGCTTGTCCAGATTTTACCACACCAGTTTTTTTATTATATGCAATAATCGCTTTAGCTCTGGCACCTCCGGCAGAGGTACCAATAGTTAAAATATCTTGCATGGCTTTAAGTTCGTTTTGCTTTATATTGGTAGTAAATTTTTCACGTTTATTCAACATATGTGTGGCTACATTAACCAAGCCCTCCATTTCTACATCAAATGCATTTTGCTTACTATTGGTCGAAGGTTCAAATTCAATAGCACCCATACCTCTGGACCCTATAAAGCAAAGTTTTTCGATTGGATTCATGCTATTTTCGGGCCGACCTTGTTGTGCTAACCAACTATTTAATAGTCGATTTCCATAACGATCAGGAAGTACATCGGCAAGTAAACCAGGTAACCCATGAAACGTACTTTCTAAAGTTTCATTCTTTGAACTTAATTCTGGAAAATTATAAATAGTACCAGCACGTAAAGGCATTTTTAAAGGCGCTAAATCATAGCCTTTTAAAGCAAAATCGGGAGTGTATTCAAAGCTTGCTAGCTGTGTATCTTCATTCCAAAGTACTGCACCAGCCGTGATACCCCAAATTTTAACTATCGCACTATTTATCATTACCAGTCACTTTTTGTAGTTGGGTTATTTTTAGAAGCGCTTCGAACTCTTTTTCGTTCTTTCTTCTTCAATTTTACAGCTTCTAATGGGCTTATTTGCTCTTGGAATATAAAACTATTAAATACATAGAGTATATCTAATGCACGTAGAATTTGAATTAAAGAGTTTAAGCTAATGGCTTCACCATTTTCAATTTGGCTAATAGTCCATCTATTTATTCCTGCTGCAGTTGCTGTTTCAGCTTGTGTTTTATTTTTTGCAATTCTATTCTTTTTAATGAAATTACCTAATTCAGCCACAATAGCATCATCGGTCATTGCAATCCAATTATTGTGTGTTTTTGCCATCATAAAATCAATTAGGATACTTAAAGTTGGTAAATACCATCAAATATACAAAATATTATTCAAATAAATTAATGTTGGTTTTTGCCAACTTTAAAATTGTAAATTTAGTTTAATGATTATAAAAACTAACATAAAATAGTATTATCTAATATATGTTAATCGTTGGGTGTGGTGATTATTCTTTTTTACTTCTAGTACTAATGATTCGGGGGTGTTATATTTAGGATTTGTTTGATATAAGGATACTTCATTTTGGATATCTTGTATAGAATCAATAAGTGTCTTATTTTTTAAATTTTGAGTAAAAAGTAGACTTTTCGGTTGTATAACTCCATTTTTTATAGAATAATCCACTTTTTTACGACATCTACATTTATTTTTTGTGTTTATAATTCCGCAGTTATCATTTAAAAAATGATGAAGACTTTTTTTTGATCGAGAGAGCCTTTTTCTAAAGTTTTCTGGTGTAAAAAGGATTACTCAAACAAACGTTTAAAGGTACTTGGCGCCTTTTTGATTTTTTTTAAAACAGCTTCATCCTGAAACTTTAATAAATCAATGATTGGATTTGATAATAGTGAAACTTCACTTTTTCCCGAGACTTTTAATTCTAGTTTGTCAGTAACATTTAAATAAGCATAACTTGCACCTTCAATACTAAGTGAAGTATTTGTAGTGATAAGATCGGAGCCATAAAAATTACAAGAATCTAATAGGAATAGGGTATTTTTGGTTGAGGTACCTTGAATTTCAATTTTACTTTGTTGATTTTGAGCAATATTTAAATTTTCGGAAACAATATTGGCACTAATTTTTGAAGAATCATTATTATGAATGCCTATAGAGCTTGCCGAAATTTCACAAACAATACGGGCATTATTTTTTCCTAGAATATCAACGCGATCTGCTTTAGTACTTATTGTTAAATTTGAGCTTTCATAAGCTTCAATAGCTAAACGTTCAACCTCAATTGTTCCTTCCGATGCAATTGTGGTGCGTCCGGTAGTTATTATTTTGGATAAGCTTGGGGTATAACCAATTTCAATACTTAACTTTTTAAATCGTGTAATAGTACGTGTACTTTTAACTGTCAATTTTTCAGCATCTACTTTTACGTCAATAAACTCAAGTAGATTACTATCAGCTTCAATATAAACACTTGGATTAGACTTAGGAACTAAAATAACTTCAAACTTTTCTCCAATTTCTAAGATTCTAAAATCAGAGATATCTAAGCTTTTAGTATCAGGGATTTTATTTCCTTTTATTTTGGTAACACTTTGAGCATTACTAAGATTACTTATTAAAATTAAAAAAGTAAATAGAATTAGTTTTTTCAAGACTTGATTTTTATGAATTTATCGTGTGATTTATTTAATTTTTGAAATATATAATTTTTCATTGTTTAACAAACAAAATGTTGAACGATGAAAAGATAAAAAATTAAGTTTAAAAGTTGAATTCCACAGAATTTTATAAAAAATTTTGATATTCATTTGCAGACAAACATACAAAATCTAATACAATTGATTTTTTGAGTTTATTTATAATTATCAACTGAAAGCTATTTTTTTATAGAATTTGTTACTAATTATTATAATAAATTAATACTTATTTATGAATTTAAGGCTTAGGTTTAAGACGTATTTATTTATACCTTTCAAATACAAAATTCATTACATGGAAATTACTCAAAAAAATTTAAATCGTTTCTTATTTTTTAAGTTACCCTCAGCTTGGTGGTGTGGTGTGAGAGTTAAAAAGATTACGCAAAGTATATGTGAAGTTACTGTAACACATAAATGGATCAATCAAAATCCTTTTAGATCAATGTATTTTGCCGTACAGGCTATGGCTGCAGAATTAAGCACAGGAGCATTAGTAATGAAGGGAATTAAGGAAAGTGAAGAAAAAATTTCGATGCTTGTAGCTCAAAATAAAGCGAGTTTTAGTAAAAAAGCAACTGGTAAAATTACTTTTTCATGTAATGATGATAAAAAAATTTTAGAAGCTATAAAAAATACTATTGCAACTGGCGAAGGACAAACTTTTTGGCTTGAATCCCAGGGAGTTAATGGAAGTGGAGTAGTAGTGTCAAATTTTGAATTTGAATGGACAATTAAGTTAAAAAAGTAGGTTTATACTTACTTTTTGCAACAACTAATTGCAAAATGAAGTTTTTTTAAGTATAATTGTCTAGTTATGTAGGTAAAATACGACTAAGTATTTAGCTGCAATTAAAAAAAAATGTATGGCAAGAGCTATGTTTGACTACACTAAAACAGTGTTAGAAAAAGTCAGCTTTGACGTTAATCTATTTTCGAAAGAAGTAGAAAAAGCATTCAAACGTTTATTACCTCATGAGATTGAGGAATTAAAAATTTTTATAAGCCGTTTGATTCAAAATGAGCCTCAGTTGGCTTCTTTTTCACTTTAAAGTAACACTCAAAAAAATAAAACCGATATTATTATATCGGTTTTATTTTTTAAATGTATAAATAACTAAATTTAGTCATTGGTATACTCGTTTAAAGCATCTCTATAGGCTTTAAGGTCAAGTATATTCATTTTGTTATTTAGGTCTTTGAAAAGAGAAACTAAGTAAGCTAAACTTTCTTTAGGATCCTGATTTTCATCAATATCCGAAACCATAACTTCTTCGCCTTCTTCTACCTCTATAGGTTCATCATCGGGAATAGCTATAGCAAATGTTTGGTAAGCCTCAATATGTTCGTATGTAAGTCTAATTACTTTTACAAGTAAAGGATTTTGCTCTTCTAATGCGTAAGGTCTTAATTCCTTTAAATCATCAGTAACAGTATTAATGATAATGCCAGCGTGATCCAGTTCCGATAAAATCTTAGTAATAAGTTTTTGGGCTTTTTTACTTTCCAAAATTGATAGAGTTAATTAGTTAATATTTTGTTAGTGGTTACAAAAAGCATATTATGCTTATAAAGCAAAGGTAATGCATTCCAAAATTTTACTAGTTTGTTTTTATTGAAAATTTTAGGGATATAATTTTTTTTGTTCTTATAATGTTATTTTAAATAAGAAGCTTAGTTGTAGCTGATAAAATTATTGGGCAATGCTATTATTTAAGTTATTTTTGATTAAAAATAATATTTATGAGTTCAATTAATTGGAAAACTGTCAAAGAGTTTGAAGATATTACCTATAAGAAATGTGATGGAGTAGCCAGAATTGCATTTAACAGACCCGAAATTAGAAATGCTTTTAGACCAAAAACTACAAGTGAGTTATTAGAAGCTTTTCATGATGCACAAGAGGATACCAGCATTGGTGTAGTATTGTTAAGTGCCGAAGGACCGTCGCCAAAAGATGGAATTTATAGTTTTTGTAGTGGAGGAGATCAAAAGGCTAGAGGGCACCAAGGATATGTTGGTGAGGATGGATATCATAGGCTAAATATATTGGATGTACAGCGATTAATTCGTTTTATGCCAAAAGCAGTAATTTGTGTAGTTCCAGGTTGGGCTGTTGGTGGGGGACATAGTTTGCATGTAGTTTGTGATATGACATTAGCGAGTAAGGAACATGCAATTTTTAAACAAACGGATGCCGATGTAACTAGTTTTGATGGTGGATATGGCTCTGCTTATTTAGCCAAAATGGTTGGTCAAAAGAAAGCGAGAGAAATTTTCTTTTTAGGAAGAAATTATTCAGCTCAAGAGGCCTTTGAAATGGGAATGGTAAATGCTGTAATTCCGCACGATGAACTTGAAGATACAGCATATGAATGGGCTCAAGAAATTTTAGCCAAATCACCAACATCAATAAAAATGTTAAAATTTGCCATGAATTTAACCGATGATGGTATGGTTGGACAACAAGTATTTGCAGGTGAGGCTACCCGTTTAGCTTATATGACAGATGAGGCTAAAGAAGGTCGAGATGCATTTTTAGAAAAAAGAAAACCAGATTTTGAGAAGAAATGGTTACCGTAGTATAATGCCTATTGAACATAAAAAAATCCCGAGTTTTATAAAAACTCGGGATTTTTTTATGTAATAATACTTTTAATTACTTTTTAGGAGCAGCAGGAGCCTCTAATTCAGCAAATTCAATATCAAAAATTAGGTTTGCATTAGGAGGAATAACTCCACCAGCACCACGCTCACCATATCCTAAAGCAGCAGGGATAAAAATAGTAGACTTGTCACCAATTTGGTCCATAGCTAATAATCCTTCTTTAAATCCAGGGATCATTTGTGCTTTACTTGAGTAAGGAACAGGCATTGGCTTGTATAAACCTCTATCTAATCTTACTTGGTCAAATTTATTGTTAGCTCTAGCAACAGACTCAATGTTAGTGTCAAAAATACGACCATCTTCAAGGTAACCTACGTAGTAAATACCTACTTTTTCTTCTTGCTTTATTTTTTTACCAGTTCCTTCTTGAATAGTAACAATACCTAAGCCAGAATCTGTTTTTATAGCTTTAGGCTTTAATGCATCATTCTTTTCTTTATTTCCTTTAGCTAAAGCTATTTCTTCTTGTTCTTTTTTAAGCTTTTCTGCTTCAATTTTTTCAAGTTCGGCTTTGTAAACAGTTGGCGCATCAAATGCTTTTGCAGAACTACCTTTTCTAATAATGTTTAATGTATTTAAAACAATAGTATCTTTTGGCTTATCACCAGGTGCAGTTTCAACATTTCCTATGCTGTCAATAATTTCTTGTCCAACAACAATTTCTCCAAAAACAGTATGACGTCCATTTAACCATGGAGTCTCTTTTAATGTTATAAAAAACTGACTTCCGTTTGTTCCAGGTCCAGAATTTGCCATTGATAAAATTCCTTTTTTATCGTGACTTAATGAATCTACAATTTCATCAGGGAATTTGTATCCCGGATTACCAACACCAGTTCCTAATGGGTCACCACCTTGGATCATAAAATCTTTAATAATACGGTGAAAAATTAACCCATCATAAAATTTCTTTCCTGCATATGCACTATCTACAGCTTCTTGTTTACCTTCTGCTAAGGCAACAAAATTTGCTACTGTCATAGGAGTATCTTCAAAATGTAGGCTAGCTACTGTAGTTCCTTTATTTGTATTAAATTCTGCATACAATCCATCTTCTAAATCTGGGTATTTCTCGTTACAGCTTGTAAACACAGCTGCTATAAGTGCAATAAATAAATAATTTAACTTCTTCATTTTTAATTTAAATTAGTATTGATTTAATTTTAGTTGTTGTTTTTAATTACTTTTCAATTTTGGAAATCGAATTTACGGTAACTTCTGTAATTATTGGTGTATTGGCCTTAATTTTTTTAGTGTCACCATAATATCCATAAGCTAAGTGTGATGGTATTAGAAAAGTTGCGCTTTCACCAGTTTGTAATAGTTTTAAAGCTTCTCTAAGACCGTAAAATAACTCTTCTTTATCAATTCTGTAGTCGCGATTTCCTAGTTCTTTTTTTGAATAAATTAACGAACCATTTATTTGTTTTAAGTTAAAATCAAAATTAACGATATCTCCAAACTGAGGTTTTAGGCTTACTATACTATCTTTTTTTGTGTAGTGATACCAAAATCCATTACCAGAATTAAGATATGTATGTAACGTATCGTTTTTAATAATGGTATTTATTGTAGCTTCTTCCCGAGATTTTATTTTTTTATTTAAAATAATTGATTCTGAAATAAATGAACCAGATTTAATAGATACAGGCTTACGTGCCACAGGCTTATTACAGCATGTAAAAATTAAAAATGTGGCGAATAAAAAAACTACATGTTTCATGAATCTAATAACTCCTTTTTATATTGAGGTAATATAGTCATAAATTTTTCAATAGTTTCACTCATGTTTAAATCACTCTTTCCACCAGCAGCATTATCATGACCGCCACCTTCAAAATGATTCCGAGCAAACTGATTTACAGAAAAATCACCTTTAGACCTAAATGACATTTTAATAATTTCTTCATTTTCATTTTCTATAAAAATAACAGCAAATATAATATTGTCAATAGATAAACCAATATTTACAAATCCCTCTGTATCTCCTTTTTTGAAATTGTGATCGTTTAGCTCCTTTTGTGAAAGGCTAATATAAGCCGTTCGGTATTCGGGAAACAAACGCAAGTTTTTAAGGGCGACTCCTTTTAGTTGAAGTTTACTAAAGGTGTTGGTATCGTATATTTGTTCGTGAATTTGTGTGTTGTTTGCTCCTGCATCAATTAAATGAGCAATAACACGATGCGTAGTGCTTGTTGTAGAACGATATCTAAACGATCCAGTATCTGTCATGATACCTGTATACAAGCAAGTTGCAATTTCTTTAGTTAACAATTCTAAATCACCCATTTGTTCTATAAAATGATATACCATTTCACAGGTTGAGCACATGCTAGAGTCACTATACATATAGGTAGCGTAATCATCGGGCTGTTGGTGATGATCAATCATAACAAAATCTGCTTTTGTATTTGCTATTAAAGGCTCTTGTAAGTCTCCGCAACGCCCTAAATGATTAAAATCGAGTGTAAAAATTAGATCTGCATTGGAAATGAGCTTTTTGGCCTGTTGATTGTTGTTTTCGTATACTACAACGTCATCATTGTATGGTAACCATTTTAAAAAGCTAGGATAGTCATTAGGAGTAATGACAGTGGCATTTTTTTGTTTTTTAACTAAATAACTGTGTAATGCTAGGGTTGATCCCATAGCATCGCCATCAGGATTTTTGTGAGGTATGATCACTATGTTTTGGGCTAAAGCCATAGCGGCTTTAAGTTCGGTAATATTTTTCATTTTCATAACGTGAGCGAATATACTTGTTATAGAAATTTGAATCAAGAAAAAAAAAGGATAGTTTCTTATTTTCTTCAAATTAAGCGGGGACTCATAAAATTAATAAAGTTTATTGTACTAACAGTTATTCATAATAAATAATGTGTTAGTTTTTTGACTGCAACATCTATTTAATTACATTTGTTAGAGTTGCTTTATAAATAAAAAGTAATAATGAGGTTTTTAAATAACTTTATTTAAGGTAATTTTAATTTATAATTTAACGGTTAAACATTATTAGTTATATGGCAACAAATAGAACACTCACAATGATTAAACCCAATGCTGTTAAAAGCGGACATGTGGGTGCTATTTTAGAAAAAATTGCAGCTTCAGGTTTTAGAATTGTTGCTTTAAAAATGACACAGTTAACACTTGATGATGCTAAAAAGTTTTATGATGTACATGCTAATAAACCTTTTTACGAAGACTTGTGTGGATTTATGACTAGTGGTCCCATAGTAGCTGCTATTTTAGAAAAAGAAAATGCTGTTGAAGATTTTAGAACCCTAATTGGAAGTACAGATCCAGAGGAAGCTGCCGAAGGAACATTAAGAAAAAAATATGCTGAATCAAAGTCCAGAAACGCGGTTCATGGTAGTGATAGTAATGATAATGCACGTATTGAAGCGGGCTTTCATTTTTCTAGAAGGGAACAGTTTTGATTACTTTTTAAAAGCATAGAGTGAAAATAATCTCTTTTATATTGATTTCTAGCGTAATATTAGTTTTTGAATAATTTCTCGACCAAATTCCTCATTGATATTTTTAATAATTTTTGAAGCTCCATAACTTAATTGTTCTCTTAACACCGAGGAACTTAATTGTACATAAAGTGTGTTATTTTGGAGTTTTATTTGTGTGGTGTAATTTACAATTCCCGGTCCCATAACACGTTGCCATACGGTTTCCATTTCTACTTGATCAATTCCTTTTTGTAATTTATTTGTAACTACAAAGTTTTTAAGTACATCACTAATGGATTGGTGTTCGGTATGTCTGCGGTTATTTTTTTTCATTTAATTGAATAGGTGTAAATTTTCGATAAAAGTAACGTGTTCCTTCTTTATTTTCAATACAAAGTTGATCGGGGGATGCCTCTATGAGTATATCATTCCAAGTATCGGATATTGTTTTATAAGTTATGATATATTTTCCAGCTTTGTGGGCTATTGTATAATTTAATTTTTGTTTGGAACCTTTATATGTGCCAATAAAATTAGGCTGTAATTTAGTTCTAAATCCAATACTGTCTTCTGTTTTAAAATAATCAATGGTTGGATTGAAATTATACTTTTTTTGGTTCTCATTAGCTGTAATTACATGATTAATTTCCCAATAACCATTTAAATGAACTAAATCAATTTGAGGTTGTTGTGTACAGCTAAGTATGCTAAAAAAAATAATAAGAGATGATATTAATCGAATCATGTGAGTTCAAAAATTTTATAGGATTGTGAAATCTTTTTTACAATAGCTTCGGTACGTTCCGTATGAGTGTCACTCACAAATAATTGGCCAAAATGATTATCATCAACTAATTTCATTAATTGTTCTACACGGCTTTCATCTAATTTATCAAAAATATCATCTAATAATAGAATGGGGGTGTCATCACTTTGTTGTAAAATAAAATCAAATTGAGCCAATTTTAAAGCGATCAAAAATGATTTTTGTTGGCCTTGACTTCCAAACTTTTTTATGGGATAGCCTTCAATACTAAAATCTAAATCATCCTTATGTATACCCACGCTAGTATGTTGTAGTACGCGATCTTTTGGCAGATTTTGAGTTAATAAATTTAGTATAGTCGTATCATGTATTTTGGATTGGTATGTTAAGTTAATTTGCTCTTTGTTTGCTGCAATATGCTGGTAACGTTCTTTAAAAATTGGTATAAAGCTATTAATAAAACTTTTACGTTTGTTGTAAATTTCTGTACCTAATTGGTGTAACTGTTCATTGTAAATACTCAAGTTAGCATTGTCAAACGTATGATTAGCCGCAAAATATTTCAGTAACGCATTACGCTGGGCTAGTGTTTTGTTGTAATTGAGTAATAAACTAAGGTAATTTGAATCGGTTTGAGAAAGCACACCGTCCATAAATTTTCTTCGGGTGGTACTTCCCTCAATAATAAGATCATTGTCTGCTGGTGAAATAATAACCAAGGGTAAAAAACCAATATGATCACTTAATTTATCATAGTTTTTTCCATTGCGTTTAATAATTTTTTTTTGACCTTTTTTAACGCTAACAACAACTTTTTCTTCTCGATGATCTCTGTGGTATAAACCTTCAACCATAAAAAAATCAGTTGAATGCCTAATATTTTGTGAAGTTATTGGGTTAAAATAACTTTTTCCAAATGAAAGATGATAAATAGCATCAAGTATATTAGTTTTACCAACACCATTTTTACCGACAAAACAGTTTATTTTTGGGTCAAACTCTAAATGTTTTGACTCAATATTTTTATAATTTACTAAAGAAAGGGCTTTTAAATTCATTAAAATTTTCTGAATAAATGCAAAAGTAAATCATCTGTAAGAATTTCATTTCTAAAAATAGAATTTAATTCTCTTTTAAAATTGAATAAAAATTATATTTTTGCTCATCTGATTAAAAATAATATAAATGGCTACATATAAAAAAAGAGGTTATAAACCAAAAGCAGTAAAAGAAACTGTTGAAAATGAAATTGAAGATACTATTGCAGCGGAAGATATAGAGTCTACCACAGCAGAGGTTTTTAATACACTTGACGAAACAGCAAACAAAACAGAAGAGTGGGTAGCAGCAAATCAAAAGTATATTTTTGGTATTGTAGGGGCTCTAGCATTAGTAGCCTTAGCTTATATTGCTTTTGATCGTTTTGTAAAAGAGCCAAAAGAGGTAGAAGCAGCTAATGAGATTTTTCAAGCTCAAAAGTACTTTACACAAGCTCAGGAGGCTAGTAGTACTCAAAAGGATTCTTTGTACGGTTTAGCACTAAATGGAGGTGAAGGTAAGTTAGGTTTGTTGGATGTTATTGATCAGTACGGAAGTACAAAGACAGGAAACATAGCTAATTATTATGCGGGTATTTCATATTTAAATACTAAAGATTATAAGAATGCAATCACTTACTTAGATAAATTTAAGAGTAAAGATTATATTTTACAGGCATTAGCATATGGGGCTTTAGGAGATTCTTTCGCTCAACTTGAAAAAGGAGGAGTTAGTGCTGAAGCTTTGGATTATTACAATAAAGCAGCTAATTTAGATGCAAATAATTTTACAACACCTAAATTTTTATTGAAGGCTGCTAAAATGGCAATTGCTACTGGTGACACTTCAACTGCTATTAAAAATTTAGAAACTATAGCTTCTGATTATCCAAAAAGTAATGAATATCCAGAGGTTGAAACATTATTAGCGAAAGCAAAAGCTATGTAAATTATGGCAACAGCAAATAAAAATTTATCGGAATATGATAAAGCAACAATCCCAAACGCGAAAAATTTTCGGTTTGGGATTGTTGTTTCAGAATGGAATGACACTGTTACCAATGGTTTGTTTCAAGGAGCATTTGACGCATTAATAGATTGTGGTGTATTAAAAGAAAATATAGTGCGCTGGAATGTACCAGGGAGTTTTGAGTTAATTTACGGAAGTAAAAAAATGCTAGAAACTTATGATATGTTGGATGCTATTATCTCTATAGGTTGTGTGATTCAAGGAGAAACAAAACACTTTGATTTTGTTTGCGAGGGGGTAACACAAGGAATAAAAGATTTGAATATCCAGCAGGATATCCCAGTTATTTTTTGTGTGTTAACAGATAATAATCAACAACAATCCATAGATCGTTCTGGTGGGAAACACGGAAATAAAGGAACTGAAGCGGCAATTGCAGCCATAAAAATGGCTCAATTACGTAAAGATGCTAATTTTTATAAAGCTTAGAACTTTTTATTTTTTTAAAAGGACGCTAATAAAAAAATCTCAGACTATAATAGTTTGGGGTTTTTTTAATCACAATTTAATTCTAAGCTTATTTCAATTGGATGTGAATGTGATCATCGTGTCTTACTGTGCTACAATCATGACCCCCGATATTTTAAACTTTACACATTTGGTAGGATACTACCTAAAACAGACAACTCACAACTAATTACCAGATTCTTCTTTAAGTTTTACATCTTTAAAGCGAGAATATTCCGAACGTTGATCGTTTATTCGTTTTAAAGTTTCTTCATCAAAAAAGTCTTTTTCTTCCTCCGGAAGGGGCAAACCTTTAATTTTTGTTAATTGAAAAGGAGCTTCATCTCTAAATAAGTCTTTTTTACTGGAAATAAGTTCATCTCCACGCCAAAGTAAACCTTGTAATTCTCTGGCATTAGGTGGTAATTCATCTTCCATATACAAAGTACCTTCGACATTGTCGTAATAATAGATATCCGTCATTTCTTGCTCTTCAAATAAAATACGAATGTTACTACAAGCAACTTTGTTAATTCCGATCATTTCCTGTTTGTCATCGCGTTGGAAATAAATAGTTTCAGTGTTTTTATCAATATCTACTTGGTATAATTGATTTTCTTTAAAAAGACCATACAAAATAGCTCCTTTAACTTGATTAAAGCCTTCTTTTAAAGTATCCTGTTGTACTAAAAAACTATTGTTATACACTTTTAATGAATCTAACTGATTTGTTTTTTGATTGGAAATTAATTGAATGGTATCACCTGTCATTTGGTTTTTTGCAGACCATAGTATAGGTTTTCTTATCATTTTTGTAAATCCTGTAACTTGATCAACACTAATAGAGTCACATTTTCCGCTCATGTCTGTTTTAAAAATACGAACATCGTAAAAACCACGCAATAAACGCTTGTCCGGTTTACCCGTAACCATTATGGTGTCACTATGTATAAAAATGGAGTCATTTTCTTGTTTAGAAATTGCTAATGCACGTTTGGTAATAAATACAGAGTCTTTATTTTTAAAAACCTCGGCATAATGTCCTTTTATTAAACTATGATTAGCCGTATCAATAACTCTTATATTATTGGTAGCTGAAGCAAAATTTATATTGTTATTTACATAAATACTATCACCTAGTACACGTCGGTTATCATAGTCAATACGCGCATTTTTTATGGCATAACCAATATCGGTCTTAGTATCATAAAATCCACGTTCACAATAGAGTGTACTTTCGGGGCTTTGAACAGTTGATGGGCCATATAAATATACTTTTCCAGTTTCGTTAAAGTAGTCTAAGCGATCTGAATTTAAAGTATTTTCATTGTTTACTACTACAACATCATTAGTAAATGTTGAAAATTTACGATCCATATAATACCTTCCAATACGACTAGTTAAAGTCATGCTAGAATCAATTACGGTTCCGCCACTACGATAATAGGCTTGTTGTCGAAGTCTGTCAAAAAATAAAGTGTCTGTTTTTAAAGTATTTTGTTCGGTTTCTAATACCACATTTGTACTGGCGTAAGCAAACTCAGTATTACCATTATATTCAGCATACTTGCTGTTCATAGTTAAGGTATCACCTTGTTTCATTTGTACATTACCATAAGCCTTTACAAAACGATCCTGACCGTAATGTACAGCTTGATCGCACCAAATTTCAATTCCTTTGTGTTTTAAATAGACTTGATTTTCCACTTTGCTGAGTAGGGTGGCGCCAGGGTATTTTTTTTCATCAATTTCTAATCGATCAGATATTACATCAATAACTTTTGAGTCTTGCGCCAATAAATTACCAGTCAACATAAGTACTAGTAATACTATTTTATAATGGAATTGTTTCAATACGCTATTTTTTACAAATTTATTTATTTAAATCCACATTGTGGGTTTTAATAACACATTGTGAGTTTTTTTTGGTTACTATTTTTGATTTCACCATAACAGTGCTGTGCTTAAACCAAGAAAATACTTGATTTTATTGAACTTTTAATTCTCTTAACAAAGTTCTAATACATAATGAGGGTTAAAGCAAAATAATTTAATTTCATAACTAGTAGTAAGTGCTATTATTGTTAGAAATAACTAAAGAATTACCTCTTATAATTAAAAAGGTAATTCTTTACTAATTAACTTAAAAACATAATACTTTTTCAGAAACATATTCTTTTGGGCTTGCTAATAACTGTTGTTTATTTTGCCAATCTTCTTTGGTTATGGCGTAATAAACATCATGTCTACTTATCCCTTCATTATCTATATAATGATTACGACGAATACCTTCTTTTGTTGCACCAAGTTTTTCAATAGCTTTTTGCGAACGTATATTTCGAGTATCTGCACCAAATTGAATACGGTTTAAGCGTAAATTAGTAAAACCAAAATCCAATAGTAATGCTTTTGTAGCGGTGTTTAATCCTGTTCCCCAAAAGCGAGTTCCATACCAAGTCCATCCAATTTCGGCTCTTTTGTTATTGGTGTCAATTTTTCCAAAGCGTGTACAGCCAGCTAAAGCTCCATAGTCTTTATCTACTACTAAAAATGGAATAGCAGTGTGGTTATTTTTTGCTTGTAAGGTACTGTTGATGTAGTTATCTAAATCTTTTTTGTTTCTAATATAATGACCCATGAATTCCCAAATGGTATCATCAAAAATAATTTCATTTAAGCCTTTGGCTGTATATATATTGAAGGGAATAAGTCTGACTCTTTCGTTTTCTAAAATCATAATTATAGTTCCTTATCAAAGGTATTTATAGGTTGCTAAAAGCAACTTGTTTGTTAGTATCTATTATTGTTATTCGTGTTCTGTTCCATTATAAATCCACATTGGAGTAGTATTTCCTGCGGTTTCAAATTTCATTTTTTTGTAAAATGGAATAGCATTTTCATCGGCGGTTAACATTTGCATATGAAATTGCATGTACTTTTTTTGTAATTTTTTCATGAGTAGTTTTCCAATACCCATATTTTGGTATTTGGGTAAAACTAGTAGGTGAGGATAATAAACAACTAAATAATTATCTGAAATAGCATTTCCTAAACCTATTAGTTTATCATTATCCCATGCTGATACTACTGAATGTGAATTCATTAATGCCTTTTGTAAAATTTCAGGTTTTTTGGCAGCACTCCATTTATTAGCTTCATACAAATTAATAATTTGTGTTAAGTCAATTTTTTTTGAAGTTGAAATTTTGATATCCATTGTGTAAAAATTAAAATTAGGTACAAAAAAACCTCGTAGCTGAGCTACGAGGTTTGTTTAGATTTTATGCAATACTAATCATCCGTAACTCATTCGAGGAATGTACGTTTCATAGTGCTTTTCATTATATTTAAAGAAATGTGTGTATTCATATGTATTTCAAATATATAAAAAAATATATAACATAAAAATAAAACCGTCTAAAAAGTAATTAGACGGTTTTAAAAACTGATTGAAAAGTTATTATTTTTTTCTGAACTTATCCAGGATTTCTTTCATATGTTCACCTGCAGCTTCACGACCTCCAAGGCCATATGATAATGCTACAGCTACTGCCACAGCTCCAAGTACTAAACCAAAAGCAAGTTCTACAATACTATTAGCAATCCCCATGGTACGTAAAGAAATGGCTAAAAATAAAGCGATAATTGCACCTCTAGCTATTGAAGCAATAAAGGTATTGTTTTCTGATTTTGATAAAATAGTATAAAACAATGTTGCTATGTAGTTACCTATGATTAGTATAAGAAGTCCGAATAAAATTTGCCCAGACAAGTCAAGAATTGTTCTTAATATATCATTTAGCTGAGTTAGTTCAAGAATTTCAATTCCTGTAATTATTCCAAAAAATACGATAAAGAAATATAATAAGCCACTTACTATTTTTGCTACAGATTGTTCTTTACCAATTACGGTACTTAATTGTAGCTTTTCTGCTAGACTGTCTATTCCTAAGCTTTTTAAAAGATCGGCAACAAAGTCAGTTAAATATTTACCACCAATTATAAATAGTGCTATGATAATAAATGAAGCAATCAATTTAGGAAGAAGTCCTAATACAGTATTTAGAATACCGTTTGCAGGTTCACTTATTGCATTAATATTTAATGCATTTAATGATTGAATAATAAAGGGGATTATAATAACTGCAAAAACAATCTTTTGAAGTACATTAACAAACTTAGCGGTATCTGTAATTTTTAATTTACTAGCTAAATTGCTCAAAATAGTTGAGCCCATACCAATTAAATTAGATACTACTTTAGCAATTATGTATCCTACAAAACCAATAACCCCTGCGGCAATTAAATTTGGTAAAAATGCAAGTATTTCGTTTAGCATATTTTTTATAGGATCTAATACGCTATCTAATCCTAGTTTACTTAGTACTAATAACAATACAAAAATCAATATCACATAGTAAAATAAGTTGGCTATAAAAACATTGATACTTGTGCCTCCAATTTTGTCGCCTAAAAGTTTGTTATCCCATTTTGATTTTTTTAGCACTTTACGAATTACGTTTCTTATAACTTTAGCGACAATAAGACCTATAATTAGAATTAGAATTGCGGCTACTAGGTTTGAAATTTTTCCAAGCCCGACCAGCGCAAATGTTTCATTTAGTGTTGATGTAATTTTCTCCATAATTTATAACTATTTGATATTTAGATATTTAAATTTACTCAGAAAAAACCATTCAAACAGTGTTTTTTAATTAAATCATCATTTTAATTCTATAAAGTGTAACTAATAAGGTTAAAGTGTAAGGTTAGGTAATTTTTAATGATAAATAGCTTCTGTAATGAGGCTATATATGTTGTGTTAAAAATGCTTAAAAAAAATACCCCAACTTAAATATAAGTTAGGGTATTGTATAATTTATTCTGATCAGAGTAGGGGGAAAGTAACTATTCTTTTAATAGTTCATTTAAATCAACATCAGCTAATGAATTTACTACTATATCAGGTTCAAAAGCATATTTTATTAAAGACTCCTTTTTTGTTATTCCCGAAAGCGTCAATATCGTTTTATAGCCCATTTGGATAGAACCTAAAATATCGGTATCCATAGTGTCGCCAATAACAATAGTTTCATCAGTTGATAAGCCTAACTTTTTTCTGGCAGCTCTCATCATTACAGGACTTGGCTTACCAACAGAAAAAGCGGTTCTCCCAGTAGCTTCTTCGATCATTCTTACTATGGCAGTTATACCTAAGTTATCCCAACCTTTTTTCTTTGGAGAAGGGTCTAAATTTGTGGCTACTAATTTGGCTCCGGAAAGAATCATATCTACGGCTTTATTAGCCATTTCTAATGTGAAATTGCGTCCCTCTCCAATAACAACATAGTCTGGATTTTGGGTAACCATAGAGTATCCATTTTCGTGTAAACTGGAAATCAAACCTCCTTCGCCTAGTACGTAGGCAGTACCATTAGGCTTCATAAAAGATAAAAACCAAGCTGTAGCCATTGCGCTTGTGTATACGTTTTCTTCTTTAACGTGAATATCCATAGGTTTGAGTTTATTAACTACATCTATGGCTGCTCTTTGGCTATTATTTGTCATAAAAAGAAAAGGAATCTTTTCTTCCTGTAATTTTGTAATGAATTCTTTAGCTCCAGGGATAGCATTATTACCGCTATATATAACCCCGTCCATATCAATTAAAAATCCTTTGCTCATTATTGTTTATCTGTTTTATAGATTTATAAAAGTAATACGAATATTACAGAGTGTTGTAAAGTAAATATTAATTATTGTTTTTTATCTGTTTAAATTAGTATTTTGTCGTTAAAAAACAAAGTTATTCTCCTGATAAAAAATTAATACTATTCTTTTTGTATTGTAAAGATAATAATGGAGTAGAAGGTAAACTAAAAAGTGAGTTAAATTAAACAAAAAAAAGACCACCTTTTCGGTAGTCTTTTTAATATATCGAGATTTCTAAAGTTTAGAAATAAATTATTTTACTTGTGCAACAATAGCTTTGAACGCCGCTGGGTTGTTCATTGCTAAATCTGCTAATACTTTACGGTTAAGCTCAATATTATTGGCTTTTAATTTTCCCATAAATTGAGAGTAAGACAATCCTTCTTGTCTTGCTCCTGCATTTATACGAGTTATCCATAAAGCACGGAAAGTTCTTTTCTTATTTCTACGGTCTCTATAAGCATAAGACATTGCTTTGTCCACCGCGTTTTTAGCTACTGTCCAAACGTTTTTACGACGTCCGAAGTATCCTTTTGCTTGTTTAAGCACCTTTTTTCTACGAGCTCTTTTGGCTACAGAATTTACTGATCTAGGCATAATTTAAATTTTTTAGTAGCAGGCGGTCAAAAATTGACACTTTATGATTTTAATATATTAGTTATAAAATCGCCCAACTCCTGGGTTTATAATAATTTTAACCGAATAGGCTAACTAAAAACGTGATTACTTTAAGCGTAATTGCGTTAAAATATTAGCTTCATCATTTTTGTGCACTAATCCATCATGAGTTAATGCAAGCTTACGTTTTTTAGACTTCTTTGTTAAGATGTGACTTTTAAACGCGTGCTTTCTTTTGATTTTTCCAGTACCTGTAAGCTTAAAACGCTTTTTAGCACTAGATTTTGTCTTCATTTTAGGCATAATATCCTTTTTTTATATAAAAATCTCGCTATATCTATATATAATATACTTCGAAGTAGTTTTACTATTTCGAAGTATATTTTTAAAATTCTTTATTAATAAAAGAATTATTTTGATTTTTTTGGAGCTATAAACATAATCATACGTTTACCTTCCAGTTTAGGCATTTGTTCAACTTTACCTAATTCTTCTAGCTCTTGTGCTAACTTTAATAAAAGGATTTGTCCTTGATCTTTATAAATGATCGAACGTCCTTTAAAAAATACATAAGCTTTTAGTTTTGCACCTTCTTGGAGGAATTTTTCAGCATGCTTCTTTTTAAATGCGTAGTCATGCTCATCCGTATTGGGTCCAAATCTAATTTCCTTAACAACAACTTTAGTTGCTTTTGATTTTAAGGCTTTGTCTCTTTTCTTCTGTTCGTACAAGAACTTTTTATAGTCCATTATTTTACAAACAGGAGGCACAGCGTTAGGTGAAATTTCAACAAGGTCAAGCTCTTGTTCTTCGGCTAAACGTAAAGCCTTACGTGTATCATATACACCAATTTCTACGTTATCACCAACAAGGCGAACTTCCTCTGCTCTAATATATCGGTTGATCTTATGTGGATCTTCCTTTATCTCCCTAACAGGTCTTTTAGATCTTTTTCTTCGAATTGCTATGGCTAAAAATGTTTTTAATTAATATTACTTTTATCCGTTAAAAACGGTTAATGTTTTTTCTATTTCTTTTTTTATGACTTGAGCAAAAGCTTCAATACTCATGCTTCCAAGATCATCTTTACTTCCATGTTGACGTACTGAAACGGTTCCTTCTTTTTCTTCATTCTCTCCAATGATAAGCATAAATGGATATTTATTCATTTCTGCTTCACGGATTTTCTTCCCAATAGTTTCGTTTCTGTTGTCTACAAGTGCGCGAATTTCGTGATTTTCTAGTACATTTAAAACTTTTTCAGCATATTTTTCATATTTCTCACTCAAAGACAATATAATAGCTTGTTCTGGCATAAGCCAAAGTGGGAAATTTCCGCCTGTATGTTCAAGTAGTATAGCAATAAAACGTTCCATACTTCCGAAAGGAGCTCTATGAATCATTACAGGCTGGTGCAATTCGTTGTCGGAACCTTTATAGGTTAATTCAAAACGCTCAGGTAGGTTGTAATCTACCTGGATGGTTCCAAGTTGCCAACTACGTCCTAAAGCGTCTTTTACCATAAAGTCAAGTTTAGGACCGTAAAAAGCGGCTTCTCCAGTTTCAACAACATAATCTAAGCCTTTTTCTTTTGCTGCATTTATAATAGCATTTTCAGCTTTTTCCCAATTCTCAACACTACCTATATATTTTTCAGGTTTTTCTAGATCTCTTACCGAAACTTGAGCAGTAAAGTTCTCAAAACCTAATGATCCAAATACATATAATACAAGATCAATAACTTTTTTGAATTCATCATCTAATTGATCAGGTGTACAAAAAATATGTGCATCATCTTGTGTAAAACCACGTACTCTTGTCAAACCATGAAGTTCACCACTTTGCTCGTACCGATATACAGTTCCAAATTCGGCAAAACGTTTTGGTAAATCACGGTAGGACCATGGACCACTTTTGTAAATTTCACAGTGGTGTGGGCAATTCATGGGTTTTAATAGGAACTCTTCACCATCAGCAGGTGTAGTAATAGGTTGGAAACTATCTTCGCCATATTTAGCATAGTGTCCACTAGTTTCGTATAATTCTTTTTGACCGATATGAGGAGTAACCACCATTTCATATCCAGCTTTTTTCTGAGCCTTTTTCAAAAAGTTCTCTAATCTTTCGCGTAAAGCGGCACCCTTTGGTAACCATAATGGCAAACCTTGACCTACGCGTTGTGAAAAGGTAAATAATTCTAATTCTTTTCCTAGTTTTCTGTGATCTCTTCGTTTGGCTTCTTCTAGTAATTCTAAATGAGCTTTTAAATCTTTTTGTTTAGGGAAAGAAGTACCGTAAACACGAGTTAATTGCTTGTTATTTTCATCACCACGCCAATATGCACCAGCAATGCTCATTAATTTTACAGCTTTTATATAACCTGTATGCGGTAGATGTCCACCACGGCATAAATCTGTAAATGTATCATGTTGTACAAAAGTAATTGTGCCATCTTCTAGGTTTTCAATTAACTCTACTTTGTACTCATTTCCTTGTTCTTTATATTTTTTTAAAGCTTCATCTTTTGAGACCGAAGTCAATTCAAATGTGTGCTTTCCACGGGCAATTTCGAGCATGCGTTTTTCAATGCTAGCAAAATCTTTATCAGAGATTGATTTGTCACCCAAATCAACATCATAATAAAATCCATTATCAATTGCAGGTCCAATACTTAATTTAACACCAGGATATAACTGCTCTAAGGCTTGAGCTAATACGTGAGCTGATGAATGCCTGAATGCTGTTTTTCCCTCATCGTCATTCCAAGTGTAAAGTGTAAGATTACCATCGGTGGTTAACTGGGTGCTCGTTTCAATAGTGGTTCCATTAAAGTTTGCCGAAAGCACATTTCTAGCAAAACCTTCACTAATATCTTTGGCTACATCCATAGCGGAAATTCCACTTTCGTAATTTCTTACCGATCCGTCTGGTAAAGTTATATTGATCATAAAATACTTTAGTTAATGACAGCAAATATAAATACTATTTTGTTAGTGTTTATTGATGTGATTTAAACTTTTTATAATATTTGTTATTTGTGTAAAATTGAGTTCTTCATTTTTAAAATGATTAACTAATTAAACGCTAAAAAAAAGTTTTGTTGTACACGAGAAGCTCCTGTTTTTTTTGAAATAAAAAATATTATAATAGAGTTTCTGAAGTAGTCATTTTAGTGAAACTTGGTTTTAAACTATAAATATTAGATTGAATACTTATTAATATGATAAGCTAATTATGATTTTGATGTACGAAATAATGTGTTACAGTTAAATAAATTGATAGTCAGATTTTTAATTATTTTAATCCGCTCCAATGAGTTTTTGTTTTTAAAGAGTTTACATAATATTGTTCTTCTTCATCTAAAGAATTACTATTAATGTACCATGGTAAATGTTTTGCTTGATAAGGTTTTCCGGTTCTTAGCACTAGAATGCTATAATCCCTTGGTCCTTTTTTTGAAAAAGGTCTATATAGTGCAAAAGTTGTGTCTATTGGAGCAATAAATACGTTTGGTTCTTGTTCCTTTTCAAAAAATTTACTTTCCCAATCAATTACTTTATCTTTATGCTTAAAAGTATCTGGTAAGTCATCAATTTGTAAAGAAAAGCCTACTTTATGGGCTTTGGGATATTTTTTTAATAGTTTGTAAAAATACTCCAAGAAATCATCAGGGCAATTTTCATTTAGGACAATATCGGAATCTGTGTATACATAATTACTACGAACAAATTTTAGCCAAAGACCACTTTTCCAAAAAGCTTTATATCCATAATTTTTTTTTAGAAAATGTATTTTATATGGGGCTGTCTTATAAAATTCTAAAAGTGGAGCATAGGTTGAATCATTGTCAAGAATATGAATATTAGTGTACCCTCTTTTTTCTAAGCTTTCAATTAACTTTTTAGTCGTACTCAAACGATTAAAATTGTTAATGAATATAGGTGTGTTTTTAAAATTTTTCGGCTTTACGCCAAGTAAAAGGCGTAGACAACAAGCTATGTAATGTTTTATTCTCTTCAATTGTATAATTATAAATCATATTTATGATTATTTACCCGTTGCAATATAAGAAAAATGCTTGATGATTTTAATTTTATAAAATACTATCTTCGAATAGTCAGCTTATCGAATGATTTAATAATTTTGAAGATATAGATTAAGATTATATATGGATGTTTCAATTATTACTATAAACTACAATAACAGTAAGTTAACTTATGATTTTTTAGTGTCATTAAATAACTTCTTTCCTGAAAAATACACATATGAAGTTGTAATAATAGATAATGGATCTAATAAAAGCTCTTATTATGAGTTAAAAGCCATAATAAAAAAGTTGAATTTTCCTGTTAAATTACACAGAAGTAATATAAATCTTGGTTTTGGAGGGGGGAATATGTTAGGTAATCAATTTGCTCAAGGAAATTATTTGGCATTTATAAATAATGATATTGTTTTTACTGAGGATTGCTTTACATCCTTAATTGAATTCATGCAGAGTAATGAAAATATTGGAGTTACAACTCCTCAGCAATATAATATTGAAAAAAAACCAACATCAGGGATTGATTATTTTCATGGAATAAGAAAAGAATTATTTGGTCGTTCTTTTTATGAGTTATTTTTAGAAAAGGATAGGGTAAGAAGAAATCATTTTCCATACAAAAAGGAAACAAAAGCAGATTTTATACAGGGGTGTTTTATGTTTTTTGAGAAAAATAGATTTAATGAAGTGGGAGGCTTTGATACTAATTTATTCCTTTATTTTGAGGAAATGGATATTTGTTATAGATTGAATAATAGAGGATATGAGTCTTATTTAATTCCTAATAGTTCTTTTTTGCATTTGCATGGAGGTAGTACAAAAGTTAATTTCAGAATTAAACAAGAGTTTCTAATTTCTAGACTGTACATATACAGAAAAAATTATTCATATCTAAAGTATAAGGTTTTACAGTTTATTATCTCAGTAAAATTATTTTTTAAATCAATTTTTAGTCCTAAAAACTTTAAGTTGTTTTTTATTGTGATTAAGGGTGGTCATTTAAAACATTCATTAAAACAGGAACAGCAAATTTTAAATACATAATGAAAACAGCGTTGCTTATTTCTACATTCAACTGGCCTGAAGCATTAAATTTAGTTTTAAATAGTGTTTTAAATCAAAGTGAATTTCCGGATGAAATTTTAATAGCGGATGATGGTTCTACTGAGGAAACTCAATTTTTAATTGATGAGTTTAAAGAAAAATCCAACCTTGTTATAAAGCATATTTGGCAAGAAGATAAAGGGTTTAGAAAATCAGCGATTTTAAATAAAGCGATAGCCCAGACTAATGCACAATATATTATTGAGGTAGATGGAGATTGTATTTTGCACAAAGATTTTATTAAAGATCATAAAAAATTAGCTTTAGAAAATCATTTTTTGTTTGGGAGTAGAGTTAACATCCAAAAAGAATATTTAAAAAAATTATTTTTGCTTGAAAAAACTAATTTTAATTTTTTTTCTAGGGGGATAAGGAAAAGGACAAGGGCTTTGAGAATACCTTATTTTGCCCTATTTTACAGAGGTAGTGATCAACTTTCAAAAAAATTACGAGGTTGTAATATGTCATTTTTTAGAGAAAACTTTATAAAAGTTAATGGTTATAATGAAGATTTTGAAGGTTGGGGAAAAGAAGATTCTGAATTAGCTATTCGCTTGTTAAATAGTGGTTGTTTAGGCAAACGTATTCGATATAGTGGTATAGTGTTTCATATATGGCATAATGTAAAATCGAAAAGTAGGTTGCAAAAAAATGAAGATATACAAAATTTAGTTTCTATTCAAAAATCTAGTTTTTGTGTTAACGGAATTGATAAGTATATAGGAAAGCGAGTTAAGGTATAATGCTATACTGTACGGATCAAATATTTTATCTTACTATATAAGGTGTTTGTTATATTGCCAGAAGTAACCCATTTTAAAACATCTACATATTTAAAAGAAAGTTTGTACAACTTTAGTCCATCTGGGACATTTAAATTATTTTCATTTTCTTTTATGTGAATATGGTTTTTTACATCTATTTTATTAATTCCAAATGAAATTTTGTTTTTAAAAGGTAAGTGGCTATTTCGGAGTGACCATGCCAGTGATTTCGGTCAAACAGTGCCACTCATAGAGGTA
>NZ_JH621277.1:16735-44010 GCF_000255455.1 Aquimarina agarilytica ZC1 | reverse complement strand
AGTAGATGATTTTGGCATCCTTAAATATACGAAATATTTATATTAAAAGCGTATTATATCCGCACCTAAAATCACTTTCGAAATTTTGGCAAGCTCTTCTTTGGTTCCTTCAAAATGATATAAAGTCTGTTTATGGTATATTTCCTCGTCAACTTGAAGCTCTTTTGTACTTGAAGAGGATTCAAATTCATAAAAGGGCCAGTTATAGTTTTTTTCTTTATTTACCTCCCCATTAAAAATATTAATTACATCTCCAGAATATGGAGACATATTTCCAGGAAATGAATTCACATATAAATCATCATTATTAAAACTAAATTTCACAATGTTTAACAAATTAAGTTCGGGAGAATAACTTCCCATTACATTTTTAGTATGTTTAGGAGATATTCCTAATTTACCTAAATCACTTCCATCTGCTTTAAAATAAACTATATTATCTTTTACAACTAGCTCCTCTTTATTAAAAGCTTTCGAAAAATATGATTTCACGGGATGTATTTCATTTTCTACAGGAATTATAACTCGATTCCTAGGAGATGTTAACATGCACCCCAATTCCCATATACTCAATAAACCCGTATCTTTTTCCCAAGCTTTTAAGCCTATGTTTTTTAAAATAGTTTCTGCACTAAAGGCTACATAGTTTATACTTACAGGCAAGCTAATTTTAAGGTCAGATTCTATTTCTTTTTTGCTATGCAAAATAACTTTTCGTTCTACTCCGCAATCAAATGAAAAACCGCTTGCATTTATAATTTTCAAAGTTCCCTTGGAAGACACTTCACAATCACTTTGGCTAGTTCTTAAAAATTTTTTACTATCTAAATCCCTAGGAGCTCTCATGTTTTCTACAGTCATCTCTTTTCCTGGATCAAAAAAAATCGAAAAAGATCCAAACTCTGGAGCTAACCAAAATCTACTTTCACCACCTAAATAAGCGAATGAATCTTTATGTTTACCAGAATCAATTAATTCCCAATTAATCCAGCCTCTACTTTTCCCTTTATTACCATTGGTTGTACTAGTAAAAATCCGACCTTGATAACTAGGTGATATAGCTATCATAGATTTATCAATTTTTAAAACGACCACATCGTTAATTGCGGCTTTTAAGCGTTTTGCCACATCACCGAAGGATTCACTTTCCGCTACTTGTGTATAAGCAGGAACAGGAATTAATAACGACAAAATTAAAAACACATGTAAGCTATTCATTTTCATATAAATATTAATCACAAACAATGTATTAAAAATTTATCGAAAACCAGTTGTTAAATCACATTTGAAGATAATTTCAATTAAGAGCAAAAAAAAAACGGAAGGTCTCCACCTCCCGTTTCTCAACACAAATCATTTTAATTTCGGGGCTTAATCTAAAATTAAAACATTAACTCTAACTTAAAATCAATCAATTATTGTTTATTGGGAAAACAATAACTCTTATTTACATTACAAAGATACAACACTTTTCGACTTATGCAAGAAAAAAATGCATTTAATCTGAAAAAAAACACATTTTAACGTTTTACAAAGAGCGGTAATAAAGTTTTTTTTCTTTAAAAAACACTTAAAACTACTATAAACAAAGGGGTTATAGCTCCTAACGATATTAAAATGAAGAAAAAACGGAAAAAAAATTTTTTTTCCGTTTTTTATTATCTGTAAAATTAAATAACAATCTAGATGCATTAAAAGTATAAAACGAGAACTTATTAGTACATTTGCAATCCAATTTTTAGCACCATGCGTTTACATCGTAACCTAGTATTTGCCGTAATTGATGCACTTACTGAAATTTTTAATGAAGATAAATATGCTGATAAAGTCGTAACTAAAACCTTAAAACGTGACAAACGTTGGGGTGCTCGTGACCGTGGCTTTATTGCAGAAACCATTTATGAAATAGTACGTTGGAAGCGTTTATACTCAGAAATCGCAGATATTAAGGAACACTACTCTCGTGAAAATCTATTCAAAGTTTTTTGCGTTTGGGCTGTTTTACGTGGTATTGAATTGCCCGATTGGAAGCAATTTGTTGGTACTCCTGCCCGTCGCATTAAAGGACGTTTTGATGAATTATCAAAAGAACGTTGTTTTAAAGAATCTATACCAGATTGGATGGATACTATAGGTAGTACTGAATTAGGTGACGCAACTTGGACTGAGGAAATTAATGCTTTAAACAAACAGGCGCCAGTCATACTTAGAACAAATACTTTAAAAACTGATGCCAAAAAATTAAGAGGTATTTTAGCTGAAGACGGAATTGTTTGTGAAATAATTCCAAATTACCCTGAAGCTTTACAACTTGTTGAACGCGCAAATGTTTTTAGTACAGAAGCCTTTAAAAATGGATTATTTGAAGTACAAGATGCATCATCGCAATTAGTAGCACATTATTTAGATGTAAAACCTGGTATGCGAATTGTTGACACTTGTGCTGGAGCTGGAGGTAAAACGTTACACTTAGCTGCATTATCTGAAAATAAAGGTCAAATTATAGCTATGGATATTTATGAAAATAAATTAAAAGAGCTAAAACGACGTGCCCGAAGAGCTGGAGCACATAATATAGAACCCAGAGTAATAAATAGTACTAAGGATATTAAAAAATTAGCCAACAAGGCTGACCGTGTTTTAATAGATGCTCCGTGTAGTGGTTTGGGAATATTGCGTAGAAATCCTGATGCCAAATGGAAACTACAACCAGAGTTTATTGATACCATAAAACAAACCCAACAAGAAATTTTACAAAGCTATTCACGTATGGTTAAAACTGGTGGAAAAATGGTTTATGCTACTTGTTCTGTTTTACCTTCTGAAAATCAAAATCAAGTAGATGCCTTTTTACAAAGTGATGCTGGTAAAGATTTCTCCTTTGTAAAGGATCAAAAAATATTGGCCCATAAATCGGGTTATGATGGTTTTTATATGGCGCTTCTTGAAAAAAAGTAGTAGCTTAGTTATGTGAACAAAACTAATTTAAAAAAAATCTCAAAAATTAGCCTAATCGCCTTTTTATTAGGATGTTGCTGTATTTATTTTGCGAATAAAAGTATTAGTAATACTGCTAAAAAAAGATTGTACTCATCTGTTGACCATATTCCTAAAAATAAAGTTGGATTACTTTTAGGAACTTCTAAATATGTCGCGACTGGTCAATTAAATTTATACTACCAATACAGAATACAAGCTGCAGCAACTTTATATCATGCTTCAAAAATTGAGTATATTCTAGTCAGTGGAGACAATAGTACAAAATCATATAACGAACCAAAAAAAATAAAAGAAGACCTTATAAAAAAAGGGGTCCCCGAAAATAAAATTGTGTTAGACTATGCTGGTTTTAGAACCCTAGACTCTGTAGTACGTGCACAAAAAGTTTTTGGAGAAAATCAATTTACTGTTATATCCCAAAAATTCCATAACGAGAGAGCTTTATTTTTAGCGGATCACTTTAATAGTAATGCTATTGCTTTTAACGCAAAAGGTGTAAGTAGTCGCTATGGATTTAAAGTACAAATACGTGAATATTTTGCGAGAGTTAAAGTGTTTATTGATCTTTTATTTAATGTAAAACCAAAATTTTTAGGTGATAAAATAACTATTGGTTAATTTCCATTCCCCACTCTATTATCCTCTTGTAACTAAATAAGGTATTACAACAATTCTTTAAGTGCTTTTTCTACACTATCATATTCATAGAAAAAACCTTGCGATAACACTTTTTCGGCACTTACACGCTGACTACTAGTTAATAAAACATACATTTCTCCTAATAATAACCGAGCCATAAACTTTGGAATATTGGGTAGTATTAATGGTTTTTTTAGTAATTCCGCACTGGTTCTAATCAATTTATTTTGAGTTACTGGGTTTGGAGCTACTCCATTATATATTCCAACTAATTTATTTTTTGCTAAAAAAAGAAATAATTCAGCCAAATCATTGACATGAATCCAACTTTGCCATTGCTCACCGGATCCAAAGGCTGCTCCTATATATTTTTTAATTGGTGCTATCATTTGTGGTAAAGCTCCTCCACTATCAGATAATACTAAACCAATACGTAATTTAGCCACATCAATCCCTAATGTTTCAAAATGATCTGCTGACTGCTCCCATGCAGTAACTACATTGCCTAAAAAGTCTTTAGCAAATTTCTGTGTTTCTTCTGTATAAAGTTTTGTATCAGAATTTGGATAAATTCCAATAGCACTTGCCGATATAAAATGAGTTACTTGATGTTCTATTCTAGATAATGTGTCATGTAATAGCTTCGCTGAGTTCACTCTACTTTCTATAATTTCATTTTTATAAACGTTTGTCCAACGCTTAGCAACTGTAGCTCCGGCTAAATGAATTATTGTTGATACTTTTTCAAAAGCAGCATCATCAATCTCCCCCGTAACAGGATTCCAATAAAAACCTTTACAAAACTCACTATTTTTAATCTTATCACGGTTAGTCGTCAAGTAATGTATAGGTATCCCTTGTACTTTGCAAAGTTTTACTATTGCAGTTCCTACTAAACCTGTTGCTCCTGTAATTAAATATGACATTGATATATTTTTACATAACAAAACTAAGCCTGTAATGTTGAATCAAAACAAATTTATAATGTATTTAACAATTGACAACTTGATTGAAATACTTTTAACCCACTGACTTAGTTGCTCTTAGCATTTCTCGTTTCCCAGGAGGCCCCTCTAAACGTTCAACTGTAAAACCTACAGCCTGCATTGCTCTTCGCACACTACCTTTTGCCGCATAAGTTACCAAAACACCCTTAGGCTTAAGTGCATTATACATGATTTCAAAAATAGTTTCTGTCCAAAGTTCGGGTTGTACTCTTGCTCCAAAGGCATCAAAATAAATTAAATTAAATACCGAATTTTCATTTATATTCTCAAATTTCTTTTCTTCCTTTTTTAAAGAAAATGATTCAACAATCCGCTCCCTTTTATCCCATTCGGCAACATGTATGTTTTCAAAAACTTGTGTAGCCTCTTCTTTTTCCAATAAACTACCATAATTCATGGCTTTCCATTCATTTGAACTAATTGGATAAGCTTCTACCCCAACATAGTCTATATTTAACTTTAGTTTTAAGGCTTCAAAATACGTCAACAAACAATTCAAACCAGTACCAAAGCCTATTTCCAAGATAGCAATATTTTTATCCTTGCTTTGAGTAACTAAGTGTTGTAATCCCATTTTTATAAATACATGCTGTGCTTCCTGTAGTGCCCCATGTTTTGAATGGTACTGCTCATTGATATCTGGTAAATGTATGGTCATTGATCCATCTGCAGTTTTAAATAATTCGCGTTTCATAGGTCTATTTTTTCTAGATTTAACAAAAATCTAATCTTCAAAAATTGATTTTTTGAAAAAACTCATTTAATAAATTCCTTTCTTATCAAAAAAATAAATAATGAATCTTTAATTTCCTTACAGGAATGCTAATTTAAAGCTAAAAATTGCGCTTCTGTTAGATTATTAATAACAATTCTATTTTTGATAAATATACCCCAAACAAAAAGCATCAATTACTAATATTTAGGTATTTTTGTTACTTATATTATTAATAATTTAAGAGTGTATTAAATATATACTTCTTAAAAAATCGACTTCTAGGCTTAACCTAGAAAATTAAACCCTTAATTAGGGAAAACAGTATTAAAATTACAAGGGATGAAAGAGACACTTTCTAATCAGGTAAAAATTACAAAGATTGCACAATCTAAAATCAACAAAGTTGATTTTGCAAACGTTAACTTCGGTAAAGTCTTTACTGATCATATGTTTGTGTGCCATTACGAAAATGGTACATGGCAACAGCCTGAAATAGTCCCTTATGGTCCAATACAATTGGATCCTTCGGCGCGTGTTTTTCATTATGGGCAAGCTGTTTTTGAAGGAATGAAAGCTTACAAAGACGCCAATGGAGACACGTACTTATTTAGGCCAGATGAAAATTTTAACAGAATAAACAAATCTGCAGAACGTTTAGAAATGCCTGCTTTTCCAGAAAGTTATTTTAATGAAGGCTTACATTCTTTATTAAAATTAGACAATGACTGGATCAAACCTGGTTTGGGTAATTCTTTATATATAAGACCTTTTGTCATTGCTAGTGAAGCCAGTCTTATGGCTTCGGAAGCAAATGCATATACCTTTTATATTATTTGTTCGCCAGCACAATCTTATTATGGAGGTGAAGTAAATGTACTTATTTCTGATTATTATTCACGTTCTGCTAGTGGAGGTATTGGTTTTGCTAAAGCAGCTGGAAATTATGCTGCTCAATTTTACCCTACTAATTTGGCCAAAAAGAAAGGTTATGACCAGATTATTTGGACAGATTCTAGCACGCATACCTCAGTTGAAGAAGCGGGTACTATGAACATTTTTTTTAGAATTAATGACACCTTACTTACGGCTCCTACAAGTGAACGTATTTTAGATGGTATTACTCGAAAAAGTATTATTGCTTTAGCTGAAAAAGAAGGTTACAATGTGGAAGTACGAAATATAAGTGTTGAAGAAATTGTAACTGCCGCTAAAGAAGGTAGTTTAAAAGAAGCCTTTGGTGCTGGTACTGCAGCCGTGGTAAGTGTTATTAAAGGAATTGGATACAAGGATAATCATTATGATATTCCTGTACTAAATGATGGTTTTGCACAGCACTTTAAAAAATCATTAACTGACATACAATACAACCTATCCGATGATATTTTTGGATGGAGAGTTAAAGTAATCTAGTTTTTTATTACAAAATTATTGAAAAAGGCTACCTACAAAAAAGGTAGCCTTTTTAATTTACTCCGATTAGTAGCATTATAATTGACATTATAATCATTATCGCATTTTCGATAAACGTAGCTTCGGTCATCGGGAGTTTTAATGCCGTACCCAAACAAGCGCATTGAATTTTCTGCTTATTTACTAATGTTTTTGTGACTCCTATAGTTGTGATTCCTAAAATAAGTAATGTTATAATCAAACCTATTTTAATTTCGGTTCTAGTTAAAAAAAGAAGCCCTAGAGCAGTTTCTATAAATGGATATATCCATGCATAAAAAGAAAATTGTTTGGCTAAAGGATCATACATACGAAATGAACTTACAAAACCTTTAACATCTAAAAATTTAAAAAAGCTAAATACTATATAAAACAAGCCCATAAAAGTAAGCATGATTTCGGTGGTATTCATTTCTTTAAAATGTATCCAAAAACTGGCGATACTTATATAACTCAAAATAAGTAACAAAGGACGTAGCTGTTGTAATTTTGTTTTTTCAGCAACTAAAAAGGCTTCTTTTTTTTTACCGCTATTTTTTGAATTATAAACCTTATATTTTTCAGGTAATACTGCCTTTATATCCTCTGTATTTATCAAATTTGGACTTTCTAATGCTATGGTTCCATTTTCTAATGACACATTAACATTAGACACATTAGGTAATACAGTAATTTTTTGTTTTACTCCCTGTACACAACCGCCACATGTCATTCCTTCAATATCGAATATTTGTTTCATAAGTTTACAAAGCTTTAGCTTCTTCCCAATAGGTATTCATTTCGTCTAAATTCATTTCTTTAATTGGTTTTTCCAATTCTTTCGAACGTTGTTCCAAATGCATAAAGCGTTTTATAAATTTTTTATTGGTACGTTCTAATGCATCCTCTGGATTCACCTTTAAAAATCGAGCATAATTAATCATAGAGAATAATACATCTCCAAATTCTGCTTCAATTTTATCTTGATTCTCAGCAGTTACTTCTTCCTGTAACTCCGCTAATTCTTCCTGTACCTTTTCAAAGACCTGTTGCGGCTCTTCCCAATCAAAACCTACACCCGCTACTTTATCTTGAATTCTACTCGCTTTTACTAATGCAGGTAAAGACTTTGGAACACCTTCTAATACACTTTTCTTACCTTCTTTTAACTTTAGTTCTTCCCAATTTCTTTTTACTTCCTCTTCATCATCCACCTTAACATCTCCATAAATATGCGGATGACGGTGAATTAATTTATCACAAATACCATTGGCTACACTTTCTATATCAAAACTATTGGTTTCACTTCCTATTTTAGAATAGAACACTATATGCAAAAGCAAATCACCTAACTCATTACGAATCTCATTTAAATCATTATCTAAAATAGCATCGCCTAATTCGTAAGTTTCTTCAATAGTCAAATGACGAAGACTTTCAAAAGTTTGTTTTTTATCCCAAGGACATTGTGCTCTAAGCTCATCCATTATAGTCAACAAACGATCTATAGCTTGAAGTTGATTTTTTCTGCTCATTATTTAAATATTCTGTATTTTAATTGAAATGGATAGACAAATTAAACTTAAGTATGTTATCAAGTCTTCTGTTTCTTCTTTTTAGCCGCTGGAAATAATAAATTATTTAATATTAAACGGTAACCAGGTGAATTGGGGTGTAATTCTAATTCTGTTTTAGGATCACCTACTCTATGTTGATAATCTTCGGGGTCATGCCCTCCATAAAATGTAAAAAAACCTTTTCCTTTTATTCCATGAATGTATCTAGCTTCATTATTAATTTTATTCTGTCCCAATAAAAGTACATTCGACTTTACTAATTTATGATCAAATGCAGTTGTTTGTCCCATAAAGCCTTTTACTAAACTAGTATGATTTTGGCATAACATTGTTGGAATAGGATCCCATTTAGCAGAAAAATCCATTAATGAAAAATAATCTAACTCCTTACGCACTTCTTTTCGTTTAGTTGTCATATCAATATCTGAAAACTCATAGCGCAACGTACGTTCAAGCTTAAAGTTTTTAAACGCAAAAGTACGTTTGTAATTAATCTTTGATTGGTAATTTGGGGCACTAGGGTCACCATCAAACATGGATTCACAAATATCCACTCCTTCGGCACTCAAAGCAATATCAAAACTATCTGTAGCACTACACATAGCAAACATGAAGCCTCCTCCAATAACAAAATCACGTATTTTTTTAGCTACAGCCAATTTTTCTTGAGATACTTTAGCATACCCCAACTCTTTTGCTAAAGCTTCTTTACGTAACTTATCGTCAATATACCATTTTGAAGAGCGGTAATTTTTATAAAATTTTCCAAATTGACCTGTAAAATCTTCGTGGTGCAAATGCAACCAATCATAAGCTATCAGCTCGTCACTTAACACCTCTTTATCATACACCAATTCATAGGGTACTTCGGCGTAGGTTAATACCATAGTCACTGCATCATCCCAAGGTTGCTTTCCATCTGGTGAATACACTGCAACTTTTGGAGCTTTTTCAAGCACAATAGCCTCCATATTTTGCGAAGGACTATTAATTTCATTTAAAATCCCTTCGGCTTTAGCATCGGATAATACTTCAAATGAAACGCCCCGTATTTTACATTCATTTTGCAATGCCGGAGTATCCGCTAATAAAAAAGAACCTCCTCTATAGTTTAACAGCCATTTTACTTTTTGTTGGCGTTGCAGACTCCAATAGGTGATTCCATAGGCTTTTAAATGATTTTTTTGAGAAACTTCATCCATGGGTAACAAAACATAATTGGCATAATTTGTTACGCTACATAAAAGCATAAAAAAAAGCACCATCCCTTTTAAGGCAAAATGCTTTTTTTTATTTGAGTTCTTATTTTTATTAAAAAGGTACATCATCATCTGTTGGTGGATTTATACTACTTCCAAATGCTTGATCAGGAGATGGAGATGGTAATCCCCCTCCTGCTGCAAATGGATTATCTCCAGCTTCATTGTCATTCATACTTGAATGAAATTCAAAAGGAGTACTAAAGTCCTCTAAGTTATCGAATTTCCCTAAATGTCCAACGAATTTTAATCGAATATTCTCTAAACCACCATTACGGTGTTTTGCTACAATAAATTCACCCTGACCTGCGGTTGGCGATCCTTCATCATCATCCCATTCATCAATTTTATAATATTCAGGTCGATAAATAAATGAAACAATATCGGCATCCTGCTCAATTGCTCCCGATTCACGAAGGTCACTTAATAATGGACGCTTAGAACCTCCACGTGTTTCCACTGCACGGGATAACTGTGATAAAGCAATTACTGGAACATTTAATTCCTTTGCTAGGGCTTTTAAATTTCGAGAAATTGTAGAAATTTCCTGCTCCCTATTTCCATTTTTCCCCGATCCACCAGCAGTCATTAATTGCAAATAATCAATCATAATCATTCGAATACCATGCTGCGAGGCTAAACGACGTGCTTTTGCTCTTAAATCAAAAATAGATAGCGAAGGCGTGTCATCAATAAACAAAGGGGCTTTTTCAAGGTCTTTTACCTTTACATTTAACTGTTCCCATTCATGCTTTTCCAATTTACCGGTACGCAATTTTTCTGACGATAATCCTGTTTCAGACGATATCAAACGTGTAATTAATTGTACCGATGCCATTTCCAGCGAAAAGAAAGCTACGGGTATACTTTGTCCTACTGCAATATTTCGTGCCATTGACAATGTTAATGCTGTTTTACCCATACCCGGACGTGCAGCCACAATAATTAAATCACTTGGTTGCCATCCAGAAGTAAGCTCATCTAGTTTCGTAAAACCAGAAGGCACTCCACTCATCCCCTCTTTATTCGAAATTTCCTCAATATTTTTCTTAGCTTGAGTTACCAAACTTTGAGCAGTTTCCGAAGAACGTTTAATATTCCCTTGCGTTACCTCATATAATTTAGATTCAGCGGTATCTAATAAATCAAAAACATCTATACCTTCATCATAAGCTTCTTCAATGATTTCATTTGAAATCTTAATCAAACTACGTTGAATATATTTTTGAAGAATAATACGTGCATGGAATTCAATATGCGCAGATGAAGCTACTTTTTGTGTTAATTGAATTAAATAATACTCTCCACCACTCTTATCAAGGGTTCCGTCTTTTTTTAATTGGTTAGAAACTGTTAATAAGTCAATTGCGCTGGAGTCCTCAAATAATTTTACAATAGCCTCAAAAATTAACTGATGTGATTTTTTATAAAAAACATCGGCATTAAGAATATCAATAACTTCATCAATTCCCTTTTTATCAATCATCATTGCTCCTAGCACAACCTCTTCTAAATCCGTGGCTTGAGGCGGTATTTTCCCTTTTTCTAAAGGAATAATATTTGATTTTGAATATTTAATATTTTGAATCCCCTGCAAATTTTCCATAGGTACGAATGTAACTAAAAAGTTTTCCTTAATGTCTTAATATAAGGAAGTCGTTATTCACCAACAACTAACAAAGTTAGTGTTGAAAACTTATTTATATTGTTAATAAACCAAAAAAATCTGAGATCCATAGACCTCAGATTCAGGTAAAAGCTATGTTTTAGGTGAGTTAATCTTTTACTACACCCATATTTGAATATTTATCAATGCGATTTGAAATCAACTCGTCTGGTGATAAGTTTTTTAATTGTTTGTATTCTTTAACAATCTTATTTTTTACAATCTCAAAAGTAGCTTCTCGATCACTATGAGCCCCTCCTAATGGTTCTTTAATAATTTCGTCAATTAATTTTTGCTTCATCATGTCGTTGGCTGTTAACTTTAATGCATCAGCTGCTTGTTCTTTATATTCCCAACTTCTCCACAAAATAGACGAACATGATTCTGGTGATATGACAGAATACCAAGTGTTTTCCAACATTAATACTTTATCGCCAACACCTATGCCTAAGGCACCACCACTTGCTCCTTCACCAATTATAAATACAATAATTGGAACCGAAAGTTGAGCCATTTCATAAATGTTTCTAGCAATTGCTTCTCCTTGTCCTCGTTCTTCTGCTTCTAAACCTGGGTAAGCTCCCGGAGTATCCACAAAACACACTACAGGGATATCAAATTTTTCGGCACTTTTCATTAGACGAAGTGCTTTACGATAGCCTTCGGGGTTTGCCATTCCAAAATTACGGTACTGACGTGTTTTTGTATTATTCCCTTTTTGTTGTCCAATAAACATAAAACTTTGATCTCCGATTTTTCCCAAACCACCAATCATTGCCTTGTCATCCTTTACATTACGATCCCCGTGTAATTCTACAAAAGTATCTCCGCAAATAGCGCGAATATAGTCTAATGTATAAGGGCGCGATGGATGACGTGAAAGTTGTACACGTTGCCAAGGAGTTAAGTTTTTGTATAACTCTTTCTTGGTTTTATTCAATTTATTTTCAATTTGTTTACACGTATCGGTCACATCAACATCACTCTCTTCTCCAATAGAACATGCTTTTTCTAGCTGCTCTTCCAATTCCTTTATCGGTAATTCAAAATCTAAATATTCCATGTTAAAATATGAATTTGATTATAGATTATAAGCTTACAAATATAGAAAACTTACTTGTAAGGTTTTCTAATAAGACACATCTTTTATAAAGTATATTACTTACAACCTAAGCAACTAAAATACAAAGGAATCATCACAATAATTGTATTGAGTGCTTAAATTATCTTCTGGCTCTTGCTAATAAATACATAGCAAGTACGGCAAATACTACATTTGGAAACCATACTGCTATTATAGGAGAAAAATCGGATTGTGCAGCCATAGTACCAAAAACTTTATCGAAAAAAACAAAACCAAAGGCGATGATTAAACCGAAAGCTAAATTAGCTCCCATTCCTCCCCTTCGCTTCATGGACGATACAGCTACTGCTATAAGTGTAAGTATATAAGCAGAAACTGGTAAACTCCATCGTTTATAAGCCACCACTTTATAGGTGCTCAAATTAGGTGAACCTCGTTTTTCTTCTTGCTTTATAAAATCTTTTAATTCGAAGTAATTTAAGGTTTCCGCAACATATGATACTGGTGTTAAACGATCAATATCAAATTTAAAAATCGTATCATGTTCCTTTTTAGATTCTATAATATCAATAGAATCTGTGACGGTTCGTTTTACGTATTTTGTTAATCTAAAAGTCGAATCTTTTTCGTTGTACTTTAATTTATTTGCAGAAATTTTATGTACCAACTTATGGTTTTCAAAATGTTCCAAAGTAAATTTGAGTGCAGTTTTTTCTTTTGGATAAAATGCATGCGCATAAATAAACTCATTATCATCAATTTGCCTATACAAATTAATCGAATTTTTCACTTTTGTTTTTCTTCCTTTAAGGTAATAATTATTGAACTCGTTATATGCCTTACTGGCTTTGGGCACCACAAACATTCCCAATAATAACCCAGATATGGATACTATGGTAGCTCCAATTATATAAGGACGTAAAAATCGATTATAGGACACCCCCGAACTTAAAAAAGCTATAATTTCTGTTTTATTTGCCAGTTTAGAAGTGAACCATATCACTGAAATAAACAGTAAAAGTGGAAACAAAAGGTTGGCGAAATAAATGGTGAAATTTCCATAAAACTTAAGCACCTCCATCAAAGGCGCTTCATTTTCAAAAATATTATCAATTTTTTCTGCCAAATTGGCCATAATACCAATGGGAATAAATATCAAAAATAAAGTGATAAATGTCCCTAAATAGCGTTTTAATATGTACCAATCTAATATTCTTATCATAAAATTTTGCTTACAAACGATTATCCATTTGCTTTACCATTTTTGTCTTCCATTCAGCAAAATCTCCTGCTAATATATGTTTTCTGGCCTCACGAACCAACCATAAATAAAAACCTAAATTATGTATAGTTGCTATTTGCTTCCCTAACAATTCATTTACCGAAAATAAATGCTTTAAATAAGCTTTTGAATATTCGGTGTCTACCCATGTGATATTCATTTCATCAATAGCTGAAAAATCATCTTCCCATTTTTTATTTTTAATATTGATGGATCCATGAGCCGTAAACAGCATTCCATTACGTGCATTACGTGTCGGCATTACACAATCAAACATATCAACACCCAGTGCTATATTTTCTAATATATTAATAGGAGTACCTACTCCCATTAAATAACGTGGTTTATCTTCTGGAAGTACTTCAGTAACAATTTCTGTCATTGCATACAACTCCTCTGCGGGCTCTCCTACCGAAAGCCCTCCAATTGCATTTCCTGGAGCTCCTGCATTGGCTATAGTTTCTGCTGATTGTCTACGTAAATCTTTATACGTGCTTCCTTGTACTATAGGAAAAAATGCTTGTGAATAATCATATTTAAAAGGTGTTTTTTCTAAATGTGTTATACATCGCTTTAGCCAACGATGCGTCATATGCATACTTCGCTTTGCATAATTATAATCACATGGATATGGCGTACATTCATCAAAAGCCATGATGATATCCGCTCCAATAGAACGCTGAATTTCCATGACATTCTCGGGTGTAAACATATGATATGATCCATCAATATGGGACTTAAATTTTACCCCTTCTTCCTTTATTTTTCTTCTTCCCGAAAGGGAATATACCTGATACCCACCACTATCGGTTAATATATTACGATCCCAATTCATAAACTTATGCAATCCACCTGCTTTCTCTAATATTGGCGTTTGAGGACGTAAATACAAATGATACGTGTTTCCTAAAATAATATCAGGATTAATATCTTGCTTTAATTCACGTTGATGCACCCCTTTAACAGTTCCTACGGTTCCTACTGGCATAAAAATAGGAGTTTCAATCACTCCATGATCTGTAGTAAGTTTAGCTGCTCTGGCTTTGGTTTGAGGATCTTTAGCTAGTAAATCAAATTTCATAAAACAAGTTTAAAGCAGCAAAGATAGCTTTTAACTCGGATTTCTTTAACTCAATTATAACAGAAATAATTAAGTTGATCAATTTACTCAACAAAATAGTTTTGTTTTAAGCTTTTTGTATAAATTGTTCATTCTTTTTTTGATTAATTAAAATAAAAGGCAATAATAAACAACAAAATTATTGCCTTTTAATTTTTAATATTTAATATTTATCTAAAACACAAAAATCTTTCTGGTACATATGGACAATACCATTTAAAACATCTAGACGCTAAGTTACCACCAATTACAGAACAACATGAATGTCTTCCTGAATAACAATTTGGATCGAATCTAGCTGCTATTCTCTTATTTTTGGCTATCGACGATTCTTTAGTTTCTTCATTTTCAACCGATCCCACTTCTGCATTAAAACTTCCAAAATTAGCAAAAACTGAATTCTCAAAAACTTTTGTTGTTTGCTCTTCTGTAAGTTCACCTAATTTAGGATTACTCTTTACTAAATCATTTAGTAGGTTACTGAACTCGATAGATGATTTTCCCTGATCATCTATCTTCTGAATTTCTTTGAGCCTTGAAAATAATATAGGGTCAGTATTAAATTTAGCAATCAGTTCATTTGTGACATTAGCATCATTAGTATCCGCCTCACTTAATTTACTTTCTTTTTCGCATGAGTTCAAAAATAATGCTGAGATTATTAAAAAACATGATACGAAAGTTTTTTTCATTTTTTTTATACTTTTCATTTTTTCAATTTTTAATTAATAATAAATTAGTTAGTGTTGTTTAAAAAAGTTAGAGAATAGCTTACAATAAGCTACTCATCAATCAAAACAATTGAAAATTAAAAAACCCTAAATTTTTCTTATACTTGTTTTGTTTTTATATTTTATTTAACAAGCATCTTAAAGTTTTATAGATTTAGTTGATTTACATTGAAACCCTATTAAATAGTTTATTTTCTTCCACTTATGTAGAAAATAAGTCCTTTTCAAATTTGATTGTATGCTAATTTGAGGGCTTTTCTTTTTAAGATTTTGCATCTATTTGACTATAAACATAATTGATACCCAAGTAAAACAGAAATAGATTTTTGTTTTTACTATAAAGTTAGAAAATGCCTATTTTTTTGATTTTGCAGGATTTTCAAACTACTTAAAAACAACAACTCATTGATTAAAAAATATGAAACTTTAGCAATTGTTTTTTTAAACTGATTTTACAAGCATAAACCTCATTTTAATTTAATTATTTAATGTAAAACCTAAAATTCATTAACAAATACTTAAGTAGTTGTTCAATTTTAATAATGAACGCCACAAATAACTAACAAAACAGGAATATTGTTACATATTAGATAAAAGCATTTATGCATTTTGATGCGGTTTACAAAACCACTATTTTTGGTGCAAATAAACCAAACAAATAAAATGTCAAACATCAAACAACTAGAAGATTTTGCTACTCAGGTACGTAGAGATATCTTACGCCAGGTACACGCTGTTAATTCTGGTCACCCAGGAGGGTCATTAGGTTGCACCGAATTTTTAGTAGCACTTTACCAAGAAATTATGAACCGTAAAGATGGTTTTGATATGGATGGTATTGGAGAAGATGTATTTTACCTTTCAAATGGTCATATTTCACCTGTTATATATAGTGTTTTAGCGCGTAGCGGATATTTTCCTGTTGAAGAGCTAAGTACTTTCCGTAAATTAGGAACTCGTTTACAAGGTCACCCTTCAACGCACGATGGTTTACCTGGTGTACGTGTAGCTTCTGGTTCACTAGGTCAAGGATTATCTGTTGCCTTAGGAACTGCACAAGCAAAAAAATTAAATAATGATGACAACTTAGTATACACGTTACATGGTGACGGTGAATTACAAGAAGGTCAAATTTGGGAAGCTGCCATGTATGCCGCAGCAAACAAAGTAGATAATTTAATTGCTACTGTTGACTACAATGGACAACAAATTGACGGTTCTACTGAGGACGTTTGTTCATTAGGTAACCTAAAAGCTAAATTTGAAGCTTTTGGTTGGGATGTATTAGAAGTTAAAGAAGGGAACAACCTTGAAGCTATTATTGCTGGATTAAATGAAGCTAAATCCAAAACTGGTAAAGGTAAGCCTGTTTGTATTTTACTACATACTATGATGGGGAATGGTGTTGATTTTATGATGCATACTCATGCTTGGCATGGTAAAGCCCCAAGTGATGAACAATTAGCTACGGCACTTTCTCAAAATCCAGAAACTTTAGGAGATTACTAAACAATCCACTACAAGTTTACACAAACAAAGACAATATGAAAAAATATATAGATACAGGTAAAAAAGATACTCGCTCTGGTTTTGGAGCTGGATTGACTGAATTAGCTAAAACAAATGAAAATGTGGTAGCACTTTGTGCAGACCTTATTGGATCATTAAAAATGGAAGGCTTTATTGAACATAGCCCTGAACGTTTTTTTCAAACAGGTATTGCCGAAGCTAACATGATTGGAATGGCTGCAGGTTTAACTGTTGGTGGTAAAATTCCTTTTGCTGGTACATTTGCCAACTTTGCTACGGGACGTGTTTATGATCAAATTCGTCAATCGGTTGCTTATTCTGAAAAAAATGTAAAAATATGTGCATCGCATGCTGGTCTTACCTTAGGTGAAGACGGTGCGACTCACCAAATATTAGAAGACATCGGATTAATGAAAATGCTACCAGGAATGGTTGTTATTAATCCTTGTGATTTTAACCAAACAAAAGCGGCTACACTTGCCATTGCTGAATATGAAGGTCCTGTATATTTACGTTTTGGACGTCCGAAAGTGGCTAACTTTACTCCAGAAAACGGTGAGTTTGTAATAGGTAAAGCTGTAATGCTAAGTGAAGGAACAGATGTAACTATAGTTGCTACTGGTCACTGTGTTTGGGAAGCTTTACTAGCTGCCGAAAAATTAGAAGCTAAAGGAATTAGCGCCGAAGTAATTAACATACATACCATTAAACCTCTTGACGAGGAAGCAATACTAAAATCTATTGCTAAAACTGGTTGTATTGTTACTTGTGAGGAACATAATTACCTTGGTGGTTTAGGAGAGAGTGTTGCTCGTGTATTATCATTAAACAACCCAACTCCACAAGAATATGTTGCTACTAAAGATACTTTTGGTGAAAGTGGTACAGCAACAGAATTAATGGCTAAATATGAACTTGATGCACCGGCTATTGAAAAAGCTGCTGAAAAGGTATTAGCCCGTAAAAAGTAATTGATTTACATATACGATCATTATAAAAAATCCAAGATTTGAATAAATCAAATCTTGGATTTTTTTATAAGTATGTCTCTCTCGTACTAACTAAAAAACAAAATATTTTAGGATTATTGTAAATTATATAAAGCTTGAAACTTTATACGCTGTCCATACGGGATTTACAAATCGCATAAGAGACACTACATTCTACTTAAAACTATTTCTTGTAGTGTACTCTATACCTCCACAAAGAAATTGCTCCCAAAACAAATGCCCCAGTAATTGTATAATATACAAAAGTTGGAGTTATTACCTGGTCACCACTTGCATATGAATGTAAGCCCGAAAGATAAAAATTAACTCCGAAATAAGTCATCATAATAGTTGAAACAGCAATCATGGATACAAAATTATAAATCCACTTTCCGCGTAAGCCAGGCACTAAGCGCATATGAATTACAAACGCATAAATCATAATACTAATTAAAGCCCAAGTTTCTTTAGGGTCCCATCCCCAATAACGACCCCAACTCTCATTTGCCCATTGTCCTCCCAAAAAATTCCCAATAGTCAGCATAACCAAACCAATAGTTAATGACATTTCATTTACTATGGTCAGCTCCTCTATATTAAGCTTCATTTTCTTTTTATTCTTTTTAGTAGTCAAAACCATTAATAATAATGCCACAACTCCTAAAATAGCTCCTAAAATAAATGGTCCATAACTAGCCACAATAACAGCTACATGAATCATTAACCAATATGAATTTAATACCGGTTGAAGATTGGCTATTTCGGGATCCATCCAATTCATATGGGCTACCCATAATATTATTGAAGCTACAAATGCTGTGGCTCCAATGGTTAAATCACTTTTCCTTCCCAGAGCAATACCAAAAAACATAGTTGCCCAACCTACATAAATCATAGACTCATAAGCATCACTCCAAGGGGCATGACCGGACACATACCAACGAGCTATTAGACCAAGAGTATGCATTATAAACAAAAGAATAATGCTATACTTACTAATACCAACTAAAATACGAGTTACTTTATTTTTCTTAAAAATTTGAATTATGGTAAAAATAATCATCAACAAACCTGCTAATGAATAATAGGTATAGAGTTTTCTAAAAATATCATACTTGTTATATAGTATTTCTGTTTCAACTTTCTTTTCGGAAGGCAACACGACGCTCCCGTATTTTTTTTGAAAGTTCTTAATACTTGATAAATATTTATCCGGTTTACTGTAATCGCCTGTTTGTCGCGCTTCCAGTAATGACGATCGATATATAGGCAATATTTGACGCGTATACACGGAATCGATTCCCGAAAATTTCTCTTCATTCAACATAGGTGGTGAAACCCATTTATTATTCTCATCATTGGGTAAAGGAAATACTCGAAATACACTCCCACTCAAAGCTGAATTTAATAAATAAAATTTTTCGTGCGTTTTTATAAAATCCTTTTCGAATTGATTTGGAGTATTCGTACTTGTGGCTGCATCCAAATAAGGAGCTAATTTATAGGTTCCATCCTTTTCAAACAGATCCACCAAAGCTACTCTGCTTGCTTTTTTTGGTACCCCTAAAATTTTTCGAATACTATCATTTTTCCAATCAATGTATATTAAAGGGATGTTATACCAAGCAATTGGATTTTCTTGCATGGAAATAAATACTTGATCACTACTCAAGCCTTCGTATTTAGTTCGCTTACTTAACTTTCGCAACAATTCGGACGCAAAAGTATTAATAGGCTTCATTCGACCACTCTCATCTTGTATAACGATAGATCCAAATTTTTCGGCATGTTCCGGTGATACTGCATTGGCTTTAACTAAAGAATCGAGCTGTTTTTTTGTAGGTCTTAATGAGACATCTGTTGGTAATGCCGATTGTGCCTTTACAGAAGTAACATTTACTATCCCACAAACGAGCACCAAACCTAAAGCTGCCTTTTTAAGCTTAATCTTATTTAAACTTTTTTCCAATTTTTTAAAACGAGATCCCTTTATCAACAAAATAGCCATTAAACCGATATACAATAACGAGTATCCTAAATAAGTAATCCAACTGCCCCAAAAATCATGATTTACAGATAATACAGTTCCCTTTTCATCAGGATCAAAACTGGCTTGAAAAAAACGAAAACCTTTATGGTCTAACACATTATTCATAAAAATTTCTTTCGGAATTGATTTTCCATCTTCAACCAAATCGACTTTACTTTTATAAGAGGCATATCCTTTTTCAGTTCCTGGATATTTTGTAGCTATAAAATCATTCAATTTCAAAGAAAAGGGAAGTTCTAATTCCTGTGAACCATAGCGTAAGGATAGTTCAAGGCCTCCCATGTTGACTTGTTTAAAATCATTGACAAAACCTTTACCTCCTAATAATTTTAAACGTTTAGTTTCATTTTTAGTTGTTATATCCACAACCAATGCATTTTCCTGTCCTTTTTCCTTAATTTTTGTTGGAATCACATCATAATTTCCTTTTACAGGAGGTTCTGGAATCACAAATTGAGTCCCTGCCATTTGATATAACGAGCGTAATTGTAATTCTTGTACACTATCTCTAATTACTGTTCCTTGTAATTGATCTGCCATGCGCATAAATGAACCTTCAAAAGGAGAATAGATACTATAATTTCCTTTATCATAAGTAATATTAATGGCTCCTTCAGTTGGTTTATTAAACGCGTATAAAATATTATGAATATTACTTACTTCTCCGGCCTTTAAGTAATGCTCATGTCGTTTTCCTTCACCAGCTTCCACTAACTTTAAATGCAATTCGCCATCATCATTAGGCACTAAACCTAACTCTGCTCCTTCAATATAATCTATATACTCAATAGTAACTGGCTGTTTATTAAAATCGGTAGTAACCGTAAAATCATTATTAGTAGGCGCTGCTAATTCTAGGGCTGTATTTACTTTACGTTGTTTTAAATCCCCGTTATAATCCCCAACCATTAAAAGTTGTAAATAGGTTTTTTCTGAAAGAAATTTGTTTGTTGTTACACCTTCTCTAATCGGCATAATCCCCTCGTAACTTATATACCGGGTGATAAAAGCACCTAATAAAATAAAAATGAACGATAAGTGTAACAATAATGTAGGCCATTTTTCACGCTTATGGAGTCCATAGCGAAATATGTTTCCTAAAAAATTTAATAGAAAAATCCCCATAATTGCCTCGAACCACCAAGTATTATATACCCATATACGAGCAGCTGGAGTACCATAATCATTTTCTAAAAAGGTACCAATGGCCATTGAGGTGGCAAACGCTAAAAAAAGAATAGCCATTAATCGAGTAGAAAAAAGGGCACTAGCAATTTTTTTAAGAATCATACGCTAAATTTATTGCCACAGTGTGGCTTTATTTTTTGGGGTAATCTAAATTGGGTGCAAATTTACAAACTGAAGCATTGTTTTACTACTAAACACCTATATATTTGAAGGAACTTTTATTCGTATTTATATATTACTTCAGTATTTTTAACACATGATTAAAGTTGTTGTTTTAGGTTCAGGAAATGTAGCTACACATTTATGTACTACTTTAGAAAAACATACTCGTATTTTATTACTCCAAAACTATAATCGAAAGGGAGAAAATATTGCTAATTGTGGAGTAACAATAACCAATCGGCCCACAGAAATTGTTGATGCTGATTTGTATATTTTTGCTATTAGCGATGATGCTTTACCTACTGTAAATACTGAATTTAATCATTTAAAAGGATTAATTGTTCACACTTCTGGTAGTACGCCTTTAGAAGTATTTTCAAGTTTTGAACGTAAGGGTATTTTCTATCCTGTTCAAAGTTTTAAGAAAAACATTCCTGTTTCTTTTTCCGAGGTTCCAATTGCCATCGAAGCTTCTCACGAAAGTGATCAACAATTGTTAGTACGTTTTGCACAAAGTATTTCCAAAGCAGTATATGTATTAAATTCGGAACAACGAAATATTCTACATGTTGCTGCAATTTTTGCGAATAATTTCAGCAATTTTATGTACACCCAAGCTGAAGAAATTTGTCAAACCAATGCTATTGATTTCAATATTTTAAAACCTCTCATATCAGAAACAATTACAAAAATTAGCACAAACAGTCCTAAAGAAATACAAACTGGACCTGCTATTAGAAATGACAAAAAAACTATTGAAAGACATATTACAACACTTACAGATCAAAAAAAAATAAAATTATACCAACTGCTTACCGCAGCAATACAACACTATTATGAGTAAAAGTTATAAAGAATACTTAAACGAAATTACCACATTTATGTTTGACGTAGATGGTGTGTATACCGATGGATCATTGCTTATTGATAATAATGGGAATCTACTACGCAGTATGAATACCAAAGACGGCTATGCTACTAAGGTAGCCTTGGATAAAGGCTATAACGTTTGTATTATTTCTGGCGGAAAAAATGAAGCCGTAAAAAGTAGATTTGAAGGTTTAGGTGTTAAAGATGTGTACCTTGGAGCAGGTGATAAAATTAAATGCTACACTGAATATTTAGAAGCGAATAACATTAAACCTGAACAAGTACTTTATATGGGTGATGATTTACCTGATTTGCCAGTAATGAACAGAATTGGGTTGCCCACTTGCCCACAGGACGCCGTAGCGGAAGTTAAAGCTGCCTCAAAATATATTTCACATATTAATGGAGGAAAAGGTTGTGTCCGTGATGTTATTGAACAAGTACTAAAAGTACAAGAAAAATGGCCAACTGATGATGAACGTACCATTACAAGTGCTTAATTTTGATAGGTTATTTGATAGGTTAAAGGTTAAAGGTTAAAGGTTAAAGGTTAAAGGTTAAAGGTTAAAGGTTAAAGGTTAAAGCACAACAAATCTATAATCTAAGTTCGTATACTTCCTTGAATCTTTTTTTAACAAATTAACTAAGCCATCACCAGACATCAAACAACGAACAACGAACAACGAACAACGAACAACTAAACTATAATAAATGCCCGAGATTAACGAAGCCTTACTTTACCAAAATTTAAAGGATTTTTTTGGGTATAGTGAATTTAGACCACAGCAAAAAGAGATTATAAGTGCCATTTTTAAAGGTCAGGATAATTTAGTGATTATGCCCACCGGTGGCGGAAAATCGATTTGTTATCAATTACCAGCTACTATGCTTAGTGGACTAACATTAGTTATTTCGCCATTAATTGCCTTAATGAAGGATCAAGTAGATGGATTACGAGCTAATGGTATTGGTGCTGCCTTTATTAATAGCAGTCAAGCTGCAGAAGAGCAACACACAATTTTTAATACAATTTTAACTAAGGAAACGAAATTACTTTATGTGGCACCCGAAAGCTTATCACAACTTGAAGGAATATTAAATCAAGTAGATTTAAGCTTAATTGCTATTGATGAAGCACATTGTATTTCGGCTTGGGGTCATGATTTTAGACCCGCATACACACAACTTGGTTATTTAAAGAACCGATTCCCTACTACTCCTATCATTGCTTTAACCGCTACAGCCGACAAAGCCACCCGGGAAGATATTTCAAAGCAATTAAATTTAAATAATGCGACACTGCACTTAAGTTCTTTTGATAGACCTAACTTAAGCTTGGAAGTTCGCCCAGGAATTGACCGTGTAAAAAAGATCCTTCAATTTGTTGATGATCATCCCAATGATAGTGGTATCATTTACTGTTTAAGCCGAAAAACAACCGAAAGTTTAGCGGAAAAACTAGAAAGTGCAGGTTTTAAAGCAAAAGCTTATCATGCTGGTTTAGGTCACCATATTAGGGAACAGGTACAAAACGAATTTATTAATGATCAATTACAAATTGTTTGTGCTACAGTAGCCTTTGGAATGGGAATTGACAAATCCAATGTACGTTGGGTTATTCATTATAATTTACCCAAGAATATTGAAGGTTATTATCAAGAAATTGGTCGAGCTGGACGTGACGGAGTGGCTTCAAAAACTATTCTTTTTCATAGTTATGCCGATGTGGTTCAATTGCAACAATTTGCTACAAACTCTGGAAATACCGAAGTCCAATTAGCCAAATTGGATCGTATGCAGCAATACGCCGATGCTTTAAGTTGCCGACGTAAAGTTCTACTTAGTTACTTTGGTGAAATTCCAGAAAAAGATTGTGGTAACTGTGATGTTTGCAAACACCCTCCTACCTTTTTTGATGGTACGATTTTGGCCCAAAAAGCTTTATCTACTATTGCACGAGTTAAACAAAGTGAACCTTTGGCTACTGTTATAGATATTTTAAGAGGCGCACAGAATGCTACAATTCTTGAAAAAAATTACACCCAAGTTTCTACTTATGGTATTGGAAAAGAAGCCTCGTGGAAACATTGGCAACAATACATTATTCAATTAATCAATCAAGGAATTATTGAGATTGCTTTCCACGAAAAGAATCACTTAAAATTAACCGCATTAGCTGAAAAAGTATTATTTGAAAAACAGCCCGTAGATTTAGCTACTATTATTGAAAAATCGGCAATTAAAACAACTCCTAAAAAAGAAATTAGAGTTAAAAAGAGTACTGATTTATTTGAGCGATTACGTTTATTACGCTTAAAACTTTCCAGAGAAGAGGAAATACCTGCTTATCAAATTTTTAGTGACGCTTCATTAAAAGAAATGGAACAAGCCAGACCTATGACCGATGATGAATTTATACAAATTAGCGGTGTTGGGAAAAAGAAAATGCAAGATTATGGACATGATTTTATTTCAGAAATAATTGCTTTTCATAAAGAAAAACAAACTAAAACAAAGTCTAAAAAAGAACCTACTTACATCACTTCCGCTAATCTATTTAAAAATGGTCTTAGTGTGGAAGACATAGCTATGGAACGTAAAATAGCAGATACTACTATTATTTCGCATTTATGCAAAGCTTATGAAACAGACAAAGCTATTCAATTAGAAAAATTAATTGACCAACATGATTTAAATAAGATTAAAAAAGCAAAAGTAACCTTAGAAAATCCAAGTACATTGCGTACTTATTTTGAACACTTTAAAGAAGAAATGCCCTATACAACTATTCGAATAGCTTTAGCTTTACTCAACAACTAATTTTTTTAAAATCAATTACACAATTTTACACAAAAAAATTCATGAAAAATCTTTTATTAATTCTGATTTTATTAGGAACTACAATAACCAGTACAGCTCAAAATCCAAGTGTTGAAAAATCACTTTTTGGAGTACAAGCAGGAATTCTTGGAATTTGGAGTAACTATGAAGCTAAATTAACAAATACTATAGGAATCCGTAGGCATATAGGAAAGCATTTTAATTATGAAACTGGTATAGGTATTGGCTATATAGACTATCATAAAGAAAGCTTCGTTTATGATGATGAATTATCTATCGATTTGCATATTAGGCTTGGTTACAGCTTTTAAATAACTACCTATATAATAATAATGTATATATTAGATAAATATACGTTTAAGGGAACAATAATCGGTTCAACTAATTCGTAAATACCAAAGCTATACCTATTAATAACCTACATTTTTTAGGGTAAAATCAATTTGAGTTGTCTTATGAATGCATAAATAATTAAATTAATGAAAAAAATAATAGCAACCTTAGTATTTATTAGTGTAAGCTTTATGGCTAAATCACAAAATGTGAAGTCCACCTCTAGTGTTGAAAAATCACTTTTTGGAATTCAAGTAGGAGTATTATCTATATACGCACTACACGAAGCAAAGTTATCTCATTCAACAACATTAAGAACTGAACTAGGGCTTGAACCAGGGGTTGTTAATGATAATGATAAACTCTTTTTTACTCCTGTCATTAATATTGAGCCTCGGTGGTATTATAATTTAGATAAACGCCAAAAAAAATCAAAACGCATTGATAATAATTCGGGTAACTTTTGTTCTTTAAAAACTAAATATCATCCAGATTGGTTTACAATTTCTGACCAAAAAAATATTAATTTTTCAAATAGCCTTTCTCTTATTCCTACCTGGGGAATTAGGCGTAACTTGGGTAAACATTTTAATTATGAAACTGCTATTGGAGCTGGCTACATTCATTATTTTGACAAAAATAATACTGATGATAATGGTTTAATTATTAATCTTCATTTAAGAATAGGATATAGTTTTTAACACTATTTCGGGACGGACAAATAACAAAGTAAAAGGCATAAAATTTGAAATTTTATGCCTTTTTTTATAACCTCTAACAAATTTTATTATTCTATAATAAGCATTTTACTAAATGATGTTTCCCCATCATTTACAACTACAAAATAAATTCCAGCGCTTAGATTACTAACATCAAATTTGAAATTATCTTTATAATTTTCAGATAATAGGCTTGTTCCATTTATGTTAATTAAATCTACAATTAACGTTCCTTCAACATCACCTAAATTTACATAAACAACATCCGATGCAGGAACAGGATACACTCTTCCCGTTTCACCATTTTTGTTTATAAAAAATTCTTCGTTACTCAATGTAGGATCATCAGTAGTAAATACAATTTTATCTAAATTCCATTGCCACTCTGTAGCACTCGAAGCTGATATACGTATATTGTGTGTACCTTTAGTTAAATTAACTCTATTTGCAGCTGTTAATAAAGTGTACTTAGTCCAACTTCCAGTATTAGGAACAGCATCAACACTAACTTCTACACCATCTACTTCCATTGTAATTTCTGTTCGACTATTTTCTGTAGTAATGAAGTAATTTATGCTGTACTCCCCAGCTTCGGGAACGTTTATCGAGTAAGTTACCCAATCACCTGTATTTACATAGTTAATTCCTACTCCTGTCTCAATTTGCACCCCTAAAGGAACAGTTCCATCGTCAAACGTACCACCAGTTCCTATGATATCTTCAGCTTGTATTACAAGTCCTCCAACAATTAATGGTTTTACTACATTAATCGTTGACTTTCCTTCGAAATCACCATCCACAGAAACTGCAGAAATAGTTGCTTTTCCAATTTTTAAAGCAGTTACTAATCCGGTCTCATTAACTGTGGCAATAGCCGGGTTACTTGAACTCCAAATTAATTTCTTATTTGTTGCATTAGAAGGTTTTACAATGGCTGTTAAAGCTAAATTAGCTCCTACCTCTATACTTTCATTCTCCGGTGTTAAACTCACTTTATCAACACTAATTGGTGTGAATTTTACAGTTATATTACTCGATGACTTAAAGTTACCGTCCATTGTCGCTACAGTAATTACAGCATTCCC
>NZ_JH621277.1:0-16678 GCF_000255455.1 Aquimarina agarilytica ZC1 | reverse complement strand
GAACTCCATACTACAGATTGATCGGTTGCATCAATAGGGCTAATGTTTGTACTTAAAATCGCTAATTGCCCTTTTTCCACATCAAGTGTAGCTGGTATCACGTTTATTCCAGTAACATTAACTGATTTAGGAGCTTTTACTGTAGTTGTTCTGCCTGGTGATTTACTAAAATCCCACACAATCATATTAGCAACAGTAATTTCCCCAACATGATGAAAATCAACTTTTATAATATTATCCTTTTTTACTAAATTAGATGGAATTGGAATTTCTAATGTCCCAAAATACTTTGCTCTATTTTGTCTTGTTCCTCTCCAATCCAAAGGTGTTTTAACTTCTTCCCCATTCACGGTTAATTTGTCAATTGATAAAAATCCTTCTTTATCATCTGCATCATCAAATAAGGCTCCTGTTAATTTTAGCATCACTTCTGCATTAGCTGATACATTTACTCCATTGATTTCAAATGTACTATCTGCCCCACCAACTTCAATACGATGTGGTTCTGAGCCACCACTCACACTTTCACCATAATATTTAGTTTCAACTGAAGTTTGATCAATAGTAACTGAATTAGCAAATTCATATTTTAAAATCATAGTTCCATCTGCAGCTAGTTGAACTGCTTCTGGTGCAGAATTAGAAGTATTATTTGACAATGTAATATCTTGTTCTCCTTGCAAAAACAAATGCTTAATGTTTACACTTTCAATAGCATTACTAGTTGCATCAAAAAAGTTAAGATTCACATTGGTAGCTTCATCCTCTAAATTATTTAATATAAGATAAGCAGTCTTACCATCAACATAACAGTCAACTTGTACATCTGGGTCAGTTGATTGTGTATCTACTCTTGTCCCTTTTACATCCGACCATAATTGATACCACTTAATATAATCTGTCCATACCCAATCATCACCTTGTTGTTCTAACATTCTATAGTGATAATCATGTCCTGTGGCAGCTTTCCACCATTCTGCTTTTATGGGTGTAAATGGCAGTGTTTTTTGGATATAATCTGGTCGCTCTAAAAACTGCATCATCATGGAGTTGAAAGGTTTTAAATTTTCCCAATCATAACGTCTTTCATGTGGTAATTCTTCCCAAGCTCCTTGTACTGCTCCATACTCTGAAATAATTATGGGTTTTCTATTTGCTTTTCCATTCTTGTATACATCATACCATTCAATCATTTCTAGCATAGCCTCGGTATGTCCTCCTGCTCTATTCGCACCTCCATCGGCATTATAAATAGGCCAATCGTATACATGCACCGAATAAAAATCCATGTTTTTACCCGCATTATCCATAAAACCTTTCCACAATACATCCCATTGTGTCCAAGGTCCATCTACATCTAAATATGCCGATTCAGTTTGTTTCCTTGCATGTGCTTTAGCAATTTCATCTTCGGCCGTGTTTCCGTAAAGCGCATCGGTATAGCCTACAGTTCTAAATCTATTTAAATCTCTATCAAAAAAATCATGCAAGCCCCAAGTCATTCCCCCTATTTTTGGAGCTCGACTTCCCATACGCTCTTTAACTCCTTTGGCAACTAAATTATGATATTCCCATAAATCCTCCCAGTTTGTTACCATGAATTGTCCCGTATTCATTAACATATCAGGCTCATTAATTATTTCCCAATATTCTGGTAATAACTCTCCTTCTTTAGTTAAAGAATCTACAAAAAAATGATCTAAATATTCGACCATCCATTCTGCAGATGTTTCTATATCCTGTGGAATCCATTGTTGTCCGTCACCACCGCTAATAAAATTGTAACTAAGTGTTGGATAGGTTGGATGAGGGTTCGTTCCCATAATCATTCCAGTCGAACGAGGTTCATATTGTTTAACATCTTCAATAGTACCTTCATACTGTGTTAACCATCTTGCTCCAAAATCTCTTAGCTCCTTAATATCAGGACGATTTAATCTGTCCGGATCGCCCGGAGTGGCTTGGAATTTCCATGATGCGGACCCATTATCTCGGCCTAAATAAACATCCAGGTCATTTAACAAATAGTCTATTTTATCTTCTTCGCCAATCCAATCTGGTTCCGACAATGCTGCATGTAAAGTAATATGACGCTCCCGCCCAAAATCGGAAACACCTCCGACTGAATGCTTTATATTTAAGTTAACATCAACATTTGCATTTTGAGCAGAACCGTATTGCCAAGCAAGTAACGATAAAACAATCCCTAAGGGTTTGTTCAAATTAATTTTCATAATAAATTAGTGTTTAGTTTTACTAAGTAATTTTGGACTTATAGTTATATATTTTAAATTTCAGACAACTTCTTACATAAATAAAGAGTAAAAAACTCTCTACTCTTATACATAATAATTAAAACACTCATCGAAAAAATTAATCACTTTTACTTATTTATATAGTTTTCACTTACAATCAGTATAGATATACCTATACCTATAATCTAACGCTTCATGTTTGATTCAAATTTAATTTTTTAGCCTCTGTTTAAATAGAAAGAATAGTCTTACGTATCTATTATATATCTGTGTATACACATTTTTTTATTTATATAATCCCTATCACATAGCAATTATTTAAAACAAAAAAGCAGGAAAGAAAACTTTCCTGCTTTAAATAATCTCACACTAAATAATCTACATTATTTAGAACTAAAGTACTATTAATGTGTCACCACTATTCTCTGTACTTTTTGTGTACCATTACCAATAATTTTTACCATGTAAATACCATTACTTAATGATTCTATATTCACATTTGTTGTTGATTTCAAATTAACTTCATTTACAACTCTTCCATTCAAATCATAAATAATAGCACTATCAAATCCATCAACAGCTACAAAATTTAATTGATCAGCTACTGGGTTAGGATATACATTAACACTTGCTAATTCATCACTAGATGAAATTATTTTTGCACCTAATCCCGTTCTAAGAGTTACTTTATCTAAATTCCACTGCCAAACATTACTTCCGCTTGCAAGAATAACTATATCATGAGTACCCGCAGATAAATTTACAGTACTACTTGCTACTAAAGGACTAAAACTATTCCATTGTCCATTATTAGGAACATTATCAGTAGAAACAACATTACCATCAACTGATAATTGAATTTGTGCATTATCTGATGGTGTAGAAATTAAATACTCAATTGTATAAACACCTGCTTGTTGTACATTAATTGTATGTGCTGTAAAATCACCAGAATTCACATAATTTATATTATTCCCTGCTACATTAACTCCTAATCCTGGACCACCAGCAAATGCATCATTAAATGTTCCTCCTGTATTATTAAAGTTTTCTGCTTCAATCACAATTGTTGCATTACCTGTATTCGGAGGTGTACCTCCACCACCAGAACCTTCAGTTCCGTTTACAATCAATTCTTTTACGTGTAAAAAGTTAGAACCTGCTAACTGTACACGTACATACCTACCCGTTCTATTCGCTTGGATAGTTGTTGGTGACCCACCATTTCCAGATGTAAAAAAGTTACCTACTCCCGATTGATTAATCGTAGTATTTAAGTTTTTTGATGTAAAAGGTGTGTCCGATACTAATACATGAAAATTATTTAAACGACCTTGGCAACAATCTGTTCTGTTATATACATTAATTGTTGTTATATCAGATACAGAACCTAAATCAACTTCTAACCAAGCATTTTGATCATTTTCAGTATGGTTAAAATTATCAGCTCCATTCGTGTTTCCATCTACAGCAAGTGATGCTGGAAAACGATTTAAATAATTACTTGATTGCGTAGCTGGTTTGTTTAACGCAATATTATTACCAGGCACAGGATCTATGGGATCAATAGGGTCTATTGGACCAGGACCTCCTTGACCATCAACTAAAGTAAATGTATGTACCCAGTCAACTCTCATTGTATTAATACTATCATCTCTTAAATGAGCTCTTACAGCAGCACCTCCTAAAAAGTTTTCATCTGCAGTCCATAAATCCCACACAAGATTCAATTCTCTAGAAAATCTAATTTCTGGATAGTTTCTACCACCTCTATCTTGACCTACTACTACACTACCAGCTTCTTCACCATCAAGATAAAAAGTCATATTTTTGGCATCTTTCCACCATACACCTACAGTATGATATTCTTCATTCCATCTGACACCTCTTTTCGGATTGTTAGCTGATAAGTTTCTATTATCAAAATTATCTGCATTACGTACAGTAAAACCATTTGTAGCTTGGAAGTACTGAGAATTCATTTGCCATGGGAAATTAGGCTGACATCCACAGCTTGGTCTTGAGTTGTTTTCTATAACATCAATTTCATCTCTATCATTAATATCTCCATTATTTAGCCAAAATGTATTATAAGCCGATAAATGTGCTGTAATTATCCTACTCTCCGTATACATCGGGTATTTAATCTGAGCGTTAGAATAAATTCTTGAACTATGGAAATAAGTTGGATTTGGACCTTCGGTTGCTTTTATCCATAAGTTTCCATTAGATACTCCTGAATTTTCAGCTACCATTAAGGTTGGCGTATTTGGGTATTGCCAAAGTTCTTTCCTCCACTTTACAGTATCAAAACCGTTATTAAATTCATCTGTCATTTCTGGTACTACTTCCCATCTTTTTCCTTGAGGAGGAGCTGGCTGAGCATAAGCAGTATAAGCTGAGCTAAGTAGTATAGCAGCTGCTATACCTTTTTTTAAATAATTCATGTTGTTTAGTTTAATTTTAATTTAGAAGAAACAGAAGTGTATTAAATAAATACACTTCTGTTTTGATTATATATTTAATCTGTTTTAATAAGGATTAATGCTGTACGACTATTTTATGAACTTCTTTCTTAAGAACTCCATTTAATTGTACCATATAAATCCCATTACTTAATTGACTTAAATTAACATTAGAATTTAATGTTAAATCAATTTCTAAAACTTTAGATCCATTAAGACTATAAATAACTGCCGTATCAAAATTATCTACATTACTGAAGTTTAATTCAGATACTACAGGGTTTGGAAATAATTTTGCTTGGTTTACTCCTACACTAGCCGATAATGCTTTTGCACCTGTTCCAGTTTGTAAAGTAATCTTATCCAAATTCCATTGCCATTGGTTACTTCCTGAAGCATTCAATCTTATGGTATGTGAACCTGCAGATAAATTTACAGTACTACTTGAATTTAATGGTCCGAAACTATCCCACGCACCATTGTTTGGTACATTATCAGTAGCTACCGTTACGCCATCTAATACAAATTGAATCTGTGCATTATCGGAAGGAGTTGAAATCATATATTCTATAGAATATACTCCAGCAGTTGCAACGTTAATGTTATAGGTTGCAAAATCACCAGCATTCACATAGTTGATATTTGCACCTGCATCATTAACACCTAAGCCAGGACCACCAGCAAAAGCATCATTAAAAGTACCACCAGTTGTATCGAAATCCTCTGCTTCAATAACTAAAGTGTCATTTCCACCGCCTGGACCTCCACCGTTTCCAGTAGTTCCATTAACAACTAATTCTTTTACATGTAAAAAGTTTGTTCCTGATAATTGCACACGAACAAATCTTCCTGTTCTGTTAACATTCAATGTTGTTGGAGATCCTGCCTGACCTGAGGTAAAGAAATTACCAACACCAGATTGGTTTATTGTAGTATTCAAATTAGTCGAAGCAAATGGTGTATCCGAAACAAACACATGGAAATTACTTAGACGATTGATACAGCAATTTGTTCTATTATATACCTCAATTGTTGTAATATCAGATACTACTCCTAAATCAACTTGTAACCATGCATTTGTATCATTTTCTGTATGGTTAAAGTTATTATTTGCTAAACTTCCGTCAACAGCAGCTGCTGCAGAAAAGTTATTATTATTCAAATAAGTGCTTGAATGTGTAGCTGGTTTATTTAAAGCTAGGTTTTGACCTACGCTTCCACCTCCGCCACTTGTTACGGTTACATTAGTAGTATCGGTAAAGTTGCCATCATTTGTAGTTGCAGTTATTATTGCAGTTCCATTATTTACACCTGTTACTACTCCAGAACTATTTACTGTAGCTACATTAGTATTGTTCGAACTCCAAACCACTGCTTGGTTGGATGCATTTTGCGGAACTATACCTGCAGTTAAATTTCCAGTTTGACCTTCGCTTATACTTAATGAAGCTGGTGTAACATTTACTCCCGTCACACTTATCGTTTGATTTCCTCCATCATTCACAGTTACATTTGTTGTATCCGTAAAGTTTCCATCGTTAGTAGTGGCTGTAATTATTGCATTTCCATTATTCACACCTGTTACAACTCCTGAACTATTTACAGTAGCTACATTAGTATTATTTGAACTCCATACTACTCCTTTATTTGTAGCATTCTGTGGCAATACATTAGCCGTTAATGTTCCTGTTTGACCTTCATCGATTGTTAAAGTAGCTGGTGTAACATTTACCCCTGTTGCGTCAACAATTACCACTTCATCTCCTGGGTTTGATCTTCCTGGTGTTTTACTAAAGTCCCAAGTTAACAGATTCACAATATTAACTTCTCCTACGTGTTGAAAGTCAACAACAATTGTATTGTTTCTTTGTACTAAACTAGCTGGAACTGGTATTTCTAAAGCTCCAAACCATTTTGATCTAAATTGTTGCTCTCCTCTCCAATCAAATGGCACATCTACTTCAACTCCGTTGAATGTAAATTTATTTAATGATAAAAATCCATTTTCAGTTTGTGGTGCATCAAAAAGAGTTGCCGTTATTTTAACCATAGCTTCAGCTTGGTTTGGATTAGATGGCACATCTACATTATTAACAAAAAATGTATTATCTCCTCCTTGAATATTTACTCTCTGATTATCACTTACAGGTTCTCCATAAAACTTATTCTCAACAGAAGTTTCATTAACCGCAACTGCATTAGGGAATGTATACTTCAATATCATTGTTGCTTCAGGATTCACTGTAACTGAAGATGGAATATTGTTTGTAGTATTGTCAGACAATACAATATCTCTAACACCTTCTAAATATAAATGCTTAATTCTAACACTTGAAGGGTTGTTATTATTATCCTCAAAGAAGTTTAAGTTAATTGTTGTAGCTTCTTCTTGCAGGTTATTTAAAATCAAATAAGCTACATTACCATCAACATAACTATCTACTTGAATATCTGGGTCCGATGACATCGTATCTACTCTTGTACCATCAACATCATCCCATAATTCATACCATTTTACTAACTCACTACGTTCCCATTCACCATCACCATCATCATCACGAAGCGTTTTGTAGTGATATACAACCTCTGGAATACCATCTCCATTATTATCGATGTCCCTAAACTGAGCTTTCAATAAATGGAATGGCATTGATAATTCAATATAATCTGGTCTTTCTAAAAACTGCATCATCATGGCACTAAAAGGCTTCAAGTTTTCCCAATCATAACGCGTATCATGCGGCATTGGATCCCATGCATTTGCTACTGCACCATATTCAGAAATAATTACTGGCTTTCTATTATTCTTTCCGTTTTTGTAAACATCATACCATTCTAACATTTCTAAAGTTGCCTCAACATGACCTCCAGATCTTCTTTGTCCACCTTGATTTTGATAAAGTGGCCAATCATAAAAGTGTACTGAGTAGAAATCCATATTTTCCCCAGCTCTATCTAAGAACTCTTTCCAAATTACATCCCACTGATACCAATCTACATCACTTGGCAATGCAAATAGAGGCGTATCAACTTGACTTCTAGCATAAGCTACTGCCACCTGATCGGCTGGTGTATTTCCATAAAAATTTGCTACGTAATTAGGATCTCTAAATCTAGAAAAACCATCACCTCTAAAAAGGTCATGTAACCCCCATGTCATCCCTCCAATCTTTGGAGCTCTGCTTCCTAATTTCTCTTTGATCCCTTTTGCTACAAGGTTATGGTATTCCATAACATCTTCCCAACTAGACATCATAAATTGACCTGTATTCAATTCAAAATCAGGCTCATTTATTACTTCCCAATATTCTGGTATTTCGACTCCATCTTGACTTGCATTTTCAACAAAAAATTCTTCTAAATACTGAACCATCCATGCGGCAGAAGTTTCAATATCTTGTGGTATCCAAATAAATCCATTTTCACGCCCCCAAGCTGAACCATTTAAACCATCATCAAAATAAGATAAGGTTGGATATGTTGGATGAGCATTAGTTCCCATAATTGCTCCTTTACCTTGCTTTTCTTTAAAAGGTAGTAAACCTCTGTCTGTAATTCGTCGCTGATATTCACCCTTCCAAAAATTCAATAATACTGTTAAACTGTCTGGGTCGTGATGATTTCTATTATTTTCATCTTCAGGTGTGAACTGGTGTAAGAAAGATGCAATTCCATTGTCACGCCCTAACTGAATATCCAGTTCATTAAACAAATAGTCAGCTTGATCCAATTCATCCTCCCAAGCATTTTCATAAAGACTGGCATGCATGGTAATGTGCCTGTCTCTACCAAAATCAGAAATTCCACCAACGGAATGCCTAATATTTAAATTTACATCGACATTTGCACTTTGAGCTATCGCAAAATGACCTGTCAGCAAAAGGAGTCCTGCTCCTATTGCACTTTTTAATCGCAATCTCATAATCAATTAAGTTTAAGTTGTTATTAATCTGTTTAGTTTCTTTAATTGTGTTGTGTATAGGTACATTGTAAAAAAATTTGTTTTCCCAATTCATTAAACAAAATCTGTACTTATATCATTTTTAACCCTACAATCAAAACTTACATTTCGTATCCTAAAACTAGTTTTCTTACTTATTCAAAAAAAACAGCTACACTATCCTTACAAAATGCATGATTTATTGAGCTAAATCGTTATATTTTATTCGGATAAAGATATTGATAAAAATCATATAAAAATGTTAAAATTTTACACTAGCCACTTTATTTCAATCATTTAAACACAAATACCAAAAAAAAACAAATACAAAAAGTAAGAAAACGTATTCGTTGTAAGAGATTTTTTTATTGTAAAAAATTACCTAGGTACTATAAATAAAGACTACAACAGAACTCTTGTAAGAAAAAAGAACATATTTTTTTCACTACAAAAAAACAAAAAATGTACTCCTTTAATTATAAAATAATTATGATTTGTTTATATTAAGAATTGTTTCAATATAGATATCGGATGCATTGCAATTCTTTTAGTGCCATCTTTAATTTGATGCCTGCAACTTATTCCTGTTGCTGAAATACATGTTTGAGTAGTAGTTTTTCTTATTTTAGGAAATAAGGATAACTCTCCCATTTGCATGCTTACATCATAGTGTTCTTTTTCATAGCCAAATGAACCCGCCATTCCACAACAACCTGCTGTTATGATACTCACCTTGCTATTCTTAGGTAAATTGATGATTTTAAAACTAGCCGATGTATTTGATAATGATTTTTGATGACAGTGTATATGTAATTTTGTTGTTAAGCTTTTTTCAGAAAACTGATCCGAAGTAATATTTCCTTTATCAATTTCTTTAGCAATAAACTCATCAATTAATAGCACATTTGTAGATAGCTTTGCTGCAGCAGCTTTATCATCAGCTAATCGTATATATTCATCTCTAAAACTCAAAATCGCAGATGGCTCAATACCTACAAGTGGTATTTCAGAAGAAACTTTATCTTTAAAAAGCTTTACATTCTCATTAACTACCTTTTTAGCCTCATCCAAAAAACCCTTTGATATTAAGGCTCTACCACTTTGTTTATGGGGTAGAAAGTGAATTTTATAATTTAGAGCAGTAAGTAATTCAACTACGTCTTTTCCTAATTGATTATCTTGATAATTGATAAACTCATCAACAAACAGGTATAGTTCTTTTACAGGTGAAGTAACTACTCTAGTTTCTAAAAATGAAGTTAACCAAACTGTTAATGCTTGATTACTTATTACAGGAAGCCTACGTTTTTCTGCTATTCCCAAAATGCTTTTTAATATACCAGACGTAAACGTATTTGTAAAAACAAAATTAGATAACGTAGCTGTTTTTGATGCTATCCTATTTAATGAATCATTATAAGCAAACACTTTATCACGCAAAACTATACTATTGGATTTATTGTATTGATATAAAAATTCCGCTTTAAGCGATGCTATATCAACATTTGAAGGACATTCACTTGCACATGCCTTACAACTCACGCATAAATCAAATACTTGTTTCAACTCGGCACTATTAAACTTATTTTGTTGGTCCGAATGGGTTAATACCTCACGTAATACATTGGCTCTTGCTCTAGTAGTATCTTTTTCATTTTTTGTAGCTCTATAACTGGGACACATAACACCTCCTGCTTCAACTGACTTTCGACAATCCCCACTACCATTACACTTTTCTGCAACACGTAAAATTCCTTGAGAATCTGAAAAATCTAATTCTGTTGTAATCTTAGGCTCCTCTCTATCCTTTACATAACGTAAATTCTCATCCATAACTAAAGGATCAATAATCTTCCCTTGATTAAAAATACCTTTAGGATCAAAAGCTTTTTTTAGATGCTTTAATAATTCATAATTGGGTATTCCAATCATTTCTGGAATATAAGTGGAACGTACAATACCATCACCATGTTCCCCACTCATGGAACCTTTATATTTTTTTACCAAATGGGCTACAGCATCGGTAATTTCTTTAAAAAGTGTAACATCCTTCCCTTTTTTTAAATCTAGAATAGGCCGCAAATGAATTTCACCAGCTCCAGCGTGTGCATAATATACAGCATCTTGTCCAAAACCTTCCATAAGTGCAGTAAACTCATCAATGTATGCCGATAAATCTCCTATCGCCACAGCAGTATCTTCAATACAAGCTACGGCTTTTCGGTCTCCAACCATATTTCCTAATAATCCTAATCCTGCTTTACGGAGTTCTAGCGCTTTATCAATATCTGTTGCATATAATACTGGCAAAGCATAACTTAAATCTGAGTCCTTTAATGTGTCTAATAAACTTTCTATTTGTAATGATAATTCTTGATCAGTTTCTGCACGCAATTCCAACATTAAAATTGCTTTTGGATCCCCTTCAACAAAAAACCTATTTTTAGATTGTTCAATATTATTTTTTGTACAATCTAAAATAGTTTTATCCATCATTTCACAAGTATACAATGGATGTTTCATTACAGGTTCCACGGCTTTCATACATAATGATATACTTTCGAAATGAGCAGCAATCATGGCAGATTTTACTGGAGGCAAATCATCTAATTGCAACGTGATTTCTGTACTAAACGCTAAAGTTCCTTCACTTCCCGATAGGATATCACATAAATTAATTTCCTTTTCTTTTCCAAAAAATGAATTCTTCAAAAGTACATCCAATGCATAACCTGTATTTCTGCGGTGTATTTCTGGTTTAGGGTAGTTTTCTATAATCTGATCCTGATGTTCTTTTTTTTCTAAAATGCTATTTATTGTTTTGTAAATAACCCCTTCTTGATCATCCTGTGTAAGCTTTTCATAAAAATCCTCTTTAGAAATAGCCGAAAAAACCACCTCTTCCCCATCCGATAATATGGTTTTTAATGAAATCAATTTATCACGAGTCACTCCATATTTAATACTAGTGGTTCCACTACTATTATTCCCTACCATACCCCCTATCATACATCGGTTAGATGTGGATGTATTGGGACCAAAAAACAATCCATAAGGTGCCAAGTATCTATTTAAATCATCGCGTATTACTCCAGGTTCAACTGTAACTGTCTTTTTTTTGGTATCTAATGCGATTATTTTTGTTAAATACTTGGATACATCAACTATTATACCCTCTCCTACACATTGCCCGGCAAGAGAAGTACCTGCTGTTCTTGGTATAACATTAAGTTGATTTTTAGTAGCAAATTTTATGAGCTCTTGAATATCTTTAGCATTTTTAGGAAATACCACTGCCATTGGTAATTTACGATACACTGAGGCATCGGTAGCATAAATCATTTTAGTAAGTTTATCATATTGTAGCTCACCATCTATGCTAGTTTGTAATGCTTCCCAATCTATTGTATTTCCTTGTACGCTCATAGGTACAAATATATTGATTTAGTCTCGTAAATTATTTCACTAAATCCTAAAGCATAAAGGTGGGTATTAACTATATTTTCTAATTCATCTACTCCCAAATAGTCTATTAGGTTATTCCCTTTTATAATCAAAAACCTCAAACTCAATTTGCCCACCCAAACACTAAGCATTAAATTTGCATTCCATTTACAAGTACCCTAAAAAGCGCAAATGCAAAGACCTAATTACAAAAAAGCACTCTACCACCCTATATTTAATATTATACGAAAAGCAAATGCTATACTTGGTTTAGAAAGTTATGTTATAGGAGGCTTTGTTCGCGATTTTTTACTTAAACGAGGAAATGCAAAAGATATTGATATTGTTGCCGTAGGTAGTGGTATTGAATTGGCTTTGAAAGTATCTGAATTATTACCTAACAAACCTAAAGTACAAGTTTTTAAAACTTATGGGACTGCAATGTTACGATACCAAGACATTGAAATTGAATTTGTTGGTGCTCGCAAAGAATCATATAACGAAGATAGTCGTAATCCTATTGTTGAAAATGGGACATTACAAGATGATCAGAATCGTAGGGACTTTACCATAAATGCCCTTGCTCTTTCATTAAATGAGGAGACTTATGGAGACTTACTTGATCCTTTTGGAGGAATTAAAGATTTGGACAAAAAAATTATTCGAACACCTTTAGCGCCAGGTATTACTTATTCTGATGATCCATTACGTATGATGCGGGCTATTCGCTTTGCTACGCAATTAAACTTTAAAATTGAAAAAGCATCATTAGATGCCATAAAAGAGCATAATGAACGTATTAAAATTATTACAAAAGAACGCATTGTTGTTGAATTAAATAAAATTTTAAGTAGCCCCGTTCCTTCCATTGGATTTTTATTGTTAGAAAAAACGGGATTACTACAATATATTTTACCTGAACTTACCGATTTAAAAGGTATTGACGAAGTTGAAGGTCAACGCCATAAAGATAATTTTTATCATACTCTCGAAGTAGTAGATAATATAGCCTTAAACACAGATAACGTATGGTTACGCTGGGCTGCTTTATTACATGATATAGGAAAAGCTCCTACTAAAAAATTCAGTAAAAAAGTTGGATGGACTTTCCATGGACATGAATTTATTGGTTCAAAAATGGTTTTTAAATTATTTAAAAGACTCAAATTACCATTAAACGAAAAAATGAAGTTTGTTCAAAAAATGGTTCTTATGAGTTCGCGTCCCATAGTTATTGCCTCTAACGTAACAGATTCTGCAGTAAGGCGATTAGTTTTTGATGCAGGTGATACCATTGATGATTTAATGACTCTATGCGAAGCAGATATCACTACAAAAAACCCTAAGCGGTTTAAAAAGTATCATAACAACTTTAAAATAGTACGACAAAAAATTGTTGATGTTGAAGAACGTGATCATATCAGAAACTTTCAACCTCCTGTAAGTGGCGAAGAAATTATAAAAACATTCAACCTTAAACCTTCAAAAGAAATTGGGATCATTAAAGAAGCCATTAAAGAAGCGATCTTAGAGGGTGAAATTGAAAACGAACATGCTGTAGCTTATCAATTTATGCTAAAAAAAGGAGCTGAACTAGGCTTAAAAGCTGTTAACTAATTCAAAAAAATGAATATCGATCGTATTTTTAAAAAAACACTCCGCGTAGCTATTGTTTTAGTTTACATTGTTATTATAGCCGGTGCTGTTGTTCGCATGACAGGTTCTGGAATGGGATGTCCAGACTGGCCAAAATGTTTCGGCTACCTTATTCCTCCTACTCAAAAAGCACAATTAGAGTGGCAACCAAATCACAACTACCAAAAAGGGCAAGTTATTATCAAAAATGAAGCCTTACGTGTTGTTAAAAATGATTTTATATCCGTAACCAATTATAACGAGAATAATTGGACTTCCTACCAAAAACATGACTACGCCATTTTTAACCCTGTACATACTTGGGTCGAATACATTAATCGATTAGCTACTGTTCTTTTTGGGATACCAATACTTTTACTAGTAATATTTAGTTTTTCTTTTTGGAAAAAAAATAAAGCAATTACTATACTCGCCCTAGCATCACTATTTAGTGTCGCCTTTGAAGCATGGCTTGGTAAAATTGTAGTTGATACTAACCTACTCCCCATTAAAATTACCTTACATGTACTCTTTGTATTTTTTATACTCGCGTTTTTATTAGCCCTACAATTTATAAGTTCAGAAAAAAATGAATCATTATTCATAAATAAAAGCATCAAGTACTTAGGCGTGTTAACTATTATTTTAACCTTAACCCAAGTAATACTCGGTACACAAGTGCGTCAATTTGTAGATCACCAAATGACTGATTTTAATTATGAATTGCAAGAAAACTGGTTAACAAGTCCTCCCTTTATTTTTTACATTCATAGGTCCTTTTCTATTTTACTTGTAGTAACTAATTTAATCTGGATATACCTCTATCGTAAACAAATTGGGAAACTCAATATATTAAAATGGGTAGGTATTTTTATTATTTTAGAAGTATGTACTGGAATGGTATTGTATTATTTAGATTTTCCATTTTTATCGCAACCTCTGCATTTACTTTTAGGCAGCTTGCTCTTTAGTGTTCAATTTTACGCAGTTTTACAACAATTCTATAACAAAACTTTGGTCCATAAATAGTGCTACAGCTTGTAATAAAAAATATTCTCACAAGGATAAATACATGTCAAACATAGAAAAAAGTACCTATTAAATTAAAAAATGTTATAAATATTAAACTTAGATAAAAAAGCTCCCCTTCATCTTCGTATATTTGCAGACTAAATTTTTGCTACCATGATTTACCGTTTCCGAATAATTTTAGACATAGAAGAAGACGTTTTTAGAGACATTGAAATTGAAAAAACGGCTACTGCCGAAGAATTTCATAATAGCATAACACAAGCTTTTGGTTTTGATGGTACAGAAATGGCTTCCTTTTACATTAGTAATGACCAATGGGATCAAGGTGAAGAAATTTCTTTATTTGATATGAGTGATGGAAGTTCTCCTGTAAGATTAATGAATGAAACATCTTTAGAGGATATAACTAGCGAAAAACAAACTCGCTTATTATATGTCTATGATTTTTTAAGCATGTGGACATTTATGGTAGAACTTGCCGAAATTGCAACACCCGAAGCAGGTAGAACATATCCTAATTTAATGTTTGCTCATGGTGAACTACCAGATAGTGCTCCCGATAAAAATTTTGAATCTGAATCTCTTGATTTTAATGACCTTGAGGGGGAATTTGAGGATGATTTAAATATTGATGATTATGATAACCTTGGTTTTGAAGAACATTGGAACTAACATTACTATTAAAAAGTATTTTCTAATACCAAAATCAATTAGAAAATAGAATTATTTATAACTTTTATACTGCTCTAAAAAATGATCAATTTATATAGTACGCAAATAGAATCCCTTTCGGTACATCGTATTGGTAATAAAAGTAGAAATGAAAATCTTTTTTTATCAGGTACTCCATATCAGTTAAATGATGAACTTAATTCATTGTTAAAGGAATATTTTTTTAAACCCTTTAGAGAAAAAGAAGAAAACTATTTTCAATTCACTAATGAAGCGGATATTGAATTTAATCCTTTATACAAAATAGTCGCCCAAATTTTTGAAGATCCTAGTACTGCTCATGAACAGTCTAAAAGAATAGGAAACTTATTATTTGAACAATCACAACATCCGCACATTAAAAGTGGGGAACTTTATGTAGCCTATTTAGAAAATTGTTTAATTGACAATGAAAAAGTAAATGCCCTAGGTATATTTAAATCCGAGCTTAAACATGATTTCCTTCAATTTCAAGAAAAAGAAAGTAATTTAGATATCCTACTACAACAAGGAGTATCCTTAAATAAGCTTGATAAAGGTTGTTTAATTTTTAACACTAAAAAAGAAGAAGGTTATCGAATATTATCCGTTGATTCAAATAAGTATGACACAAAATATTGGCTTGAACATTTTTTAGGTGTAGAACCTTTTGCAGACAGTAATTTTCATACAAAAAAATACATCAAGTTTTGTCAGGATTTTGCCAAAGATGTTGTCCTACCTGCCGAAGATAAAAAGGAGCAAGTAATGTTTATGAATAGAGCCGTTAATCATTTTGCTAAAAACGATGATTTTGAAGAAACTGCTTTTTTAAATGATGTTATTGAAAACCCAGAACTTATTCCTGAATTTAAGCATTACAAAACCGAAAAAGCACCAAAATATCAAATAGAAGATTTAACCGAATTTCCGATAGCTAATAATGCCGTATCGGATGCTCGTAAAAAGATAAAAAATGTAATTAATTTAGACACGAATGTCCAAATTAAAATGGATTTTATAAATCCTGAATCCGCAGAAAAATTTGTAGAAAAAGGCTGGGACGAAGAAAAGCAAATGTATTATTACCTAGTTTATTTTAATAAAGAACAAAAGGATTAAATTTTTAAATCCTTGTCTTAAACACCAAAAAAGGGAGGCGCATTCAGAATACTCAAAACCCTTGTAAATACGAGGGTTTTGTCGTAAATTAATGT
>NZ_JH621276.1:32385-50028 GCF_000255455.1 Aquimarina agarilytica ZC1 | reverse complement strand
TTAGAGTAGATGATTTTGGCATCCTTAAATATACGAAATATTTATATTAAAAGCGTATAATTTGGTTTTATCGCTGTATTTGGATTAAAAAAAGAGGTTATTTATAAAAAAATAACCTCTTTTTTGCTTTATAAAGTGGGGAGATTAATCAGCTAAAACAATAACTTTATTGTTATTTACTTCAATAACGCCACCTTTAATATCAAATACCCAACGATTATCTTCGGTATTTTTTGAAAGTACATCACTAGTTTCTGTGTCTAAATTAGCATCAATTTTAACCTTACCTTTAGTAAGTAATGATATAACTGGTGCGTGACTATTTAGCATTTGAAACTCGCCATTGATACCAGGAACAGCTACCGAGTTTACTTCGGCGCTAAAAACAATTCGTTCTGGAGTTACAATTTCTAAAAACATAATTACTTTTTTTAATTTCCACGAAGGTGGAAAACTTTAATTACAAAATCTCTTTTGTTGAGATCTCCGCCTTCACGGAAATGTAAACCTTAGCCTTTTTAGGCTTCAGCTAACATTTTTTCTCCAGCTTCAATAGCTTCTTCAATAGAACCTTTAAGGTTAAATGCCGCTTCTGGAAGATGGTCTAATTCACCATCCATGATCATATTAAATCCTTTAATAGTTTCTTTAATATCAACCAATACTCCAGGGATACCTGTAAATTGTTCAGCTACGTGGAACGGTTGTGATAAGAAACGTTGTACTCTACGTGCACGTGATACGGCTAGTTTATCTTCTTCAGATAATTCTTCCATACCTAGAATAGCAATAATATCTTGTAATTCTTTGTAGCGTTGTAGTAACTCTTTAACGTTTTGAGCACAATTATAATGAGCATCACCTAATATGTCAGCCGTTAAAATACGAGAAGTAGAATCCAAAGGATCTACGGCTGGGTAAATACCAAGCTCTGCAATTTTACGTGACAGTACAGTTGTAGCATCTAAGTGAGCAAATGTTGTTGCTGGTGCTGGATCGGTAAGGTCATCCGCAGGTACATATACTGCTTGTACCGATGTAATAGATCCTTTTTTAGTTGAGGTAATACGCTCCTGCATAGCTCCCATTTCGGTAGCTAACGTTGGTTGGTAACCTACGGCCGATGGCATACGACCTAAAAGTGCCGATACCTCAGAACCTGCTTGTGTAAAACGGAAGATATTATCCACAAAGAAAAGAACGTCTTTACCTTGTCCATCTCCAGCTCCATCACGGAAATATTCAGCAATAGTTAATCCAGAAAGTGCTACACGAGCACGAGCTCCAGGTGGCTCATTCATTTGTCCAAAAACGAAAGTTGCTTTGGAATCTTTCATGGCCTTTTTGTCCACTTTAGATAAATCCCATCCGCCATCTTCCATAGAGTGCATAAAGTCATCACCGTATTTAATAATACCAGACTCTAACATCTCTCTTAAAAGGTCATTTCCTTCACGAGTTCTTTCTCCAACTCCTGCAAATACAGAAAGTCCACCGTGACCTTTTGCTATATTGTTAATCAATTCTTGAATCAATACAGTTTTACCAACTCCTGCTCCACCGAATAATCCAATTTTACCTCCTTTTGCATAAGGCTCAATAAGATCGATTACTTTAATACCTGTAAAAAGTACTTCTGTAGATACAGATAAATCTTCAAATTTAGGAGCGTTTCTGTGTATAGACATACCAGCATCACCAGTTTTTGGTAGATCTCCTAATCCATCAATTGCATCTCCAATTACATTGAATAAGCGTCCGTATACATCTCCACCAATAGGCATTTGAATTGGACTACCTGAAGCAATAGCTTCAGCACCTCTTTGTAGACCATCAGAAGAATCCATTGCAATAGTACGTACAGTGTTTTCACCTGTATGCGATTGTACTTCAAGGATTAACTTACTTCCGTCATTTTTTTTAATTTCTAACGAATCGTAAATTTTTGGAAGTTCTGAACCTGCTGCAAATTCAACATCAATAACTGGTCCTACAATTTGTGATACTTTACCCGAAACTTGAGCCATTATAAAAGTATTTTTTGTTTAATATTTGTAAACATTGTGCTGCTAGTTGAATTTAACTACAAATTAACAGCGTTTTTCAAGCCGCAAAGATAGTTTATTAAATTCAAAAAAAACAATCTTTATTTTTGAATTTGTCGATAAAATCTAGTTTGAATGCATTATATTAAAAAAGCCCTTTGAAAAAGGGCTTTTGATTAATTATTCTACAGTAACAGATTTTGCTAAATTACGAGGTTGATCTACGTTTTTATCAAGCATAACTGCGATATGATAAGAAAGTAGTTGTAGCGAAATAGTGGTTAAAAGAGGTGTAAAAGGTTCTAGGGTTTCCGGAATCTCAATTACATGATCCGCAAGTTCTCGAACAGTCACATCTCCCTCGGTTACAATTCCGATAATTTTCCCTTTTCTCGATTTAATTTCTTGAATATTACTTACTACCTTTTCATAATGTCCTTTACGAGTAGCAATAACTACCACGGGCATTTGTTCATCAATAAGTGCAATTGGTCCGTGTTTCATTTCTGCAGCAGGGTAACCTTCTGCGTGTATGTATGAAATCTCTTTTAATTTAAGGGCTCCTTCTAGAGCTACTGGGAAATTAAAACCACGTCCTAAATAAAGGAAGTTTTTAGCGTCCTTATATATTTTTGCAACATCTTTAATATGTTCGTTTTCTTCAAGTGCCTTAGCTACCTTTCCAGGTATTTGTTCCATTTCGTGTAATAGGTAATGGAAATCCTTACTATTTAGTGAGCCTTTTTGCTTTGCTAAACGTAAAGCAATTAAAGAAAGAACGGTAATTTGAGTGGTAAATGCTTTAGTAGAGGCTACTCCAATTTCTGGACCCGCATGGGTGTAAGCACCAGCATGAGTTTCTCGAGAAATCGATGATCCAACTACGTTACAAACACCAAAAACAAAAGCACCTTTTTCTTTAGCTAATTTAATTGCTGCCATGGTATCGGCTGTTTCTCCACTTTGAGAAATAGCAATTACAATATCGTCCTTGTCTATAATTGGATTTCTGTATCTAAATTCCGAAGCATATTCTACTTCAACAGAAATACGAGCAAGCTCTTCAAAAATATATTCAGCTACCAAACCAGCGTGCCATGAAGTTCCGCAGGCAACAATAATAATCCTTTTAGCATTTAAAAACTTATCGATATTATCATCAACACCAGCCATCCTAATAATACCTTCTGAGGCAAGTAGTCGCCCTCTGTAGGTGTCTGTAATAGCGTGTGGTTGTTCGTATATTTCCTTGATCATAAAATGATCAAAACCACCCTTTTCAATTTGTTCAAGGTTAATTTTTAATTCGTGAATGTAAGGGTCTACAATAGCTCCATCTTCAATTTTGGATATCTGAACACCCTCATTTAAATTGATAAGAGCCATTTCGCCATCCTCTAAATAAATGGCATTATTGGTATATTCAATAAATGGTGAAGCGTCGGAAGCAATGAAAAAATCATCTTCACCAACACCAATGGCTAATGGGCTTCCTAAACGAGCAACAACTACTTCATCGGGTTTGCGTTTGTCAAAAACAGTTATGGCGTAAGCACCGATAGCTTGGTTAAGTGCTATTTGAGTTGCCTTGGCTAAATTTACTTTTTCATTTATTTGAACATCTTCAATCAGGTTTACTAGTACCTCGGTATCAGTGTCCGAATGAAAAGTGTAGCCTCTTTTTATAAGCTCTTTTTTTAAGGGCTCATAATTTTCAATAATACCGTTATGTATAATCGCTAGATTTTCGGAATTAGAGTAATGAGGATGCGAATTTACGTCGTTAGGCTCTCCGTGAGTTGCCCAGCGGGTATGACCAATACCAATAGACCCTTTGGTGTTGTTTGTTTTTGAAAATTCATTTTCAAGATCTGCAACTTTCCCTTTGGTCTTTGTAATGTTAAGGTTGTCGCCATCGTAGAGAGCAATACCAGCAGAATCATAACCTCGGTATTCTAATCTTTGTAATCCTTTTAAAACAATTGGATAAGCTTCTCTGTTACCAATATATCCTACAATTCCACACATATAGTATAAGTTTTGAGTTTTTTTTGCTATTTGATAGCAGTGTATTTTAGTATTAGTTTAGGTTTGTTTTCACTGTTAATTTCAGTGGTATTTTTGTTAAATAAAGGAATTCCTTTAAAACTAAGAATGGTTCCTTCATTAGAAAATTTTGTTGTTTCAGTATTAGCTATTATTGAAAAAAAACTATTATTAGCAGGATCAACAATACCTATGCCTAATTTAGTATTTAATTCTTTAGCGTCACTTAAAGTTGGTTCGCCTAAAATTAATTGAGCTAGGCTAGTTATTTTAAAGTTGTATGTAAAATCTTTGTTATCATTTTCAATAGCTGTAACAGGTTGAATTAGATTATTTTGTCCGCCTCCTATAGCTATTCCTGTTTCTGTTCTGTATAGTCCTAATGAGGGAAGTTTTTTTAATTCAAGATCTTTATCTTCTAAAACTGATCTATTTACTGTAAGTATGAGTTCTGCGTCATTTACAATGATGTCTTTTTCAATTAATTCCTTTAATTTTTCTTCGTCGAATAATAAAGTTTCTGCAATAGACCCCGCTCCTGCTTTAAGTAAAACAGATTCTGTATTGGTGATAGTAGGTTCTTCAGTATTTATAATATTAAAAAATTGAGGTGCTAAATTGTAATCAGCGCTAAAGCTGGTTTCTTTTTCATCTTCACCTTCTTTTTTTGTGGTCACCTTAAAATCTAGTTGAATTTTAGGGGCAATGGTGTCAACAGCGACTCTTGGAATTCTTAGTAGACCTTCGTTGGTAACATCGGGTTTAATGTAGATGCTTTTTATTTTATTTATAAACTCGGAATTATCACCTTTAAATACATTAAAGTCATTTTTGTCTGTTAATTCTGTTAGATCCAGTTTTGCTAAATTAATTTCAATAGCATTTAGATTTTCTTTAACTCTGTCAGAAATAGTTACTTCTTTACTAGGGATATTGATAGTTGTCATTTCTTCCGAAATTAATTTACTGTCCCCTTCTATAAAATTTAAAAAATTAACTTGACCGTCAGAAGCATCTGCGAAATAGGATTGGGGGGTATTGGAAACTAAACTTTGAGTTCTTAATGTGTAATTCGCATTAAAAACTTGCAATTTTAAGCTTTTGGATTCGTCAAAAGTAGGATCAAAAGTGTATTTTCTCATGCCCTCACTGTCTGCTGCTGCTGTACTGTAAGGGAATGGTAATATTAATTTTTTTCCTGTAATGACTATTTTAGTAATAGGATCTGTATTGGTATACGTACTAGTGGTTGCCGAAACCTGTGCCAAAATACCGTATGTAGATTTGTTTTTTAAAATAGAATCTATATTAGAGCCAAGATATTGAGTGTCTAAATTACTAGTTTGCACTTTTTTTAGTGAAACAGCATTGATTTCAGGTAATAATTCTTCGGTTGTAACATTAATGTTGGTTCCGGTTAAAATAGTTGAGCCAACATCACTAATATCATCATCACAGGATACTAAGAGTAGGCTTACACAAAGCCCATAAAATAGGCGTATTAAAAAAGGTGTATTCATAAATACTTTTAGAGTGTTTTATTTAGGATAAAACTTCGTTCAAATAAAAATCCTCATATGCCGATGAAAATTCTTCAGGGTACTTGTACTCTAAAGTAGGAACTTTTTTTGCATCAATAAATTTTTCAATTTCTGAAGAAACATTTGGAGTTCCCATAATCACAGCATCAGAATTTTCTACAGATAGTTTTATCAAATTATCAAAATTCGCATCATCTAAAAGACTTAACTTTTCTTCAGCTATTTCATCAAAAAGTACTTTTTTCTTAATATCGTTATTAAGTGCACCTTCAAAACCATTTCCATAAACAGATGTAATGATTTTAGTTTCTTTAAATAAAGGCTCGTTGCTGTAGTAATTTTTTAGGTACAGAGGAAGTAAGGCTGCCATCCATCCGTGTACGTGTATAATATCTGGAGACCAATTTAATTTTTTCACAGTTTCAATAACTCCTTTTGCAAAAAATATAGCACGTTCGTCATTGTCCTGAAACAATTTACCGTCTTTGTCTATCACAGTAGCTTTACGCTTAAAGTATTCTTCATTATCAATGAAATATACTTGCATACGCTCTTTAGGTATAGAAGCAACTTTGATAATTAACGGCATATCAAAATCGTTTACGACAAGGTTCATTCCAGATAAACGAATAACTTCGTGTAGCTGATGTCTTCTTTCGTTTATGTTCCCAAATCGGGGCATAAAAATACGTGTTTGTCCTCCTTTTCCGTTGACCATTTTTGGTGATTCAAATGCCATCGATGAGACTTCTGTTTCTGGCAAATATGGCATTAATTCTGATGCTACGTATAGTATCCTCTTGTCTTTCATAAATCTTACTTTTAACTTTCTTAGGAGTAAAGTTTGGCAAAATTACGAAAATTTAGGCAGAATGCCATTTATATGCTAATTTTGCGGGCACTTAAAGCTCTAAATATGCGTGTTTTTACCACGGTTGAAGATTTAAAAAATCACATCAAAAACAAGTCGGAAATTACCTCCGAAATCGGTTTTGTTCCCACTATGGGTGCATTGCATGAAGGTCATATGTCATTGGTTTACAAATGCTTAGTGGAGAATAGCTTGGTCGTTGTAAGTATTTTTGTTAACCCAACGCAGTTTGATAATTTAGATGATTTAGACAAGTATCCTAGAGCATTAGATAGTGATATTGAATTACTTAAAAAAAAATCAAAAAATATTATAGTTTTTGCTCCATCGGCTAAAAATTTATACAAAGGAGACCCAAAATCGATCCATTATGACTTTGGTGGATTGGAAAATGAAATGGAAGGGAAGTTTAGAGTCGGGCATTTTAATGGTGTGGGAACGGTATTAAAATTATTGTTTGAGGCTGTGAACCCTAATCGGGTTTATTTGGGCGAAAAAGACTTTCAGCAATTGCAGATTGTTAAAAAAATGGTTGAAATTGAAAAATTCCCAATAGAAGTTGTAGGTTGTGAAATTTACAGAGAAGCACATGGGTTAGCCTATAGTTCAAGAAATGAACGGCTGACAAAACTTCAGCGGAGTGAGGCTAAGCTCATATTTGAAACTCTTTCAAGGGTTAAAAATGAATTTGGCACAAAAAGTGTTGTTGAATTAAATGAAATGGTAAGTCAAGTTTTTGAAAGTCACGAGTTACTCAAGTTAGAATATTTTGAAATCGCAAATGTGGAAAATTTGAAAACAGCAAAACATATAGATATAAGTAAAAAATACCGTGCTTTTATCGCTGTTTTTGCCGATAAAGTCCGTTTAATAGATAATATCGCTTTAAATTAATTAATTTTGCAGCATGTTAGTACACGTAGTAAAATCTAAAATCCATCGCGTTAAAGTTACCGGAGCCGAACTAAACTATATTGGTAGTATTACTATTGATGAAGATTTAATGGATGCAGCTAATATAATTAGTGGTGAAAAAGTTCAAATTGTTAATAATAACAATGGAGAACGTTTAGAAACTTATGCCATTCCAGGGCCAAGGAACAGTGGTGAAATCACATTAAACGGAGCAGCTGCTAGAAAAGTTGCCAAAGGAGATGTGCTTATACTAATTACGTATGCCATGATGGACATGGATGAGGCCAAAAAGTTTTCTCCCGCTTTAGTGTTTCCTAATGAAGAGAATAATCTTTTAAAATAAGTTTCCTTTTACTATTGAAAAAGAAAATAACCAAAGCACTTAAAATTGTAACTCCTTTGGGAATTGGTGCTGTTTTGGTCTGGTATTCTTTAAGCTCAGCTACCCCCGAAGAACTAAAAAATCTATGGAAGCTTATCATTAATGCGGATCCATTTTGGGTGGGTTTATCGCTGTTTATTGGATTGCTTTCACATATTTCCCGAGCCTATCGATGGCAATATTTGGCAACCCCCTTAGGCTATTCTAGTAGGTTTCGTACAAGTTTTATGGCCGTTATGGTAGGGTATTTGTCAAATTTAGGAATTCCCCGTTCGGGAGAATTTTTAAGAGCTGTTACTTTAAGTAATTATGAGGATATTCCTTTTCAGAAAAGTTTAGGAACGATTATCACAGAGCGCGTCATTGATCTCATTATGCTACTTTTAATTGTTTCTTTAGCTTTTATTTTGAATACAGAAGCTTTAGGAGTTTATTTTGTTGAACAAGATATTGCTCCTTTAAAAATTGTGTATACTCTAGTAGGAGGATTAGTGGTTATGGGGGGTGGTTTCTTGCTAATTAAAAAGTTAAAACTTCCGTTTATTGAGAAATTGCGTCAATTTGTATTAGGGCTATACGAGGGAATGTTGAGTGTGTTTAAAATGAAAAATAAAGCCGCTTTTATTGGACATACTATTTTTATTTGGATCGCCTATGTGCTTATGCTTTATGTAGTTAAATTTAGTGTGTCAGGAATTTCGGAGGTGTCGCTTTCTGCGATTTTAATGGTTTTTGTAGCAGGATCATTAGCTATGATGACCTCCAATGGCGGGTTTGGTGCTTATCCTGTTTTTGTAGGTTTAGCATTACTTCTTTTTGGAATAGAAAAAACAATTGGTGAAGCCTATGGTTGGATTATATGGGGCTCACAAACTTTAATGAATTTAGTTTTTGGCGTACTGTCATTCATTTTGTTACCTGTATTTTCAAAAAAGAAATAATTTCATACCTTGTCTCATCGTTTATTAAGGCCCATTTATACTATGAAATTAATTTTAACAACACTTGCTTTTTTTGTTATTGCAACCACTACTTTTGCGCAAACCGTAACAAAAAATATTAAGTCATTACATTTAGAAGCTTCACGCGAAGTAAAAATACGCTTGCCAAAAAGTTACAAAAAAGATCCTAATAAGGAATACCTTTTAATACTAACACTCGATGGGGATTACTTATTTGACCCTATTGTAGGGAATGTTAAGTACTTTTCGTATTGGGAGGATATGCCAGAAGCAATTGTAGTAGGAATTAAACAGCTGCAAACCCGAAAGGAAGATTGTCGATATGATTCGAATACTTATTTGCCAGAATATGAGGGTAAAAAGTTTTATGATTTTATGTCAAAAGAATTGCTTCCTTATTTAGAAGAAAATTACCGACTGGCAAAATTTAAAATTATTGTAGGTCATGATTATACAGGTAATTTTATTAATTATTTTATGAAATCGGCTAAATCTCCATTTCAGGCATATATCAATTTAAGTCCGGAGTATGCACCATCAATGGCAGATCGAGTTGCGGATATCCTGACTGCAACCGAACAAAAAACATGGTATTATTTGGCTACGGCATCAAATGATGTAAAAGGTCTTAGAGAGGATATTATTTTAGTTAATGATCAATTGTCTCAAATTGAAAATGAAAATGTACGTTATAAATTTGATGATTTTGAAGATGCTTCACATTATTCGTTAGTGGCAGTCGGAATTCCCAGAGCTTTAGAGGATATTTTTTCAATATACAGGCCAATTAGTAAAAAGGAATACAAAGAGAATATTGTAAACCTTGAAACTTCACCATATGACTATTTAATTGAAAAATACGATGTAATAAAATCTTTATTAGGTGTTGAAAAGCGTATAAGAGTGAATGATTTTATAGCAATTTCAACGGCTTTAGAAAAAAAAGAAGATTGGGATGAGCTAGAAAAATTAGGAAATTTAGCTAGAAAAGTATACCCGGCACATATGCTTGGGAATTATTATTTAGGAACTGCTTACGAAAATATTGGCGAGCCAAAAAAAGCAATGAGAACGTATCAAAATGGATTTATGTTAGAAGAGATCTCTTTTTTAACTAAAGATATTATGCTTGAAAAAGCAGAACGAATTAAACAAGATTTTGGATACTAATTCAAAAGTTTAATTTTTTGAAATGAATGACAAAAGACTGCTTTATTACTGGCAGTCTTTTTTTATTGTTTATTTGGTACGAGTCATACTCGTTAAAGAATCATTTAATATATTTTTAGAGCCAATTGTTTCTATGGAAGTTTTATGATTTCTGTAATTTTGTGTGAAATTGTTCTATTAAACCAGTAAATCGTATACTATGCAATAGAGCTTTGTTATGAGTATTGAATACTCAATAAAATCAAGTACTTTATTAATTTTAGGATAACCGGTGTTATGGTTAAATTAAAAGTGTAGTGAAATGTTTGATTTTGCAAAGATTTCGATACAGCATAGATTTTTTAATGTCTAATTCGAGTTAAAGGGAGTACCATAAAAAATGTCCTTAATTAAAGGATGCCAATACTTAATTTATGAAAAGAAAAACCGCATTATTCTTTTTTTTGACAACATTTTTGTCGCAATTTTTGTTTTCCCAAGTGGATTTAACCCAAAAAGCGATTCAAATAGGAAAGCCCTTGAGGTTGACTTACAAAGTAACGGAACAGTTAACGAATCAGTTTGATTTAGTAATTTCAACAAAAGCGGCTTATGCAAATTTGACATTAGTAAGTCAAAATCAAATTTTAATAGATCATTTGGATATACCAAGTGCAGGAGCGCATCAGTTTAAAATAGTAGCAACATTTGAAAATACAGGTGAAAAACAATTAGAGTTTAGGGTTACTGGAGGAGATGTTATTTTGGAATCACTTTATATACATAAAGTTGAAAACTTAGAGCTGCCGACTTTTAATGATATTTCAAGAAAAGCAGGTTTGGATAGAGTGAATTCAATAAAATACGGAGGACCTACTATTGCCGATATAAATAATGATGGATATTATGATTTTATAGTTAATAATCATAATGAAGAAACAAATAAATTGTACTGGAATAATGGTGATGGAACGGTATCTAAAGATGAAAAAAAATTATCAAAATGGTATCGCCATGATTTACATGGATCAAGTGCTGCAGATTTTGATAATGATGGAGATTTAGATATTTTATTATCGCAAGGTGGTGGTAATGGAACATCACCTTCATTACCTACATTTTACCGAAACGATAATGAGACATTGGTATTGGCAACTAAGGATATTGAAATTGCCAAAGGAGCAAGAGGAAGAGCTATTAGGTGGAGTGACATGGATAAGGATGGAGACTTGGATTTAATACTTGTGAATGCTCGAAGTATTAAAAAAGATGAATTACCTCAGCATTTATTTTATAGAAATAAAGGGGACGGGACTTTTGAAGATGTTCGTATAGCAGGGATTGAAAACTTTAATGCCGAACGTGTATTAGTAACTGATTTGAATGGCGATCAAATTGATGATGTAGTGTTGTATGCTTCGTATACAGGTTTGTCCATATGGCAAGGTAATGGGGATTTTAGTTTTACGGATATCACTTCTCAATTGGATAAAGGCATAGCCAATACCAAAAACATAACTGGAGCAACCGATATTGATATTGATAATGATGGTGATTTTGATTTATACTTAACTCGTGGTTTGGTTTTTGGAGTGGGAGCAAAACCATCATTAGATTTTAATCCATTAAAAAATAAAATGGATATTAAATTACAAGGGCATAAAGGAGTGACCGAAATGGATTTTACTGCGGAAAATGATGTTATGTTTAGTGATCTTCGTTTAGCACGAAGAAAATTTAACGCGCCTTATCCAATATATTTAGGAAAAAATAAGGAAAAGCATATTGTAAAAGATAAGTCGGAATTTAAAGTTGTAAAATCTGTCGCGCAAGGATTTCCCGATGATATGAGTGCTAATGGTATTTATATAGGGAATACTAATGGAGATCAATGGAAAATAGCTTTGGTTAGAAATGATTACATTTTTTGGAATTTTGGATTTAGTATGGAAGGAATTTCTAGTGTTACCCCCAAATTTGAACTTCAGAATAGAAATGTAGATGATCTTTTATTACTCAATGATAATGGTGTATTTAAAAATGTAGCTAATGATTGGCATATTCAAAAAGGAGGAAATCATCAAGGGGTGACTACCAGTGATTTTAATAATGACGGTTTTCAAGATTTATTTGTGTATCGTTGGGGGGATTTAAAGTCGCGTCCATCGGATTATATGCTTTTAAATAATGGAAAAAATAAATTTGTATTATCCACAAATCACAAAGCAAATGATCTAGATGATGAAGGTCATGGTGATATGGGACAAGCCTTCGATTTTGATTTAGATGGTGATATTGATATGTTGAGTGGTAGTGATGATGAAGGCATGTGGTATTTGTATGAAAACAAAATAGCCACAGCAACTAATAATTTCGCTATGGTACGTGTAAACTATTCCCCAAAATCTAATGTGGATCCAATGGGGGCAGTAGTAATTTTAGAAACGGCTACGGGATCCTATAAAAAAAGAGTAGGTTCAGTAGGGGAGGTATTTTCGCAGAGTTTATTAAATACCGTACATTTTGGTTTGGGTAAGGAAAAAACCATTAAAAGAATAAAGGTAACTTGGCGTAATGGTGAAACTGTGGTGTTTAAAAACAAAAAGGCGAATCAATTATTTAGCACCGATAAAATTGATCCAAGCGCTATTAAAGTAACACCTTCTAAAGAAAAAGTAAGAGTTAATACTCATGTAAAATTAGTGGCAACAGCTTCGGCAAAAAATGAAAATTCGGATGTAATATGGTCATCAAGTAATGCTGCGGTAGCAAGTGTGGATGCTAATGGGGTGGTTACTGCACATGAATCGGGTAAAAAAGTAACAATTACTGCAAAAAGTAAGGTAACTAATGTTACTAATAAAGCGGTAATCAAAACGGTTGATTTTTATCCGATAGCTATGGAGTCTATAGCATTTAAATCTGTGCCGAATAAATTAGTTGTTGGTGAGGAGTTTGCATTGGAAGCAATAGTTGCACCAAAATATACAGATAATCAAAACATAGTTTGGAGTAGTAGCGATGACTCAATAGCAACGCTTAATAATGAGGTAATTAAAGCTTTAAAAGTGGGTAAGGTGAAAATTTATGCTACCGCTGAAGAAAACGAAGCAGTGCGTAATGAATTTGAATTTGAAGTAGCTCCTTATGTGGAGCCGCATATAGTTTATGATAATGAGGATAACTATAAAAACCTTTCAAGAAACGATGAGTTAAAAGTTAATGTAACTTACCATGCGGGATCCAGACGTAAAATGATAAAAGGAGATCATGGAGGAATTAAATTTTGGTTCCGTGAGTTTACTGCCGATTGGAAATTTATTAAAGATGTTACAACAGTAGTTGAAACTCCATTAAATACTGTTGAGGGAAAAGTATCGGGAACACTTTCTTTAAAAGCACTTAAGCCCTCATCGGAACTTCCTAAAGGGAATTTTTATTTATTAAATGTGTCTTTTGTTTCCAGTGATGGGAAAACTTATGATAAAAATATTTATCCTATCAATTTAGATTAAGTTTAATAGCTAAACAAGTATAAAAAAAGCAGCTCATTTGAGCTGCTTTTTTTATACTTGTTAGACTGCTTTTCTTAGTTAAAAAGGCTATTAAGAATGTCATCAACTTGTGCTTTTCTATCAGCTTTTAATTTTTCGTCGATTTGCTCTAGTGCTAATTTATATTTTTCTAAAACTTTTTCAGTACTAATTTTATCTAAAGGAATTTTATTCCCATCACTTTTAATTAGTTTAAATCGGTGATCTTCTTGCGTTGTTGATCTTGAGTCAATAGAGCGCTCTAGTGTAACTACTCCCCCTTTAATAACAATTCCAATACCTTTTTCATCAGCAGAAACTTTGTCTGTTTGTTCTGCAACACGTTCGGCTAATACTAAAGTTTTTGAATAATCTTCGCTTAACTGACTCCAGTCAAGTTGTGCAAAAATTCCTTGTGTAGCGAATAGTAATAATGAGGCGATGATAAATTTTTTCATAATATGAGGTTAAATTTAGAATTAGATTTTTTCTTAAACGTTCAAATACTGTGCCTTATTTTAATGGACGGTTACAAATTACTAAAAAAAAATAAATTTTAGTAGTCGAATGTGTTAATCCGTATGAGGTTATTTACTGAATTGACCTATGAAATTTAATAGACTTTCGGTGGCTTCTTCTTGTAAAAAATGATTTTTAGGAAGTAAATGGATATTACTTTCCTTAATATTCAAATCAGTAATTACTTGTTTATTTTGAGTTTTCCATAATAGGATTTCATCATCCGTTCCCCAAATGACTTGAGTGGGAATGTTTAGACTTTTTAAAACAGTGCTATAGTCTGGAATAGCTTTGGTATTTGTTGTAAAAAATTTATACAAAGCATCTGTCTTTCCTTTTTTGAGTGGTGTTGTGTAGCCTTCTATTTCGGCTTTACTCATAGGATGGTTATTGGTACCACTTTTGAAAAGTTTTTTAATCATCATGTTCGTTTTGGTTCGGTATCCCCACATGGCGATTTTTCCAATCATACCCTTTTTAATTTTTAATGGAGGACAAAAACCATCTTTATATATAATGGTATTTAAAATAGTTAAATGTGATAGTTTGTTGGGAGCAATTTTAAGCATTTCCCAAGTCCAAAGTCCTCCCGCATCATGCATAACATGAGACCAATTGTTAATGCCCAAATGTTCCATTAAACCTAAAATACGTTTAGCATGTTGTGTTTTGTCATAGATGTCATAACCTTTTGGGTGTTCGCTATTACCAAAGCCTAACATATCTGGAACAATAACACGATAACCTTGAGCTACCAGCGGGTCAATCATTTTTCGGTATAGCCATCCCGAAGTGGGGATTCCGTGCAATAAAAGTAAAGGCTGCCCTTTCCCTTTATCAATAAACGCTATAGTACCATCGGGTGAATCCCATTTTTTTTGAGCTTTAGTAAATTCCGAGTAAGACATATCATTTGGTTTGGTTTCCACTTGATAAGGTTTGCAGCTTATAAGGCTCAATACAAATAAAATGGAATATAGTGCTAGTTTATTCATGTTAGTATTTTGTATAAATGTAGCAAGAAAAATGAAATTAGATAGGTGTGCTGTTAGTATTACACTTATGCAGATTGATAATCAGCAGTATTTATGGTGCCCAAATTTGGGCGATATGTCTAGAGTGAAGTGGTTTTAAAGTGATCAAGTTTCATGTCTTGCCCATCATATGTTGCATAGGTAAAATGATCACACCAATCACCAAGATTGGTGTATAGTGAATTTTCTGGAAGCTTGATTTGCATTGGCAAATGGCGGTGTCCAAATACAAAGTGATCGCGGTGCTTTTGAGTCAGTTTACGTTTGCAATATTGTACGAGCCATTCGTTTTCTTCGCCCAAAAATGTAACATCATCATCTCCAGAAATAAGTTTGTTTCCACGAGAAAGGCTGGAGGCTAAGCGTACACCAATATCTGGATGTAGCCACCCAAAAAACCATTGTGCAATGGGATTGGTAAATATTTTTTTCATGCGTTTAAAGCCTTTATCATCTGGGCCTAAGCCGTCACCATGACCAATAAAAAAAAGCTGGTTTCCTAATGTGAATTCTTTGGGTTGGTGGTAAACGGGTATGTTGAGCTCTTCTTCAAAATAGCCATTCATCCATAGGTCATGATTGCCTACAAAAAAATGAATTGGAATGCCCGAATCGCTAATTTCGGCTAATTTCCCTAGTACGCGTACAAAACCTTTGGGAACAACAGTTTTGTATTCAAACCAAAAGTCGAATAAATCACCAAGTAAAAAAATAGCGGCTGCATCGGTTTTAACTTCATCTAGCCAACGCAAAAATTTCGCTTCTTTTTGTTTGCTAATTGCTGCAGTTGGTGCACCTAAATGATTGTCCGATGAAAAATATACTTTTTTTCCTTTGGGAATTTTTATAGTCATTTGACGAAGTTACTATTTTTTGGAAATTGCGTTAAGGATTGTAGCGGCATCCTTTTTGTTTTTCTTTTTCAGGAAAAATAAAAAGATATAGCGGAAAGCCTGACCCGATAGGGAAACGCCCAAAAGTTAATTATCACTAGCGTACCACTCTGCAAAAGAGGTGTCGGTTTCCTGTAATTTTAGTGAGAATAACTTAATATGCGTAGGAAGTTTTGCGCTAATTTTTTTGGCAAAATCAATCACCATATTTTCACTTGTAGGTTGATAGTCCACCAAAATAGTGTTGTGCCCTCTTTTCTGAAGTTCATTGGCCAATTCTACATGTGGTGTATTTTTATTAAATACAGTAGCATGGTCAAAGAGATCAACGATTTCGTGATTCACTATTTTTTTTAAATCGCCAAAGTCAATTACCATCCCGTTTTTAACATGATTTGGATCGGTAATAGGTTGCCCAATAACGGTAACATTTAGTTTGTAACTATGGCCGTGTACATTTTTGCACTTGCCATCATAGCCGTGTAGGGCATGACCGGTTTCAAAATTGAATTGTTTGGTGATTCGGATATTGCTCATAGCCTTCGACTTCTTATACGATTAACAATGTAAATTATAAGTAAAATTAAAACAAAAGCGGGATATAATTTACCACTTGATAAGGTATTTAAAAAATCAATCATTATTCAAAAAATTATAGGAGGTCTTAAATTAGATCAAGTGCTTGATCAACATCATTTGACGTTGTGATTGGGCTGACCTAACAGAAGAATTTGATGGGGTGTTTTATCGCTTACGCTTATTCACAAAATAAACAACAACAAGTACAACAGCTAGCACTAAAAAAAGACCATTCCCAGCTAAAAAATTCATGAATTCCATAAAATATTATTTTTTAAATTTTTGAAGTGCTTTTTGTGTTTCGTTGGAAAGCACTAAGCTTCCCGAAAGTTTTGCACGTTCTTTTAATAATGTATTCCAATGTTCGGTGCCTTTCCAAAGGCTTTCTTTTAACGCAGACATAGCCTTTGGATTGTATGAGGCTAATTTTTCTAACAATTCATACAAGGATTTGTCCATTTCCTTGGTGTTTTCGAATACCTGAGCAAACAAGCCTTTGTCTTTTGCCCAATAAGCATTTTGCCAATGAGTGGCATCAATACTTAATTGACCAGTGGCAGCAACACCTATTTTTCGGCTCAATGTGGGTTCAATAACAAAAGGACCAATACCAATACTAATTTCACTCAATTTAACCGAGGCATTTTCGGTGGCAAAAACATAATCGCAGGCACCAATTATACCCACTCCTCCTCCAACTGCTTTGCCTTGTACTCGGGCAACCACAAATTTAGGGCTAGTCCTAATGGCATTTATAATATGGGCAAAGCCCATAAAAAAGGCTTCGCCTTGAGTTTCATTTTCTATAGCAATTAATTCATTTAAAGCTGCACCGGCACAAAAGGCCTTTTCGCCTTCGGACTGAATTAAAATAACTTTAGTGGAGGTGTCATTTCCTAACTCATCAATGCCTTTGGCAATACGTTGTAATAATTCTCCCGGAAGGGAATTACTTAATGGATGGCCAAAAGTAATGCTACCAATACCATTTTCGGTTTTTACATATAAACTTCCATTTGTATGAGTTGCCATAAGTTGTTGTTTTGAGTTTAAACAAAGAAACAAAATGTGGGTGAATTTCAAACATTTTTCAGGGAATAGAAAAAATCAAGCTGATTTTTATATTTCAAATGCTATTATGGCTTATACGATTTACTGATAAGAATTTCGTATG
>NZ_JH621276.1:0-32335 GCF_000255455.1 Aquimarina agarilytica ZC1 | reverse complement strand
AGTCTAAGGCAAAAAAATCAAGCATAGCCTTAGCTACGGTTGTTTTTTTTAACGCAAGAATTGTGAAAAAGAAACAGCATATATGCGAAATTTTTGTTAGTAAATCGTATTAATTGTTTATAATGTTGTTTAAAGCGGTAATGAGTTCGTCCTTAATTTTTGAATTGGTCTCATTTAATGGAAGTTGATTGGGACTTAAAAGATTAGGTTTTTCAAGGGGATTAGTGCTTAAATCATATAATGCTTCGGAGCCATCGGCAAATTGAATGTATTTATGGCTAGTGTTCCGAATAGTTTTATCGGTTGTGGTTTCGGAGTATATGTAATTTCGAGTAGTGGACTCAGAATTGCTTAAGAGATTTTGGAAACTAAAACTATTATTAATTTGAGGAGTATTGGCGCCAGCTATAGTAGCAATTGTGGCAAATAAATCGGTAGTATTAATGAGCGCATTTTCGGTTTCGTTTTTTCGAGTGACATTAGCTCCCGAAATAATCATAGGGACATTGATTCCTCCTTGAAATAATGAGCCTTTAGCCCTTTGGCTATTATACTCCTGTACAACTTGGCTAGGTGTGCCATTATCGCCCACAAAAATAATGATGGTATTGTTACGTGTTTGGGATGGCATAGATGCTAATAGTCGGCCAATTTCGGTATCCATAGCCTCTAAGGAAGCCATATAATAAGGGAGTGGATTGGCATCAATACTCGCTTGATCATCGGTTAGATTTCCTTGTGAATGTAAATTATTTGGAGGGACATGAAAGGGGGTGTGTGGAGCATTGTGAGCCAACCATAAAAACCAAGGTTGTGTTTGGTTGCTGATCCAGTTAATAGCTAAGTCTGTGTATTTACTGGTTGTATATGCTGTATTATTATCGGTTGTTCCATTAGTGGTTAAACACCAATCGATATATGATGATAATGATCCAGATAAGCCGCCTGAGTAATAATCAATACCCATTTGGTTGGGGTGGCTTGGGTCATTTGATAAATGCCATTTTCCTACCACGGCTGAGCTGTAAGTAGCATTGGTATTTTGATCAATATATTTTTGAATTGATACTTCGCTGACAGGAAGTTGATCTCCAACTTTAATTACTCCTGTTTTAAAACCATATTTTCCGGTAAGTATTCCAGATCGGGTTGGAGTGCATGTGGGGTTTGACCATACGTTGGTAAATGTAATGCCGTTGGTTATTAGATTTTGTAAAGTCTTCATGTTGGGTTTTGTGGTTCCAATAGGGTAACCCGGAGTGGCATCAAGTCCCATGTCATCGGCAATTATGAGTAGAATATTGGGCTGTTCTACAGGGGTGTTTTGGGGTTGATTTATTCCTGTTGGAGAAGTGTCATCACTACTACAATTACTAAATAATAGTATATAAAATAATACTGAAATAGTATAAAAAATGCTTTTCATGGTGTCAGTTTTTTAACAAAATATCTAGAAAAAAGGATCTGATTTTCCCTTTAATTTACACAAGTTAGACATAGAAGTGCGCAAAAGGGTTAATTGTCGATTCAAAATTTTTATCAGTTATAAAGCTGTTTTAGTCGATTAAGTGTTAATAATTTGATGATAATGTTGTAAATTACATAAATATAATTATTTGATTATTAAATAATTAACAATGTGTGGATATGCTTAGGAGTTCTTTTTTTTCGGTTTTTTTATTATTTTTTGTATCAAATTTATTGAATTCACAAGGAATTTTAGTTCCTGAGCCAAAGTATCCAGAATTATTTAAGAGTATTCCTACTATTGATGTTGATACGCCTGAATGGGCAAAATTGATGTATAGTAGTGAGCCTAATGTAAATAGTATTGAGCAAGCTTACACTGAATATTACAATACACATCCTTATAAAAAAACAACACATGTCCAAAACTACAAACATTTTATGCGGTATGTGTTTTCGGAAGGATATTTAAAAGAAGATGGTACTTTGGAGGCGCCAAAAATTGAATTGAAAAAAAAGAATAAGCTAGCGCAGAAAAAAAGTGCGGCTAAAGTGGTAAATTCTTCCAAATTATCAGCGAATTGGACTTTTATTGGTCCTTTTGAAACCTATGATCGAGGTGGAATTACCAAAAGAGATCGGCAGGTTAATATTTATACTATAGAACAGAGTAGGTCCAATCCGAATATGATGATTGTTGGAACGGAAACTGGTGCAGTTTTTATTTCGACAAATAAAGGAGAAGATTGGACGGTAACGGCTGATGAACTAGGTGTAGGTAATGGCATTGGAGCTGTAACTATTGATCCTAATGATGATAAGGTTTTGTATTTTTCTCAAGGGAATAGCTTGTATAAATCAATAGATCAAGGAGGAACTTGGAACGAAATTCATGCTGTAAATGGTTTGCGTATTACAGCTATTTCCATTAATCCGAATGATAGTAATGCTATTTTAACAGCAGGAGGTAAAGGGATTTACCGCTCCATTAATGCCGGTGTGACTTGGACACAAATAGTTGCAGATAAATGTTGGGATATTCAACGAAAAACAAACGAGGCTAGTGTAGTGTTTGTATCAAAAACCAATACAGTAACTAATGTAACCGAGGTATGGAAATCCATTGATGATGGCGTAAGTTTTACGGCTAAAACTTCGGGTTGGTTTTCACCTACTGGGGTCCAGACGGTAGGGAATCAAGGTGCTCGAATTGCAGTGACAGCAGCAGATCCTAATCGGTTGTATGTACTCCTTTTAGGAAGTGATGAAAATTATGCTACTGATGTGAATTTTTTAGGAATTTATCGTAGCGATGATGCCGGCGAAACTTGGACGTTACCTTATGATGGGGATAATGATGGAATGGCGGATAATGATCCAGGAGGTCCTTATAGTGATACCGATTGGTGTTTGTCTTGCTTTGGTTTCGGAAATTCATTAACTGGAGGGGGGAATTATGATCAAGGTTTTTATAATGCAAGTATTGGTGTGTCCGATGATGATCCCGATTTATTGTTAGTGGGAATGCTTAGTATGTTTCGTTCCAATGATGGTGCGACCACTTTTGATGCCTGGGGAGGATACATTTGTAATGGTGATTGTCCAGAAAATAGGCAGCATCCCGATATACAGGAAATTGAAATTAATGGGAATGATGTTTGGGTGGCTTCCGATGGTGGTCTGAATTTATATGACAAGGATTTTAACTTTTTGGGTGTTAAAGTAGATGGAATTAATGCTACCGAAAATTGGGGATTTGGACAAGGTTGGAACGAAGATGTAATAGTTGGAGGGCGTTATCATAATGGAAATGGGGCTTATAGGCCTAGTTTTACTAATGGTAAATTTATAGGTCTTGGAGGTGGTGAGGCTCCTACAGGCTATGTTAGTGCCGATAGTAGGGTGAGTATGTTTAGTGATATTAGTGATGTTGTGGTGCCTCAAGAATTAACAGGAGAGGTAAAAGAAGCTACGATCAATTTGGCGATGTATCCAAATCAACATCAAAGTGATTTTAGGAAACGGAGTGAGATTGTTAATGATCCAAGATATACAGATGTACACTATTTAGGAAAAGATAATAAGTTATGGAAAACAGAAGATGGAGGAATTAGTTATACGTTACTTAAAGCTTTTGGAACAGATGTAGAGCAGTTGGTGCAAAGTATTGAAGTCCCACGAGATGATCCTAATTATATATATGTATCGCAGCGCATACCCAATGAACCAAATCGTGGAATTATGTTATGGAAATCTACCGATGCTGGAGCTACATGGAACGAAATTATAAAGCCTACAGGAGCAAATCACCAATACGTAATTATTCAGGTAGCCGAAGATGATAAAAATGAAGTTTATATTTCATTTTCCAATGATTGGGATAATCCAAATAAAGTGTTTAAGTCATTAGATGGTGGTGTTACATGGGAAAATTTAACCACAACTACTTTAGATAGGAGTGTGCGTCATTTAATTATTCAGAATGGAACGGATGGTGGAGTGTATGCGGTTACTTATAATGAGGTGTATTATAGGAATACAAATATGACCGATTGGGTTGCTTATGGTGAAGGCTTGCCAACACGACGTACTTTTAATAAGTTATTGCCTTTTTATAGGGATGGAAAAATGCGAGGAGCTACTTTTAATAGGGGGTTCGTAGAAACACCTTTGTACGAAAGCTTTAAGCCCATTGCTCAGCCTTTAGCAAATACCGAAAAACGATATTGTGTTAAGGATACAGTATATTTTGATGACTATTCTGTGTTACATCATACAGGAGCGTCCTGGGAGTGGAATTTTCCAGGAGCATCTTATGTTTCGTCCACTACAGTACGAAATCCCAAAGTGCTTTATGATGCCGAAGGGAAGTATGATGTAACACTTACTGTAACTGATGGCTCAGGAGCTTCGGATACTAAAACAATTCCTGAAATGATTAAGTATGAAGAAAATTTATGCGGAAGTCAAAATTTAGCAGGAGGAGCTATGGAAGTTGTAAATACGTCAAGAAACTTTTTGTCCAGACAAGATATTGATATTGATAATGTGAGCGGTTTTACTATGACGGCATGGATTAAACCGTCTGTAGGCATTCAAAAAGGTTTTGCGTGTATCTTTATGGCTCAGGATAGTGAAGAAAAAGTGTGTAGTTTGAATTTTAGGCCAGATAACAATCAATTAGGTTTTCATTGGAATGGAAGCCAATGGTGGTGGGATAGTGGTTTAGTAGTACCCGAAAATGAATGGTCTTATGTGGCTATCGTGGTCACGCCTACTAATGTGACTTTATATTTAAATGAAGAAAAAGCAGTACGGAATTATACTTCCAATACTACGGATTTAAAAAAGGCGTATATTGGATCGTATAATGCATGGGAATCAAGGAACTATGCTGGTCTAATTGATGAAATGGCAATTTGGGATAAAGCCTTAACAACGGATGAAATTAGATTGAATAGGCATTTGTTAAAAGATGTCTCGGATCCAAATTTAAAGGCCTATTATCAGTTCAATAATATTTTAAGTGGGCAGGTATATGATATTATTAATTCCAAAAACATGACAGTTGCAGGTGAGGTAATATTGCCAGATTCTACAGCGCCAGTAGCCGAAGGTGTTTCTCAAAAAATGACTATAAATGCCAATGGGATTGCAACTTTTACTTCGCCAAAAGTAGAGTTAGATTTTAGTTCTGGAACAACACCTAATGGTGATGTGGTTATTTCAAAATTAAATACAATGCCACATGGAAATGATTTCACCAATGGTATTGCCGAGACGTATTGGATTATTAATAATTATGGAACAAATAAAACTTTTACAGGATTATCCTCCATAGAATTTTTTAACGTTGGAGCCATTTCATTAGCTAATAATGCAGCGGATTTTAAATTGTTTAAACGTATGAGTAACGATGATGAAATAGCGAATTGGGGAACAGAAATTGCTACGGGAACATCATTTGATTCGTCATCACAAAAAGTTGTTTTCGAAACATCAGCAATAGATTCATTTAGTCAATTTTTCATTACACAAGATGAGGTTACCTTAAGTACAGGAGCACCTGTTAAAAAAGAAACTACGCCTATTCCTTTTGTAGTTGATAAAAAGTTAAGCTTTCCAGATATAAAAGGGACTTACAAAATAACAGTATATGATATTTCTGGGAAAGAGTTGCTTAAAGAAAAAGTAGGCCAAAATAGTGTATTGTTAATCCAATTTGAATTAGGAGTGTATTTGTATTGGGTAGAAACAGTGGATAAAATGTATTCGGGTAAAATGATAATAGAATAATCTATTGTACATTTTACTTTTGCCTTCTTCTAGTTTTAAAACCCTAAGCAACTAATAATCAAAAAATGCGACTTGAATATGTCTTTAGTCAATAATATTACATGAGTGTCATTTAGGGCTTTTAACATTTTATTATATCGAATAAGGGTAAATAATTTTAATTTTATAATAAACTAAAAATCAATAATATGAAAGCGACAAAAACTAAATTTTTATCTGTATTGTTTTTAATGGTATCTGTATTTTCTTTTGCAAAAGACAAGAAAAAAGATAAATTTATTCCTGAGCCAGAAACAGCTCTTGCATCTATATTACCTGCTGATGTATTAGAATTTTTTCAAAATTTTATAGATGTTATTTTTTAATTAAAAGTTTCCTAGCTCGTCCTAAAAAAAGTTTACACTAGCCTTAAAATTAAAAATAGCTGTACTTCCTTTATATTATATTTTGACATCCTAGATCGAAATCCATAGCTAAACAGCTCTAGTGGTCATTGATTCTAGGACGAGTAGGGAAAATTAGCAAAACAAGCCTCCGCGATACTCGTTTCTAAAGAGTTCTATAGTTTAATAAATTAATAAGGGGATTATTGGTATTTCTATTGAATTCAAACATATCGAATAACGATCATTACTATGATTTCAGATAAGATTGGGTTTTAAAACCCTTCGAAAGATTTAGCATAATTTCTTCTGATCATAAATTGATCGCAAAGCTTAGAAACAGCCAATAGGCTTAACACATATTTTTGGTTTTAATAAACAAGTTTAGAAATAGGTTATCAAACCGTTATTTCTATAAAAAGAACGTATATTTGCAAAAAATTACTTCCACTTTTTATGAGTAAACTACTTATTGTAGGAACGGTGGCTTTCGATGCAATCGAAACCCCGTTTGGAAAGACCGATAAGATTTTAGGTGGCGCAGCCACTTATATTGGCTTATCTGCGTCTAACTTTAGTGTTCCAATGGCAATAGTATCAGTTGTTGGCGACGATTTCCCAAAAAATGACATCCAAATGCTAAAAGATCGAAACATTAATATTTCGTCTCTTGAAATAGTTCAGGGAGGAAAAACCTTCTTTTGGAGTGGTCGTTATCATAATGATATGAATTCTCGTGATACGTTGGAAACCCAGTTGAATGTATTGGAAAATTTTACTCCGGTTGTCCCACAGGATTTTAAAAATGCTGAGGTAGTTATGTTAGGGAATTTACATCCTTTGGTGCAGTTATCTGTAATAAACCAAATGGAGGTTCGACCAAAATTAATAGTATTGGATACGATGAATTTTTGGATGGATGTTGCTTTAGATGACTTAAAGAAAACCATTGCAGAAGTTGATGTAATTACTATTAACGATGAAGAAGCCCGACAGTTGAGTGGCGAATATTCATTAGTAAAGGCCGCACGTGTCATTGCTAAAATGGGTCCTAAATATGTAGTGATTAAAAAAGGAGAACATGGAGCCTTTTTGTTTCATAAGGAGCAAGTGTTTTTTGCACCTGCGCTTCCGCTAGAAGAGGTTTTCGATCCAACAGGAGCTGGAGATACTTTTGCAGGGGGATTTACTGGGTATTTAGCTAATGTAAATGATTTTTCATTTGAAAGTATGAAAAAGGCTATAATACATGGGTCAAATTTAGCTTCGTTTTGTGTAGAAAAATTTGGAACCGAACGTATGCAAGAATTAACAAAAACTGAGATAAATCAACGTTTGCGCCAATTTAAAGAGTTAACTCAATTTGAAATTGAATTAGCTTAAAAAATTGAGAATTACATATTTTAACACCTAATGTTACCTACTTATGAGTGATGCTATTAAACATGAATGTGGAATTGCTTTTATTCGACTGTTAAAACCACTTGAATATTATAAAGAAAAATACGGCACAGCGTTTTACGGTGTAAATAAAATGTATTTAATGATGGAAAAGCAGCATAATCGTGGACAAGATGGAGCTGGTTTTGCAAGTATTAAATTAGATATGGATCCTGGACAACGTTACATTAGTAGAGTACGCTCTAATGAACAAGCCCCAATTCAAGATATTTTTAAGCAAATTAATGAGAGTATCAATGAAAAGGTAAAGGATAGCGGAGATAAAGCAGAGGATATAAAGTGGCTTAAGGAAAATGTACCTTACATAGGTGAAGCACTTTTGGGTCATGTGCGCTATGGAACCCATGGAAAAAATAGTATTGAGAGTGTGCATCCTTTTTTACGTCAGAATAACTGGATGCACCGTAACTTGATTGTTGCGGGGAATTTTAATATGACAAACAATACAGAATTGTTTGCCAATCTGCTACGTTTAGGACAGCATCCAAAGGATAATGTGGATACTATTACTGTAATGGAAAAAATAGGTCATTTCCTTGACGGTGAAGTTTCAAAATTATACAAAAAATTAAAAAAAGAGGGGTATAGTAAAGTAGATGCTTCGCCAGAAATTGCGAAACGTTTAAATGTAGCTAAAATTCTTAAAAAATCATCAAAACGCTGGGATGGAGGTTATGCTATGGTTGGAATGCTAGGGCATGGTGATGCATTTGTATTACGTGACCCTGCAGGAATTAGACCTGCATTTTATTACAAAGATGATGAGGTTGTAGTGGTGGCTTCGGAGCGCCCGGTAATTCAAACGGTATTTAATGTTGATATTAATGAAGTTCATGAATTAGATCCCGGAAAAGCGATTATTGTTAAAAAGGATGGTGAGACAAGTGTAGAGCGTATTATAGCTCCTTTAGAACGAAAAGCTTGTTCTTTTGAACGAATTTATTTTTCCCGAGGTAGTGATGCAGATATTTATACGGAAAGGAAAGAATTAGGAAAATTAGTGATGCCTCAGGTGCTTAAAGAAATTGAGCATGATACTAAAAATTCAGTATTTTCATTTATACCTAATACTGCTGAAACATCATTTTATGGGTTAGTTGAGGCAGCTCAGGATGAGTTAAATAAACAAAAAGAAGCTTCAATTTTAGCTGAAAAAGATAAGTTGACCAACGAGCGTTTACGCGAAATTTTATCGCCTAAAATTAGAACTGAAAAAATTGCAATTAAAGATGCCAAGCTTAGAACCTTTATTACCGAAGATAGTAGTAGAGATGATCTAGTAGCGCATGTATATGATGTGACTTATGGTGTAGTTAAGTCAACGGATAATTTAGTGATTATTGATGATAGTATTGTTCGTGGGACAACACTTAAAAAGAGTATCATTAAAATGATGGATCGTTTAAATCCAAAAAAAATAGTTGTGGTTTCTTCGGCTCCTCAAATTCGATTCCCAGATTGTTATGGAATTGATATGGCACGTATGGAAGGCTTAATTGCGTTTAAAGCAGCGTTGGAGTTACTAAAAGACACTAATAATTATGAATTAGTGGATGAAGTGTACAAAAAATGTAAGACACAAGAGCATTTAGCGGATGCCGAGGTTAAAAACTTTGTAAATGAAATTTATGATGGATTTACCGATGAACAAATAAGTGATAAAATTTCAGAATTATTAACTGAAGAATCTGTGACGGCAGAGGTTAAAATTATATACCAAACTGTAGCTAATTTGCATAAAGCATGTCCAAATAATTTAGGAGATTGGTACTTTACTGGTAATTATCCAACACCAGGAGGAAATAGAGTAGTGAATAAAGCTTTCATAAATTTTTATGAAGGGAACAATGAACGTGCGTACTAGGTATAAATGCCTAAATTCCTGCATTTTAGACAGTCAAATGCACTTTAACTAGTTTTTGGGTTGTTTGTCTAATTTATTTTGTTTCAAGGATATATGGTCTTATATTAGTACCACCATAACATAAGTAGGTTAAGTTCATGGTAGATTTGGGGCAAAAAAGGTGTACATTTATGTATACCTTTTTTATTTTTAATGCGTTCCTCTTTTTAAGAATCCTTATTTATCCTTTTTGCTTTTTTATAAATTGTGAAGGTGTATCTCCAAATTCAGCTTTAAAATTGATTCTAAATTGAGAGCTACTTTTGAAACCTACTGAGCTGCCAAGTTCGCCAATACTAATTTGGTCATTTAAAAGTAACTCTTTTGCTTTGTGTAATCGTGTTTTTCTAATATGTTCGGCAATATTTAAACCAGTGAGATCTTTAAATTTTCTATAAAATGTTGCTCTACTCATATGTAATAATGGAGCTAGTTTTTCGGCATTAAAATCATGATCGGTAAAATTTTCATTAATTAGGGTATTTACTTTTTTCCAAAAAATAGCATCATAATCATTGAGCCACTTTTTATTAATTTCATTGTTGGCATTATAAGTTAAAATGTGTTTTTTAAATAAAGTTCTATTAGCGAGTAACGCAGCTATACGGGCGCGTAATTCATTTGCGTTAAAAGGTTTCTCAATATAGCTGTCAATACCTAGGCTAAAGCCTTTTATTTTGGTTTCAATATCTGTAACCGCTGTGAGTAAAATAAATGGAATGTGAGAGGTCTCAATATTAGATTTAACACTGTTGCAAAACTCAATACCATTCATAGTAGGCATCATAATATCGGAAATAATTAAATCTGGCTTAAACTCATTTAATAATTGAAGTCCTTCGAGACCATTGGAGGCCGTTTTTAAAACGTAATTATCTTCCAATAGATCAATGATGTAATTTGTTAGTTCAACATTATCCTCAACAATTAGAATAGCGCTCCCAAAATTATGTTTAATTTTATTTTTTGGCGTGTCAATAGGTATGGTTTCTTGAGTATGTTTGAATTGTTCCGTAATGATATCTTTTTTATTAAAGTGATCTTTTCCTTGTTTAAATGTGACAGTAAAAGTGCTGCCTTCATTTAATTTACTAGTTGCAGTAATAGTTCCATGTAATAGTTTAACCAATTCTTTAGCTAAAGCAAGGCCAATACCATGCCCTTCAAAATTTTCATGATTTGTTCTGTAAAAGCGTTCAAAAATTAATGGTAATGATTTTTCAGAGATACCAATTCCAGTATCTTTTATTATTACATCAATTGTGGTTTCTTTTTTATGAATATCAACATAAATGCTCTCACCTTTTGGAGTGTATTTTAAAGCATTAGTGAGTAAGTTGAAAATTATTTTTTCTGTTTTTTCAGGATCTAGCCATGTGTATAATTTATTTTCAGCACTATAAAAATGAAGATTTATGTTTTTTTCTTTAGCTAATACTTGAAAAGAAGCGACAATGTTGGCAGTAAAGTTTACGAGATCAAATGAAGTTACTTTTAAGTGTAATTTTTTTTGGTCAATTTTTCGAATTTCAATTAATTGATTAACCATTTCGAGAAGTCTATTCGCGTTTTTCTTAATGATTAATTTTGAGTGTTCAAATTTATTTGAATTTTCGAGGTGACCTAAAATTAACGTAAGTGGTGTTCTAAATTCATGTGAAATATTGGTAAATAATTGAAGTTTACTTTGATCAGCCTCGTGTAATTTTTTAGAAATACTGGTAATTTTTTCGTTTTGTTGTTTAAGTACTTTTGTTTGTTCGGAAACCTTTTTTGCTAAGCGTATTTTACTTTTTTTAAGCTGTAATGTTCGTAGTTGGACAAAACCATAAAATCCAAAAAAAAGTAAACCGATAGTTGCTATTTTAAACCAACTAGTTTGCCAAAAAGGAGGCGTAATATTAATTTTTAAAATAGAGGGGGCACTCCAAGAGTGATCATTATTTAGTACCGATGTTTTAAAAGTATATTTTCCCGGTGGGACTGTGGTGTAATCTGCCCTAGTGCTATAGGCAGTTTGATACAACCATTTGTTTTGTAGACCTTCTAATTTATACCTGATTTTGTGTTTTTTAAAATAAGTAACGGGATAGGCATCAAAGGATAATGAAAAGGAGTTTTGTCTGTGATTTAATTTTATTTCTGTATTGTTAGTTATTCTATCGGTGAGTAAAATGCTATTTTTAATAGAGTCACCAACTTTAATAAGTCTGTTAGCTAAATAAAAATTATCAACAGTGCTAGTCGCTTTAATAGTGTTGTCTGTTATTTTTTTTGGATTAAAGGATATAATGTCTTGGTAGCCTCCATATAAATAAGTGTGATCTTTATAAAAGTAAAAGGCGTCATCTAAAAAAAATTCATCCAAAAGGTAATTAGTTATTTTATGGGTATCGGTATTTAGTTTGCTTATACCTTTGCTGGTACTCATCCATAAATTTTTATCAGATTCAAGTTTAACAGAATAGATAATGTTGCTAGAGAGGCCGTCTTCTTCAAAAAAAGTTTTAATTACTTTGTTTTCAGCTATGCTAAAAAGATTTAAACCACTATTAGTAGCAAGCCAAATGAAGTCATTGTCAATTTCGAGAGCATAAATTTTATTATCGGTAATTCCATTTGAAGATTTTGAGAAGTGGGTGTATGTGTTTTTGGTTTGGTCAATTTTAACCAAACCAAAAGTGTTTTGTGCTACCCAAATAGTGTGATTTTGATCTATTCCAATATCTCTTATCCCTTTTTGGAGTGAGGTATTATTTTTTGTTACTGGGTATTTTTTTAATTCACCTGTATTTAAATTTACTTCAGCTATAAAGTGACTTCCAGTTAAAAATAAGGTACCCGGTAGCAATTCTTTAATGCAATAACTTTGGTAAGGCCAATCCCAATTGAAGGAGTGGTTTAAGGTTTCAATCCGATCTTTGTTTGAGTTAAACTTTCCAACAAAATTAGCGGTAGCAACCCATATGTTTTGATTTGAATCTTGAAAAATTTCACGAACATCAAAAATGGGTTTCATCTGTCCTTTTTGGTCAAAGTATTGTGTGTAGTTTTTGAGATTGCCTATTTTGTCAAAAACCTCAATTCCTTTATTTTTTGTTCCTACCCAAATTTTATTATCGACGGTTTTTAAAATAGCACTTACTGGGTTTATTTGCTTTTTTAGTGCAGAATTTAGCGCTGTTTTGTTTCGGGAAATAAAATTGAATTGATTTTTTTGTTTGCTGTGTAAATAGATTCCAAATGAACTGGTGCCTATCCATAAATTGCCATAGGTGTCGTAATTTAATGTGGATATTGCATGTTCTGATAATGATGTATTGCGATAGTTATATGCGGTTCTAGTGGAAGCATTATGTGTTTGACTTTCTTTTTTTGAAAACAAATGCAATCCTTTAGTAGTACCTATCCATAAATTAATATCATCAATAATTAAGGAGGTGATTTCATGTGGAATTAAATAAGGAGGGCTTTTTTTATAATTCAATAAGCGTTTAACAAGCTTAAAGTTTTTGTCTAAAAGATGAACGCCACTTTTAGTAGCTATAATATAGTTGCTTTTAAAGTGACTTAAATAGTAAACAGGTTCGGTGTATTTGACCGAGCTTATGAATTTATTAGAATTGAATTGATAAGCTATTATTCCAAATTTTCCACTACATAAAACTTCGGATGCAGAATTTTTTGAGAAAATAAAGCTAGGAGCAAATTCAAATTCCTTTTTTGAATAGAATTGATTGTTTGTAGCGTTAAAAACACCTAAGCCATTCTTTTTTTTAATCCAAATTAGGCTGTCCTTTCCGATAAGGATTTTTCCGGGCCATTCATCTGGGAAATTATTTAAAGGTTCGAGATTAAAATGAATGAATCTTTTTTTGTCAATGTCTAGTTTGTTTAGGCCCCCGTTATTTGTCAAAGCCCAAATGTGCCCTTTAGTATCTTTTTTTATAGCAGTAACGTTATTACCAATAATATTACCAGATGTATTTATATTTGGTTTATAGGATATAAATGTTTTACCATTAAATTTATTTAGACCATTTCGTGTTCCTAACCAAATATGACCTTTTTGGTCAATTTCTGTACTAAAAATAGAATTATCGGAAAGGCCATCATTAATATAAAAGTGATCAAATTGTAATGTTTGTCCATATAGTTTTCCTAAAAGAAGGATAAATATAAATGCTAATGTGTAATTTTTTACAAACATTTTTGATTACTATTTAGGGGCTTATAATTAGTTGTTTTTTATTTGATTCCATACTTAGAATCTTTATTTCCAGAGCTTTTTTAGAAAAATTAAAATGCTTTTATAAAAGCATAGTTTATGAGCTTAATCTAGGAAAATGCGAATCTGTTAATAGGGGTATTATATTTTCTGAAAAATACTAGTATTTATTGTCTTTTTATTCATTATAACAAAATTTTAATTAAGGGACATATTTTATGAACATTATCATTTTGTTATGCTTTTAAGTTTGTTTGAACAAAACTTTTAGAAAGTTAGAGGCGTAAAGTTTTAGAAAGTCATTAGTGGTAATTAGGGGTTTTATAATTGATACAAAACCATGCTAATTTGAGACAAATATGGCGATGATTAATTAAAAGCCACAGTAGATTTGAATTTTGGAATACAGGCTTATAAATTGATTGTAATAGTTATGGAAAAGTAATGCTTGTTTACAAGCACCTGTAAAAGGGATAACAACTAAAGCTCAATTATTTTTTTTCATTACAGGAACTGTTGATGCCTATATTAATTGAAAGTATGAAGTGAATTTGATTTATGGATATGGGCTTACTACATACATATAGTAATCTCATTATATCATAAGAAGAATCGCTTTTAAAAAAGAATTTAATTCTTTAAAACTGTATGTAATAATCAAAATGCTTTAGTTAAAAAGGTATGCTTTACAAGCAGTTTATGGATTGATTGATGTAATTAATAAAAAGATGCACACCATTTTTACCGTGGGGGTTATTAGTACTTGTGTTATGGCAAGTTAGTGGTGTTGTTTTTTTGATTTTGTGTCAAAAAGAAAGGCGTTTGAATTTTCAAACGCCTTTTACAATTATTTTAAGTAAGCTCAACTTTTATAGACTTATTTATTTTGAGCGTAAAGTGCAGATACTTCGTTCCAGTTAATTACATTAAAGAAAGCCACTAAGTAATCAGGGCGTCTATTTTGGTAGTTTAAGTAGTATGCATGTTCCCAAACATCAACTCCTAATATTGGAGTACCTCCACAACCAATACCTGGCATTAATGGATTATCTTGGTTTGCAGTAGCACAAACTTCAACTTTTCCTCCTTTTTGAACACATAACCAAGCCCAACCTGATCCAAATTGTGTAGCAGCAGCTTTTTTAAAGGCATCTTTAAAAGCTTCAAATGAACCAAAAGCAGCATTAATAGCATCGGCTAATTCTCCAGTTGGTTTTCCGCCACCATCTGGTGACATTATAGTCCAAAATAAACGGTGATTGTAAAATCCACCTCCGTTATTACGAACAGCTTTATTTTCTAAATCAAGATTTGAAAGAATATTCTCTATCGTTTTACCGTCTAAATCACTTCCTTCAATAGCTCCATTTAAGTTATTTGTGTATCCGTTATGGTGTTTACTATGGTGAATTTCCATAGTACGTGCGTCAATATGTGGTTCCAACGCATCGTATGCGTATGATAACTTAGGTAATTCAAAAGCCATAATTATTTTTTTAATGTTTAATTAATGCTATCAAAAGTAAGAATTAAACGTTTTAAATAAAAGAAGTGAAGGGGTATTTAGTGTATATTTTGTAAACTGTATTGTTAAAAGAGGAGGAACAATTAAATTCAATTTCCTAAATTAGCTGTTTTAGTAAATTTTATGAATTAAATGATCTATCAAAATCGGTTTAATTTTTAAAGAAAAAAGTACCGCCATTGGGTTCAAAATTTGAAAAATATCAAAAACGTAGACTAATATCATCTTATTTTTCGGTGATATTAAGTATTGGATTGGTCCTGTTTTTATTAGGTTTATTAGGGCTTTTGGTGCTTAATAGTAAAAAGGTTACAGATTATTTTAAAGAACAAATTCCATTAACTATATATTTAAAGGATACAGCTAAGGAGGTTGAAACTGTTCAGTTGACTAAAAAATTAAAGCTTTCCGAAGCGGTGAAAACAGCAAAATTTGTATCAAAAAAGGAGGCAGCCGAAACACATAGCAAGGAAATTGGCGAGGATTTTATAAGTTTTTTAGGGACTAACCCATTGCAGAATTCCATAGATATTAACTTAAATGCTGCATTTGTAAATAATGTAAGTATCGATGATTTTGTAAAAGATATTTTAGCTAAAAATTTTGTTGATGAAGTAGTGTATGATAAACCCTTAATTTCATTGCTTAATGAAAATATTAAACGCATCAGTTTTTGGGTATTACTCCTTTGTGGCATTTTTACACTAATAGCAGTGCTTTTAATTAATAACTCTATTCGTTTAACAGTGTACGCAAAACGTTTTACTATAAAAACGATGCAAATGGTAGGAGCTACAAAATCATTTATTAGAAGACCTTTTATAAGACTTAATTTAACTTTAGGTGCATTGGGAGGACTTTTAGCCTTGTTTGGTATGGGAACGGTGTTGTATTACCTCGATAAAACTTTTGTTGAATTTAATTTTACAACAGATATTGTTTTACTCGCAGCTGTTTTTGGAGGGATTTTTGTTTTAGGTCTATTAATAACCTGGTTAAGTACTTTTTTTGCAGCCCAACGCTTCTTAAGTTTGCAAACAGATGAATTGTACTATTAAAATTGTTTTGTAGTGTTTAAACGAATTTATTTAGCCTGTTGTTTTTTGATTTTTCTGGTAGTTATTGGCTTGGCTTTTATAACATTTAAACCAGTGCGAAACGTTACCACTTCCGACGTAAGTCCAAAAACAGGCATAGTACAAAATGTAATTGCTGGGAATGGAGGGGATATTTATATTCAATTGCAAAACGATACTCACAATTACTATATAAATAGTGCTCAAAAGCAAGGATTAAATGTCGAAAAATTAAGTGCAAATATTTTACAAAAAGAAGTTACCTTGCAGCATATTAATAGATGGACACCCTTTAGCAGAGATGGTGTTTTTCCACATATTTCGAAATTAAGTTGTGAAAATAAAGTGCTTTTTAACGAAATAATAAATGAATAAAATGGCAAAAGACTCAAATAAAAGACTTTCTGAAGAATTTATTTTTGGGAAAAAGAACTACGTTTTTATGCTAATCGGTCTGGCTTGTATTTCCCTAGGTTTTATACTTATGTCTGGTGGAGGCAGTGATGATCCTAATGTTTTTAACCCTGCAATTTATAATTTTCAACGTATTCGACTTGCGCCAACCTTAGTGCTTATCGGTTTCGGAATCGAAGTATATGCCATACTGTTAAATCCCAACAAGTAATTTTTTATGGAAGTTTTTGATGCTATAATCCTTGGAATTATTCAGGGTTTGACCGAGTTTTTACCCGTGTCATCAAGTGGTCATTTAGAGTTAGGAAAAGCAATTTTAGGAGATACCACAGTAGGTGAAGAATCTATGATGTTTACTGTAGTATTACATTTTGCTACGGCTTTAAGTACCATTTTTGTTTTCAGAAAAGATATTGCTGAGATTATTACGGGATTATTAAAATTTGAATGGAATGAAGAAACTCAGTTTGTAGCTAAAATTATGCTATCAACTATCCCTGCTGTTATTATAGGCTTATTTTTTGAAGAACAGTTAGAACAATTTTTTGGTGGTAAAGTAACTTTTGTAGGCTTTATGTTATTAATAACTGCAGTGTTATTATGGTTGGCAGATAAAGCGAAAAATACAAATAAACCGGTAAGTTATAAAAATAGTATTGTTATTGGAATTTCTCAAGCGATTGCTATGTTACCGGGGATCTCGCGTAGTGGGGCAACTATTGCTACTTCGGTATTATTGGGTAATGATAAATCTAAAGCAGCGCGTTTTTCTTTTTTAATGGTAATTCCCTTAATTTTTGGAAAAATAGGGAAAGATATGCTCGATGGGGCTATAAGTACACAAACAGGCAATGGTACAGCATTAGGTGTAGGTTTTGTGGCTGCATTAATTAGTGGTTATTTTGCTTGTACCTGGATGATTGCTTTAGTAAAAAAGAGCAAGCTTTCGTATTTCGCATTATACTGTTTGGTGGTCGGTATTATTGCTATTAGTGTAGGTTTTTTATAAGAATATGGAAGGGAAAGATTATCAAAATGGACAAACTTTATTAATTGATAAACCCTTGGAATGGTCTTCGTTTCAGGTGGTAAATAAATTACGTTGGTTAATCCGTAAGCAATTTGATATAAAAAAAATAAAAGTGGGTCATGCTGGCACATTAGATCCTTTAGCGACAGGCTTATTACTTATTTGTACAGGGAAATTTACAAAAACTATAAATGAGTTACAAGGACAAATAAAAGAGTATACGGGGACTATAACTTTAGGTACAACTACGCCATCCTATGATTTAGAAACTGAATTTGATGCAAAGTATCCCACACATCACCTTACGGAAGAAGTGATACATGAAGCTACTAAACAATTTCTAGGAAAAATAGAACAATACCCTCCTGTTTTTTCTGCTTTAAAAAAAGATGGAAAGCGTTTATACGAATATGCACGTAATAATGAAGAAGTTAAAATCTCACCAAGAATAATTGAAATTAATGAATTCGAAATTACAGCTATTAATGGTCTGAATGTTGAATTTAGAGTAGTGTGCAGTAAGGGAACCTACATACGATCATTAGCTCATGATTTTGGAAAAGCTTTGTCCTCAGGAGCACATCTTTCGGTTTTGAGGCGTACAAAAATTGGGGAATACTCAGTTGAAAATGCAATTACTCCTTTAGCTTTTGAGGAGCTGTTGAAAGCATAAACTTTTTAATTAAGGTTTTGATTTACTAACAAAAATTTCGCATATCTGCTGTTTCTTTTTCACTATTCTAGCGTTAAAAAAAGCAATCGTAACTAAGGCTATGCTTTTTCCTGCAAGCATCAACTGGCTCATCACTATAGTGCTGCCCTGCCTTAGACTAGCAAAAAATAATTCAGCATATTTATACGAAATTATTATCAGCAAATCGTATTATCCCAATATAGCTTGTACAGATATTAATCTAATTTTAACAAAATGAACTCCTTGTAAAAGATTGTTTTTTATATATTTGATATATCAATTGTTGATATTATATAATGAGTAGAAAGAATATAGAAGAAGTAGTTTTATTCCAAATAGAAAAAACAAGTAAGACCTCAAAAATATACTCCCAAAGAGATTTTGATAAATTAAATTTAGGGATAACTATTGAGCAATGGATCATTTTAAAAATAATTGAAGAGAGTAAAAATATCTCTCAAAAAGAATTAGCTAAAAAATCCTTAAGGGATCCGGCTTCAATTACTAGGACTTTAGACCTTTTAGAAAAAAAGGATTTAGTTAGGCGTGAAAAAGTATTGAATAATCGAAGGCAGTATCATATTATATTAACCAATAATGGAGCGGAGTTTGTGAATAAAAATATGCCATTAATCACCAAACATAGAGAGAAAAGCATTGAGGGTTTGACAAATAAAGAAATTGAAGATTTAAAAAGAATCTTAAAGAAAATTCAAAGCAATATGGAATAAAAAAATTTACTTAATAAATTGATATATCAATAATTTCAATAACAAAACAATAAAAAATGAATAAAAAAATGAGATCACCATAGTTGACAAGGCGTTTAGAGTTTAATTATAATAGATAATTAAACTAAAGAAAAAACTAAAATTTAATTGTAAAACACAAAACATTAAAGACATGAAAAAAATAGTTTTAACCACAATTTTATTAGCAATATTGGGCTTAAGTAGTTCTTATTCACAGACTGCTAATGATGCTGAAGCAATTAAGTCAGTAATAACAGCTTTTGCAAAGGCAGGTGATAGTAATGATTCAGCTGCATTAACAAATTACATTGCCGATGATTTTAGGATTGTAATGAATAGGCAATTTGGGAGTAACAAAGTAAGTATTGTTCCTAAATCGGTGTATTTGAAAAAGATAAAAACAAAGGAATGGGGCGGCGATCATAGAGTGTTGACTTTTCAGGACATCATTGTTAATGGCATATCTGCTACAGCTAAAGTGGTTTCCAAAGGAAAAAAATCAACATTTAATTCAATATTTGTTTTAATTAAAGATAAAAAAGGAACATGGAAAATAATAAGTGATGTTCCAGTTATATCGTAAAATAATAAGCTTATTATTTTAAAAATAAAACTGTTGCCCAAAAGGTGAAATAAAAGCGACTTTGATGTAATATCGGAGTCGCTTTTGTTGGTATTTAAGTAAGCTTTCTTCTTAATAAAAACTTAAATATCTGATTATCAGTGTTAAAAAACGAATTTATTCCCCCTGTATTAAGGGGGTAAGCCTAAAATGTTAGCTAGCTAACATTTTATAAATACATATAACATTAGATTTGATTAGAAGGGTGAAACAATTTGATATACAGTTGTTTATGTGTTTGTTCGTTGACATTATTGTAATCTGTATTAATGAGATAATATAATGGGGGACTAAGCTGATCCAATTCGTTATTTTAATAGAAAAGCTGTTCAATAAGGCTAAATGATTAATGCTTTTATTTCCAAAATAAAAGCATATAGACTGATATAAAATGAGTCATTTAAAAATATAGATTACCATATTTCAAAGAATATTTTGATGTAGAGTAGATATTACTAATGCAAACTAAAAATAATCTTTTATGAAAAATCTAATTCAACGCTCCGTTTTTTTAACAAAGGCTACTTACACTTAGTTATAGGCTGCCTAGATGCTATATTTATCTTTTATTTAATTCTTTGTTAAGGTTAACAATAATGATTGTATTTGTTTTTTTCAAATGTATTGGGCATTCCATTATTGTTTATTTATAAATATAGTAATCTTCCTTTTTTATAATACTCGTTTTTACTTCGCTAATTATCAGTGCACAATGTGTGTTTGACTGATATAGTGTTGCCAATAATCAATATTATTTACTAATTATTAACACAAATATTATGACTTTAAAATCAATTTTTTTTTCGTTAAGTATTTTATTCACCTGCTTGATTACATATAGTGTGACAGGGCAAAATACCGTTGGCGGCCATTTTGGCTTTGTGCAACCTATAGTAACTATTCAAGATGGAGATACTACCAATGGATTTGACCCCTATACTATCGGATTCCCAACAGGGGTAACCATTAGGAAAAGTGAAAAATTCGCCTTCGATATAGAGTTTGTTCCCTTTATAAGTGCTGCTACAGCAGCCGATGGAGGTACTATAAGCTCAGTAAGTGAGTTGCTAATACATCCTGGTTTACTATGGGGTATTGGTGATAAACTTACGTTTGGAAATAGGCTTGCTTATGAGACCAAAAGCGGAAGATTTGGAATTACACCGCTTTTAAATAAAGGTTTTCTTTTAGGTAAAACAAATGTTTTCGCAGAGTTTGTTTTTCCCATTAGAGTAGGAAATGATCAAGATATATCACTTACAGCAGCCTTGCATTTTGGTGTAGGCTTTTAATGTTATTTGCTTTAGCCTAGTATAGGTGGGTTTAAAATAATTAAGACTGTATTATTAATAATTTAACAATAAACACAAATGAAAAAAATAATTATGGTGAGTTTTATGACATTACTATTTATGGGCTGTCATAAAAATGAAACTAAAGGAGGGGATATAGCTAAAAAAGGGAAATGCCCTTTTGGTTTCACTTCGGAAGGGCCATCTGGTGGCCTTAACGTTAGCAATGATGGAAAGACCAATCGTGATTGGTGGCCGAATCAAATAGATTTAAATGTGCTTAGGCAGGATGGACTAAAATCGAATCCATTAGATGTCGATTTTGATTATACTGAAGCTTTTAATAGCTTGGATTATGATGCTTTAAAAAAGGATTTAACAGCATTAATGACAGATTCACAAGATTGGTGGCCCGCAGATTACGGACATTATGGAGGTTTGTTTGTTCGTATGGCATGGCATAGTGCAGGAACATACCGAACAGGTGATGGACGAGGTGGTTCGCGCGAAGGGCAACAGCGTTTTGCACCACTCAATAGTTGGCCGGACAATGGTAATTTGGATAAGGCTAGAAGGCTTTTATGGCCGATCAAGCAAAAATATGGCAATAAAATTTCATGGGCCGATTTAATGATTCTTACAGGAAATGTAGCTTTTGAATCGATGGGATTTAAAACTATTGGTTTTGCTGGGGGTAGAGAGGATGTATGGCAACCAGCGAGTAATGTATATTGGGGACAAGAATCCAAAATGTTAGATGATGAACGCTATACAGGAAATAGAGAATTAGAAAAACCTTTAGCAGCAGTTCAAATGGGACTTATATATGTAAACCCCGAAGGGCCTAACGGAAACCCCGATCCTGTAGCCGCAGCAATTGATATAAAAGAAACCTTTGGTCGTATGGGAATGAATGATGAAGAAACCGTAGCGCTTATCGCCGGAGGACATACTTTAGGTAAAGCTCATGGTGCAGCTAGTGGGTCGCATTTAGGGGCATCTCCAGAGGCAGCAAGTATTGAAGAGCAGGGGTTTGGATGGAAAAGTGATTATGGTACAGGAAAAGGAAAAGATGCCATTACTTCGGGTTTGGAAGTAATTTGGACGGCAACTCCAACAAAATGGAGTCAAGGTTTTTTTGCTAATTTGTTTAATAATGAATGGGAATTGGTAAAAAGTCCAGCAGGGGCGCATCAATGGCAAGCAAAGGATGCCGATGAAATTTTTCCAGATGCTTTTGATTCCGAAAAAATGCATAAACCAACCATGTTAACTACAGACCTTTCGTTAAGGTTTGATCCTGTTTACGAAAAAATTTCAAGAAATTTTTTAGAAAATCCAGACCAATTTAATGAAGCCTTTGCCAAAGCTTGGTTTAAATTAACGCATAGGGATATGGGGCCTAAAACGACCTATTTAGGCTCGGAAGTACCTCAAGAAGAATTTATTTGGCAAGATCCAATTCCGAAGTTGAATCATAGATTAGTTAATTCGGGGGATATTGCGAGTTTAAAGTCAGCTCTTTTAAATTCTGACTTAACTACTAGTGAACTAATAAGTACAGCTTGGGCATCGGCATCGACTTATCGTAACTCTGACCGAAGAGGAGGAGCTAATGGGGCACGTATTCAATTAGAGCCTCAAAAAAATTGGCAAGTAAATAATCCCAAGCAATTAACTAAAGTATTAACAACTTTAAGAAAAATACAAAGTGATTTTAAGGCTAAAGGAAAGCAGGTATCTATGGCTGATTTGATTGTATTAGGAGGTGCTGCTGCTATAGAAGCAGCTGCTAAAAAAGCAGGCTATACAATAAAAGTTCCTTTTACTCCCGGACGTATGGATGCTTTACAAGAGCAAACAGATGTAAGTTCCATGGAAGTGCTTGAACCTATGGCCGATGGGTTTAGAAATTATTTGAAAACGAAATTTACATTAACTACGGAAGAATTACTAGTTGATAAAGCTCAATTATTAACCTTAACAGTTCCAGAAATGACAGTTCTTGTTGGAGGAATGCGAGTATTAAATACCAATTATGATAATTCAAACTATGGAGTGCTTACAAAAACACCGGGCGTATTAACTAATGATTTTTTTGTCAATCTTTTGAATATGAGTACCAAATGGAAATCTGTTTCAGATAAAAAAGAAAAATATGAGGGGAGAGACCGAGAAACAAATGAGTTAAAATGGACAGCAACTCGTGCAGATCTTATTTTTGGTTCAAATTCCGAATTAAGAGCTTTAGCAGAATTTTATGCAAGTAATGATACTAAAGAAAAGTTTGTAAAAGACTTTGTAAAAGCATGGAACAAAGTCATGGAGCTAGATCGTTTTGACTTGAAGAAATAATAAAGTGAATACCTAGACTCGCATTGTGTATTTGTATATACAATGCGGGTTTAAAAGGATAAAAATTGTTTTAAACAATTAGTTTTAGCCAATTCGAGTGCCATTTTCAACAGGCTGTTCGGGTTGAATAATAGTTACTGCGTTATCATCGCCTACGCCACCTAAAAGTAAACATTCACTCATCATAGTAGCAATTTGTTTTGGAGGGAAGTTGATTACGGCTACTACTTGTTTTCCAATTAAATCTTCAGGTTGGTATAGCTTTGTAATTTGAGCAGAGGTTTTTCGTTTTCCATATGTGCCAAAGTCAATAGTGATTTTATAGGCTGGATTTTTAGCTTCTTTAAATATTTCTGCGGTGAGAATAGTACCTATTCTCATTTCTACTTTAGTAAAATCAGCCCAATTGATATGTTGGTTTAATGAATTGTCCATGGAGTTAATTAGTTACTTCATTAAGTTTTTTTAATATGTGTTGATGTGCTTGCTGCCTTAACATTCCTTTTTCATTTAGGCTATAGCCCGAAGTTGGAATTTGGTTAAGTATATAAGAGCGTGTTTTTCCATAACTACCACTAAAAAAAGTATAAGAAAAACGTTTTTTATTATCGGGAAATACTAATGGAGCCAAAGGTAAGTGATGTTCAATAGCCAGTCTAAAAGCACCATCTTTAAATTTATCAAGTAGAATAGATTCATCATCGGGTACGCCTCCTTCGGGAAAAATACAGACACTCAAGCCTAAATCAATTTTAGCTTTTGCTTGTTCAAAAACTTCTCTTCTGCTTTTAGAGTTATTACGATCAACCAAAATACACGTTCTTTTGTAAAAGTATCCAAATACGGGAATTTTAGTCAATTCTTTTTTGCCAACAAAAACAAAAGGGTTTTTTACGCTATGTAACATAAGCATAATGTCAAGCATAGAAGTGTGATTGGCAATGATCATAAAACTTTTTCCGGGTTCATTAAAAATACCATTCTTCCGTAAAGGAATAAAACCAGAAGCATATAATACAAAAGCGGACCAAATGCGTGCTACTTTAAAGAAAAGAGGATACCAAGATTGTTTTAGCGTTAAAAGAATAAGAAGAGGTGAAAATAGGAGTAAAGGGAGTCCCATCATTAGATAAAACCAACTTCTAAAAAATATATAAAAAGGATATTGATACCACTTCATGTAATTTTATTTAAAAAGCAACAATGCACTCTTTCAAAGAAACTAAAAATTAAGTTGTAGTTTCTAATTTTTTTAAATGTAATTTTAGAAGCAGTTATTTATTCCATCAATTTCAAATGCTACAAAAGGAAATTTTTTGTCAATGAGAAGTATACATTTTATAATTAATCCCATATCAGGTTCGGGGAAAAATGAAATATCCGAAGCTTTTATCTATAACTATTTTCCCAAGTCAGAATTTAATGTTGAGGTATTTTATACTCAATACAAAAACCATGCGACAGCCTTAGCTAAAGCGAGTGTAAAAAATAAGGCCTCAATCGTAGTGGCTAGTGGGGGTGATGGGACTATAAATGAAGTGGCATCATGTTTGGTGGGGAGTAACGTTACTTTGGGTATAGTTCCAGCAGGTTCGGGTAATGGTTTGGCATCTAATTTAAATATTCCATTGGAAATTGAAAAAGCATTAATGCTTATTAAAAAAGAAAAGAAAATTAAAATAGATGTTGGAACAGTAAATGGAAATTATTTTTTTAGTAATTCGGGTATGGGATTTGATGCCCAGGTTATTAAAAATTATGAAAATTCAAATGAACGCACCATTACAAGTTATATAAAATCGAGTATTAAGGCTTTAAAGGAGTATAGCTCCAATGAAAAATATAATGTAAGTATTGATGGGGAGGAAATAAAGTGTCAGCCATTTATGGTGTTTGTTTCAAATTCAAATGAATTGGGTTATAATTTGAGTCTTACTCCAAAGGCTTCATTAGAGGATGGTTTTTTTGATATTTTAATAGTTACAAAAATTAATAAAATTAAAATTCTGTTATTTGGTTTATTAATGCTTTTTAGAAAACATGAAAGTTTAAAAGAAGTTCAATATTATTCTGCAAAAAAAGTTGTGGTCAAAAAGGAACAGGGTTTTACGATAGAATATCAATTGGATGGTGAGGTCAAAAAGGAAAAAACAAATACTATTGATTACCAAATACTTGAAAATGTATTGAGTGTGGTTTGCTAATAATTTTTTATGAAAAGACTGTTTTTTTATCACTATTTTCGATTAAAGTCAAAAAATATCGATAAAAAGTAAAATTTAACATTTTAATGCTAATCCCTTTGTTTTCAGTGATTTGAAATATTTACAAGGCGATTGAAAGCTAAAATTGTAAGATTTAGACTGCAAATAGATGAATTTTTGACTTTTGGGAATTTGGTTTATATGGTTTTTTTAACTTAATTAGTACCATATTAATGCATTATACCCCAATGTAATGAATGTATCTAACAAGTTATTTATACCGAAATTATACTGTTCCGTTGTAGGGCATCAGTATCAGACAATTAAAAAAGTAACCAATCATATTAAAGAATATTCATGTTCTTGTTGTAAGAAAGAGGTTACGAATAATGCAAAAGGACAACTTGTTCCCTTAACTCCTAAGTTGAAATTTATCCATTTAGGATTAGAACAAGTAGTCGTAAAACGTCGCAGATCTAAGCGTACAAAAATGAAAGTGGTCGCTTAGTTTTATTCTTGTAAGCTATTCCATCCTTGAGCAGTAATTTCTACTTTTGTATTCCCACGGGTTACTAAATAAATCCCTTCATTTTTAGGCGTCATATGACCAATAATTGAAAGGTTTGGATTTGCCTTTATTTTGGGAAAATCTTCCTGTTTTACTGTAAATAACAATTCGTAATCTTCACCACCACTTAGCGCTATAGTGGTACTGTCTAAATTAAATTCTTCACATGAATTTATTACCGTCGGGTCTAAAGGGATTTTATCTTCATATAAGGTCGCACTAAGTGCTGAAGCTTTGCATAGGTGTAAAATTTCTGAAGATAATCCATCGCTAATATCAATCATACTCGTTGGTTTTACATTGAGTGCTTTAAGTAGTTCTGGGATATCTTTTCTCGCTTCAGGTTTTAATTGGCGTTCAATTAGGTAGGAGTACATGGATAAATCTGGTTGCGATTGCGGATTTACTTTAAATACTTCATTTTCGCGTTCAAGTATTTGTAAGCCCATGTAAGCGGCTCCTAAGTCGCCCGAAACAACAATTAAATCATTATCCTTAGCTCCACTACGGTATACAATATCTTCTTTGTTGGCGTGGCCTAAAGCCGTAATACTAATTAAAAGTCCTTTGTTGGAAGAAGTGGTGTCGCCTCCAACAACGTCAATATTATATATTTTTGCAGCAGTTTCTATACCTGCATACAAATCTTCTAAAGCTTCCAGTGGAAAACGATTACTGGCGGCTATGGATACTGTGATTTGTTTGGGTATCGCATTCATTGCATATACATCCGATAAATTAACCATAACAGCTTTGTAGCCTAAGTGTTTTAATGGAACATAGGCCAAATCAAAATGTATTCCCTCAACAAGTAAATCAGTGGTGATCACACATTGCTTGTCATTAAAATCAATAACAGCAGCATCATCACCTATACTTTTTAACGTGCTTTCATGAGTTACTTTAAAGTTTTTTGTCAAATGTTCAATTAAGCCAAATTCTCCAAGATCAGAAAGGCGAGTACGTTGCGGGGTTTTATCTTCAATCATGATGCAAAAGTAAAAAGAAGTTGACGAATTCTATGTTTTTTATGTGTCCTTTATCTATAGCTATTTGTAGGACTTTTAAAATTGAAATGAATTTTATGCTTAAATTGTAGGTAAAGTTTAAAAATAAGCACATATGTTATTCGTGTTTTTTTCGTTATAAATCAATCTAGTTATAAGTTAAGCCGTATTAAAAAATTATTTTTTGATTGGAAAAGCTTGTAAATGTTATAGTTGTTAATTTTAGATAAATACTTGTCAATATGGTAATTAAAAGTGGATTTCTTTTTAGTAAATGGATGTTAGCTGTAGGTTTGATGCTGGTTTTTATAAACTGTAGTAGTGATGATACGACTATAGTTCCTCCTCCCACTGTTGAAGATCCTGTTACTGAAGAACCAATAATAACGGACCCTATAGGTATGCCTAATCCAGAAGAAAGTACAAAACGAGTAATTTGCGAAAATGGTTTTGCCGGTATTTATCCGTGTAATGGGTATGATTTAATGTCTAATGTATCATTAAAAAATTTAGGTTTTACTCAGGCTGATGCCTTTGGAAATGATATATGGGGGTGGACCGATACTACGACACAAAAAGAATATGCTATTGTGGGGGCAGCTTCGGGGACAGCATTTGTTGATGTTTCCGATCCATTAAATCCAATTGTAAAAGGAAAATTGCCAACAGCAACAGAAAATAGCTCCTGGAGAGATATAAAAGTTTATGATGATCATGCATTCATAGTTAGTGAGGCTCAAAATCACGGAATGCAAGTTTTTGATTTAACCAAATTACGTTCGGAAGGAGTAAATCAAACATTTAGTGCAGATGCTACTTTTAACGAATTTGGAAGTGCGCATAATATTGTGATCAATGAAAGTGAAAATTATGCTTACATAAATGGAACATCAAGAGATATTTTTGGGGGAGGAGCTGTTTTTGTTGATGTGTCTAATCCAAAATCACCAAAAGGAGTAGGGGGATATAGTGCCGATGGATATTCGCATGATGCACAAGTGGTGACCTATAGTGGGCCAGATGCAGATTATCAAGGTAAAGAAATATATATAGGGAGTAATGAAGATGAGGTGGTTATTGTTGATGTGACTGATAAGAATAATCCAATAAAAATTTCGGAAATCACATATAGTAATTTTAAGTATACTCACCAAGGTTGGTTTACCGAGGATCAAACTTATTTTTTGTTAGGTGATGAGTTGGATGAGCAGGAGTTCGGTTTTAAAACCCGAACTATAGTATTTGATTTTACTGATTTGGATGCCCCTAAAATTCACATGGAATATTCAGGGCCTACAAACGCCATTGATCATAATGGTTATGTTAATGGTAATCTATTTTATCTAGCAAATTATGTTGCAGGGATTCGGATCATTGATGTAAGTGATATTGCCAATAAAAATATGACCGAAGTAGGCTTTTTTGATTCGGTGCCAAATTCAAATTCGGCTTCTTTTGGTGGAGTTTGGAGTGTCTATCCTTTTTTTAAAAGCGGATCAATTATTTTTAATGATAGTCAGAAAGGTTTGTTTGTTGTTAAAAAATCTGAATAGGATGTTATGCTAAAATATCTAAAAATAGATACTTTCATTTTGCTTGTTGTAGCTGGTGTGCTGTTAAGTTGTTCTTCTTCAGATGACAGTCGGATGGCAGGACAAGAGAGTCCTAATAAACAACCTCCTGCAAGTGGTGTTAATTTAGAACTAAATTGGAGTAAAAGTATAGGTGGAAGCTTGAATGACGAAGTAAAGGCGATCGTATTATTGGATGATGATTATGTAGTCTTAGGAAATACAGAAAGTGTAGATGGTGATGTGGATAGAGTGCGTGGAACTCAGGATTTTTGGGTGATAAAACTAAATGCAAAAGGAGAAATTATTTGGAATAATACTTATGGAGGGAATGATGATGATCGAGGAGAGAGTATAGCAAAAACAACTGATGGGGGTTTTATTATTTCTGGCTATAGCCGAAGTTTAGATGATGATGTTTCTAATAATGAAGGTTCTTATGATCATTGGATTGTAAAGTTAGATGCAGCAGGGGATTTACAGTGGGAAAAAAGTTTTGGTTTTTTGGGGGATGACAGAGCTTTTTCGGTAAAGGAAACTCCCGATGGCGGTTTTGTGACCGCAGGTTTTTTGGATGTTGATAATTATAATGGACCAAATTTAAAACCTACCAAGGGGGCAAAAGGACTTAAAACATTACATGGAGTAGGTGAATTTTGGATTCATAAGCTAGATAGGGAAGGAAATAAAGAATGGGAGAAATTTTTTGGAGGGAGTAATAATGACAGAGCAAGTGATATTGTAGTCACTAATGATGGAGGATTTATAGCCGTTGGATCAACAGAAAGTGATGATTTTGATATTAATAAAAATAATGGAAGTTATGATTATTGGGCAATTAAAATTAATGCTACAGGGGAGTTGATTTGGGAAAAAACCTATGGAGGCTCGGAGATAGATATGGCAAATGCAATTATCAAAACAGCCGATGGGAATTACATTATTGTAGGTAATTCGCGAAGTTCCGATGTTGATGTGAAAGAGAATAAAGGAAATGCCGATGTTTGGATAGTGAAAATTAATGAAAATGGAGTTCTTTTAGAACAATTTAGTATGGGAGGATCAGACTTTGATAATGCAGAGGCTATTTACGAAACTAGATCAGGAAGCTTTTTAATTGCAGGGAATACACGGAGTAATGATGGTGACATACAGGAGGCAAAAGGAGGTAATGATTATTACCTAGCAGAAATTGATCAAAAGTTACAGTTGCAATGGACTGCTACGTTAGGTGGTGCTAAGCTTGATTTTGCATACGATGTTTTAGAGGATGCTAAAAACAACATCATAATTATAGGAGATTCAGAAAGTGTAACAGACCTAATAGACAACAAAGGGAAAAAAGATGCGCTTGTAATCAGTTTGTCAAAATAGAAACACTATGAAAATTCAAAAAAAAATACTACAATTAGGTCTTATAAGTATGGGTTTAATTGCTTGTAATAGCGACGATAAAAAAGCACCGGAATTTGGAAATCTTAATTTAAGTATAGCTAATGTAGTTCAAGATAAAGAGCTGATATTAAATACGGAATCTTATACGAATGCTTCGGGAGAGTCGTACAAAGTTTCGGAATTAAAATATATTTTAAGTGACTTTGTGTTTGTTGATAAACAAGGCAATGAGTTTGAATACCCTAAAGCGGATAGTTATTTTTTAATTAATGAGGCAGATACAGAAACATTATCTATTGATTTTTCTAAAGTGCCTGTTGGAGAATATACGGCGGTTAAATTTGGTTTTGGAGTAGATCAGAGTAAGTTTCCAATTGAGCAGGGAACCTTAAATTTTGTTCCTAAGGCCGAAGAAGCTCAAATGCTTTGGGCTTGGGCAGCGGGTTATAAGTTTATTAAGTTTGAAGGTACCTATGAAACATCGGAAAATGCAACAGCGAATGATTTTAAAATTCATGTAGGGAGCCATGGGGCTAATATTGATAATTATAAGGCAATCATTTTGCCACTTAATTCATTAGTAGTAACTAAGGATAACATAGTTAGTGGGGGTTTAAAAGTGGATATAGCAAAGGTTTTTGATGCGGTGAATAAAATGTCGTTAAGCGTTAAATCGGATGTGCAATTGGATCCAGAAAATTCGCCTAAATATGCAGCTAATATTCAAACCATGTTTTCCGTAAAATAATTAGTAATGCGTGTAGCTTTTTTAGTGAAGTTTATGTTTTTTTTCATTCTTTCTTGTTCTAGTGATTCTGGGCAAGAAGTAGGTTATGAGGACGTTGATAATAAAAAAGCATTCAATCCAACACCATTGGAAGTGGTAATTCCAGCTAACTTTCCGGACTTAACATATGATTTAAGTCTAAATCCCCCAACTCAAGAGGGATTTGCATTGGGGAAGCGTTTATTTTATGAAGGGAAATTATCATCCACTGGAGTAATTTCATGCGGTGAATGTCACCGACAGGAGTTTTCATTTACCCATCACAAACATATAGTAAGTCATGGAGTAAATGGGCTTTTAGGTACGCGTAACTCACCTCCAGTTCAAAATATGGCATTTTTAAACGAATTTAATTGGGATGGTGCTGCAAATCATTTGGATATGCAACCGATTATTCCAATTACTTCGGAGGTTGAAATGAATGAGACATTTACTAATGTTTTGGCTAAGTTGGCGGCCGATGAAAATTATCCGCCTTTGTTTGAAGCGGCATTTGAAAATGGAAAAATTGATACCGCAAATATGCTAAAGGCACTTTCTCAATTTATGGTAATGATGATTTCGGCAGATAGTAAATATGATAAATTTACTAGAAATGAAGGTGGAATAAGCTTAAATGAGCAAGAGCAAGCTGGTCAAGCTCTTTTTGAATCCAAATGTGCTAGCTGTCATGCAGGTACTTTGTTTACGGATCAATCCTACCGAAATAACGGATTGCCTATAGATCCGAAATATAATGATATGGGCAGGAAATTAGTTTCTGGTTTGGATACAGATGCTCAAAAATTTAGAGTGCCAAGTTTACGAAACGTTGAGTTAACCCTACCTTACATGCACGATGGGCGATTTAAAACCTTAAAGGATGTATTGGATTTTTATGATTCAGGTATGGTGAATAGTGAAACCCTTGATCCTGTGTTGACTAATAATGGTAAATTGGGGATTCCATTAACCGAGACCGAAAAAGAGCAACTCATTACTTTCCTAAAAACACTTACCGATACTAATTTTGCCTTTGATAGGCGTTTTGCAGAGTTTTAATACTTCTTCACTAAAGTGATTGAGAAATACATTGGCAGGACTCATTTATATTAAATGTGTAACAATCTTAAATAGATTCACTTAGTTGTGTAATAATGCGTTTCGATTAATAAAAATGACCTATTTGTAATGTTGTTTTAACAAAGGGATTAATTAGAATAAAACTGTTTGTAATAGATAAATAGTATGTTAAGTTTATATGATTAATACGATTTTAATTTAATATTTTCGCATAAAAGCATTAATATAATGGTGATTGCTAGT
>NZ_JH621275.1:40247-51750 GCF_000255455.1 Aquimarina agarilytica ZC1 | reverse complement strand
ATTAGAGTAGATGATTTTGGCATCCTTAAATATACGAAATATTTATATTAAAAGCGTATAACCATTTAATTAAAATTCATTATGAGAAATTTCAAAAACTTATTACTTTTTAATTTTGTATTAGTGTTAATGTCTTTAACAACATTACAAGCACAAAGTATTACTCAACAGGGAAATCATGTTACGTTAGTCGGCCCATTGGCACAACAAGGAGCAAATAATGTAGAATATGTATTGAAAAACTTTAATATTGGTCCCGGTGGACCAGGAATATTTTCACTTTACGCACATATTCAATTGTTTGGCGGGAATTTTTCTGGAGGCAGCAATATACCACTGCAAGTAAAAACAATCAATTTGGGACCTTTTCCAAGAGAAGCTAGGTTTTCTGTAAATTGGTCAGATGACTGCCGTTCAATACTTAATAATTCAAGAATGGATGTTAGAATTTGTAATGGAAGTGACTTTTTTAGTTGTGTCTTTTTTGACCCACAGATTAATGTCGTATTAGATAGATTTACTTTAAATAATACCGTTTGTACTGATGATGACCCTTGTGATATTGCTCAGAATGATATAAATTCAGTAATTAATAATACTACTTTAACCGATTTACAAAAATTAAAACAGTTTGTACGAATTCTAGAAAACAATCCAGATTGCGATTTAAATACTTGCTTTTAGATAATCATAAATACTATGCATTAATAAAAACCGAGGTATAATTGAATTATACCTCGGTTTTGTTGATAAAATAAACCCATATTAGGCACTAGAACTTCGTTATGAGTATTGACAGTTCTATAAAATCGAGTATTTTCATAATTTCAATATTGCATCGTTATGGTTGAATCAAAAAAATGACATCAACTAAAATGAAATGTAATTGACACAAAAGCTTAATAAAAAACTCTAAAATGCAAGAAGAAAAAGACTTTATAAAGAGAGAAATTCAAAAATTGGCATTAGTTTTTAAAAAACTTACAAGTCTTATTATAAAAATAGAACCTAAAAATATTGAAAATGAATTAACTACTATTGAATCAAATCTAAAAAAGACTATTAATTTGACTCTAAAAGAGATTTCCGAGATGAGTGAAGCTGAATTTATCGAAAAAATAAAAATTTTTGACGAACAAAATCTTGAGCAATTATTAGAATTAATACATGCTATAATCATAAAATCTCAAAAAAAAACTAAACTAAATTTAGCTAAAAAAGGCATTGTGATTGCTGACTATTTAGATAAAAATTCTAAAACTTTTTCTTTAAAGAGACACGATTTAAAAAACGCTTTAACACATTATATCCAAAAAAACTTCTCATAGTCAGCTATCATTTAACAGATTCAAACGAGTTCACTTTAGGTATATAAATTTGGTGATTCTAATAAAAAACATAAGCAAAATAGCATACTTGAATTTGTATTGAACTTAAATGCAACAACTCATATCTGTATTACGATTTTTAAACTGAGCATCCTCAATTATTACAATTTCCTCAAAATTATAAAATCATTCAATAGCAAAACAGTCTAGTATTAATGGGATTGAATTCAATAGTACTAAACCTTAACACTAACTTCACATTAAAGATAGTATTATGGAAAAGAACTTAATAAAAGGAGCCATTAAAATGCTTATGTAGTCTATTGCTCAAGGTTACGGCCCACAAAAAGTTAGAGTAAATAGTATTGCTCCAGGTGCAATCAATACGATTTACTAACAAAAATTTCGCATATATGCTGTTTCTTTTTCACTATTCTAGCGTTAAAAAAAGCAACCTTAACTAAGGCTATGCTTGATTTTCTTGCCTTAGACTAGCAAAAAATAATTCAACATATTTATACGAAATCATTATCACTAAATCGTATAAAACTAAAATTTACAACTTGACATAGAAAACTGAAAGCACTCTAAAAAAAATGTATAAATTAATACCTTATAAACAAATCGGAATTCCAGAAGATATTGAAGCAGTTGTTACTTAGTTAGCTTCTGATTCCTCCGAATATACATGGCACAACACTATTTGTTGATAGAAGCATGACCTGCTATCCTAGATTTACTAAAAATGGTTAAAATTGATATATGAACACCAAAAAAAATACTGAAGAAATTCGCTTAAAAGAGCATTATGATAAAAAAAAGAAATGGCTAGAATGGGGGCCTTATCTTAGTGAAAGACAATGGGGCACAGTACGTGAAGATTACAGCCCCAATGGGGCTGCTTGGGATTATTTTCCGCATGATCATGCACGTAGCCGAGTATACCGTTGGGGCGAAGATGGTATTGCAGGATTCTCTGACCGTCATTGCGCTATTAACCTTTCTGTGGCGCTTTGGAATGGAAAAGATCCTATTTTAAAAGAGCGCCTTTTCGGACTCACAGGTCCCGAAGGCAATCATGCCGAAGATGTAAAGGAGTTATACTATTATTTAGATGCTTCGCCAACGCATTCATACATGAAACATTTGTATAAATATCCACAGGCAGCCTTTCCTTATAAAGATTTGGTCGATACCAATGCTCGCAGAAATAAGAATGATCTTGAATATGAAATTTTAGATACTGGAGTTTTTAACGAGAATAGGTATTTTGATGTTTTTACAGAATATGCTAAAGCAGATGAAGAAGATATTTTAATGCGAATTAGCGTACACAATCGAGGTCCAGAAACTTCTGAAATATCAGTAATGCCCACGATTTTAATGCGAAACCTTTGGAGTTTTGGTAAAATGAGAGGTGAACATTCTATTACCAAATTAAAGTCGACTGAAAAATATGGTTCCGTACTAGTAAAACATCCTAAATTAGGAGAATATTACCTTCACTTTGAACAACCTCAAAAGTGGTTATTTACTGAAAACGAAACCAATCAAGAAAAACTATTTGGAGTTAAAAACAACTCGCCATACGTAAAAGATCTATTTCATGATGCGGTTACTAAAAATGATTTTGAACTTACGGACGCCGTAGATAAGGGGACTAAATTTGCTCCATTATATCAAGTAAATATCCCTGCTGGAGAAAGTAAAACCTTTAAAATTCGTTTATCCAAAAACAAACAATCAGCCACATCACTTACTACTGATTTTGATTCAATATTCAATGATCGTATTAGAGAAACTGACGAATTTTATGCCCAGTTTAAACGTGGTGAATCCGAAGACACCACAAACATTCAACGCCAAGCTTTTGCTGGTATGCTGTGGACAAAGCAATATTACAATATTGATGTTCACACTTGGCTACATGGTGACAAAAACCAACCCACACCTCCAAAAGAACGACTACATGGCCGAAATAACGAGTGGAAAACCTTGAATAATGAAGATATCATTTCCATGCCAGACAAATGGGAATATCCTTGGTATGCTGTTTGGGATTTAGCTTTTCATTGTGTGCCCTTAGCTATGCTTGATGCTGAATTTGCCAAAAATCAACTCCTCCTTATTTTAAAGGAATGGTATATGGCTCCTAGTGGACAAATGCCAGCTTACGAATGGGCATTTTCTGATGTTAATCCCCCAGTGCATGCATGGGCTGCATTTCAGGTTTATGAAATTGATAAGAAAAAAACAGGAAAAGGCGATATTGATTTTCTTAAAAAAATATTTACCAAACTCTCGTTAAATTTTACATGGTGGGTTAACCGAAAAGATTTTGATCAAAATAATGTTTTTGAAGGAGGTTTTTTGGGTCTAGATAATATTGGGGTTTTTGATCGTAGCAATCAAATTCCAGGTAATGGTCACTTAGAACAAGCTGATGGAACCGCATGGATGGCTATGTTTTCATTAAACATGCTACAAATAAGTATCGAAATTGCATTGCATGATCAATCTTTTGAAGATATGTGCACCAAATTTTTTGAACACTTCGTACATATTGCCTCATCACTCAACGGCATTGGAGATAACTGGAAAGGTAGTTGGGATGAAGACCAAGGCTTTTTTTACGATGTACTCATTTTACCAAATAACGATTACATTCCTATTAAAGTACGCTCATTAGTAGGTTTAATGACGCTTAACTCTGTATTGGTACTTGAAAAAGAAAAATTAGCTAAGCTTAAAGATTTTACCCGAAGGTTAGAATGGTTTAGAAATTACAGAAAAAACAACAACCAAACTTTGGTTGTTGAAGAATACACTAAAGGTGAAGATATTTTATTATCCATGGTACCTAGAGCACGTATGGAACGTTTGCTAAGTGCTTTATTAAACGAAAATGAATTTTTAAGTGATTACGGTATTAGAGCACTTTCTAAAATTCATCAAAACCCATATCATTTAGTTATTGACGGAAAAGAGTTTAGTGTAAAATACGATCCTGCTGAATCCTCCACCTATTTATTTGGAGGTAATTCCAATTGGCGAGGTCCTATTTGGATGCCAATGAACTTTCTTTTTGTACAGTCGTTACTTGAATATCATAAATATTATGGGGACACATTCACGGTATGTTACCCACACGGTTCCGACACTAAAAAGAACCTGAAACAAGTGAGCGACTTAATCAATAATCGCTTACTAAACATGTTTAAAAAGGATAAAGACGGAAATAGACCGATACATCAATTACATCAAGAATGGTATAAAGATGAGCATTTTAAAGATCTAGTTCTCTTTTATGAATATTTTCATGGGGATAATGGACGTGGTGTTGGCGCTAATCACCAAACAGGATGGACAGGTTGTATTGCTACCCTTATTGATAATTCATGTTGGTAGTTTTTACAATTTCACAACTAAAAAAAAGCGAGTCTCAAAAAATGAAACTCGCTTTTTATTTGTAAATTCTTAAGGAATATTATTTCTTAAAATCATTAATTTTTTAACAATCTCGCAGTCTGTTTTCCTTTTTCCAAACTCATTACAGTAATGAAATACACTCCACTTGCTAAACCTTCTACATTAATAGAAGCATCAGCATTAATGTTAATTGGGTATTCTGCTCCTGTAATATCATACATATGAATTGTATTCACTTGAGTTAGATCTAAACCTTCAACAAACACTGCATCTGTAGCAGGGTTAGGGTAAACCGATAATCCAAGAGAAGTACTACCTTCAATATTTTTAGCACCAGATCCACCTGTACTCAATGTAATTTTATCTAAATTCCATTGCCATACATTACTACCAGATGCTGTAATTCTTATTGTATTACTTCCCGCTGCTAATGCTACAGTTCCTCCATCTAATGATCCAAAACTATCCCATTGTCCATTATTAGGCACGTTAGTCGTTGTCGAAGCTGAACTACCCACCACATCAAACTCAATTTGAGCATTATCTGATGGTGACGAAATAGAGTAATCAATAGTATATGTTCCAGCAACAGCAACATCCACTGTATACTCAACATAATCACCAGAATTTACATAATTGATATTAGCTCCAGCATTATTTACTCCAGAACCTGGTCCTCCTGCAAAAGCATCATCAAATGTACCTCCTGTAGTATCAAAATCTTCGGCTTCAATAACAAGCGTTGCATTTTGACCTGTAGTAGGCGCTGCATTACGCTCAACACGTACTGAATTTGAAGATAAATCATATGTCCCTTGTAAACCTGAAACATTTTCACCTACGCTAAGACCTGTTAATCCACTTTCGTAAGAAATATGCCATATTAAACACACTCCAGTACCTGCATCGTCAAAATTAACTGCTTGCGGTGTTGGTGGTAAACCTAATATATTTAAACTCTCATCAGTAACTACCCATCCAGAATTTGCACCTTGATTTCCAGAAACTGAAACACCAGACACATTATCTGCTATTCCATCAACTACAAAAGTGAATGGCCCTCCTGTTAAAGTACCTCCATTAACTACTGGAGCTGTTGTCCCTCCTTGTTTAGTTAATGTAATTTTATCCAAATTCCACTGCCAATCATTAGTCCCAGAACCTGTTACTCTTAGTGTTTGCACACCTGTACTTAAATTAATAACAGTACCAGATGTTAGTGTAGTATAAGCATCCCAATCACCATTATTAGGTACATTATCTGTTACTAATGCAGTTCCATTAATAGCTAATTGAATTTGAGCATTATCCGATGGAGTTGAAATTAAATATTCAATTGCATACTCCCCGGCACTACCTACATTAATTGTATACTCTGCATAATCACCTCTATTTACATAGTTGATCCCTACAGCTGTTTGATTTACCCCTAACCCAGGACCTCCTGCGCTAGCATCATCAAAAGTACCATTGGTTGAAATAAATGTTTCTGCTTCAATAACAATTTTATCTCCAGCTGGATCTACAACAACTACTACTGGGTTTCTGTTTACACGAATACTATTAGATAAATCAAAGTTTCCAGTGAAACCAGAAATATTAGCCCCTGCTGTTAATCCACCGATAGTTCCTTCATAACTTAAGTGATATATAAAACATGTTCCTGTACCTGCAGTATCAAAATTCACTGCTGTCGGTACTCCTGGTAAACCAAGAATAACTCCTTGATCATCTGTAACCACATACTGTGAATTTGCTCCTACATTTCCAGAAAGTGAAACACCAGATACATTATCGGCAATACCATCACCCACAGTAAATGTAAATGGTCCTCCTGTTAATGTTCCTCCATTAACAACTGGATCTACAGGATCAATAGGACCCGATCCTCCACCTTCACCAACAGTTACTACTGATGTATCCGTGAATGAACCATCTCTAGAAGTTGCAGTAATTGTTGCAGTACCATTAGCTACTCCAGTAATTACTCCAGAATTATTTACCAATACAACGTCTGTATTATTAGAAGACCAATTAACCGCACCATTACTAGCATTTGCAGGTGCTACTGTTCCTTTTAAACATTCAACTTCCCCAATACCTATTGTTATAGTTGCTGGCGAAACATTTAAACCTGTAACAGACACAGCTGGGTCAGCACTTCCGCCAGAATTATCGGTTACAGTGATTACCACAGCATCCGTTTTTTCACCTTCTAGGGTAGTAGCCGTAATAGTTGTAGTACCCGTTGATACTGCAGTAACTACTCCTAAATTATCAACCTGAGCCACACTTGAATTAGATGTCGCCCAACCTATTGATTGTACGGTTGCATTAAATGGTATAATAGCTCCATTCAACTCAACTGTTTCTCCAACACCTACAGTTGCTTCTCTTGGAGAAATACTTACTGCTTCTACATCAATTGATGTATCAGTTGGCGCTACAGGTGTTCCAGAAACTCTTACTGTACTTATACCTACTAAACCACCATCTTGAGTAGTTACTTCTGCTGTTACTGTTCCTTCAGAAATCCCTGTTACTACACCAGCTCCATTTACTATAGCAATAGTGGAATTACTTGTTGTCCAAGTAATTGCTTGAGTTGTTGCATTACTAGGAATAATTGAAGCATTTAAATTAAATGTTTCTCCTGGTCTAATATTTACATCTACTGGTGTTACTTGAATATCTGTAACTGGTACTCTTCCTCCAGTTGGAACAGCATCATATACTCTAATCCAGTCAACTAAAAATAAGTTTCTTTGGTTTTTATCATCTAAATCTTCGCGTGTTGGAAAAATATTTAATGCCGCTAACCATGATTGTTGCTCCATATTAATAATAATATGCTGCGGCTTACTTAAACCTGTTCCTCCTGTATAACCATATTTGTCAATAGCATCAAAACTTGTAGTATGCTCCGATAAATTACCTTGAGGATCTACAAAACTATGTTCATTCTTTTTAATGGTTCTAACCAATTTTCCGTTGATGTAATATTCTGCATGATGTGGATTTTTCCAATATACCCCAATGGTAAAAAAGTCTTTTCTCCATGTTTTTCTATCTTCTTCAAAATACCAAGTTCCAAAAACACCTTCCTCATCTCTAGGTTGGTAATCTGTAAATGGCTCTCTAATAAAAGTATGATGACTTAAATGAATACGTTCATCCAAAAATTCACGCCCTGGTTGCGTATTTGGATATGATTCTAACATATCTAATTCTTCTGTTTCATCATCACTAATCATCCAAATATTATTGGCTAACATACAACCTGCCTGCTTTACTCTTGATTCCATGTACATTGGATAAGATAAAGTAGACTTAGAAGAAATACATCCAGTATAAACAATTGGTAATGTAGCATCCCATGCTGCATGTATATTCAACATCCCATTGGTAATCCATGTATGATCCTTGTGATATGATGTTGCCGATGGTCCTGAGAAACCATTAATGTAAAGTTCGTTCCATCTTTTTTCAAATTCTGGGTGAATACTTCTTGTGTTTGACTCGTAGTTAAAGCTATCCGAGACTGGGTTGAGTTCCCATACCATTCCTGATGGTGCATTTGCTGGTATTGGGATTCCGTTCCAATCCTGAGCAGAAGCCCCAATTGATGACAAACAGAGCGCTGCCAACATAAATTTTAAACGTTTCATAATTATATTGAGTTAGAGTTTTGGAGCTAACCATAAAAGGCTCCTAATTAGTTGTTTTTAAATATGGTTAAACATTTTATATTATTACATTACTATTCATTGATTAAAACTACTCCTAAGATTCACTCTATAGGTTTCCCTATAAATCCAAGAGATTTTGAGCTGCTTTAAAGCTTTAAATAATAAACATGATTAAACACAGTAAAATTTAGATATGCATATCACTAAACATACCTAGTTTGAGCTAATATTTTAAACGAAGAAATAGCATAGGTGTTGTAGGCTAAAAAAAAATTACCTTTTCTTTAAGATTTTACGCAAACCTTATATCATATATAAAGCAATTTTTAATTAAATTAAACAGAATAATCTTCTTTTGTAGCACTTTTACTAATAGCAACCTTGTTTTATTATCATTTTATTAACATAAATTTAGAATTAAAGTCTGGCAGAGAAAAATAAATCATTCGTTTTTCGTTTAAAAGCTAAGTAGTTACGACAAATAACAGGTTAAATCTTTCAATACCGCAAAACAAATTCTAACAATTATAACCGACTCATTTTTAATGTTTAAAAAAACAAACACAATTTCAAACAAAACTTAAGTAATCGATTAATAGTATTTACCATTAAAAATCTATTCTATTTCGAAGTTCTAATGCATAATGGGAGTTAAAGTCATGTCTTTTTAAATACCCCCGCAAATTCTTTCCAAAAAATATTATATGGGTATGTAAAAAAATGCAAAAAAGCTGCCATGCCACAAAACATAACAGCTTTTACTTTATTGTAATTAAAAGCCTATAAAATCAACAATACATTATCGCAATAATGCGAAATGACCTCGATATTCATCGCCACTATCGCGTACGGCAACATACCAGTAATCATCAGCTGGCATATGAATATTGTTATATGTACCATTCCACCCGGGGCTTTGAGGTTTAAAAGAAGTCATTAATCTACCATAACGGTCAAATATGGTAATCAAAAAGTCATTAGTCCTTACCCCTTCTATATTCCATGTATCATGTACACCATCATCATTTGGGCTAAAGAACTTTGGAAAACCAAACAAATCAAATTCCACAATATCTGGTGGAGAACAATTGTTATTCACAACAGCTGTATGTACTCCCAAAGGTAAATTAGTAAACAAATTATCTGATTGAGGTCCAATTACCCCACCATCTTCTAATTCAACCGTATATTCTAAATTAGCTCCAAAAGGGGTTATAATCAAAGCACTTCTATCACCAGTTTCAACGGTAGTTCCGGATGGTGCTGGCGTTTCAACAACTGTCACTTGAGCCACATCGGCAATACATGATGTACTAATTGGATCAACCGTATAACTGTACACCCCTGCTCCAAACAAAGCAGGACTCCAAGTACCTCCTGGATTTGCATCTCCCAGGAAATTATCTAACATACTAATTGTTAAAGTTTCACCTTCACATATAGTTAGTGTTCCTCCTGTTCCAGCATTTGGCGCTTCAAATACCGTCAATTTAAAAGGAACCAAACTACTTTCACATCCAGTTATCGGGTTTACTGATTGTAAAAAGAAATCAAAAATACCTAAACCTGATACCGGTGGAATAAAATTATTCGTGTTACCCAATAACAATGTAGTACCATCACTATCAAACCAATTCGCCGTTAAACCTGCAGCTATACCTGCTCTAAATTCAACAAAATCACCTTCGCAGGTTTCAATATCATTCACAATAGGGTCTTCTGGCGGTGGAGTTACTGTAACAATTCTAGTTACTGTTTCATCACCACAAGGCCCCGTACTGCTTATCGTATATTCAATTATTGCAGACCCAAAACTATTTCCGGTAACCACTCCATTTGCATCAACACTAGCAATTGTTGGACTTAGTGATCTCCAGGTTCCACCTGTAAAACCAAGTTCTGGCGTAAATGTAGTTGTTTCGTTTAAACATACATTTTGCTCTCCCGATAAAGTACCTGCACCCAAAGGAGCCTCCACAATAATGTCTGTATTTGCAATAGCATTACAATCTCCAGTTGGATCAACCTCATATAAAATACCTGCTATACCAGCTGACACCCCTGTTATTTCTCCAGTAATGGCATCAACAGTCGCTATAGATTCATTTAATGAAGTCCAAACCCCTCCAGTATCACCTCCACCAATAGATAACGTGATCATGCCTTCTTCGCAAATACGCTCTCCGACTGGCAAACTCCCAGGATTTGGTGTTGGATCCACAGTTATTCCTCTAGAAACGGTAGCTGCTGCGCAACTTCCTGCCCCAGATACTGTATATTCTATTACCGTACTACCTCCGGATACACCTAGCACATTTCCACTACTATCCACAGTAGCTATTGAAGTATCCAAAGAGTTCCATGTTCCTGATTCACCATCTGAGGTATATAATACCGTATCTCCTTGACAAATCTTTTGATCTCCATCTATCATTCCTGGATTTGGCGTTGCATTAACAGTAATATCAATAGATTTAGTTACCGCCATATCACATCCATTTCTACTCACTGTATATTCAATAGTTACCACACCCGCTCCAATAGGAGTAAAAGCACCTGTATCTGCATTTACCGTAGCGATACTTGTATCAGATGAAATCCATGTCCCTCCAGCCACTGTCGATAAAAGCACTACAGGCGGTTCGTTATTTACACAAGTTTCAATAATACCAAAACGAGTAGAAAGAATAACATCTGGTTCCGACAATTCTTCCACTAACACATCCCTCCTTGCTATACCCGCTGCACAAGTTCCACCTGCTGGCGAACCCGGAACCGTATATTGTATGACAGCTGGACCTCTACTTACCCCAGTAATAAGTCCCGTAAATCGATCAACTGTTGCTACAGACGTATTTAATGATGTCCACTCCCCTCCTGATTGGGTTGACGTATATGTTGTTGTCCCTCCAACACATATAGTTTCGGCAGGACTAATTGTTCCTGCTGTTGAACGTATTAAACTCACTCTGACCAATTTTGGAGTAGCAGCAATACTTCCACATGAACCTGAACTTGGTATGGTATAATTAATCAGTGTTTCTCCATTAGACACTC
>NZ_JH621275.1:0-40207 GCF_000255455.1 Aquimarina agarilytica ZC1 | reverse complement strand
TGAACTCCAAACACCTCCTGGCTCTGTTGAAGAAAAAATGGTTGTATTGCCAATACAAATCAAATCACCACCGGATATTGTTCCGGGATCGGGTATCGTATCTACTGTAATATCTTTACTTGCTACTCCATCACCACAAGTGTTTATAGCTGTCACAGTATATCGAATACTTGTTGTACCTAAGCTAATACCTGTAACTACTCCTGTGACTGGATCAACCGTTGCAATTGAAGGATCAGCAGAACTCCAACTTCCCCCTAGTTCCGTTGATGTAAAAGCTACACTTTCTGTTTCACATACACGTAATGCTCCACTAATAGTTCCCGCATCTGGTGCTTCAAGTATCGTTATGTTTCTAGATGCTTTTTCATCTGGACAGCCTCCTGTTCCGGTTACTGTATATTCTATCGTGGTAGTACCTATACGTACACCCGTAATTTCACCAGTTGCTGCATCTACTGTAGCTATAGTAGTATTAGATGAACGCCATGAACCTCCAGCAATTGTTGAAGAAAATGTTGTCATATCTCCAACACAAATTTCTTGTACTCCAGACAAAGTTCCCGCATCTGGACTCCCTGTAACAGTCACTTCCCGCTCAGCTACCCCTGGTTCGCAACCTACGGAACTTAACACCGTATATGTTATAACAACAGGACCACCTGCCGATACTCCAACAACCGTACCCGAAGCGGCATCAACTGTTGCAATTGAAGTATCCGAAGAACTCCATGTTCCTCCAACTATAGTTGAATTGAAAAAAGTCGTACTCCCCACACATACCTCCTGTACCCCAGATAAGACTCCTGCATTTTCACCACTACCTACTCTAACTCCTCTTGAAACTGTAACCCCTGGGCATAATGTATACACAATAGTTGTTACACCTTCACTTACTCCTGTCACAACTCCTGCTGCATCAACAGTTACTATACTTGTGTCCGATGATTCCCAGGTACCTCCAGGCATTGTAGGCACAAATGTTGTCGTTGATCCTACACATATATCTTGCCCTCCAGAGAGCATTCCTGCATTGGTATCTGCTTCTCTCCAATCTCGATCAGTTCCTCCTGGAATCCTTGCATCTGGAAAACTTGCAGGAGTAGTTCCATTGGGTGAGTTTGTTCCTGATGTTGGCACATCTAAAACAATTGTATCAAAAACATCCAACAAACCATCAATATCTGTATCACCTCCAGAAGGCAATGTATTTGAAACACCATCCAAATCCGTGTCATAGGCCTCCGTATTGTCATCGTAACAATCATCATCAGAATTTAAATCTAAATAATCTGGAGTACCATCACCATCGGTATCCGTTGGTGTAATCCCTGGACTTCCAACACCATCATAAGCATCATCTAAACCATCACCATCGGTATCCACTCCAGTAGGAGGCACATATGCAGCTGTAAGTTGTGCTTCAATATTATCTGGAATACCATCATCATCAGCATCAATATCTGCATAATTAGGCACGCCTTCAATACTGTCTAATATCCCATCATTATCCGTATCAATATCTAACGAGTTAGGAATCCCATCCTTATCAAAATCACATTCTAATAATGAAAAACGAATATTATCTATTCCTAAATCATTTCCATTTTGATCTTCTGGTTGACTGTTAATAATTGAAAGTGTAACTAAACTTGATGTTGCAGGGGTAAAATCCAATCGTACCTCGCGCCATACATCATCGTTTGCAATCCCTAAAGTCGCTGATGTGGCATTTGCTAATACCGCTCCCGCGGCATCTTTGATTTCCAAATCTATAATTGGCAGATTTGGACATCCGTCACACAAACCAGCTAAATCAATTCTAAAAATATATTGTTTCCCTCCAACTACTGGAATACTAGGTAAATTATATATTACCTGCCCTATAAAGTCTTGCTCTATATTAATAGATAAAAATCGTCCATTAGCCGTTCCATCTGCATCCACATTACCTATCGCATTAGTTGACGCAAAAAATGTTCCTACTGTACCTAAACCTTGATCTAAAAATGTTGATGTAGCTACCGCATATTCTCCTCCAATAGGCGGTTTATTTACAAACGCATGACCTAACACATTAGGATCACTTAAAGCAGATTCTGGTGCTGGACCTACATGCACCCCAAAATCAACATCAACAATAGGAGCCGTCTCAACTAAACCTGTTGTAGCACATAAAGATTCTTCTTCAATATCAGTAATTCCATCACCATCATCATCTGGATCTACATCATCATTCATTCCATCACCATCTGTATCTACATCTGGACATACGCCTATAACCACAGTAGCCGATGAGCCTCTACTATCACATGGGCCAGTTCCTGCAGCTGGAAAACTATACGTATAAATAGTAGGCATATCAATCCCTACTGTAAATGAATTTCTCCCTCCAAACAAAGCAGGAGACCAAGTACCTCCTGGATCTCCTCCTGTAACAGCTAATAAATCAATGGCATCCCCTCGCATACGTCCACATAAATCAATATTTCCTCCTGTACCTGCATCCTGTGGCACTCCTGTAACTACGCCATCCACTTCAATAAGAATCTGACCAAAATCAGTTGCATTTCCATTTCTGATAGCTCTAAAAGTAGTATTCGTTGTAACTGGATATCCATTAAGCTCTAGAAAATCTCCCCCTGCACTTACCAGCTCGCTCTTTATTATTCCTGCTGTATCAGGAAACAACCGCCATTCAATTCGATCCGTTGGATTTAAAACATCTGTTACTCTAAGCGTTTCCATTTCACCAGCACATATCCTATTGGGAGGACCACTATCTGGTGCTATTGAAAGCTGTGCATAAGAACCAAATATTGTTGTAAAAAACAATACGATATAACCAAAAATAACTTTCTTATTCATAAGCCTTCTCTTTACTTTCCTTTTGTATTAATGGTATTTTCTAAATTACATTCCATCAATATTTATTTTGATTTAACTTTTTTAAATCAAAAATACCCTTTGAAAAACGACAACACTATCTATATATTTTATAAAAAAACACATTTGTTACCACCTATTTGTTAAAAGGAAATTTAAGTCGATAAACCTAACAAATAAACTGCAAATGAAAAACAAAATAAGATGCTTCCTACATAACTTTTACCCACAGAAACCCTCTTCAAGCTTCACTTCTTAAAACAAAAAATAGAAATATCAATTCATAATCAATCATTTACAAATTTTACACTAAATAACATCATCAAATCTCTTCTTGAAAAACATCGATATTCACACACAAAAGACAGACATACTACTCTGCAGTTTAATAACAAAACATACAAAAAAACAATTTCAAGTAATTAAAAATCAGTATTTTACAAAATAAAAAACAAATTAAAACGTTATAGTAGCAGCTCAGTACAACTAATCAAAAACACGTATTATGAAATGTTTTTTTAAATTATACCTCAAAAGGTATCCCCACCCCCTATCCAAAATTCACTTAATTGGTTTTGTCTTTCTGTTATTTTCTTTTTCTGGATTTACCCAATCCATAGTTGAACAACATGGCCGACTTAGGGTAGTTAACAATCATGTAGTTAACAAAAACAACACTACAGTTAGCTTGGCCGGAAATAGTATTTTTTGGAGTAATTTTAGTGAAGGTGCTAAATTTTACAATGCTCAAACTGTCAACCATATCGCTACCGACTGGAACTCTGATATTATTAGAGCTGCCATGGGCGTTGAAAACCCAGGGGGCTATATTACCAACCCTCAAAGAGAAAAAAACAAAGTGAAAGCAGTAGTTGATGCTGCCATTAATGCTGGGATTTATGTGATTATCGATTGGCATTCTCACAATGCGGAACAATACCAAAGTCAAGCTATTGAGTTTTTCTCGGAAATGGCTGAATTATACGGCACTAATGATCATGTTATATATGAGGTATACAATGAACCCATTGCACAAAGTTGGCAAACTGTAAAAAGCTATTCCGAAGCTGTTATAAGGGCTATTAGAGCTAAAGATCCCGATAATTTAATTGTAGTAGGTTCACCACAATGGTCACAAAAAGTTGTTGATGCCTCCAACAACCCCATAAATGATCCTAACACTGCCTATACACTTCATTTTTATTCAGGTACGCACAAACAATTTTTAAGAGATGAAGCTTCCCGAGCTATGAATAATGGTATCGCTTTGTTTGTTACCGAATGGGGTGCTGTAAACGCAAATGGTGACGGTGCTGCTGATCGTGCAGAAACACAGCGTTGGCTAGACTTTATAAGAACTAATGGTATTAGTCATGCTAATTGGTCGATTAGTGACAAAGCCGAAGGAGCCTCCGTAGTAGCAAGTGGAACAGAAGTTAGCGGATTACTAAATAACAACTTAACCTCCACAGGTATTTATATAAAAGATATTATTGAAAATTGGAATACCCCAAGTGGTGGCGGAAACCCACCTCCTCCACCTCCAAGCGAAACCTGTTCTGGAAATGGAGTATCCATTATTAATAACATAGAAGCTGAGGCTTACTGCCAACAAAAAGGAACACGCAAAGAATCTACTAGAGATACTGGAGGAGGTCAAAATATTGGTTATATTGATAATGGTGACTACTTGCGCTACAGAGTTAACATTCCAGAAAGCGCAACTTACACTCTTAAATACCGAGTAGCTAGTATTGTAGCTTCGGGAAAATTACAGTTTAAAACTGGTAACACCAGTCTAGGAACGGTATCCATTCCCAACACACAAAATTGGCAATCTTGGACAACTATTGAAACTGAAGTGAATTTAAACAGTGGCAGCCAAACCATTGAATTGTTTGCCGCGTCGGGCAGGTTTAATATCAATTGGTTTTCGCTATCCAAAGCAACCAATACAACTCCTCCTCCGCCGCCAAGTACTGGCAATTGTTCTTTTGGCACTCCTTTAAATCAAGCCTTAGCCTCTACCCGTAATTCCTCATACACTAAAGCATATGTTTTAGGTTTAAATGGCCCCAACTTAACTAATATTACCAATTTTACTATTAATTGGGATTTAGCCAATAATGGCCTCTACCAATTTTCGGTAAACACCAATAACGGAAGCCCTAATTGGTGGGTAGACTTAAGAGCAAATGCCATACAGAATTTTAATGCCGCCCAACCAAGTATCACATTATCGTCCACTGGGTTCACTAATTTAGACGGTACATATTGGGTCGCTTTGGACGGAACTAATTTTGTTATGAAATCAACTACTAGGGATTTTACTATTTATTTTAGCAATCAAAATACACCTCCTAACTGTAGTGTTTCTGGATCAAAACAACTTTCTGATAATCTTATTAGTATTCATCCAGTCCCAACAAAAAATAACTTAAACATAAGCGGTCTCACTTATCCCGCACTAATTAGCATAGTAAGTATGCAAGGAAGTACTGTTCTAGAATTTTCAGCAAATGAAAACACCAACCAAATTGATGTGAGTAGTTTACCTACTGGACATTATTTTTTACTTATACAAAATAACAAAAACAATAAAGCTGTTAAAACCTTTCCTTTTGTAAAGGAATAAATACGTTTTAATAAGGCTATTGCTAGTGAGAAACTAGCAGATATAACCATTTTATTACAACAAAAAGCTACTCTTTTTACAGAATAGCTTTTTGTTTTTTACTCTTTCTTTAAATGCCATATTGCTACTAATCACCACCTAGCAGTAACGTTACTTTTCGCTAGGGAACAGCGGGGGTCTTCGGTTAGATTCGGCTCTAATTATCCAACAAGCTGTTGGACTTTTCTTAAAGCTAGATTATCAATGTTATTGGTGTAACATCTATGCTAATGAACGTAAACGGAAAAAGCAACAACTCCTTTAAGAATCATTGCTCTACATAATTATATATCTTTTCTAAGTTTCAACGAGTTTTGATAAGTGTCAAAAACCTGAATAATTCTTATATGCTTTTCAGTCATTGCTCTATAAATTAATTTAAAGTGCCTGACTACCATTCTACGATATGGCTTCCCCAAAATTTCATCAACTTGATATTGTTCAACAAACGATATACTAATACCAGTTTCATAAATATCATCAATTACGTTTTTTGCTAATTCTTTAGAAACAGTCTTTTTCTTTACTCTTTCAAAAATAAAATTTAAGTCCTCAACAGAATCGTCAGACCAATCGACTCTTATATTCATTTACCAGCCTAGCATTTGTTTCTTCAGTTGCTCTGACGAAATATATTTACCTTCATCCATAGCTAAATCAGCGTCTTTGACTTTCTTCATATACATTTCTTTAGTAAGAGGTTCTCCTTTAACCCCGTAAGCAACAATTTCTTTTTTTGAATCTAATTCTTCTTTTAAAAAACTCTCAAATTTTTCGATAAGATTAATATCAGCAATTTGCTCAAATTGCTGTATAAATCTGTTTTTTCTAGTCGCTAAATCCATAATTCAAAAATATTAATACAAAGATAATTATATATCTACATTGTTTCTAATATACAAAAATCATTCCTTAAAAATAAGCTTTGTTTTTACAAAAGCGGATGAAAGTTATCCTCGATGCTATGCAAGTCCTCTAAATCATTTGCTTGATACACTTCTGTATATTAAATAAAGTGGGTTATCTCAATTAAGAAATAGCTTTGTTTTATACGCTTTGTCTGCAATGCTGTGTTGCTACTAGCCAAAGCCTAGCAGTAGCGTTACTTTTCGCTATGGAAAAGCGGAGACACTGGCAATAGTCTTATTTATTACAAACTATCATTAGTTGTTTTACATAGCTTGACAATTGAAAAAAAGAGCCACATTAAAATGTAGCTCTTTTATACTATTATAATAACCTTAAAAAGTTTAGATAATCAACATGGCATCACCATAACTATAGAATTTATATTTTTCCTTTACAGCTTCATCATAAGCTCTTTTCATTAAATCATGCCCAGCAAATGCCGAAACCATCATTAATAATGTTGACTTTGGTGTATGAAAGTTTGTAATCATACAATTTGCAATACTAAAATCATGAGGAGGAAAAATAAATTTGTTTGTCCAACCACGAAATTCATTTAATGTATTTTCTGAAGATACTGAGCTTTCCAATGTTCTCATTACCGTAGTTCCTACAGCACAAATACGACGCTTCTCTTTAATTGCCTTATTTACAATTTGAGTTGCTTCTGTTTGTATTTCAGCTTCTTCACTATCCATTTTATGTTTAGACAAATCCTCTACTTCTACAGGACTAAATGTACCTAAACCAACATGTAACGTTACTTCAGCAAAATCAATTCCTTTAATTTCCAAACGTTTCAACAAATGCTTAGAAAAATGCAAACCTGCTGTTGGAGCAGCTACTGCCCCTTCATTTTTTGCATAAATCGTTTGGTAACGATCCATATCTTCGGGCTCTACTTCCCTTTTGATATATTTAGGAAGTGGAGTTTCCCCTAAATCATTTAATTTTTTACGAAATTCTTCGTAAGAACCATCATATAAAAAACGTAATGTTCTTCCTCTTGAGGTTGTATTATCAATAACCTCAGCTACTAATGTTTCATCATCACCGAAATACAATTTATTTCCAATTCTAATCTTACGAGCTGGATCCACTAACACATCCCAAAGACGTGTTTCCGAATTTAATTCACGTAATAAAAACACCTCAATGCGCGCACCTGTTTTTTCTTTGTTTCCAAATAAACGAGCTGGGAATACTTTGGTATTGTTTAATACCATTACATCCTTTTCATCAAAGTAATCGATCAAATCCTTAAATTGCTTATGCTCAATAGTATTTTCTTTTCGATTTAAAACCATTAAACGGGACTCGTCACGGTTTTCTGAAGGGTATTCTGCTAGTAATTCTTCTGGCAAATTGAAATCGAAATGTGATAACTTCATATATCTAGTTTTTGATAAGAAGGCAAATATACAATCTGAGCATAGGGGTTGTCAAGTATTTGTCCAAAAAAATAAAAACAAACTACGCAACCACCAATAATTACTAAGCTACCGGTACTAAAAAAGAAATCTAAATATTAAATTCGATCCATTCCAAATAATTTTTCCCACTTCCCTCTTGATATCTGTACACTTGTTCCCACATTTCCATTAAAATAATGAAAAAATTCCACGTACGAAGTTCCTAATGAGGATGAAAATTTGAATTCAACATTACAATTAGGAAATGAAATTTTTACTGGATCTTCAGGCAATTCATCAAAACCATTAAGAATGGTACCATAAAAATCATCGAATGATCCTTCTAAATCATCAAAGCAAAAGCTTTTATATTCATAATTACTTTTATGTTTTGTATCAATGTAATTTAAACAATAGGTTTTTTCAAATCTTGTCAATTCTACTTTGTGTCTTTTAATAGGCTGAATACCCCCTACTAATTCTATTTTATTCTTTTTTTCAACAACAACAATTTGTGCATTGATATAAAATGGAAGTACTAAAAATGTTAAAAATAATAATGACTGTTTCATAAGTAAAGTTTAGTGTGTTCTCGTGCATAAACACCACTTACTTAAAAATATTGTTTTAAAAATTCACTAAAAAAACTACATCGTTTTAGTATGTACAACAACTCTTACATACCCATAAAAAAAGCCCACAACAACGTCATGAGCTTTTTATATCACTTTATTTTACTAGCACTTACACTTCATTAATTTGGAATCCAAGTTTTTGCATATCTGACCAAAAATCGGGATAAGACTTACTTACCACTTCCGCCTCATTAATCAATAATTGTGTTCTTAAAGCCAAAGGTGCAAACGCCATAGCCATTCGATGATCTTGGTAGGTAGCTATAGCCACTCCTGCCTTTATTGTTGATTCCGCCCTAAGCTTCAAGGCATCTTCTGTAATCTCCACAATTCCACCTAACTTTTCAATTTCAGCTTTTAAGGCCTCTAAGCGGTCCGTTTCTTTAATTTTAAGCGTATGCAAACCTGTTAAATGACACGAAACTCCTAAACCAAAACAAGTAACCGCTATGGTTTGCGCTATATCGGGAGAATTCGCTAAATCCAGTGCCCCATTAAAGGCATCCGTTCCCTTGGTCACATCAGATACTTTTTCCAATGTAATGGTGTTATTGTTATAAGAAGTTTGTACCCCTAAATTTTTATAAATTTCTGCTAAAGCGGCATCTCCTTGGTAACTCGATTTTTTATAACTTCCAAGTGTTACTTTTGCATTTTTTGAAAGCGCCACTAAACTATAAAAATAGGATGCCGAACTCCAATCGGACTCCACAACAATTGTATCTGTATTACAAACAGCTAAAGGTGCTATTTTAATGACATTATGCTCAAAACTTCCTTCAGCTCCAATTTCTTTTAATAAAGAAAGAGTCATTTTTATATAAGGAACCGAAGTTACTTTTCCTTCTAAAGCAATTTCTAATCCATTTTCTAAAGAAGGTGCTATCAGCATTAATGACGAAATATATTGACTACTTACATTCGCTTTTAAGCTTACCTTATTTTTTGTCAATTTTTTCCCATTCAAAACTATTGGCGGGTAACCTTCTTCGTTTTGATAAGTAATATCTGCTCCTAAATCACGTAACGCATCTACTAATATTTTTATAGGTCGTTGTTGCATACGCTCACTTCCTGTCAAAACAGTTTTACGTCCCTCTCGCGTAGCAAAATAAGACGTTAAAAAACGCATTGCCGTACCGGCATGATGTATATCCACCAATTCCTCCGAACTTACAATAGCTTCCTGCATTACTTGAGAGTCATCACTATTCGATAGATTTTTGATACTAATTTTTGAATACAGTGCTTGCAAAATTAATAATCTATTTGCTTCACTTTTTGATCCTGTTATTTGCAGTGTCTCATTTGAGATATCTGCAATTTGAGTTAATTCTAAATTCATTATTTTCTTCTACTCTCAATAATTTTACGTCGTTGAAAAACAAAGGACACAATTAATCCATAAATTAAACCTCCTACAATTTTTGAACGCACATACCTAAATATTAATCCTTTATCAAGGATATCAGCTTTAAAGCCATCAAAATTGACCCCTTTGTATTGCCCTATATGTTCAACAATACCAAAAACAACAGCAAAAAGAAATCCTAACCTAATTACAGATCTCCAATATGCCTCAGAACTCATTATCTGCTTAAACATATTATTTTAATTTTTCATTATTATGATGCCTATCATGGTCTCTTTTGGTTTTAATATCTAGCTTTTTATTAAAAGCTTCTTCCAAATTAACACCAGTCTGGTTTGCTAAACACAAAACTACAAAAACCACATCGGCTAACTCCTCACCTAGGTCTTTATCTTTATCACTTTCCTTTTCGCTCTGTTCTCCATAGCGCCTAGCAATTATACGTGCTACCTCACCTACTTCTTCGGTAAGCTGTGCCATATTGGTTAATTCATTAAAATAACGAACACCATGGTTTTTTATCCATTCATCTACGTCTAGCTGTGCATTTTTTATATCCATCTTTTTGTTCTATTTTTCCAGTTAAGCTCCTTTTCATTTCAAGCAACTAAACTATCTACTGGATTATTCTTTATTTTTTGTATCCATACATATGGTAACTGGACCATCATTAATTAGCGACACCTTCATATCTGCTCCAAAAATACCAGTGGCTACTTTTTTTCCAAGCTTTTCAGACAATTGAGTAACAAAACTTTCATAAATAGGCTTCGCAATCTCGGGCTTAGCCGAATTCATAAAACTAGGGCGATTCCCTTTTTTTGTACTCGCATATAATGTAAACTGACTTATTACTGCAATTTCACCATCAATATCTTGAATACTTTTATCAATATTACCCGCATTCCCTGGAAAAATACGCAATTGAGAAATCTTTTTTACCAACCATTCAATATCAACTTGACCATCGCTAGCCTCAACTCCTAACAATACCAATAATCCTTTGTTAATAGCCCCAACAGTTTCTCCTTTTACTACTACCGACGCCTCTAAAACACGCTGAATCACTACCCTCATACATCCTTGGTATATTCGTTTTTACGATAATGAGTGTCATCACCTTCTAATATTTGCAAGTAACTTTTATAACGAGACCAAGCTATTTCCCCAGCCTCTAAAGCATCTTTAACTGCACACTTAGGTTCATTTTTATGCAAACAATTATTAAATTTACAATTTGATTGACGTTCAAAAAATTCCGGAAAATACCCACTTACTTCACTAGGCTCCATATCAACTACACCAAAACCTTTAATGCCAGGTGTATCAATAATTCGAATATCATTTTCCAGATCATACATTTCAGCAAACGTTGTGGTATGCTGTCCTTGTTTATGCTGATCACTAATCTCTTTGGTTTTCAAATGCAAACTCGGTTGAATAGCATTTACCAAAGTGGATTTCCCTACCCCACTATGCCCTGCAAACATACTTACCTTGCCTTGCATTAAGGCAATCACTTTATCCATATTTTTACCTGTCTTTGCAGAAATACCTTCACATTCATAGCCTATATTTCTATACAAATGTGCCAAATAGCGTATTTCATCAAGATCATCTGAGCTATAGGTATCTATTTTATTAAACAACAAGACTGTTTTAATACCATAGGCTTTAGCAGTAACTAAAAATCGATCAATAAAAGAAGTAAATGTTGGTGGATTATTTAAGGTAATTACTAAAAAAACAATATCTATATTAGACGCTATAATATGCGTTTGCTTGGACAAATTAACTGATTTTCGAACAATATAATTTGAACGCTCTTTAATCTCTTTAATTACCCCAGTTGTTTTTTCATCTTGAGTTTCTAAATCAAAGACCACTTGATCTCCCACCGAAACTGGATTAGTACTTTTTATACCCTTTATTCTAAATTTCCCCTTGATACGGCAATTATAAAACACTCCGTCTTTTCCCTTAACTGTATACCAGCTTCCTGTAGACTTATAAACGGTTCCTGTCATTAATTGCTATTCTAAATATTCAGTTACAAAAATAGTGTTTTTGGTTTGAATTAGTAGCACCGCTAATTCAACTATAAAATTATTATAAAAACAAAAAACCCGAAGCATAGCTTCGGGTTTGATCTATTATATTAGCCTTTCAAAAAAATTAGTTATTAAAATCTTTTTCTGATATATCTTCCGTTTCTAAACTATTTGAACTTGAGTTACTCACATCCAATGACAACTCATAAGATGGTACATCCGTTCCTTGACTAGTTTTTATTGGAGTGAAATCTACGATATCATCTCCTTTTTCGTATTGTGGGTTTTCAACAAATCTACCAAAACAGTTCCCATTTTCTGTAAATTCTCTCCAGTCTTTACCGTAAGCAATTTTCAAGTAATACTTACCCGCTGGGATGTTTTTCATTTGGTGTACATCACCATCTTGTATGTAAGCAATACGGTATGTTAACTCTTCACCATTAGTGTTATCTATTTTAATAAGCTTCACCACAGCTTCAGTATTCGAACCTACATTATTTATCTTCAAATAATTATCTAAGCTGTAATCAAATTCAGGAACAATATTTAAACACTCAGGTGTTTCTCCTGTTTCATATTCTGTTGATTCCCAATCATCATACTTACTAGATGTAGTATCTTCTTCTTCATAATAATCTCCTTCATTATCTTCTTCTTCTTTTGGTTGAATAACTATTCCAGCTGGTACTGCAAGAATGTCTGATCTTCTGATAAAACCATTCATTGTCTTGTATTGCACCGTCCACCAGTCTCCAAAATCTTCACTAATAAGTAAGACTTGCATTCCTTTTCCTAATTCTGCAACTACATTGTAATTTGTTCCGGGTCCACTTCGTAATGACGATGATTCGACTGAAACGAAGTACAATTCTTCTTGCGCATTAACCAAAGTGATGCTAAGAAAAATAAAAATTGAGGCTAAAAATCTTTTCATGTTTTCTAAGTAATTTACGTTTGTATTAGTAGGCTTTCAATAAACATGCCAAAAAAAATGGCTATTATCTAATACAAATCAAATATAATAGATTTTCACAAGAAAATCGACAAAACGTATGTTTTTATTGTTTTAAAGTTGTTTTTTAGTGCAATAAACTGGTTTTCAAGCTTCGATATCGTTGTAATCCTTTTCTTTAAATGTTTGTAAAAGCCTAAAAAACAACATATTATACTTTGTTAAAATCCTCTCTTAACGATCCTTCCTTGTTCGTTTAATTGGTCTATTTTTTTCACTTTATTACAATTACTTATACCTAATTTATCGTTTTCTGAACTTTTTTTACTATTTTTTTGTGCAATAAAATCTTCAATTTCGTCAGATTTTAAATTTGTAAACATCTCTTTTTGTGATATTAGTACGTATTCACCTACATTTGATTGTAGCTTAATATTCATTATTCGAACACGCTTCAACTTCACTACCTCATAACCTAGGTAGTCGCACATGCGCCTAATTTGTCTATTCAACCCCTGAGTTAAAATAATTCTAAAACTAAACTTACTAATCTCTTCAACGACACACTTTTTTGTGACTGTATCTAAAATTGGAATACCATTCCCCATTCGCTGTATAAAATCGGGAGTAATTAATTTATCCACCGTAACTATATATTCCTTTTCGTGATTATAACGTGAGCGTAAAATTTTATTTACCACATCTCCATCGCTAGTTAAAAGAATCAAACCTTCACTTGGTTTATCCAGCCTACCGATAGGAAATATCCGCTGCGGATAATTAATAAAGTCAATAATATTATCTTTTTCTCGCAGGTCAGTGGTACAAACTACACCTACCGGCTTATTAAACGCTAAATATACATGTTCGCGTTTTGGGTCTTGAATTTGCTCCCCATCAACGCTTATTTGGTCATCAGGCGAAACTTTTTGTCCCATTTGTGGCAATTCATCATTTACAAGTATACGCTTCTCTTCAATAAGTTTATCTGCAGCTCTACGAGAACAATAACCTATTTCGCTTAAATATTTATTTAACCTTGTCGTTCCTGTTTCCAATACATTATTTTTTACAAAAATAATGTATTTATTTCAGCTCAAGTAAAAGACTCCTAACCAAAATACGTTAATTAGAACACAAGCTCTATAGCCATAAATTACACAAAGTATTCAACGCAGATTATACAATAGAAAATCTGTTCCTTATCGAAATCTCAGCAAAACCAAACGTTTCATTGCATATTCCGAGTTAGCGCAACTACTTTAAATAAGCTGAAATTTCCTTGTTGATCTCTTCCGATTGAAGTGAATGCCCAACATTTTCCACCGAAAATAATTCACAAGCACTCCAATTATCTGCAATTTTTTTAGAATGTTTATAAGGAGCTAGTTTGTCATTTTTTTCTAAAATTAACAACCCAGGTATTGTTATTTTTTTAGCAAATTCGGAAATTGAAAAGCCTCCAGCATAAAATCCAAAACGCTTAAATAAGTAATCATCCATTTTTTCCATAAACCCTTGAGATAAATCAAGTGTATTTTGAAAACTTTTTAAAAAAAAACTCAACTCTGATGGAGGCCCCAAAGTGATTATTTTCTCCACACTCGTATCTGGGTACAAGTATTGATTATAAATAGCAGTCATTCCCCCTAAAGAATGACCTATCATTATTTTTGGCTGATGCTTACCTATTATATCTTGAATGCAATCCACATATAAAGGGACACTCAAGTATTTACCACTCGAATATCCTTGAGCTGGCGCATCTACAGCAATAATATTAAAACTATAGTGTTGCAACTCTGCAACTAAAGCTCTCCACCGATAACTATTACTCTCCCAACCATGTAATAATAAGACTGTATCACCAGAACCTTCCCATTGGTAAGTTTGTATCTTATGCCCTTTGGTGAGCACTTTTTCTAATTTTGCGTCATCTAAAAACTCCTCTTCTTCTGTCCTTACACGTCCTTTTTGGGGAGAACAAAATAAATTAAAAGCCTGCTCAACAGCTTTATCTGGAGACCACAATGATCTAAACTTTAATTGTTTCCCTATTAAAATAGGCACTATTTTTTTTAGTTGATCTGTCATACTATTTCGCTTACGCTAGAAGTCATATTATATATTAAATAAGAAAAAAGACAAAAAAAAGACCGCCTATTTAGACAGTCTTTCATTTTTTATTATTCCCATTTTAACCAAAAATATTTAATTTTTGCTCCATCGGGTATATTCACCGCTTCAATTTTTGTTTTTGTATCGAATTGCACTTGATTAGGTAATTCCTTTTTATCAATAGCTACGTAAGCATTAATTTCATCAATGTCAACTAACACCGAACTTAATGTGTTTGTTATTTTAGAAATTGTGTAATTATCTTTTAAATCTTTAAACGTGCTTACCGCTCCAAAACCTTTCAATGTTTTAAAACGAGCATCAATAACTCTTATAGACTTTATAGTTGCTGTCGAATCAAACTCTTGACTAGCCTCCAAAATCAATAGTGGCTTTCCTTGTTTGTCATATATTTCAATTTCATTGGCACTCCCTACAAATTCATCACCTGCAATATGTTTTACAATAGAATCATTTGCGTAAATTTTATCCAAATCTTTAACCGTACTTGTTTTAGTTAATTCGCCAATGTGGTCAACTCCTATTTCAAACGGATTTACTTTTTTTTGACAACTAAAAACAGAAAGAGCTGTTATAACAATTAACGAAAAGCGTGTTATTTTCATGATCATTTTTATTTCGATTTAGATACGCAAACATAGGTTCTTTTTTATGGAAAAAAAATAGAATTACCTTCATTTTATTCATCTAAAACAACTTCACTCAAAACGAATACTATAAAATATATTGTAAGCACTCTTGTCGCACTTCTTGTAAAAAAACAAAACACTAATAAAGCTTAACGCATCATTTTGTTTAATATCCCTAGCGCACCTCTTATAAAAGTGGCACTAGTCAACACCTTTATAATGGCTTTTTGTGTACCACTTGAACTGTTTCCTGAACTAGAACCACGGCTACTCGAGCTGCGTTTGTCTAATTTTTTACGTTCGGCTTGTGCTGCCTCCTTAGCCTCAGCTGCTTCTGCTTTTTCAATTTTTTCATTTAATAATTCATAAGCACTTTCTCTATCAATAGATTCATTGTATTTTTCGGTTAATTCAGAACCTTCAACCAACTTTTTTAACTCTTGATTTGTCAACACATCCATTCTACTCATTGGTGCTCTCAGCATAGTTTGTGCCAGTGGAGTCGGCCTTCCTTTTTCGTCTAAAACAGACACCAAAGCTTCTCCAATTCCCAATGAGGTCAATACTTCTGCCGTATCATAAAATTCTGAAATCGGATAATTTTCTGCCGTCAATTTAATCGCCTTCCTGTCCTTTGCCGTAAATGCTCGTAATGCATGCTGAATTTTTAACCCTAATTGCCCAAGCACTCCATCGGGCACATCGGTTGGGTTTTGAGTTACAAAATACAAGCCTACCCCTTTTGATCGTATCAACTTAACAATATTTTCAATTTGATCCAATAATGCCGATGATGCTTGATTAAATATCAGATGGGCTTCATCCAAAAACAAGACCAGTTCGGGGCGATCACTATCCCCTTGCTCGGGCATGGTACTATATATTTCGGCCAAAAGGCTCAACATAAATGTGGAAAACAACTTTGGTTTATCCTGAATATCAGTTAATCTAATAATATTTATATAGCCCCTACCCTGCTCATCCTGTCGTAACAAATCATCAATTTCAAAAGAGCGCTCACCAAAAAACAAATCCCCTCCTTGCTGTTCTATTTCAATAATTTTACGAATAATAGAACCTGTGGATGTTTTTGAAATACTTCCATATTCTTTTTGTATTTCTTCTCTTCCCTCTCCAGTTGCATATTGTAATGCCTTTTTTAAATCATTTAAATCCAATAAAGGCAACTTATTATCATCACAATATTTAAAAATAATAGCTAAAATCCCCGCTTGAGTTTCAGTAACATTTAAAATTCGCGAAAGCAACACTGGACCAAACTCACTAACCGTTGCTCGTAAACGCGTCCCTTTTTGTTCCGAAAGCGTTAAAATTTCTACTGGAAAACCTGTCGCCTCAAAAGGAACACCTATTTTCTCATGACGCTCATCAATTTTAACATGACCAGGACTTGGCTGAGCAATACCACTCAAATCACCTTTTAAATCCATAAGCAACACAGGAATACCTTTATTACTCAAATTTTCGGCCAACACTTGCAATGTTTTTGTTTTTCCTGTACCAGTAGCTCCAGCTATTAATCCATGCCTATTTAATGTTTTTAACGGAATTTTAATTTGAGCATTTGCAAATGTTTCCTCATTATACATTGCTCCTCCTAAGGTTATAAAATCTCCTTTACATGTATATCCTTGTTGAATTTCTTCAATAAACGCATCCGTTTTACTCATGGGCTTTAATTTTAATATCATAAAAGTAAAGATTTCCTATTTAGTATTAAAAAAAAGGAAAAAAATCCTTGCGCATACTATTTCCTACATTGTATACATGGAAACTACTATCTTTGCACCTAATATGACAAAAACGGAAATCAACAATTTAGTAGCCAAAGGACAAATGCTTCCTTTAATGGAAGAATTTTATACCATTCAAGGTGAAGGATATTATAAAGGAACCGCCGCCTACTTTATTAGAATAGGAGGTTGTGATGTAGGTTGCCATTGGTGCGATGTTAAAGAAAGTTGGAATGCCGAATTACACCCCCCAACCGCTACCCAAACCATTGTTGAAAATGCAGTTAAACATAGTGATGTAGTTGTAGTTACTGGAGGTGAACCCTTAACTTGGGATATGACTGAATTAACTAAAGGACTTCACAGCAAAAACGCTAAAACTCATATTGAAACCTCTGGTGCTTATGAACTTTCTGGTGATTGGGATTGGATTTGTTTATCACCAAAAAAATTAAAACTTCCCACCCAAAGTGTATACAAAAAAGCCAATGAACTTAAAGTAATCGTTTACAACACCTCGGATTTTGATTTTGCCGAAAAACAAGCCGAACAAGTATCCAAAGATTGTATTTTATACCTACAACCCGAATGGAGTAAACGCGAAAAAATAATCCCACTAATTGTTGATTATGTAATGCAACACCCTAAATGGAAAATATCATTACAAACACATAAATATTTAAATATCCCATAAATCCTATTTTGGGCGTGCCTCAAAGGGTCGAGCTTTTCATTACAATTCCTCGCACTTCCTTTTCAGTCAGGCTGCGGGATTTCCTTTGCAATCCCTCACGCAAAAAAATCACTAACCACAAAAAACACAATAGTAATAGCTAAAAATCTACGCTAACAACTTCTTTTTAAAAAGAATATCAAGTATATTTAGGTAACTAAAATAAGTTGATATGGAAACCAACATAGGTATTTCTGAAAAAAACCGAAAAGCTGTAGTCGAGAAATTAGAAATAATTTTAGCTGATGAATTTGTTCTTAATTTAAAAACTCGTAATGCACACTGGAATGTTGTTGGAATTGACTTTGCTGATAAACATGCTTTGTTTGAAGCTCAATACAATCAATTAGCAGCAATCATAGACGAAGTTGCTGAACGAATTAGAATACTGGGCTTTAAAGCCCCTGCAAGTATTAGCGAATTTTCAAAACTAACCACACTAACCGAATTTGAGGGTGGTGAACGTGACAGCACATCTTTTATCAAGGAATTAACTAACGACCACGAAAAAATCATAAAATTCCTAAGATCACTCATTATACCATTTGCTGATGACTATAAAGATTTAGGTACTAGTGATTACATTACCGGATTAATCCAAATACACGAAAAAATAGCCTGGTTTTTAAAAGCCCATTTATCATAAGCATCAACTTATATTAGATTTTCGACTCCCTTTTTTAGCACAATACGTATGTAATCCTTATTGCAGCCTTATTATTTTTTGCTTACAAAACACCTAAAACAAAATCATTCTCCTTATAAAACCTAATAGGCAAACTGATCATTTTTCAGATATTCTTCTTTGCCATAAAATTAATTTCAGATCAGATTAGCTCATTTTATACGATTTGCTGATAATAATTTCGTATAAATATGCTGAATTATTTTTTGTTAGTCTAAGGCAAAAAAATCAAGCATAGCCTTAGTTACGATTGCTTTTTTTAACGCCAGAATAGTGAAAAAGAAACAGCATATATGCGAAATTTTTGTTGGTAAATCGTATTATATTCCATGTACAAGCGGTATTTCTATACTTTTTCCTTATTTCTGCTTTGATAAAAAAACTAAAATCTATCATCCAATTAAAGGACATTTAATAATATCAGTAACTAAACTCCATGCTCAATTAACAAAAAAATCAACCATCAAAACTAAAAATTAACATTTATCACCATCGCTTACGAAAATGTTTTCTAGATAAAAGGCATTAAAAACCGACAAAAAAACACAATTTTTATCGGTTTTAATAATTAAAATCTATAGTAATCGCATTATTTTTTAGAATTTTTGTCAGTCTAATTTAGACGTAAAACAAATCTAAACAATACATTTACAGCAAATTACAATATTAAAAACACTATTGAATTATATTTAAAATACTACGCTAAATTTAACACACACTTAATATTTTAGTAAAGTATATCTTACATAATTACAACATCCGTAAAAAAAATACCACCTTAAAAAAACTTAAACCACTATAATGAAAAAAACAATTCAGACTACGCTAGGCGTCCTAGCTTTACTATTTGGACTTTCGGGAAAAGCTCAAATAAATGTAGAAGTTAATGCACACACAAAACACCAGGTTGGAGGCAAGTCAACTTTTGATCGTAAAAAGTACATTACTGTGCACTCTGCTAATTTTGAAGCAGACTGGAATGGACAAAACGGAGGAGGTTCTGCCCCTGGGCGTTTACATGAAATAACCAGAACTTATGATGCTTGGCTATCCCGAGAAACTGGTGCTTTTACTCGAGCAATCACTGGTTTTAGTGCTGTACAAATCAATAATCAGAATCTAGCTGTTTCCGAAGGATTTAGCTATCCTGCTCTAGCAGATCGTTTTACCTACGAACAAGATCAAGATTTAGTTGTTGCTGCTCAAGAAAAAGCTTATGTTACCTTTAACGCCGATGGTTTTGCCTGGGGACGTAGAGCTGCTGCTTGGGTAAAAAAACACGGTAATGGAGGAACTTCTGGAAGACCAAGACCGTCATTTATAGAAATTTTAAATGAACCCGTATTTCCATTGGTAGATTTTATCCCTGCTGGTAAAAGCCCAGAGCCTTTGGATCGAATTTTTAATTTCCATAAAAATGCTGCTAATACGTATAAAAATAATGTTCCTGCCAGTGGACGTCCAAAAGTTGGAGGATGGACTACTGCCTTCCCTTTATTAGACAAAAGAAATTTTGGACAATGGAATGATCGTTGGAAACGATTTATAGATATTGCTGGAGCATCCATGGATTTTTATTCATTACACATTTATGACCAGCCCATTTATGGAGCCGGAAATCGCGACTGGGCCTACCGTAAAGGAGGTAATATTGAAGCTACCTTAGACCAGTTAGAAAACTATGGCTTTATAACAGGAAAGAAAAGACCGTTCCTAATTTCCGAATACGGTTCACAATTAAACAATAATTATAGAGAACGATATACCGCTAGTAGAGATTGGTTATCACTCCGCTCAATGAGCTCCATGATGATGCAATTTATGGAACGCCCAGATCAAATTGTTAAAGCAATCCCTTTTGTTCCTATCAAAGCCGAATGGGCCTATGGCTTAGCCGAAAACTCACCCGTAACACCAGGTGTAGGTTTTCCATACTCATGGCGATTAATGAAAAACAATAACGAACCTAATGGTACTTATTGGGTAAACAGAAACAATCCTTTTGGAGCTGATCGTAATGTTCCTAATCAAAATTACAGTTATACAGAGCTAGTTCGCTTTTATCAATTATGGTCAGATGTAAGAGGGACTCGTGTTGATTCAAAACCTGCGGATGTAAACTTACAAGTAGATTCTTATGTCCAAGGAAAAGATTTATACGTTATTGTAAACAACTTATATAGATCATCAAAAAGTTTTAATTTAAATATTAGAGGTACCGGCAACAATGCTGTTGAATATGTACAAGAAAAGCATTTATTTTGCCGATGCCAACGGTAACCCTTTTTACAGTCCACGTTTTGTAGGTACTAATAAAGCTAGTACAATGACTATTGGATCCGAGGCTACTATGGTATTGAGATATCATTTTAAAAACAACATCAATGTCAACCAAACATCAAATGAGACTAAACATTACGCAACACGTAATGCTGCTTCTTACCTAGAATATATTGAAGCAAATCAAAATCAAAACTTCAATATTAATATTGGTAATAAACCTCAATTTGGTGAAGCTACTTTACGTATAGGTGTTGGACGTGCACATAATTTACAAAAGCTACCTCGTGTATTTGTGAATGGAACCGAAATTAATAGTGCAAAGCAATGGAGAGGGTCTGGAGTTGGACAAGGATTTAGAGAGCGTTTTCACTCTATTGTAGAAGTTGACGTTCCTTTGAGTGTATTAAAAGCTAACGGAAACAACGTATCTGTACGTTTCCCAGATGCCGGAGGATTTATCACCTCTATGGCCTTACAAGTATTCCGAATGACTGCTAACATTCGTGGTAATGTAGGGGCTGCTCCTAGCACTCCAACTACTGGAAATGGCTCTGGAATCCCTATTGGACAAGTAATTTCACTCCAAAAATCGGGTGGAGATTTAAAATACTTATCCGCTGTAGCCGAACTCAATAATGATATTTACGCCAACCAAAGTCAAGCTTTAGGTAACCGTCAAAAATTTAGAGTGGTTAATCACCCCGATGGAGGAATAGCGCTTTATAACTTAAACGCACAACGTTATTTACAAGTAAATGGAAATAATCAAAATGTAATAGTCGGAGCTAGAGGAGCACAAACTAAAGGATGGGAGCGTTTTGAATGGAAATCAAAAGGAGCTGGTAAAGTAGCTTTTAAAAGCTTACACACTGGCAAATGGTTACAGGCCCCTCATAACCAAAACAACACTGCTGTATTCCCTAGAGGAAATGCAGATCAAGGTTGGGAAACTTTTAACTGGAAAGTAGTGCCAGCTTCAGCTAATAAAATTTTAGCTACTCCAACAATAAGTACTCAAGCTAAAATTTTAATTTACCCAAATCCTGTAGATGCTGGTCAAAAAATTACTGTTGCCAATACTATTGAAAACACCACTATTAATGTACTTGACGTATCAGGAAATTTAGTAAACAGCATCAAAGCAACACAAGGTATATCCTTTATTGAAACTACTGGTTTAACTGCGGGTATTTATTTTATAAATATTGAAGGAGAAGAACCCAAAAGAATTGTTATCCGATAAATAAAAGCCTTTTCCCCCAATATCAATAAGCAAAGATCACTTTTTAGTGGTCTTTGCTTTTTTATAAAACTAAAAAACTTGTAATTTTATATTCTTATTTTACACAATGATGACTATTAAACTGCAGACAGAAAAAAAAATAAACAGCTACAAAACAGCAAAAAAACAACTCGATGCTTTATTAGAAAACGAAACTGACACCATTTTAAAAATGGCAACTATCAATGCTGTTTTAAAACAACAGCTCCCTTATATCTATTGGGTTGGATTTTACATTGCTGACATACATAAGCAATCATTAAGCGTAGGTCCATATCAAGGCACTATAGCCTGCATGCATATTACTTATGGTAAAGGAGTTTGCGGAAGCGTTGCTCTTTCTCAAAAAACCAAAATTGTTAAGGATGTTACTATATTGGCCGAAGGAGAAGACCATATTACTTGTGATCCAAATTCTAAATCTGAAATTGTAGTTCCTGTGTTTAACAAACAACAACAACTTATTGCGGTATTGGATTTGGACAGTGAAGAATTTGATGCTTTTGACGAAATAGATCAAAAGTTTTTAGAGGGAATTCTTAGTGTATTTCAACATTAATTTTTTTTAGCTATAGAGTATTAATAAGGCTTTTGGATATTATTTTTACACAAAAAAAAGAGGATTTAGATCCTCTTTTTCTCATGCCGAAAAAACAACATTTCATTTCGACATTAACACTAACTAAACATATATCATACGATTTACATCCAAAAAATTATATTATTTTACCTTTTCAAAAGTAACCGTTGTTTTGTCTTTGACATTTACTATGTAAATTAATTCCAAATCAGCTCCTACAAATCTATAGGTACCGTCAATATCATTTTCTTCTCCTTTTCCTTTTTCCCTAAAATATAAGATTTCTTTACCTCGGTTTAACTCAATAAAAAACTGATAATTAAAAGTCCCACCTTTCACACACTCTTCACGCTCCTCTATTTTCTTCTTGTTATACCTTGTCTCTACAAATTGTAAATCATTACTTACAACTATATTATCGTTAATATTACAACTGGTTGTAAAGTCATTACCATCTTTTGTAATCAATTTTTTCAACCTCCAAGTTCCTACTATTTTTTTTGCTGTGTCCGAATCTAAATTACTAGTAGCAGGGATTTTGTCCGCTCCCATTATATTTTCGTTACTTGCCATTTCATTATCAGTCATTTCTGCCGTATTATTCATACTATCTGATTCACATGAAGCAATTATTAAAAATCCTAGTATCAAAGAAAAAAATGCTATTCTGCTCATTGGGTTTGATTTATGATTTGATCAAAAATAAACATTTTATCGATAAAAATTGCATTTTAACGAGTTAAATTTTTGAAAAAACATAAAATTACAACTTAAACAGCTTATTTTTCACCCATGTAAACAAAATCAAAATCAACAAACTACCTCCAAACAAAGGCAATAAAACCCCAAGTAAAAGCACTAAAAAGACTAATCCATAGCTCAACTTAAAAGACTCTGGAACTGTAGGAATTCCCCAATTTCTCATTTTAAAAGAAAGTAAACCTGCAATACTAATGATTCCCAATCCAATGGCTACAAAAAGCATCAATACAAAATTCCAATCTCCTAATTGCCCTTGATGAAAAGCCATTATCCACATACGCCCTCGCATTAAAATACCGACATCACTCCAATGAATAGTCATTAACTTTTTTCCTGAAAATTGGTCAAAATGAATTTTTTTTTGATTTTTTAATGGAAATGTGGCATTTGAAACACTAAACACTCCAGCCTTGTGCTTAGGTAAATCCAATGTATTTACTCCAACCAAATTTTGTTGTTTAGCAATGCTTATCATTTCATCTAATGAAATAGTTGCTTCTGAAACATTTGATTTTACACCAACCCCAAACCATTCTTTCGGAAAACCTGTGTTTGTCATTTTTTGCAACTTCTTAAAGTTTCCTCCAAACACATCCGTCCAAGGCAAGCCTCCGGCAAGGGTAAGTAATAACAGTGCCGATAACCAAAAGCCTCCAAGAGCATGAATGTCTCTATACAAAATTCGTCTTCCTAAACCTGTCCGAATTGTAAAAAAGCCTTTCCAACCTAAGTCTCTTGCTGGCCAAAAAATATAAATCCCCGTTACAATGAGTACAATCATCCAACTGGCTATTAATTCTATAATTTTTGTTCCTATATTACCTCCGAGTAACTCTCCGTGTAACTTTCTAATACTATACATCCAAGTATTTTTTGGAGTAAACTCTCCAGTAACTTCTCCCGAAAAGGGATTCACAAACACACTTTTTTTATGACTAAATTTCCCAACCACAAACTCCGTTGCTTGATTGGTTGTTACTGGTATTACTACCGAATTAGGTTTTTTTCCTAATGCACTTTCCGCTATTTTTAATTGCTCTTCAAAAGAGATAGTAACTCCTTGAGTAGCTACTTTTGTTAAATTATTTAGTACTGGTTTTTCAACAGTATCCTTAAATAAATAAATTCCTCCAGTAATAGCAAGCACCAACACAAATGGTAACGAAACCAAACCTGCAATAACATGCCATTTCCATAACCACTGATTTAAATCTGTATATTTCATGACTATTCTAACATTAAAAGAGCTTAACATAAATTGTTAAGCTCTTTTTTTCTTTAAAAATTATATTTTATCCCTATATGAAAAGCTCTTGGATTAGCTGCTGTAAATGAGTTTTCATTTCTAAAACGATTGTAACTTACTCTATTGGCATACAAACGATCAAAAACATTCAATACATGCATCCACACTTCAACCTTCTTATATTGATAACTTGTCAAAAAATTAAAAATATTATGTCCAGCATAAGTAGTTGTATTCGGATTACCATCTGTATCTTTTGCCTGACCTTCCAAACTAGTTGCATAGTCCCCTATTAATTCATGCTCAAAAGTCATATTTAGACCATTCCCTGGAATAATTTTAATTTTTGATGTTCCAATCAAATTAGGCGCAGTTTCTCTATGGGTATCTGAAAAATCATCACCCCTAAAAACAAATTCGTCATATTCATGCTTGGCATAAGTTCCATTATGTGTTAGCTCAATTTCTTTTATTGGCTTGTATGAAATGCCATATTCTATCCCATATGAAGTTGTTTCCCCTGCATTTGTATTTGTAAATGGCGTATCTCCTCCTTCATTTCTTACGCTTATTAATGTATTTTTTCCTTTCAACACATAAAGCGATAAATCTAGTCTTATCTTATTTGAAAAATGTGAATACCCTCCTACTTCATAATTATCATATTGACTTGGTTTTATTCCTTCGTTTTCATCTCTACCTCTGTAAAGCGTTGAAGATTGAGGAGGAGTAAAACCCTGGGAATAATTCGCATAAAACCCTACACTATTAGACAAATTATAATTAACTCCTATTTTAGGCGCTAAATTATCCCAATCATCTTTTCGATCCTCTAGCTCATCTACTCCTATTTTTCTGTTATTAAAATCATATTCAAAATAATCATATCGTAATCCTCCAGTAAAACTTAATTTTTCAATTGGAGAAAATTCAATTTGTGCATAACCCGCATAATTATCTATATCCGCATCATAATTTAAAATAAAATCTCCTTCCCTTACACTAAAACCAATATTCTTTCTTGTTTCTGCATCTACTACTACATCAGTTTTTTCCGAAACATAATCTTGTTTGGTATGATCTATAGTTCCTCCTGTAATAATTTTCAGTTTACCATCTATTAACTTTGACTGGTGCTGTATATTCCCAAAATAACTTTTAAAACTATTGTTATTTACTTCACCGCTTCCTGCACCTGTTAACCCACCTGTATCATTTCTATTTTGGCGGATTCTAAATGAAGGATTCTGCTTCATTTCATTATCACGATATATTACAGAAAATGAAGTCTTGTTATTGTTATCCCAACTTTGCTCCCAAGTAGTTCGCAATCGATATGCTTCTGTATCTCGATTAGTAAACGTTTGATCACTTTGGAAATTTCTTAAAAAAAAGTTTTTTTCTCCTACTGATCCTGCCATATCCGAAAGGAAGTCAGTTCCAGTAAAAATTACAGACAATCTTGCATGATTTAGAGGTTTTATTACTGCTTTTAACGTTAACGCATACTTATCATAATCGCTATGCTCAAACGGTCCATTGTTACGTTGGTTAAATTGAGTCCCTACATACAATCCAAACCTATTTGTTATTTGTTTGGCTGCATCAAAACTAACACTCGAATACCCTAATTCATTGGCCTGAAAAGCCAAATGACCTGTCAATTCTTTTGTAGGATCTTTAGTAATAAAATTAAAACTCCCCCCAATAGCATCACTACCATAAATACTTGCATTAGGACCTCTCAATATCTCTATGCGTTGATGCGAAATGGTATTCAACTCTAACAAAGCATTATGATTAAAAATAGATGTTGGTCGAATAGGCAAACCATCTTCTAAAAACAAAAACAAAGGTTTTGTTGATATCGGTGAGCGTACTGCCGTAAAATGCTGTTCATTACTACTTGATCTCGAAGTAGACATATACACTCCTGGAGTATCATTTACCAATTGATCAATTCCAAAAGCTTTGGTTTCATTTATTTTTTTTGAATTTATTACAGAGATTGCCGCTGGCACTTCTGATCGTTGTTGTTTTTCTCTACTAGCGGAAACCACAACTTCATGTAAAATAGTCCCGTTTAATGAATCTTTTTTTGTGTTTGTAGTTTCTTTTTGATTTGTTGTTTGTGCATAAGCACTTATGCTTCCAACCAAAGTGGCAAGACTTAAAAAGATATATTTCATCTTTATTTTTTAATATAATACAAAGCAATGTGGCCTATTTTATTTGATAAAAAAGGCCTTATAAAAATTTGATAAAATATATTAAACTTGTGGTGGTGGTGAGGTGATAGAAAGCGAAACTAAATAGTTTTTCTCTTTAAAGTTCCATTGGTGCTTTTTAAATATTAAAAAATGTATTCCAAAATTTAAAACTTGTGCCTTTTCAAAGTAAACAGGAAAAAAAGCTTCAATCAAACTAGTCGCTATTTGTCTTTCACTAGTTAGCGAATCATCAATTTGAGTAAAGGATAATTTTTTTGATAAATGACATTTACCATTACATTTCATTATCGGCTTATCCTTGTTTACACAATACTTTTCAATAATGTAATCAATATTCAACTCAAAATAGGCAACATAACCCAACTTATATGCAGGTTTTATAGCTAAACAAATGAATATCAATATGGTATAATATATTTTCAAAAATGATTTTTCTAAAATCCATACAAAAGTATTAATACTAACGGTATTAGTTAGCTTATTAGTATCAATTTTATTGATCTAACACAATAAAAAGAGCCCCTAAAAATTAGACGCTCTTCATCATTAAAATTAATGTTTCTTTTTAGTTGACCCTTAAATAAGTAACCCTTGCTTCAAATGGAATACTAAAACTTAATGCCAATTCATTTTTATTTACCACTTTATAAGTAGCTATTATCAACTGATTATCGGAGGTTTCAAAAATATTTCCTTCATTATCGTAACCTCTTACAAACTCAGCTACCATTTCACATTCATTGGTTTCTGGATTCATTTGGTTTCTTCTGTCAATATAGGTGCCATCAATTTTAAAATCAATAACCTCTTGCATAAAACAGGAATTGCTAACATCTGTTCCATCTGGCAAAACGGCGCTTTCCAATTGCCAAGACCCTAACAATTTTACTGTTTTTGGTGTTAAAGTTTCATTTTTAATAGCTTCTTTAATATCTTCAAAGCTTTCGCCACATGAGGTTAAACCAAGCAAGGCAAGCAAACTTAGTCCAAATAAAAATCTCTTCATTTTGTTAGTTTTAAATAGTTTAGTACTCAAATATATACTTTATTTATAATTAACTCCCAATCACCACTTTAATTCAGTAATTACTTACAGCATTACTAAATCAAAAAACAATTTTATACCACAGTAAAAGTCTTTATATTCGCAGATTGCAAGTTTGGGCTATTAAATTCATAATTTTGAAGTGTTTTTATAGTTATAAAGCAAGCATAATTACCAATAAGTAAAGGCATGGGAAAAGAAATGACATTGGATGTACTATCCAGTATTAAAGGAGCTGAAGCTTCACAAGTAGTCGATGACCTTTTTGAAGTGATCAAAAAAGGACATATTTCAGATAATTCAACAACTAATCTTACCGATTTTAATGCCGTAAATATCGATAATTTACGTCCAGATGAAGTAATTAAAAGTTCGGAATTAGAACGAAATTTGATCATCGAAAATTTCCCAAATGAAAAGAATGGTTTTTTAGTAGTTCCTAAAGTAATAGAAGAATAAGATGGCCTCAGCTATAAAAGCTTTACACAATAAGCTTAAAAATAAAGAAATATCGTGTGTAGCATTGGTGCAAGAAAAGTTAGATCAACTTAAAGCCAGTGATTACAATACCGCAAATTATATATTAGACGAATACGCGTTAAACCTTGCTCAAAAAGTAGATCAAAAAATTGCTAATGGGCAAAGTATTGGCTTGTTAGAAGGGATTCCTTTTGGGGTAAAAGATGTGTATTTATTACAAGGCACATATAGCACCGCCAGTTCCGATTTATTACGCAAGTATAAATCGCCTTACACTGCAACGGCTATTCAAAAATTATTGGATGCCGGCGCTATACCTGTAGTTAAAGAAAACTGCGATAGTTTTGGACACGGAAGTAGTAATGAAAATACGGTTTTTGGACCCGTAAAAAATGCATTAGATAAAAACAAAGTAGCTGGTGGTTCCAGTGGTGGTAGTGCCGTAAATGTAGCTAAAAATTTCACTACCTTTTCCATTGGAGGAGATACGGGAGGTTCTATACGTCAACCTGCTGGATATAATAATGTATATGGCTTAAAACCTACTTACGGAAAAATTTCTCGTTATGGTTTAATGGCCTATGCATCATCCACAGACTGTGTTGGACCCATTGCTCAAAGTTTAGAAGACACTCAAATAGTATTGAATGTAATGAGTGGCTCAGATTATCGTGATCAAACCACTTTTGATTCGACACCAGTTTCTAACGAAAGTTTAGACCAAACTTTACCAAAGGGAACTAAAATTGGATATTATAAAAACTTTATTGAAAGTGATGCTTTACATCCAGCAATAAAAGCGGATTTCAAAGCCATGCTCACTAAGCTTGAAGCAGAAGGAATGGAAATTGTTCCTTTAGACTTTTTTGATGCTAGTATTTTAGTTTCTACCTACTATGCTTTAGCTATGGCTGAAACTGCTAGTAATTTAGCCCGATTAGATGGTACAAATTATGGTGTGCGTACCACGGGTAAAGATTTAAAGGAAGGTTATTCTATTACACGTTCCGAAAACTTTACTGCCGAAACTAAGCGTAGAATTGTAGGTGGTAACCAAGTCCTATCGCAAGGACACTCTGAAGAAATTTACAATAAAGCACAACAACTACGTCAGCAAATTAGTCATCATTTTGATGAAGACTTTAAAAAAGTGGATGTGGTATTATCACCCGTAACCCCTAATCCAGTTCCTCAAATTGGCAACAATCTAAAGGATCCTATGACCATGTATCTTTCAGATGCGTATACGGTTGGATTTAGTTTAGGTGGTTTACCAACACTTACCGCTCCACTAGCTATGGAGACAGGAGTACAAATTACTGCTGCAAAAAAACAAGAAGCTATATTATTTACATGTGCTAATTTCCTAAAACAAGTAGTGTAATGGAACAACTAACAGCAGCTTTAGAGAAAAATGGATTGGAGTTAGTTATAGGTATCGAAACTCATATCCGATTAAATACAAAAACAAAGTTATTCTGTGCTTGTGCAAACCAAGAAACAGAACAACCCAACACCAATATATGTTCCGTTTGTACGGGACAAATGGGCGTATTACCTGCCATTAACGCAGAGGCTATCCGCAAGGCTATCCTATTTGGTAAGGCCGTTGATTCTTCAATGAAAAACGAAGTATTATCATGGGACCGTAAGCATTACGAATATCCTGATCAGCCAAAAAATTTCCAATTAACACAGTTCCATAATCCTATCATCCCTGACGGGGAAGTAAATTGTTACCGTGATAATGGAACTACATTTTCGGTTCAAATTGAACAAACACACTTAGAGGAAGATGCAGCCAAATTAATGCACGAAGCCAAAACAAGTTTGGTTGACTTTAACAAGTCTGGGGTGCCACTAATTGAAGTAGTAACTACTCCATGTATTCGAAATATAAAGGATGCTGCTACTTATGCGCAATACCTTCAGCGTATTGTTCAAAATTTAAAAATATCCGAAGCCAACCTTGAAAAAGGAGAGTTTAAATCTGATGTTTCTGTCTCTTTACGTAAAAAAGGAACGTCGGACTTAAATCCACGTACCGAAATCAAAAACTTAAACTCATTTAAGTTTATGGTGGATGCCACCGTAGAGGAAGTTACCAAGCAATTGGCCTACTTTGAAGAGCACGGCGATTTTAGACCAGATCAAACCACCGTACTTTGGGACGAAGCCTTAAAGCAAACCAAAGTAATGCGTAAAAAGGAATTTGCCGCAGATTACCGATTTGCCCACGAACCAGATATTCCTTTCGTAAATATAAAAAGTGCCCTTGAAAAGCTAAAGGTAGACACAAGTCTATTACCTTTTGCTATCGAAACTGCACAAATTAAAGGTGGTGTACGCCCACAGGATGCTAAGTTTTTTACTTCGGATTCCTTGCGCTCAAATGTATATACTGCGATAAACAATACGATTCAGGATCCTTTATTTGTAGCTAAAACACTATTAAATAACTTAAAGCCTGAAGCATATATAAAAGCAACAAACACGGTAGCGCTTACCGATATGTTTGCTTCGTTCAAAGCGGGTTCGATTACTAATGTATTGCTATCAAATGCCATTACTAAGTTATTGGACAACCCCGAGTTTGATTACAAAAAATACTTTGCCGACAATTCCATTTCAGACGAAAGTCTATTGGAAGCCATCGATAAAGTAATTACCGAAAATGAAGCCATAGCCAATGATATTAAAGGCGGCAACCAAGGTAAAGCAGGTATCCTTGTCGGAAAAGTAATTGGTATTGTAGGTAAAGGTGTTTCGGGTAAAGTAGCTCGCGAAAAGATTTTAGAACGTCTAGCTGGTGGTAGCAATGCTAATAAAAAATCCAGTAATACTGCTTCCGCAGAAGACATACAAGCTTCCGCAGAAGGAAAGCAAGAAGCTGAAGAAGAATTACGACAAATACCCATTGTGGTAAAAGACGATTACCGCACACATTTAATCTCAGAACTAACTGAAGAAAATATACAAAACACGGTTACCGTGTCTGGATGGGTAAATAGTGTACGTGATCACGGAGATTTGGTGTTTATTGATTTACGTGATTCTAGTTTCGAAGTATTACAGGTACGCTTAAATGGTGCTGATTTTGAAAACCTAGATGAAATTTCAAAATTAAAACCAGAATCTGTCATTATGGTTACTGGTAACATAGTAAAACGTAATGAAGATGACTTTAATCCTGGAATTCGCTCAGGAAAATTAGAATTAGACACAAAAAACATAGAACTACTCAACTTATCTAAAACGCTTCCTTTTGAATTAAAAAGAGCTAGCAGAACAAGTGAGACTGTTCGTTTTAAATATAAATTTTTAGATCACCGTAGTGCCGAAGCTCGTAAAGCGATTGTAAATCGCCATAGAGTGTTAAAACTACTGCGTGATATATTAGACGAGGATAATTTCTTAGAAATTGAAACGCCAATTTTAACCGCCGGAACCGACGAAGGTGCACGTGAATTTATTGTGCCTAGTCGTAAGTATGCCGGTTCATTTTACACCCTACCACAAGCACCTCAGCAATTCAAACAAATGCTAATGGTTGGTGGATTTGAAAAATATTTCCAGGTAGCCCGTTGTTTCCGTGACGAAGATTCTCGTGGAGACCGTCAGCCAGAGTTTACACAACTCGATTTGGAAATGGCTTTTGTAAGCATGCAAGATATTATTGAGTTGAACACCAAAATGTTCAACGAAATTGTAAAACGCGTTTATGGTAACAAATGGAAATTACAGCCTTTTCAAACCATTACCTACAAAGAGGCTATGGACAAATACGGTTGTGATCGTCCCGATTTACGTTTTGGATTAGAAATGCAAGACATTACCGAGATTGTAAAAGCTACTACTTTCCAAGTCTTTAAAAAACCTATTGACGATGGCGGTATTGTAAAATGTATTAAAGTTGCTGCCGAATTACAAGGCGGTAAACGTATGTCCAAAGGTCAGATTGAAAAACTGACTTCCATTGCTCAAGAAAACGGGTTAGGAGGATTAGCTTACATTATTGTAAATGAAAATGACTTACAATCGCCAATTATAAAATATTTAGGTGAGGATATTGCTGCTCAAATCATTGCAGCCTCCGAAGCTAAAATAGGCGATATTGTATTCTTTTCCGCTGCCGATTATAAAACAGCCAATAAAGCCTTAGATGCGGTACGACAGGAATTGGGAGCTATGCTTAAGCTAATTGATCCAAAAGTACTATGTCCTGCTTGGGTAGTTGATTTCCCTATGTTTGAAAAAACAGACGAAGGTCACTGGACATTTACCCACAACCCATTCTCCATGCCAGCTATGTATGACTTAGACAAGCACATGAAAAATGATGGCGGAGATGAAGTTGGTGAAATTATAGCACAACAATACGATTTAATCCTTAATGGATATGAAATCGGTGGAGGTTCTATTCGTGCTCACAAACCAGAAATCCTTGAAGCTACCTATAAAAATATGGGCTACAACAAAGAGGAAATGATGAAAAGTGTAGGCACCATGTACAAAGCCTTCCATTACGGAGCACCACCACACGGAGGTATTGCTTGGGGGGTTGATCGATTGCTAATGATTTTAGAGAAAAAAGCCTCTATACGTGAGGTAATGGCATTTCCTAAAACAGGGTCTAGTGAAGATTTACTTTTCGAAAGTCCTTCACCTTTATCTGAAGGAAAAATTGCTGCAGCTAACGTAAAGGTAATTAATAAGTAAACTTATTATATAAAATAACATAGTATTATCTAAATCCACTTCTGGTAACAGAGGTGGATTTTTTTATTCATTTAAAAAATTATTGTTTTACCTTATTCGCCTTATGGGTATAAAAATAGAACAACTTACTTTTACTAGATTTATTGCTGCTTTTAGTATAATTATTTATCATTTTGGAACAAATATATTTCCATTTAATCACTTTCTAATCAGTGCATTTTTTAAACAAGCTGATTCTGCTGTAAGTTATTTCTTTTTTTTATCGGGCTTTATATTAGTTATTGCCTATTCAAATAAAACTAAAATAAATTTAGTTGAATTTTATAAAAATAGAATTGCTAGAATATATCCAATCTATTTTTTATCCACAGTTTTTTTTATTTTAGTTTCAAACAGAAACATTAAACTCATTATATTAAATTCATTGATGATCCAATCATGGATTCCACTTAAAGCTATATTATTTAATTTTTAATTTATTTAGGAAAAATTAGTTACTGTATATACATATTACAATACCCGATCAAAATTTTAACAGACAGAATCTTTCTTTTTATAAATTTTAATGACAGCCAAATCAACTTTTACCTATACCTAATGTTTTTATTAATAATATCTATACTATCTTACAACTACATTGAGGCCCCTCTCAGAAAACGTATTAGAAATATTAATTTCTTTTAAAAAGAAAATCCAAGACTTAAACCTCAAATCTCGGACATATTTATATCTAAATTTAAAAAATAGAGCTATTTTCTAATTCACCTATAAACAGGATTGGATGATAAATAAGAACCATTAATTAATACAGGTGAATTATCTGTATTATAAAAAAAGACAATCTTAAATAAAAACTCACTCCCTTTTAATCTTTGTTTAAATACATTTCATCTTTTTTTTTTTAAAACTAATATCATTTTATAGAATTTTATCCTCAAAATATTGATATTGCCAATAACCATGAGAAAAAAAAGCATTCAGATAACTATAATAACTTTTATTTTAAGCACATTCACTATAATTGCTCAGAATAAAAAACCTATTGATAATAATAAAGAAAAATCCTTTTTTAAAAAGTTATTAGGTAAACCATTAAAAAGTTCTGTTACGGCCATGCCTATCGGATTACACACCGATTTTGAAAAACATGGTACAAAAAAGAGAAGTACCATTAATGGATTACACGAAGCTCTCTATTTTGCAGGAAACTATAAAAGCTATGAGCTAGCTGTTTTCCAAAATTCTTTCGGTGATCCAGTTGTTGCTTTTTTTTATAAAAGAGCATGGAATTTCACAAAACGGTTTTCTGTTAATTTTGGTATAGGAGCCATGTATGGATATAGTGGCAAACTCCAAAATACCAAGGGTATTCCTTTTCGAGATTCTTTTTTAATAAAAGGAGATATTAATCCTGTTACTGGTTTAGAGTTAGATTATAGATTTTTAAAAAAATGGAGCGTTCATACCAGTATAGCACCGCGCATTATTATTTATGGATTTAGATATTTGCTACAGTAAACTACATCTAAATAACGCTATTAGTACATACCATATCATCTAAACTGAATTTGATTTCGAAACAAGCCTTAGATGATTATATCCTTTAATGATATCAATAGAAGATAAGTTAAAGAATACTTTCTTTATTTACACTTAGCAATCAAAAATTATTACTAAAAATTAATAAGTTACAATAAAAATATCACAATTAGTATACTAATTTAATACGAACAACTTATTCAACTATAAGTTATATCGATTTTAATTTAAAAAATTAATAGATATTATGAATAGATTTGAGTAACTGATAACTTAAAAATTAGTATAATGAAAAAACTATTGCTAGCTGTAGTTACTACTGCCACATTAATAAGTTGTAGCAACCAAAGTACAGGTGAAGAAATTGCTGAAAACAGCGAAAAACCAAAAAAAAGCGGGTGTCCATTTCACTTTGGATCAAAAGGAAAATCTGAGGGATTAACTGTTACAAATAACGGAAAAACGAACAGAGAATGGTGGCCCAACCAACTTAACTTAAATGTCCTTAGGCAGCACTCCGAATTGTCTGACCCTATGGGTAAAAATTTCAACTACACCGAACAATTCAACAAATTAGATTATAAAGCTTTAAAAGCTGATCTCCGTAAATTAATGACCGAATCACAAGACTGGTGGCCGGCAGATTACGGAAACTATGGCCCATTATTTATTCGTATGGCATGGCATAGTGCAGGGACTTACAGAACAGGTGACGGTCGAGGTGGATCGCGCGAAGGGCAACAACGATTTGCTCCTATTAATAGCTGGCCAGATAATGCAAATTTGGATAAAGCCAGAAGATTACTCTTACCAATCAAACAAAAATATGGAAGTAAAATATCCTGGGCCGATTTAATAATCCTTACAGGAAATGTGGCTTTTGAAACTATGGGCTTTAAAACATTAGGTTACGCAGGCGGTCGAAAAGATGTATGGGAACCTGCTAGTAATGTATACTGGGGTAAAGAAACTAAAATGCTAGACGACAAACGCTATACTGGTGACCGTGAATTGGAACAACCTCTGGCTGCTGTACAAATGGGCTTAATTTATGTAAACCCAGAAGGACCAAATGGAAACCCTGATCCATTACTTTCGGCTAGAGATATTAGAGAAACTTTTGGCAGAATGGGTATGAATGACGAAGAAACTGTTGCTTTAATTGCTGGTGGACACACACTTGGAAAAACACATGGACAGTCTGATGGTTCACATATGGGTAAGTCACCAGAGGCTGCAGGTATTGAAGAACAAGGCTTAGGTTGGAAAAGTGATTACAAATCTGGAAAAGGTAAGGATGCCATAACTTCTGGTCTAGAAGTTATTTGGACCTCAACACCTACCGCTTGGAGTCATGGTTTTTTTGTTAGCTTATTTGAAAATGAATGGGAATTAACTAAAAGTCCAGGAGGAGCACATCAATTTGTTGCCAAAGGCGATCCACATACTTTGTTCCCAGATGCGTTTGATAAAACAAAAAAACATAAACCTACTATGTTAGTTTCTGATATCGCATTAATTAGAGATCCTGAATACAAGAAAATTTCAAAAAAATTCTATGAAAATGCAGGATATTTTAATGAAGCCTTTGCCCGTGCTTGGTTTAAATTAACACACCGAGATATGGGACCAAGTACTACGTATTTAGGTCCAGAAATTCCAAAACAAGATTTTATCTGGCAAGATCCTATCCCTAGAGTGGATCATAAATTAGTAAACACTAATGATATTGTTTCGTTAAAAAAGACGATTCTTAATTCTGGCTTATCAACAAGTGAGTTAGTAAGTACCGCTTGGGCGTCTGCTTCTACCTATCGAAACTCTGACAGAAGAGGTGGTGCCAATGGTTCTCGTATTCGTTTACAACCACAAATAAACTGGAAGGCCAATAACCCTACCAAGCTTACTAAAGTATTGGACAAACTAACTCAAATTCAAGGAGATTTTAATAGCAAGTCTGATACTAAAAAAATATCATTAGCTGATTTAATTGTCCTTGCGGGTAATACTGCTGTAGAAAAAGCCGCAGAAAAAGCAGGTGCTAAAGTTGAAATCCCCTTTACTCCAGGTCGTATGGATGCTACTCAAGAACAAACAGATGTTAAGTCTATGGAGTTATTAGAGCCTATGGCAGATGGATTCCGTAATTATAAGAAAACGGCTTATACCCTATCAACCGAAGAATTATTAGTTGATAAAGCCCAATTAATGACCTTAACTCCTCCAGAAATGACAGTATTAGTTGGTGGTATGCGTGTACTGGATACTAACTATGACAACTCAAAACATGGTGTGTTTACTGAACAACCTGGTGTATTGACCAATGACTTTTTTGTTAACCTATTAGACATGAGTACCAAATGGAACGCCACTACCGACAAAAAAGAAGTATTTGAAGGTAAAGACAGAAAAACAGGTGCCGTAAAATGGACTGCTACAAGAGCTGATCTTATTTTTGGTTCCAATTCTGAATTAAGAGCTTTAGCCGAAGTGTATTCTAGTCAAGATTACAAGCAACAATTTGCAAAAGATTTTGCTTCGGCATGGCATAAAGTAATGACCTTAGATCGTTTTGATTTACAATAAATGTACTCGGAACAATCCTTAAGGAATCAATTTCTTTAACGGTGCCAATAAAATTTTGACATCAAGTAAAAAGCAAAATAGGATTAACTCCTAGTCTATCCCCCTTTTTTTAACCCGCCCAGCATATACCTTATGTACTGGGCGGTTTTATTGATTTTGAATAGTACTCAATTATGTATTGAATCCTTGTGTTTGTCAAGTTCTAACATTTCTAAACTTTATTCGATAGCAGATACTCATAATTGTTCATAATTCAACTTAAATTTCTAAAAATGAATTAATTAACTCATGTAACATCTTGTTATTTTTAAAAATTCCATTAGATTAGCTTTTATATGAAGGATATTATGTGTAAGTAGTTACACATACAATTGTTGTAGTTAATTGCGAAAAAGAAAAAATGACAAACAAATTAAATACGAATTTAGGTTTTTTAAAAAATCCTTTTTCTAAATTTTCTGCAGAAGAAGAATTAGAATTTAATAACGAAATATTTTATGAGCCTACATTTTATCAAACTTTACTTGATGATTTGAAATCAGGAACAAGTAGATTTATTTTAGGACAAAGAGGACATGGTAAATCTTCCATAATCCATAAATTAAAAGAAGATTTAGAACATTCTCAAATTCTAACAATAATAATTGATCGCTTTGATGAAATATCTTTAACAAATAATAAAGTAGAATTATTGAACTTAATACTTCAAGAGTTTGTTACTAAATATGTAATATTTTTATCAAAAAACAGAACTTATCTCCAAAAATTAAATAATCAAGATAAAGAAGAACTTTCTTTATTAATAAAATTATTTTTTAAACCTTTAACAACAACGGAATATGAAAATAGATATAACGATATAAAAAAAATAAAAAATAAAAATTCATTAATTAATATTTACAACAAACTTGTAAAACCTGCCAATTCTTTAATTGGGACTGGGATTCTAATAACATCAAAATTAATTGCGGATTCATTTAAATTAACAAATTTTGAAACGTGTAGTAATACTTATACTGAATACATATCAGAAATAAGTAAAGTAAATACTTCTGCGAATGAACAAGAAACTGAATTAAAACATAATAAAAGGCATCTTAAAGAACTTTTAAATCGTTTAAATAAAATCTCAAAAAAAACTTACTATAAATCATCTGTAGTATTATTTGATAAAGTGGATGAATTTCAAGAATTAAATCAAGATATTAATAAAATAGCAAACTTTACAGAAGATATACTAACTGATACTGAACTCCTTCTTCAAAATGATATAGCAATTGCTTTCAGTTTGTGGTCAGAAGTCAAACCTATATTATCAAAAAAAGTACGCTTTGACAAGTTTAAAGAAATTGATATAAGTTGGAAAAAATCTAACATGGAACCTTTAATTGACAAAAGAATTTTACATTTTACAGGAAATACTAGAGGTTTCGATAGTCTATTTGAAAATAGATTAGATATTCAAAATATTATAGAAATTTCTAATAAATCTCCACGTGACTTAATTTCTTGCTTATCTGATATTTATGACTACCAAACATCCAATGAATATTCACAAGTTTTTGAAACTAAAAATGTATCTAAAGGTTTAATTAAATTTGCAACAAGATATGACTACTTATCTATTTACCCCTCTAAAACAGGAAGAAACAAAGACGTTATAAGTATGATTAATATGATTCTTAGAACTCGAAAAGTTGACGTAACAGTTAGAGATTTAAATCTAACATTTAATAGGAAAACAAAATGGAGTTTAAGTAATTTAGAAAATATGGTTAGGTATAAATTAGTTGAAGAAGATTCTAAACTTGGAATTAATGGAGAAAAATTATATAAAGTCTTAGACCCAAAATTAATACATCTCATAAAAAGAGGTGTAACAAACCTTCAAAACAACTAACTACAGTCGAGTAGGTAAAGGGAAATTTCACCCCTAAACTTCTCACAGAACCCTACGTGATAGTCTCCCATCATACGGCTCTTATTATGCAGCCAATTTCAACCAAGTTAAATGATAACCTAGTGACCAATGGTAAAATAGATTTGGAAAACCCTTTCTACATGGTCTCAAGCATTTTACCGATCGCACACGGCTGTACTTTACTGACTTAAAAAGATCCTTTTTAAATACACTGTATTTCATAACAATAGTTTGATTAGTTGTCCTAATACCCCCAACCCCAATCAACCTTGCCACTTGCTTTACTTAGGAGCGTTACTTCCTCGTATCGGGGACTCAAACCCTTTGGGACACTCATTAAATGAACTATATTTACCATTCAAGGCACTCACAATTTATAAGAAAACATTGGGCTTTTGTGTTTCATCGAAAAGGTCTGTGTTTATTTGCAAAGTCGCCAACTATAAAATTTGGTGTTTCAATATTGAAGATAAACACAAAACATTATATTTGGCTTAGTGATAAACGTAGAGTTAGAGCTTACCTTCTACCCTACGTTTCTTATACTCACCGTTGCCACACATTGGAATGAAAAAAAATATTCTTTTAATATATCTAATAGTGCTGTTTTCTTGTAGTAAAACAACAAAACAAAAAATAATGGCTATTTCGGAGTGACCATGCCAGTGATTTCGGTCAAACAGTGCCACTCATAGAGGT
>NZ_JH621274.1 GCF_000255455.1 Aquimarina agarilytica ZC1 | reverse complement strand
AAGATAATCAGCTAAAATTATTTTAATGCCTCGTGGGCTTGCCCCGAGGATTATTTACTAAAATTTATATTTTATAGATATAAAGCATATTATCAAGATTAACAGTTTGTCATAATTTGATGTTTTTTATCGACAAATAATGTGAATTTTTTTTGATTGTTTTTAAATTTAAAAAAATACATCTAATTTTCAGTTAGTTATATTTTTTTAAATATTAAGTTGAATATGCTTAAATAGTTTAAATAAAATATAATATTTAGGATTTTTCTTTCTTTTTTAAATATTTTAATTTATTCGTTGACTATCTTTGCATTTTAAAAGCAATACTAGATAGCTTGCTTTTAAGAACTTAACCAAAAACAATGAATAATGGAAAAAAGTACAATTACTCATTTATTTAATCTCTTTGATAAACCAACGTATTCGGTGGACAAAGTGTTAAAAAGCCTGAACTCATTAATAGCAGTAGTATTCCTTGGAATTGGATTTACAATGAATGCTCAGTTCGAATTTGAAAGCATACCAATTGCACCAGATCCAGGAATTGGTAGAGTTTGGGAGTTGCAAGAAGCGCCTTCGGATGATTTTAACTATACCTTTGATGCAAGTACAACTCGTGTTGATTTTGGTCCTCCAGGTGAAAATAAATGGTATAACACCTATCATGATTTACCAAATGGACAGCCAAATGTTTTTGAAGGACCTGGTCCAACTATATGGAGACCCGAAAATCTTTATGTAGATGGAGATCATTTACATGTGTTTAATACACGTATTGATGGAGAAGAAAAAGATCAACTAGATAATCAATATCCTTATGCTACTAGAGGTGGTTGTATGACAGGTTTGACTAAAGTAATTTATCCTGTTTTTGTTGAGGCCAGGGTAACGGTTGCAAATTCAACTGCAGCATCCGATGTGTGGCTTTTAAGCCCCGATGATACTCAAGAAATTGATATTATTGAAGCCTATGGAGGGGCAGGGATTGATGGAACAGTACCTGGGGAAATGACTACGGAAACTGGAGCTGGACGTAATAGTTTTTTTGCAGAGCGTATTCATTTGAGTCACCATGTATTTATTAGACCCCCAAATTTTCAAGATTACCAGCCTAGGGATTTTAATAGCTTTTGGAGAAGAAATGGAATTACAACATGGGGTGGAACAACCGTGGATATAGGTGTATATTGGGTGACACCTACAAGAGTTGAATATTATATTGATGGAGAACTTGTTCGTGTATTAGATGATAATGGAAGCGCCTCAGAAATAATAGGTGGATCATGGGAGTATACTTACCCTACAGGTCTTGTAACTGCAGGCGGAGCTACTGTGAATATGAATTTAGGCAATGATGGTCAATTATTATTTGAAACACTTAGACCAGGTTTTCAAGATATGACATTGCAAAACTGTGGTCAAACGGCGATTTATGATGAATCTTGTTTAAGAGCAGCAAAGGCAGCTTCAAATATTAGTGTTTTGGATCCTTTTGATTATTTGAATAATGGACGTCGTTTTACTAAAGAATTAGATATTATAATTAATACAGAAGATCAAACTTTTCAAGCAAACTCAACACCTAGTCGATCTCCAAACGACAATGAAATAAGTGATGTGGAAACAGTTGATCAAACCATGTTAGTTGATTGGATACGTGTGTACAAACCTGTTGATGATGGTACTGGTGATAGTAATAGAGCAAGATCGGTTACATTTGATAATAGAGCATCTTTTATACCAGCTGGAGGTACTGACCCAGTAGTAGATTATGGAGAGGTCATGTCAATTGATATTACCTACCAAACTGGATTAGCAGCAGGAGTTGAAGAAGATTTAGATTATATTGCCATTCAAGTGCGTGAAGTTGATGAATCAAATAATATTGTAGCAACAAGTGCTTTTACACCTGTGGTGTTTACAACAGCAGAAAATAGTGGAACAGTAACCGTTGATTATACTATTCCGACTAATTTTGCAGTAGGATCAGATAATGTAACAGCTCTTACAGAGGCTATTCCTAGAACTGAAGATTTAGATGCAGGACACAAATTATTATTATTGATTTTTATGCAAACCGATAATGGAGAGGTAATGAATAGTAAATCTTTTGCGGATGCTAATGACACACTTATTATAGAAGAGGATACTACATTGTCTAGCCCTGTATTTGATGCACAAGCCGATGTAATTAGAGTTTATCCAAACCCAACACAGAATGTATTAAATATTTCAGGTGATTTTGAATCTTGGAAAGTTTATGATTTATCCGGTGTAGTTGTAAGTCAGGGTGGAGCAAAAGCAGTAAGTGTTTCAAGTTTAGCCACAGGATTGTATTACATTTCATTAGACGGAAATAAAAATAACACCTATAAGTTTGTCAAAAAATAACAGCACTTATTGCTATTAAGCTAAGCTGGTATTTATTAGAATAGTAAGACAAAAATTACTTTCCTTTACCGGAAACAACAATGACAAGCTCTCCTTTGGGGGGCTTGTTTTTGTAATGTGTAGCAACTTCTGTTGTTGTGCCTCTTTGAGTTTCTTCATGAATTTTGGTCAGTTCTCTACTAACCGATACTTTACGGTCTTCACCAAAATAAGTAGCAAAGTCGGTAAGTGTTTTTACCAATTTGTGAGGTGATTCGTAAAAAATTAATGTGCGAGTTTCTTCTGCTAAAGCAAGTAAACGTGTTTGTCTGCCTTTTTTAACAGGCAAAAAGCCTTCAAAAATAAAACGATCATTGGGAAAACCACTATTGACCAATGCAGGTACAAAAGCTGTAGCTCCGGGTAAACATTCTACAGGGATGTTATTGGTAATTGCTGCACGTGTTAGTAAAAAACCAGGGTCGGAAATAGCAGGTGTTCCAGCATCGCTTATTAGGGCAATTTGTTGGCCCGCTTCTAATTTTTTAATTATTCCCTCAACAGTTTTATGTTCATTATGCATATGATGACTTTGCATATGCGTTGAAATTTCAAAGTGTTTTAATAGTTTACCACTTGTGCGGGTATCTTCGGCTAAAATTAAATCAACATTTTTTAGCACTTCAATGGCTCTAAATGTTATATCATTTAGATTACCAATTGGCGTAGGAACAAGGTATAATTTACTCACAATAGTATTTTATGAAGACTTATAAGGTGTCAAACTTACGAAAAACTACTTCCAAAAAGCGCGTTTCAAATGCTTCTTTATTTTCCCAGTTGTTGTATTCGGGTTTTACCATTTGATTGATAAAGTTTATGGCTTCGGTATTAGTTTCAAAAGTATTGAGTTGTGAAAGCACACGCGTATAATCATCTTGGTTTCCATCAAACAAATGTTTTATAAAGCCAATACGGTCATTTAAGCCAATTTGAATGCTTTTTTTAAGGCTATCATTTAGTGATGATTTTTGTTGTGTCGCAATCACATCATTTACTTTAGTTTGATTTTCCGAAGCCTTTGAAATTACAGGTTCAAAAACTGGAGGAACTTCTGTTGTTGGGTTATTAGTTGTTTCTGTAGGGGTACTTATAGGATCAAATTCGGGTAAATCAAAACCCGACGTTAAGGCCTCGAGTTCGTGTAAAAGCGCTGGGGCATGAGTATCCTTTTCTGGAGTTGCTTCTGGTTTATCTGTCTCTTCGGTAACCAAAAGTGTTTCTTCGCGAACAACTTTAGGTTCGTCTGCAACGGACTCTAACTCTAACAGGTTGTTGTTTTCAGGAATTATTTCCGATAATATTTCCGAAATAGGTTTTGTTTCTGAAGTTGATGGGATTTCCCTTTCCACTACAGTTTCAGTAGTAAAGGTATCTTGAGCTGTAATTTCATCAGTTTCTTCCGCCAAGGAGCCTACAAAATCAGTTACTTCATTAATAGTGGTAAATTCTTTTTCAGGCGTAGTATCTGGATCGGCTATTTTAATTGTTTCAGTTTGATTTTCGGTGTAAGCCAATACACATAAGCGTTCGTATATTTGAGCAACTTTATGCTTTAAATCATTCGTATTTTGATGTTGCATACTTAAAATTTCAACAGCCAAGTCTTTTAATTCTTTTTCGAGTTGCGCTTTCATAGTGTATTTTTAATCCACATGGTGGAGTTCATTTTTTTGAGGCTTAGCTCAAAATGTAAAAAATTAGTGTTCAATAGTTACTTCATAGTTTGGTATAAAGTAAATTGACTAGCCAATGAAATATTAGCAGGAATCAGTGTTTATTGCATACATTTGTATGACTAATAACAGGTTTTATTCCTTAGTGCATACTTGCTTTAAAAAAGGAATTTAACCGACTGAAAAATACGAAATGTTTCTTGAAAATACAGTAAATCCTGATGCTCAATTTGGATGGATCGAAGTGATATGCGGTTCCATGTTTTCGGGAAAAACAGAAGAATTGATAAGACGCTTAAAACGAGCACAGTTTGCCAAGCAAAAAGTGGAAATTTTTAAACCCATGGTTGATACGCGTTATAGTGAACAAAATGTGGTATCGCATGATCATAATAAAATTTCATCAACTCCAGTACCTGCAGCGGCAAATATTCGTATTTTGGCAGATACCTGTGATGTTGTAGGTATTGATGAAGCTCAGTTTTTTGATGAAGAAATTGTAGGGGTATGTAATGATTTGGCGAATAAAGGCATTCGCGTCATTGTGGCTGGATTAGATATGGATTTTAAAGGCCAACCATTTGGCCCAATGCCAGCACTTATGGCTACAGCAGAATATGTTACTAAAGTACATGCAGTTTGTGCTAAGACCGGGAATTTAGCACATTATAGTCATCGGAAATCAACGGATGATGATTTGGTAATGTTGGGAGAATCGGAGGCATATGAACCTTTAAGCCGAGGGGCTTTTTATAAAGAGAATAATAAATAGACTTAAAAATACACCAATGAGCGGTACCGTTTTAACTATAAATTTGGATAATTTAACACATAACTATGAGTATTTACGTAGTAAAATAAATCCTAAGGTAAAACTTTTAGCGGTAGTCAAAGCGGTGGCATATGGGAGTGATGCCATAGGTATAGCCACTCATTTAGAATCATTGGGAGTAGATTATTTTGGTGTTGCTTATGCAGAAGAAGGAGTAGCACTTCGCGAAAGCGGGATAGGTACCCCTATTTTAGTACTACACCCGCAACCTAGTAATTTTAATTTGTTGGTCAAACATAAGTTGGAGCCAAGTATATATAGTGTACGTTTATTAAATTTATTTGCCAACTTTTGTTTAGAACAACAATTAGAAAATTATCCGATACATATAAAGTATAATTCGGGCTTAAATCGTTTAGGTTTTTCGGATACCGATATTCCTTTTATTTTAGATGAGGTTGAAGGGGCTAATTTGTTAATTAAATCGTTGTTTTCGCATTTAGCGGCAAGCGAAGATGTAAAGGAAAGAGCATTCACAATGCAGCAAATAAAGTCTTTTAAGCAGTTTTCGGGGGCTTTACAATCACAAATGATTAATGATCCTATTACACATCAATCAAATACATCTGGAATTTTAAATTATCCCGAAGCACATTTTAGTATGGTGCGAACGGGTATAGGTTTGTATGGTTTTGGAAACGAGGCAATATATGACGAAAACTTAAAACCCGTAGCCAGTTTAACTTCGGTTATTTCGCAAATTCATGAAATTCCAGCAGGGGGATCATTAGGTTACAATCGTGGCTTTATTGCGGATACACCTGTTCAATCGGCTACTATAGCTTTGGGTCACGCCGATGGAATTGGTCGAATGTATGGGCATGGCAAAGGCTTTGTTTATATTAATGGACAAAAGGCTCCAATTTTAGGAAACGTATGTATGGATATGCTTATGGTTAATGTGACTCATATTGATTGTAAAGAAGGCGATGAAGTAATTATATTTAATGAAACCTATTCAGCGGCAAGCTTGGCTGAAGCTGCGGGTACTATTTCATATGAGTTAATTACAGGTATAGCTCCTAGAGTTAAGCGCATTTTAACCCAAAAATAAGTCATACCTCGACATAAAATTAATAAAAAATTAACATAATTTTAAATATAGTTGATTTTTTAAGTAAATTAGTAGTGCTAACAATTAAAACAAAAATCAAATGGCATTTTTCAGTGACTTTAAAAAGTTCCTACTAAAAGGAGACATTGTATCATTAGCAACAGCGGTTGTAATAGGTGGTGCATTTAGTAAAGTTGTAAATTCGGCAGTAGCTGACATTATTATGCCTGTTGTAGGTTTAATAACAGGAGGAACAGATTTTACACAAAAATTTATTGCTTTAAATGGTGAAAATTATGAAAGTTTAAAAGCCGCTAAAGAAGCTGGAGCAGCTGTAATGACTTACGGAAATTTAATACAAACAATTATCAATTTTATAATTGTAGGTTTATTTATCTATATCGTACTTAAAGCTTACGAAAAAACAAAAGAGCCAGAAGCGCCAAAAGCACCAGCTGGACCATCTGATAATGATTTATTAAAGGATATATTAGAAGCTTTAAAAAAATAATAAATAGAAAAAGTAGCTAACCGCTATACTACTTATTTTATAAATGTAAACCCCAAGTTAGCCATCTGCTAACTTGGGGTATTTTTTGTTAAAAATAGGTAAATTACAATATAAAACTCTGATTTTTAGTAAATTACACTTGTATGAAAGTGTTGATGATCTGTTTAATTTTTATACCTATAACTTTATTTGGGCAAACCACAAATGATTTTAGATCAGTAGGTACAGGGAATTGGACAAATGTATCGGTATGGGAAGTTTTTAATGGAACAACTTGGGTAGCAGCAACAACCTATCCAGGGCAAGTGACAGGAACAAATGATGTAAGTATTGAAGGAGGTTTTTCGATTACCATAAATTCAAACATCCCTAATGAAATTAACTCATTGACAATAGGTGATGGTATTGGTGCTACTGATACTTTTTTTGTAAGTGGAACATCTTCACTAAACACAGCATTAATTACTTTAGCTAATGGTGGTTTTGGGGAGTGGACCGCAAATGTAACTTTTTCCATACCGGCAGGTACTGCTTTTGTTGTAATTCCTAATGGTAGTTTGGATACTTCAAACCCTTGTAGTGCCGCAAAAATTTTACAAATTGGAACAACAAGATACGCCAGTTGTAATGGTAATGGACAAGGAAACCCGTTCTCTTTTGCAGAAATAAATGCAAATGGAGGAAGCTTAAGTGTAACTCCAACGTCAAATACTCCTATTTGTGGAGGTGATATGTTAAGCCTTTTTGCGAATAGATCGGGTATAAATAGTGCAGGAGCTTCTTTAAACTGGACTGGTTCTGGCCCTGCTGGTTATACGTTTAGTTCAACCTTGGATAATCCCGTAATTGCTGGTTTAATAGCAGGGGATTATAGTTTTACAGTAACTATAAGTAGTGGTAGTATATTTAACACCAATACTATTGATGTAATAGTTGGTAATGCCCCAACAGCTCCTGTTAGTGGAGGAGATCAAACGCTATGTGCAGGTGGAACCATACCAACACTTACAGCATCGGTTAATATAAACGAAACGATTGATTGGTATGATGCGAGTACAGGAGGAAATTTACTTTTGAGTTCCAATACAAGTTATACCCCAACCATAGCGGGTAGTTATTTTGCCGAAGCAAGAAATTTAACCACAGGGTGTATATCATCAAATAGAACAGAAATTCAACTATCTATAGGTTCATGTACGATTGTTACCAACCGTAGAATTACCTACAGGGTAAAAAAATGAATGTTTAGGTTTATATAAATATGAATTTTTTGGATACTCTCCTAAATTATGGAGAGGGAAAATATTTGAGACCATAGTCCATATTTTTTTCTCTTTTTTTTGGTTGTATTTAAGTGTTGTTTTTTTTAGCGTTTTATTATAATAAAAATCCCCAAAACCAATAAAGGAAAAGGGGATCATAATATTTACATATAAATAAGCCTTAGGCTTTTACAATTTCGCTAACCAGCTTTTAAAAGAAGTTTTTTCTTCTAAAATTTGTTTTAAATCGGCAATAGCGACACGTTGTTGTTCCATGGTATCTCGATCACGAATGGTTACTGTTTTAGTTTCAAATGATTCGTGGTCTACCGTAATACAAAATGGGGTACCGTTGGCATCTTGTCGACGATAGCGTTTACCTACAGCATCTTTTTCATCGTAAAGGACATTGAAATCAAACTTTAAGTCGTTTACAATTTCTTTAGCCAATTCGGGCAAACCATCTTTTTTAACTAATGGAAAAATAGCGGCTTTTGTTGGAGCTAATACAGCAGGTAATTTAAGTACCACACGAGAGCTTCCATCTTCTAAAGTTTCTTCCTTTAAAGATTTCGAAAATACGGCTAAAAACATACGATCTAAACCTACGGATGTTTCCACCACATAAGGCGTATAACTTTCGTTGATTTCGTTATCAAAATACCTAAGCTTTTTACCAGAAAATTCCTCGTGCGCTTTTAAATCAAAATCCGTACGCGAGTGAATTCCTTCTAATTCTTTAAATCCGAATGGGAAATTAAATTCAATATCCGCAGCAGCATTAGCATAATGTGCTAATTTATCATGATCGTGGAAACGGTAATTTTCATCGCCTAAACCAAGTGATAAATGCCATTTTAAACGCGTTTCTTTCCAGTATTCATAGGATTTCATTTCTTCGCCTGGACGCACAAAAAATTGCATTTCCATTTGTTCAAATTCGCGCATACGGAAAATAAACTGTCGGGCTACAATTTCATTACGGAAAGCTTTTCCTGTTTGAGCAATTCCAAAAGGAACCTTCATACGACCCGTTTTTTGAACGTTAAGGAAATTTACAAAAATACCTTGAGCCGTTTCGGGGCGTAAATATAAATCGGTAGCCGTTTCGGCCGAAGCACCTAATTTAGTACCAAACATTAAATTGAACTGACGTACTTCGGTCCAGTTTTTTGAACCTGATTCTGGGCATCCAATTCCTAATTCTTCAATTTGAGCTTTAACATCGGCTAAATCTTCATTTTCTAAAGATTTACCCATACGCGATAGTATCGCTTTATTTTCAGCTAAATATTTAACTACTCTTGGATTGGTAGTTACAAACTCTTCTTCATTAAAAGCATCACCAAAACGTTTTTTAGCTTTTGCAATTTCTTTGTTTGCTTTTTGCAGAATTTTTTCAGCGTAGTCCTCAATTAAAACATCGGCGCGGTAACGTTTTTTAGAATCTTTATTGTCAATCAAAGGATCATTAAAGGCATCTACGTGACCAGAGGCTTTCCAAGTGGTTGGATGCATAAAAATAGAAGCATCTAAACCCACAATATTTTGATGCATTTGCACCATACTTTTCCACCAGTATTCGCGGATGTTTTTTTTAAGTTCAGCTCCGTTTTGACCGTAATCATAAACAGCACTTAACCCATCATATATTTCACTCGATCCAAATATGTAACCATACTCTTTGGCGTGTGATATTACTTTTTTAAAAATGTCTTCTTGTTTTGCCATGTGGCAAAAGTAAATGATCCCATTTTAACCTCAAAATGCTATTTAATGGAATAAGAAAAAAAATAGGATTAATCTAACCTAAAGGTGGTTGTTTTTTTCAATTCATGTTCGGCAGAAAATAATTGAAGTGTGTAAGTACCGTAAGTTAAATAACGCGTGTCGATTTTTATAGACACACAATGGTCTACTTGTTCATTTTTGTAGGGAACAAACTGTTTTGAACTGTAAGCAATTACATCACCCTGAAAATCTTCCTGTACAAAATCACCTAAAAGCACATTATTAGGATTTAATAATTTTAAATAAACCAGCTTATCCTCTCTAATGGAATAAATATTATCCATTATAGTAAAGCATATTTTTATACGTTGCGCTTTTTTAGCTTTTTTGGTACCATATTCTCTGTTTCCTTTAACTCTAACAGCTTCCCCTTTAAGGTTAGCAAAAGCTAATTCTTTCTTTTTGTGGACAATTGAGGTAAGTTTAGTATTCTCTTTGGATAGTTTTTTCTGTAAATTTTTACTTTGATTTAAAGCATTAGCCGTTTTGTTTAAATTGCCTTTTATTAAATCATTTTCCCTAGCTAAACTATCATTGATATGGAATAATCGTAATTTTTCCTCTTTTAATGCCGAAATTTCTCGTCTAAATTTTATAAGAAGTTGTAACTTAGGTTCATTGGAACGAATGGTATCTAAGAGTCTGACAATGCGCTTCTTAGATTCGATAAGATGATTGTCCATTACACTGTTAAGTGCTTGTACATTTTCATACTTTTCAACTAGTAGTGATAGTTCACTTTCCATAGCTAATTTCTCTTTAGCCAGATCTTCATTGTTAAGTAAATGCTGTTTATAATCATTATAGGTATACGCAGCCAGGCCTAGCAATAGAATAGCAAGCACGGAGGATAATATAGAGAGTGATATTGTACTACTTTTTGGACTCATAAAGGGTCTTAGATAAAACAAATATACTTATTTATTTGACACATTTATGTTGAACGAAATTTTGTACATTTTTTTTCCAAAGAGTTGTGGCTCTTGTAATATCCCATTACATACGTTTGAGGAAGGCATTTGTACGTCTTGCAGGCATTCATTACCCGAAATTAGTTTTGTCTCATCTGTTGAAAATCAGATGCATGACATTTTTAAAGAATATAAAATTAGTTTAGCAACGGCATTATTTAACTTCGAAAAACATACTGAGGTACAGGAGTTAATACATAATTTAAAATATCGAAATCAAAAAAAAATTGGAAAGGTTATAGGGCATTGGCATGGAGCAAAGTTAGCTTTGGACACCAATTTTTGTCATGTCGATGTGGTATTACCAGTACCCATTCATAAAAAAAAGTTAAAACAGCGGGGTTACAATCAAGTTTCAAGTTATGGAACAATTTTAGCAAAAAAATTAAATGCAGATTTTAATGAATCAATTTTAAAAAAGGTCATTCATACCAAAACACAAGCTAAACAAACACGACAAGAACGTTTTGAAAATATGTTTAATAGTATGGAATTGGCAGATGCCACTAGTTTAAAGAACAAACATATACTTTTGGTTGATGATGTAATTACAACAGGAGCCACCATGAAAGCTTGTATCGAATGTTTAAAAGAAATAGAAGGAATAAAAATTAGTGTGGCCGCAATAGCTGTCACATTGTTGGAAGATGCATAGTTGTTATAAAAGTCTACAGTAGTTCATATCAGAACTCGTTAGGTTTTTGTTTATTTGTATAAAAAAGAAAATGAAAGAAAGTAAGCTTACTTTTTTTATAAGTTATATAGTCGTCTTATTTACAGTAGTTAGCTGTGCAAAAAGGGGTTCTATTACCGGAGGACCTAAGGATGAAGAACCGCCAAAATTTATACGTTCCACGCCTCCCAATTATTCAACAAGCTTTAAAAGCAAGGAAGTACGTATTTATTTTGATGAGTTAATTACCTTACAAGATCCTCAAAAACAAATAGTGATTTCACCACCAATGAAAGTGAAACCCATTATTACTCCATTGGGAGTTCCAGGAAAGTATATCAAAATTCAATTTAAGGATACGTTGATTCCTAATACAACTTATACAGTAAACTTTGGATCAAGTGTGGTGGATAATAATGAAAAAAACCCTTTTCCATTTTTTCAATATGTATTTTCAACGGGACCTGTATTAGATTCATTATCCTTTAAAGGAAGTGTTAAGGATGCCTTTAAGCAAAAATTAGATGAATATGTTTCGGTATATTTATACAAAGCAGATGAAAGTTTTACGGATTCGATTGTATTTAAAGATCCTCCACGTTACATATCAAGTACGTTAGATAGTACAGAGTTTGAGTTCAAAAATTTAAAAGAAGGGAAATACCATTTAATTGCATTAAAGGATAACAATTCAAACTACACCTTTGAACCCAGACAGGACAAAATAGGTTTTTATGACACTATAGTTTCTATACCAAAAGATAGCATTGCAAATCTTAAATTATTTAGAGAAGTTCCTGAATTTAAATTTGACAGAGCAAAACAAGTATCAAAAAATCAGTTCATATTAGGTTACCGAGGGCTAATAGAAGCTCCAGAAATTAGTGTTTTAGGAAATAGAACTGTAAAAACACGATTTTATAAAGATCCAGATAAGGATACCTTGAATATTTGGACAAGACCGTTTTTTGAACAAGATTCTATTGTATTCATAGCCAAAACAAAAAAATACACCGATACTATTGTTTCTCGTTATAAAGATCAATTCAAGGATTCGTTAACGGTATCCATGTCGTCGCCTTCAAAACTACGTTTAAGTCAGCAACTTACTTTAACAGCAAAAACACCAATAGATAGTATCAAAATTTCTAAGTTTAAATTAATAGATCAAGATACCTTGGAGGTTGCCTTTAAACACAAATTAGATAAGCTTAAAAATGAATTGGCTATAAGTTTTAACAAAAAAGAAGATGCTCGATATTCGTTAAGGGTATTACCAGAAGCAATTACTGATTTTTTAGGAAATAAAAATGACAGTTTAGCATTTAATATCAGTACAGGTAATGAGTCTGAATATGGTAAAATGATTTTAAATTTTGAGCAGTTAAAGGAATGGCCCATTATTGTTCAGTTATTAAAAAGTGAGGGTAAAGTAGATTATGAGGTGATTTTAGAAGAAGGAAAAACATCAGCATTAATTGAATCAATAGTGCCTGGGGAATATAGTGTAAAAGTGATTTTTGATACGAATAAAAATCAACAATGGGATACTGGTAATTATCTTAAAAAATTACAGCCTGAAAAAGTGATTTTTCACCCAGAGCCTATAAATGTGCGCGCCAATTGGGATGTAAAACAAGCAATAAATTTAGGGGAATGAATTCAAAGGTTAAAATGAATGGTATTAAACATTATTTAGCGGTAGTTTTATGTTTGAAATGCTAGTATTGTTAATTTATACATTTTTTAAGCAATGATTATTAGTTATTTGTGATGTTTTTGTGTGATAGGTAAAACCTAAAGTATCTTTCTTGAAATGGATTCCTGTTTTAGATGTTTTTTAATGAAATGTAATAATAGAATCTCTCAGAAAAACAATCTTAAAAAAATCAATAAATTTTAATTTTTTAAGATTGGGAGGATTAGAAGAAATGATAGATCTTTAGAAATTGCACGAGAAGTTTCGAATAACCCTTTCTTACAAAAAACGACACGATTTTAGTATGAATATTTTCAGAATAATAGCTTTTTGTTTATTAATATTTTCCTGTGATAAGGAAAATAAGTACCATGGAGTAGTTAATTTAAAAGACTTTAGTAATTCTAAACAAATTTCCATACACTCGCCAAAAGAATATACACTGAATATTATAAGATTAGAAATGTTTATTTCTGGTTTTTTATCCGAAGAAGGGGGTACATTAAAACTTAGAGAAAATCGTAATTCTAGATTTGAAGAATTTGAATTGAAAGGAGTAATTGAAAAAAAAATACATACAGATTGGTATCAAAGAGAAGCAATAATTGAGTTAAATCCTAATATATTTAAAAAAACAGATAGTTTAAAAATTAAGTATCGATTTTATTAGTCCGAGCTATAATGTCAGATCTTTTGATCAGCTTCCTAATCACTTACAACAACTTATTAATTCTTTTTCTCACACTCCAGAAATAGAACAAGCACTTAACTTAATGATTAGGCAACAAGCTTATTTAGAAACTCATTTACAAAATAGCCAACCAGTATTTGCCAATTTTATTAGATCTTTAGAACAAGATTTTACAGCTACAACTTTTGATAATTTGGTTGCTATTAGTGAGATAAGGCAGGAATTAGTCAGAAATGTGCAGTCTCAATTTATTATGTCTACCTTTTCTGTACAAAATGTTACAGATATTTTATTTTTAGCAGCTTTTAAAATCGATTTAAGAGTGCCAGCGGCTATTTTTAGTTCTAACAAATGGTTAGATGCTTCTTTAAGATGGACTCGTTTAGGGAATAAAAGTATGATCCCTACCCAGTTTGCTAACTCTACGAGAATGGGGGAAGATTTATTAAAGTGGGGGGTTAAAAGAGATGCTGCCGCTGCCTTAAGTAGAGCTGTATTTGTTAGAAATAATCCTCAACTTATATTGAGTGAATTAACTCAAGCTGGATTTACGAGAAATATGGCTAAATTTTGGAGGGATTTTTATGTAAAAGCAGCAGCAAATAATTTAGGTGGACAAATGGCTCCAGCTAGGTTACAGTTGTTAGAAGAAATTTTAAGACTTTTTTAATGGAATATAAGTATGCAAATAAAGAAGAAAAGACTATAAAGGTAATTATTGAGCCGATTTTTGATGAATATTATTTAGAAAAGAAAGAGGTATTAGTCATCAAAACAGATGATGATATCCCAATTGATATAGACATTGACGAAAGTGATTTAGATCTAGTAGTTTTAACACTAGACAGTCATTTTTTTTACAAAACTGAAATAATAAAAGTCATTCAAGACTAAATAATTAAGAATTCTCTACCCTTGAAGTAATTAAGCTTTAGGTTTTTTTATACGCTATAAGCAAGTCTAGTTTTACAGAAGCTAGTAAATTATCGATAGCACGAAGTGTATGATTTGAAAAATCCAAGAAAAAATAGATGCTCCTATGAGAAAGAATCTATGCGATTATAAAAAGTAGCCATATGTTTTTTGAAAATTTAAGGAAAGAATAAAAAATTGTTTTCTCAACTATATGATCAGTTGATGATTCAAAGAACCTATTTTAAAGGATTTAAATATAGAGTAATGTATAAAAAATAACTGCTCTAGGTATAAATTAAAATGTACAACTGCTTGCTAATTGGTTTTTATTGGTCTCAAAAATAGTTAAAACTATACACTTTAGTGCATCTCGCTTTTAGTTTCTAAAAATAGGACAAAGAGCTCTTGGCTTTTTATATATTTATCAAATTTTTATTGCAAATAGCTAAGAGCAAAAATGGATGTTTAAAAAGATGGTGACTTTCAGTCATAACCGAAACTATGGTATTTTCAGTCCATAATGGTTCATTTAAGGATAAACTCATCTCGATCATTCAAAAAAGGGAATTTTTTTCGAATGCTTAGAATAGTTTCTTTCTCAAGAATAAGGTGTAGCATAGTTTCATTACGAGAAGTTTCCAAAAGTGGTTTTCCTAAAGGATCATATCCATTTGAATGACCAATATAGGTTAAGTTAGTAGCGTCTGTTCCTACTCTATTCACACCAATAGTGTAACTTTGATTTTCAATAGCACGCGCTTTTAATAAGGTGTCCCAAGCTTCTATACGAGTATGGGGCCAATTAGCCACACAAATGAGTGCATCATAATCTTCGGTATTTCTGGCCGAGACCGGAAAACGAAGATCATAACATATAATTGGTTTTATACGCCATGTATTCAATTCAAAAATAACAGTTTTGTCGCCTTTTTTAAAGTATTTATCTTCATTACCATAGGCAAATAAGTGTAGCTTGTCATAATGTTGAATTTCTCCAGAAGGAGCCACTAAAAGCATACGATTATAAACCGCATCATTATCTAAAATCATGATGCTTCCCATTAAAGCACTTTGGCTTTTTTTGGCCATTTTTTGCATCCATTGTACTGTAGTTCCATCCATGGTTTCGGCTAAATGAGTATCAAAGCAAAAACCCGTGTTAAATAATTCGGGAAGGATAATTAAATCGGTGTTTGTAATAGTTTCAATTTCTTGCTCAAATTTTAGCAAATTGGACTCAGGTTGTTGCCATAAAATAGGAGATTGTACAAGGACGCAATGTAGTTTGGAGTTTGCTTTAGTCATAATGGAGCCATTTTGAATTAAAAGTTACATAAATTCTAAAGTTTCACATAGTTTCATGGGCTTCAAATTTTTAAAAAAATCCCTATTTTCGCAACTTGGAAACTAGGAATAGTTTTTAACGTACGGGGCTTGCCTCATAATCATAAAAAATAGTGCAACTAAATTCCCTTGGTTTCATTGGAAGCAGTTGCTAAAAAAGCCATTACCATGAGCACAAAGTTCACTGAATATAAAGGACTTGACTTACCTAAATTAGCTGAAGAAACATTAGATTTTTGGAAGGCTGAAGGTATTTTTGAAAAGAGTATCACTGAGCGCGAAGGACAAACTCCTTACGTGTTTTTTGAAGGACCACCTTCGGCAAACGGATTGCCAGGTATTCATCACGTAATGGCGCGTGCTATAAAAGATATTTTTTGTAGGTATAAAACACAAAAAGGATTTCAAGTAAAACGAAAAGCAGGTTGGGATACGCATGGTTTACCTGTGGAGTTAGGTGTTGAAAAAGAACTTGGAATTACTAAAGAAGATATTGGAAAAAAAATCACGGTAGAGGAATATAATAAAGCATGTCGTACTACCGTAATGCGTTACACAGATATTTGGAACGACTTAACCGAAAAAATTGGGTATTGGGTGGATATGGAAGATCCGTATATTACCTATAAGCCAAAATATATGGAATCGGTTTGGTGGTTATTGGCGCAGTTGTATAAAAAAGGTTTGATTTACAAAGGCTATACGATACAACCTTATTCGCCAAAAGCGGGAACAGGATTAAGTTCACATGAGTTAAATCAGCCAGGAACCTACCAAGACGTTACAGATACTACCGTAGTGGCACAATTTAAGGCTTTGGATAATTCGTTGCCAGAATTTTTACTAGGTTTTGGAGCTATTCATTTTTTAGCTTGGACTACAACTCCTTGGACATTGCCAAGTAACACAGCCTTAACTGTGGGACCAAAAATTGACTATGTTTTAGTGGAAACTTACAATCAATATACCTTTGAATCCACTAAAGTAATTTTGGCCAAAAACTTAGTAGGTAAACAATTTGCGGGTAAGTTCACTGCCGTAGAAACAGCCGAGGAGTTACAAGCGTATACACAAGGAGATAAAAAAATACCATATAGAATTATAAAATCTTTTATTGGTAAGGATTTATTAGATATTCGTTACGAACAGTTGTTGGATTACACACAACCGAATGATAATCCTGAAAATGCATTTAGAGTAATTTTAGGGGATTTTGTGACGACCGAAGATGGTACTGGGATTGTACATACAGCACCCACTTTTGGAGCCGATGATGCTTTAGTAGCCAAACAAGCTACCCCAGAGGTGCCACCAATGTTGGTAAAAGATGCCAATGATAACTTAGTGCCTTTAGTAAACCTACAAGGAAAGTTTACGGAGCATATGGGGGAATTTGCTGGTAAATACGTTAAAAATGATTACTATGCGGATGGCGAAGAACCAGAACGTTCGGTAGATGTTGAAATTGCTATAAAACTTAAGGAAGAAAATAAAGCTTTTAAGGTTGAAAAATATGTGCACAGTTATCCAAACTGTTGGCGTACAGATAAGCCTATTTTATATTACCCATTGGATAGTTGGTTTATAAAAGTAACGGACGTAAAAGACCGTATGCATGAGCTAAATATGGAGATCAATTGGAAACCTAAAGCAACCGGCGAAGGCCGTTTTGGAAATTGGTTAGCCAATGCAAACGATTGGAATTTATCCAGATCACGTTATTGGGGTATTCCGTTGCCAATTTGGCGTACCGAAGATGGTGATGAAGCATTAATTATTGAATCTGTTTCCGAGCTTAAAGCTGAAATGCAAAAAGCAGTTGCAGCAGGAGTAATGGAAAAAGCAGTGTTTGAAGATTTTGTTTCGGGAGATATGTCCGATGAAAATTATGACAAAATTGACTTGCATAAAAATATAGTAGATACCATAACATTAGTTTCTCCGCAAGGAAAACCAATGAAACGCGAGAGTGATCTAATTGATGTTTGGTTCGATTCTGGAGCTATGCCAGTAGCACAGTGGCATTATCCTTTTGAAAATAAAGAAAAGGTTGAGGCAGGAGCTCGCAAGGCTGATTTTATTGCCGAAGGAGTGGATCAAACTCGTGGATGGTTTTATACACTGCATGCGATATCAACTATGATTTTTGATGATGTTGCCTATAAAAATGTAGTATCAAATGGATTAGTACTGGACAAAAATGGACAAAAAATGTCCAAGCGTTTAGGTAATGGAGTAGATCCTTTTGAAACACTAAAAGCTTATGGCCCCGATGCGACGCGTTGGTATATGATTAGTAATGCCAATCCATGGGATAATTTAAAATTTGATCTGGAAGGAATTGCGGAGGTGAGACGTAAGTTTTTTGGAACTTTATATAATACATACTCTTTCTTTGCGTTATACGCAAATATTGATCAATTTAATTATAGCGAAGCGGAAATTCCGATTCATGAAAGACCAGAAATTGATCAATGGATTTTAAGTGAATTAAATACATTAATTACTAAAGTCGATACGTTCTATAATGAGTACGAACCTACAAGAGCTACAAGAGCTATTTCGGATTTTGTACAGGAAAATTTAAGTAATTGGTACGTGCGTTTATGTCGCCGAAGGTTTTGGAAAGGGGAATATGCTCAGGATAAAATTTCGGCTTACCAAACCTTGTATACTTGTTTATTAACCGTAGCAAAGTTAGGAGCACCAGTAGCCCCATTTTTTATGGATAGGTTATACAAGGATTTAATAGCATGTACAGGTCAGGAAAGTTTTGAAAGTGTGCATTTATCAGAATTTCCAGTAGCCGATAAAAGTGTTATTAATAGTGCTTTGGAGCAAAAAATGGGAAAGGCACAAATTGTGTCATCATTGGTGTTATCATTACGTCAAAAGGAAAAAATAAAAGTACGCCAACCATTACAGCGCATTATGATTCCTGTATTGAATGAAACAGAGCGTAATGAAATTGAAGCGGTTGCCGATTTGATAAAAAGTGAGGTTAATGTAAAAGAAATAGAGCTATTAGATGATGCATCGGGTATTTTAGTGAAGAAAATTAAGCCTAATTTTAAAGCTCTTGGGCCTCGTTTTGGAAAGGATATGAAGTTGATTGCTGGTGAAATACAAAAATTTGATCAGCCAGAAATTGCAACACTTGAGCAAAAAGGTGAAATCCTTTTAGAAATTAATGCGAAAAGTATTACATTGCAATTGAGTGATGTAGAAATTACTTCACAAGATATTGAAGGTTGGTTAGTAGCCAATGCAAATGGGTTAACCGTTGCTTTAGATGTAACTATAAGTACCGAATTAAGAAAAGAAGGAATAGCAAGAGAGTTAGTAAATCGTATTCAAAATTTACGTAAAGATCAAAATTTTGAAGTAATTGATAATATAGCGATCAGCTTTACGGCTAATAAAACAATAGAAGAAGCAGTTAAACAAAATGAAGATTATATAAAAACGGAAACTTTAGCAAAGGAAATACTATTTAAAGAAAGGTTAAATGACGGAGTAGCTATTGAATTTGATGACGTAAAAGCAGAAATTTTTATTAAAAAAATATAATAATTATGGGACAAGAGATAAAAGAAAGATATTCTGATGAGCATTTAGCTGAATTTAAGGCGATCATTTTAGATAAAATAGCTCATGCTCAACGTGATTTAGAATTATTGAAAAGTGCTTATAAAAATGACGGAAATAATGGTACTGATGATACATCACCTACGTTTAAAGCCTTTGAAGAAGGGAGTGAAACGATGTCGAAAGAAGCCAACTCTCAATTAGCAATACGTCAAGAGAAATTTTTAAGGGATTTAAAGAATGCGTTAAATCGTATTGAAAATAAAACCTATGGTATTTGTCGTGTTACAGGTAAATTAATTAATCCAGAGCGTTTAAAATTAGTTCCTCACGCTACATTGAGTATTGAGGCAAAAAAAATGCAAAAGAAATAAAAGAATAAGTGATTTTAAAATGCAACGCTTCCCATTTTGGAAGCGTTTCTTTTTAAGAGTTGGAAATTTTAAGTAAAAAAATGAATTTAAAAAAGGCTTCGTTACTAATTTTATTAGTCCTTATAATTGATCAGGTTTCAAAAATATATGTAAAAACACACTTTGCTTTAGGTGATTCATATGAAGTATTTAGTTGGTTTAAAATACATTTTGTTGAAAATGAAGGTATGGCATGGGGAGTTAAAATTCCTGGTTTATACGGTAAGCTATTTTTAAGTTTATTTAGGTTAGTAGCTATCTCTGGTATTGGGTATTGGTTATGGGATAGTATACGTAAAAAGCAACCTAATTTACTTATTGTATCTATTTCATTAATATTCGCTGGTGCTACAGGGAATATTTTAGATTCCATTTTTCAAGGAATCTTTTTTAGTCATAGCAATGGACAAGTAGCTACATTTATGCCTGTCGAAGGTGGATACGCTTCCGTTTTTTATGGAAAAGTAGTTGATATGCTTTACTTTCCATTATACGAAGGTGTTTTGCCTGAGTGGATTCCCATTTGGGGAGGTACCTACTTTACCTTTTTTGAGCCTGTTTTTAATGTAGCCGATTCTGCAATTTGTATTGCCGTTATTCTATTAATTTTATTTAATAAAAAAGTATTTCCTAAGGAAGAAAATTTGAATATCCGTAATTAGCCATAATTGATAAAAAAGGTTTATTTTAGATAAAAAATCAAGGATGAATATTTTCAGTTTTATAGCCCATTTTGACAGTGAAGAAACTTGCCGTAATCACTTTAAGGCAGAGCGAGATAAAATAGGCGTTAATTGCAAAAGGTGTGCTCATACTAGTCATTATTGGATAAAGAGTAAATGGAGTTATGAGTGTAAAAAATGCCGAAGCAGAACTTCGCTGAGAAGCGGAACAATTATGCAAAGTTCTAATCTATCTTTTCTAGTTTGGTACAAGACGATGTTTTTATTAACTACTACAAAAAAAGGCTTTTCAAGTAAAGAAATTCAGAATCAATTAGGCTTGAAACGCTACGAGCCAGTATGGGCGATGGTACATAAACTTCGTAAAGCTATGGGTAATAGAGATGCTCGTTACACTTTAGAGGGAATGATAGAAATGGATGAAGGTTATTTTACTGTAGAGGCTTCAGAAATAGAGAAAAACAAAGGAGTTAGAGGTCGTGGAGCTGCAGGAAAATCAAACGTGGCAATTATGGCTGAATCCACCGTTTTAGAAGATATAAATACTGGAAAAGCACAAAGGCAGTGTGGTTTTTTTAAAGCTAAAGTTTTAGAAAATCATAAGGCAGAAGGCATAAATCAAACTATACAAGAATCCATAAAAGACACCAGTATAGTATTCACTGACAAAAGTACTTCATATATTGATATAGCAGATTTTGTAGAGCTACATTACACAGAAAAATCAGACAAACAAACCACAATAGAGACATTAAAATCGGTACATATAACCATAAGTAATGCTAAAAGAAATTTGCCAGGAAATTATCACAAAATTAAAGGAAAATATCTGCAGTTGTACCTCAATGAGTTTGTATATAAACTAAATCGAAGATACTTTGAAGACAAACTCTTTGATAGGCTAGTAATTGCTAATATTACAGGATTATGAGTAAAAACGGATATTCAATAAGAAAATTAAGAAGCAATAACATTACAAATAGTCTCGAAGGTTTTAAGCGATATCGGTTTGGAAATGTAATCCTGAACGCTATCAATATTTTTGGCCTTTTCCGAGTCCATAGGATCAATGGATGAACTTACTACATATAGACTAGGTTTTAATCCTAGGTTTGATTTTAGTTGATTGTATTGTTCTAAAAATTCCCAGCCATTCATAACAGGCATATTTAGATCTAATAAAATAAGCTCAGGTAATTGCTGAATTTCTAAATTTTCTTGACTAAAATAATCTATAGCTTCTTTACCATTTTTAAAAACAATAATTTTTTCGCAGAGTTTTTTTAGCTGAAGTAATTTTTTTACCAACTTAATATATACAGTATCGTCATCGATAATGCAGGTGAGTTTCAATGTTGGGGGCATATTGACTAACTTTGTGTTATTTCAAAAATAAAGTTACGAATTTACTTTTGCTATATTTTTGTGTTTTATTAGATGAAATTGTAGGTTTTGTCGGGCAAAGTGCAATAATCTAACGGAACATCTCGTATATCGACGTCATTTATTTTAGTTTCGGCTTCAAAAAAAGATAAGCCTACACAGAGTTTAGGTTTAGAAGAAGCTAAAAACCGATCATAAAAGCCTTTTCCGTAACCAACTCGGTTTCCTTGTGTGTCAAATGCCAAAAGGGGTACGAAAACTACATCAATTTTATTATCCGGTATAGGGATTCCATCATTAGGTTCTGGAATACCCCATTTATTTACTGATAATATAGTTTGGTCGGTAAGTAAAAAGTGAGAGAGACTTCCGTCAGAAAAATTACTTTTAGAAATCACTATGTGTTTATCCTTTCCTTGTAGAATGTGTAGTATAAATTCAGTGTCAATTTCGTTTTGAGTGCTAATAGGTAAAAAAATATGATAGTATTGGTGTTCCCAGATATTTAATTGTAATAATTGATTAGCAATGGCTATACTTTTTTCTTCAATTTCAATAGGAGTAAACTGCGCTCTAAGTTGCTTGTATTTTTTTCTGAGTTCCTTTTTAGTCATTTGATATTTTTTTATCACTACTTATATGAAAAATAGCATCACCTTGATATACAATAGGAGCTTCATTAGTGTTAATAATGTAACCTTTATTAGTTGCTTTTACTACATGTCTTTTTGTGCCATAGGGGTCAGTAATTACAGCAAGTTCATCTCCTTTTTTAACAAAAGTACCACAGGCTACTTTAAGGTGAATTAATCCACTGTATTTGGCGCGTATCCAGTGACTATTTTCAATAATAACAGAGCCAGTTTTAGGTGTTTCAATTTCAAATGTTGATTGTAACATACCCAAATGTTTTAAAACGCGCATGGTTCCCTCTATACCTTCTTTAGCAATAGCTTTATCATTTGAAAGGGACTTCCCTCCTTCGAATAATAAGATTGTTTTCCCTTTTTTTGAGCAGGTTGCTCTATAAGATTTATCAATATTTTTTGAATAAAGCAGGAAAGGGGCATTAAAAACATGGGCCAGTTCTAAGCTAATTTCATTGTTTTTTGATATTCTAATTTGAGGCGCATTATATCGACTAGCTCCCCCAGTATGAAAATCGATACAAATATCCGCATGAGGTAAAATTTCGGTACTAAATTGATAAGCAAATTGACTGGCAAGGGATCCGTTTTTTGAACCAGGAAAAACACGATTTAAATCACGTCCATCGGGGAAATTCCTGCTCATAGACAAAAAACCAAAAACATTAAGTACTGGAATACATATAATAGTGCCTTTTGCGGGTCTATTAATTTTTTTTTGAATCAATTGACGTACAATTTCAACACCATTAATTTCGTCACCATGAATACCTGCTGTTATTAAAACTACTGGACCAGGAATTTTTGATCGCTCTACAACTATAGGAATTTCAACTTTTGTCGAGGTGTAAAGTTTGGCGATATTTAGGTTAATTGTTTTACGTTGACCTAGTTTAATTTCCTGACCTAAAATTTGTAAAATATCTGTATTCATACATTAAATATTTTTTTCAATGTATCTAATTATAGTTTTAGCAACATTTTTTTTTGTGGCTTTTTCAATGCCTTCGAGTCCGGGTGAAGAATTTACTTCTAATATTAAAGGGCCACGTTCACTTTGAAGCATATCAACACCTGCAACAGCTAAGCCTAGTGCTTTGGTAGCCTTAATTGCTGCGATTTCCTCTTCGTCGGTTAATTCAATAATACTAGCTTTTCCACCTTGGTGCAAATTAGATCGAAACTCTCCTTCTTTACCTTGTCTTTTCATGGCGCCCACAACATGTCCATCAACAACAAATGCCCTAATGTCAGCTCCTTTAGCTTCTTTAACAAATTCTTGAACTATAACACGAGCTTGTAAGCCATTAAAAGCTTCAATTACCGATTTTGCAGCGTTTTTGGTTTCGGCTAAAACTACACCTAAACCTTGTGTACCTTCAAGTAATTTAATAATTAAAGGGGCGCCACCCACGTGGTTAATAACCTCGTCAACATTTTTAGAATAGTTGGTAAAAATTGTTTTTGGTAGCCCTAATTTTGCTTTGGTCAAAATTTGTAAACTTTGCAGTTTATCGCGCGAAAGTACTAATGCTTGTGAGCCCACGGTAGTCATCACACCCATCATTTCAAATTGGCGTACAACAGCAGTTCCATAGTAAGTTATTGATGCACCAATTCTAGGAATAACAGCATCTACCGATTCTAGCTTTTTACCTTTATAATAAATAGCTGGATTCTTTTTTTCAATAACAATATCACAGTTTATAGGATCTATAATACGAACATTATGATTTCTTTTTATAGCAGCTTGCGCAAGAGCATCGGTACTATATAAATTGGCGTTACGAGATAAGATAACGATATTCATAAGTTATTTTTTTTGGACATATGACAGGTTAAGTTGCTTGGGGTCTATAATAAATTTTCCGCTTAAAAATTTACGGCCAATTAAAACAGGAAAACGCATCTTGTCTCGATCATTTAAAGTTAGTGTAATTGGGTATGTTTTGTTAAATATAGTAATGCTTGTTTTAATGGAATACCTTTTCGAAGAAATGCCATTACTGCTTTTTACAACAGTGGTTTTATAAGTGTTAAATGTAATTTTTTTTTCGATAAATTGTTCATGTGTTTCATCTAAAAATTGACAATGTAACACATTGTTAATTTCTACTACATTTTTGCAATGAATACTTGATGTATAGGCACCACTATCAATTTTAATAGCAAGCTCGTAAAGACATAATTCTGTAAAATCAGCAATGTCCGATCTTCCGATGATTATTTTTTTCTTTTCCAAATTTTTAAGAAGTTGATAGTTAATGTTTGGAGCATAAATTAGACTAGTTTGTTTTAGGTGGTTTTTGTGTGTTATAAATGTATTTAAAAATATAAAAAAGGGGCAAAAAAAAAATTTTTTAAAAATAATTGAATTTAGTGGTAGGGTAATTTGCTTCTCAGGCGTTTTAATAGTGTATTTTGATTAGCTTGAGTAAACGGCTTAGGATTTTTAAAAGGTTTAAGTGCCTTAAAAGGATTAATAAAGTTGAAAGAACTGATAAGTAAAATATAGTGTGTTTAGTTTTTAGAGTTTTAATATATACCGTTGAAACTCTTTGGTAGTCCTCCCTTTTTATTTTAAATAGAAAGGGAGGTTTTTTTTAGTTAGCATCGAATAAAATTGGCGTTAAATACAAATTCTTAGCTTTAAATCATAGCGACTTTGATTTTGTCTAGATTTCGATATAAAATAGATTTTACGTTACGGTATTTGAATTAAGCTTAGTGTAAAGTGATTGAAATCTCATTTTGTATAGATATTTATTATAAATAATAGGGTAGGGTTTTTGAATAGTAGTTCGTTTTAAATAGAAAAAGACCACTATGGGAAAACTTCAAACAATCAATTCCGGATTATTAAAATTATCTTTTATTTTATGTGCTTCTTCCGTATCCAATGCGCAAACACCAAATAAACACGCTTTTTGTGGAGCTTCAAAAATGTTGGATTTACCCACCGAAAATATAGGAGGGCTGTTTAGAGTAAATCTGCACGAAGAAAAGGATGAAAATAATAATGATAATATTGATAAAGCTGAAGATATTAGTGATTTTCGTAAGGATAATTCATTAGTAAATTTAGGAGTTATTAATGGGAAAAATGCAAATTTTGACAAAAAACAATTATTGAAAAAGCATTTTACCGAAGATGAAATTAGAGGTAACGATGATCTATTACACGCCGAGCTTTTAAATTTTAATGGACCCATTACTGTTATTGAAGGCACATCATTTTTAGGGAATGGTCCTATGAAATCGTATGATATAGATGTTTATAAAGTAAATTTAAAAGCAAATGATTTACTGAGTTTTGAATTTAATAAGGCTATTGCCGATGCTAATCAAAAATTAGAATTGGTAGTTGAGCTTTTAGACAAAGATTTAAATACCATAAACTTGGTTCGAATTACAGATGATTTTTCGCTGCGTTATTATGCCGAAAAAACAGATTCATACTATATGAGGATTTATAATGACAATTTTTTTGACGAAATTAAGGAGCCTGTAGATCCTGAAAAGGAAGTGAACTATGGATTTACAATTGATATTGGACGTGAATATAATGATGACTATTACAAGTTGAATTTAAAAAAAGAAGACGTATTAGTATTTAAATCTACCAGTAGATCTGTAGTTGATTTTAGTTTATATAATCCTGCATTAGAAAAAATTTATACAGCTTATCAATTAGTCGGAGCGAGTAATTCTTTTGTTATTGGCGAAGATGGAGGACCTTTAGGTAATTCGCCGGGGGCATTTAACTTAACAGGGACGTACACAATTCCAGAAACAGGAACCTATACTTTTAGAGCGGGAACCTATGGGATAGAAGAAGATTACGAAATAGAGACTTTTATAGGGAGACCAGGGTATGAATTGAATAAAGGAAAAAGGCATATTGTTTATCTTGATTTTACTGGAGAAAAAATACGATCAAATGTAAATACACAAAGGGCCGATTTTAAGCCCTTAAAATATAATAACTTAAAAGGAGTCGAAGGTGAAATCGAAGTAGTAATCCCAGCATTTAAAGAGTATTTAGAAAATTGGGGTATTGAAAAAACAGATGAAAATACACAACGATTGGCTAAAAAAATTACTGAACAAGTGGAACTTGATTTTGAGGAATTAAAGCAAAAAAACTTAAACCCTAATTATGATATTACGTTTATTTCGGATTTAGGAGATCCTTTTTTAGGAGAAGTATTACCAGATACTATGGAAGATCTAGGAATAGAGTACAATCGTGTATATTTAGGAGGAAGTCTTAATGACTTTAATATTAATGATGACTCAACTTTTAGTGGTATTGCGAGTTCTGTAGATATCGGAAATTATGAATATGATAATCATGCCATAGTTCTTCTAGAATCTTTTAGTAGCAAATATAACAGTACCTATAGCTTTAATTTTGTTGACCTAGTCAAAGGAAGTAAAAAGGAAGATTTAATAGCCAAAGGTGTGTCGGTAGTTGTATCACATGAAGCAGCACATTTTTTTGGTATGGAACATACTGCACAACATAGTGATGGTGTAAATTTTGATATCATGAATTCAGGCTTGGAAAATCATAAATTAGTGGGACTACAATTTGATGAAAAATTTGATAATTCAAAAGCAGTAAACCTTTCTTTTGATGCCGGTAAATATGATGATGGATTTTCAGTTGGTGAAAATTTGGTTGATTTTAATTTATCAACAGCACTGGGATATTTACCAGAGCGATCTTATAAAAGTTTAAACAAGGAAGATGATATCATACAAAAATTGAAAAAGCTAGAGGATCGAGTATTAAATAAAATTGCTAGTGCCGAAAATAAAGCACAAGTTATTGCTTACACAAATCCAGGGACCAAAAAAGAAATAACATTAAAAATTACGTCTCAAATTGTAGGGAAAGTAGCTGTTAACCTTTTCGATAATAAAGGGGCTTTAGTTGCGCAAGTATACGAGGATACTTTAGAAACAAACGAAACTAAAGAATTACAAATATCATCGGATACGTATAAGTTAAGTAAAGGAATGTATATATATCAAGTAGCATTTCCTCAAAAAACGGTAACTGGAAAAATACAGCTTAAATAAAACAAGCACATATTTTTGAATTTAGGAACAATTTAAAATTGTATAATAAACGAGCGTCTTTGTTTATGTATAAAAAACAAAGATGCTTTTTAATTGAATAAATACTCAAAAAAAACAGGAAATCAGTAGATAATTTTATCTTTGAGTTATGGACATTTCAGCCATAGATTTACAAGTAAAAGTGCTGCCTAGCACGCCAGGTGTTTATCAGTATTTTGATAAAGAAGGGAAAATACTGTACATAGGTAAGGCAAAAAATTTAAAAAAAAGAGTAGCTTCCTATTTTTCTAAAAATCATGACAGTGCGCGTCTTCGGATTTTAGTTCGAAAAATAGTAACGATAAAGCACATTGTGGTTAATACCGAGTCAGATGCCTTATTGTTAGAAAATACACTAATAAAAAAGCATCAACCTCGCTATAATATTTTACTTAAGGATGATAAATCCTATCCATGGATTTGCATAAAAAACGAGCGATTCTCCAGAGTGTTTAGTACCCGTAGGCTAATCAAAGATGGCTCAGAATATTTTGGACCTTACACAAACAAAAATGTGTTATACACATTATTAAATTTAATAAAAGAATTATATCCTTTACGCACTTGTAATTATGATTTATCTCCATCAAATATACAATCGGGAAAATATAAGGTTTGTTTAGAGTATCATTTAAAAAATTGTAAAGGGCCATGCGAAGATTATCAGTCTGAGGATGAGTATAAAACATATATTTCAGCAGTAAGAAACATATTAAAAGGCAACTTTAAGGATGCTATACAGTCTTTTAATAAACAAATGTTATTACATGCCGAGACTATGGAATTTGAACAAGCACAACAATACAAGTTAAAAATTGAAGCGCTCCAAAACTACCAATCAAAATCAACAGTAGTAAGTGCTAAAATTAGTAATGTTGATATATTTAGTATTGAAAGTGATGAGAGTTATGCTTATGTGAATTTTATGCAAGTGCATTACGGCTCAGTGGTACGTTCACATACAACCGAAATAAAAAAGAAGTTAGAAGAAACAGATGCCGAAATTTTAGAGCTAGCAGTCGTTGAATTTAGAACACGATTTAAATCGCTTTCGCGAGAAGTTTTACTGCCTTTTCCCGTAGCAGTTCCAGAAGGGCTAAAAATAACCATACCTCAATTAGGTGATAAAAAAAAGTTAATCGATCTTTCGTTACGAAATGCCAAGTATAGTAGGCAAGAGCGTTTCAAACAAATTAAAATTGTTGATCCCGAAAGACATACTAAGCGCATGTTGGCTCAAATACAAAAGGATTTACGATTACCTGCTTTGCCAGTACATATGGAATGTTTTGATAATTCAAACATACAAGGGACTAACCCAGTAGCAGCATGTGTGGTGTTCAAAAATGCAAAACCAAGTAAAAAAGATTACCGAAAATTTAATATAAAAACAGTTGAAGGCCCAGATGATTTTGCGTCAATGGAAGAGGTTGTATACCGAAGATATAAACGTTTGTTAGATGAAGAACAGTCGTTGCCTCAATTAATTATCGTTGATGGAGGTAAAGGACAATTGTCATCGGGATTAAAAGCCTTGGATCAATTAGGTATACGTGGAAAGGTAACTATTGTTGGAATAGCAAAACGTTTGGAGGAAATTTACTACCCAGGTGATTCGTATCCCTTATATTTGGATAAAAAATCGGAGAGTTTAAAAATAATCCAACACATGCGTAATGAAGCTCATCGTTTTGGTATTACTTTTCATAGGCAAAAACGTAGTAAAGCAGCTCTGGAAACAGAGTTAGACGCTATCCCTGGTATTGGCGAAAAAACAGCCATAAGTTTATTAACGCATTTTAGGTCCGTAGCTCGGATTAAAACGGCCAATAAAGCAGAGTTAGCTGAGGTCGTAGGTATATCAAAAGCGCAAAAGATTATCGATTTTTACAAAGATTAAAAACCAATTTTACCGAAGTATTTTGAAGTGTTTTTTAATTTTAATAACAACTCTTTTCTGTTTGCTTAATGTAGAAGCACAACAGCAACAAACGGATTCTACCGATGTAAAAGTAGGTCTTGTGTTAAGTGGAGGTGGCGCAAAAGGTTTGGCACATATTGGAGTGTTAAAAGTAATTGAAAAAGCAGGAGTCCGCTTGGACTATATTTCGGGCTCAAGCATGGGTGCCATAGTTGGGGGCTTATATGCATCGGGTTATTCGGCAAAGCAATTAGATTCTCTTTTTCATACCGTGGATTTTAATAACCTAATTCAGGATATATTACCTAGAGATAGTAAAACATTTTATGAAAAAGAAGATGCCGAAAAATATGCATTAACCTTGCCTATAGTTGATAAAAAAGTAAGTCTTCCTAAAGGAATTTCTAATGGACAAAATTTTTATAATTTCTATTCAAAATTAACTACTCATGTAAGGCATATTAGTGATTTTGGTAAACTCCCAATTCCTTTTTTTTGTACAGGCACAGATATTGAAACTGGTGAAGGACTTATTTTTGATAAGGGTTATTTGCCAGATGCTGTTACTGCTAGTGGGGCTTTGCCTACAGTGTATAGCCCAGTTAAATATAAAGGACGTTTAGTTACCGATGGAGGAGTAACAAATAATTATCCTATTGAAGAAATTAAAAAACGTGGTGTAGAACTAGTTATTGGAGTTGATGTTCAAGATACATTAATGAATAAAAAACAATTGAATTCGGTAACAAATATAATGTTGCAAATAAGCAATTTTAGGACAATTAAGGATATGAAACGTAAACAACCACTTACGGATGTTTACATAAAACCAGATATAAAAGATTATTCCGTAATTAGTTTTGATCGTGGTGATGAAATTATTGATGAAGGAGCGCGTAGCGCAGAAGAACAAATTACTATTTTGAAGGAAATAGCGGCCAAACAATCATCTTTGTTTAAAAAAGAAACAATAAAGAGGAATAAGGATATACTAGCTGTTTTTTTAGATATTGAAGGCCATAAACGATTTACAAGAGCTTACATAAAAGGAAAGTTAAGGTTAAAAACACCTTCTTTTGTTAGTTTGGAGGATTTAAATAAAGGGTTAGATAACCTATATAGTACTGGTAATTTTGAACGCATTCGGTATAAAATTAGACAGAAAAGTTTAATAGACAGTGAAATTCAAATCAAGGTTGAAGAAAGTCCAATTAAAAGTTTTGTGCGTTTTGGATTGCATTATGATAATTTATACAAATCGGCAGCCTTAGTAAATTACACACGTAAAAATTTATTTTTTAAAAGTGATGTATTGTCCTTAGATGGTATTTTAGGGGATCAGCCTAGGTATAATTTTAATTATTACATTGATAAGGGATATTACTGGAGTGTTGGAATAAATCATAGGCTCTATCAATATGAAAGAGCCTTGGATTTTGCGTTTGTAAGAAACCGATTAGGCTTACCAGATCTGCCTATTAATTTTTTGGATTTTGAAACGCTTGATATCACATCTCAATTGTATTTAGAAACTATATTGGGACAAAAATTTGGATTCAGAATTGGAATAGAACATAAGTTTTTAAAAAATTCTACCGAAACTATTGGCGTAAATAGAAACCAAGTACCAGGTACTGTTTTTTCAAATATTAATTATTACAGTGCCTATGCGGCTGTTAAATATGATAGTTTAGACGATAAATATTTTCCTACTACAGGAGTGCTTTTTGAAGGATCATTTTCTGGTTACCCTTTTTCTTCTATTCCTTCGGAAGAATTTGAGGAATTCGCAGTGACAAAATTATCATTAAGCTCCGCAGCACCCATTAAAACTAATTTAACTGGTTTATTACAAGTTGAAGGAGGAGTACGTTTAGGGAATACAACGGGAGTAAATTCATTGGACTTCTTTTTAGGAGGATTTGGATCAAAAACGATTAACAATCAAGTTTCCTTTTATGGATATGATTTTTTACAACTTTCAGGGGAAAGTTACGTTAAAGGTTTAGTACAATTAGATTATAATTTTTGGAAAAAACATCATTTAAATGTGGCGGCTAATTTCGCAAATGTAGGTGACGAAATTTTTAATCTCAGGGACATTTATGAATTAAAAGGTTTTTCGGGTTATGCATTAGGTTATGGGTACAATTCTCCAATAGGGCCAATACAAGTAAAGTATTCTTTTTCGGATGATCCTAAAACAGTATCTGAAGTGTTTTTTAGTGTAGGTTATTGGTTTTAGTTCAATGGAGCATTAACAAGGTTTTTTAGGTGAATTTTTTGGGGTTTTTATAAGATAGTAATGGTGAGACTTAATCAATACTTACTGATTTGACAGTACTGTATTTGTTAGACATAATGGTTTTAATTAATTTTGGAATAGAAATTGACTATATGTAATTGTATTAACGTTTTTTGTTTTTTTAAAAAGCGTAAAAATTAAAAAATATGAAAAAATTTATCGCATACATAGCAGTCTTGTTTGGTTTTTTTTCTATGTTTTCTCAAACTACAGAAAAGGAGCCCGTATTTTCGAATAATGAATATATTGAATTCAAAATAAAATACTTGAGCTTTAATACAAGTACGGCATCATTACAAACAACAAAAGAAACTTTGGAAGGTAAAGATGTGTACCATGTAGTAGGTAAAGGAAGATCTTCAAAATTTTTAAGCTTTTTCTTTAAAATACGGGATCAATATGAAACTATAATTGATGCTAAAACTTATTTGCCTTATAAATTTGTGCGTAATATTAATGAAGGTGGATATACAAAAGACATAGTTATTGATTTTGATCAAACCAATAACAAAGCTTTAGTAAATAATAAAAAACACAAAACAAAAAAAACATTTGATGTAGTACCTAATGTACATGACATGTTATCATCATTTTACTATTTGCGAAACGTTATTGATACCTCTAATTTAAAAGTGGGAGATGAAGAGTCGTTAACAATGTTTTTTGATGAAGAAAATTTTAAGTTTAAATTGCGCTTTTTAGGAAAAGAAACCATTAGAACAAAATATGGAAAAAAAGCTTGTTTAAAGTTTAGACCCATGGTAATGGCAGATCGTGTTTTTAAAGAAGAGGAAAGCTTGACCGTATGGATAAGCAACGATGAAAATAAGATTCCTGTAAAGATTTCTGCGGATTTGGCAGTAGGGTCTTTAACAGCAAATCTTTCTAAATACAGTGGATTAAAGTATCCATTTGTAACAAATTAATGATGTATGAGTAAATCGCTAGATCCCGAAATTGTAAAGCGTTTAGAACAATTAGAAGAAAAGTTTCGAAACTCCGGTCAGGATTTGGGATCTTACCTAGATGGGTTGTTACATGATCGTTATTTAACCTATTGGGATTATATTCATTTGGATACCTTATTGAGTTTGCAAATACCACGAACTCATTTTCCCGATGAAGAGATTTTTATTACCTATCATCAAATTACCGAGCTTTATTTTAAATTGATTATTCATGAAATGAAGCAAATAGTTGATGATAAATTGCAAACAGCAGCTTTTTTTATTGAAAAGTTGAATCGTATAAATCGTTACTTTAATGTGCTCACGGATTCCTTTGATATTATGGTTAAAGGAATGGACAAAGAGCAGTTTTTAAAGTATCGAATGTCTTTACTCCCAGCAAGTGGATTTCAGTCGGTACAATTTAGAATGATAGAAGTGTACGCCACACCGTTATGTAATTTAGTAAATGATAAAGAGCGTGGAAATTATTCTGAAAATGAAGCCTTGGAGGATACCTATGAGCGATTGTATTGGAAGTTTGGTGCAACCGAAACAGAAACGGGTGAAAAAACCTTGACACTCAAACAATTCGAGTACAGGTATACGCCGCGTTTAATGCGTATAGCCAATCAAGTACAGGATAGTACCGTATATCAAAGTTTTAAAAATCTTCCAGAAAGCGAGCAAAACAATGCAACGCTTATCAAAGCAATGCGTACTTTTGATGCTAATGTAAATGTCAATTGGTGCTTGGTACATTTAAAGGCAGCATATAGGTATTTGAATAAAACAGGAAATAAATCAGTAGCAGCAACAGGAGGAACTAATTGGAAACAATTTTTACCACCAACTTTCCAAAATATAAGTTTTTTTCCTTCGTTGTGGAGTGAAGAAGAATTAGCAAATTGGGGAAAAAAATGGGTCGAAGATTTAGTAAATACGAGTAATTAATAATGTTTAAAAAGGGACTTTTTTTAGTTATAGCTATAGGTTTCATTGCGTGTAAAAAACACACGCCTCCACCCCAAATTGAAGTTGAGGAAACAGCACCACTCCCGCCCATAGTAAAAGAGTTTGATTTTGTGTTAAATGACTACCATGTAGTTAAGGATACTATAAAATCGGGAGATAGTTTTGGTGCTATTATGGATGCTCATGGAGTCAATAGATCTCAAGTTTTCGAAATTTCAAACAAAGTAAAAGATAGTTTTAATGTTGCTAGAATTGCAGTAGGGAAACCTTACACTATTTTAAAGTCAAAGGATAGTATGGCTCAAGTGAAAGCATTCATTTATCAAAAGAGTAAAGTTAGTTACACGGTTGTACATGTTGATGATTCTATTTATGCCCTTAATAAAAAGAAAAAGGTAGTTACCAAGCGTAGGTCAATGACCGGAGTTATTGAAAGTTCGTTATCGCAAACCATCGAAAATGAAAACGTTTCTCCATACTTAACACATATGCTTTCGGGTATTTATCAATGGAGTATTGATTTTTTTAAAATCCAAAAAGGAGATCGCTTTAAAGTGATTTTTACAGAACAATATTTAGAAGATGGAACCTATGTAGGAATTAATGACATAGAAGCTTCTATTTTTGAACATAACAATACTCCATTTTATGCTTTTCAATATGAAGTTAAGGAAAGTGAAAAAAAGGAAACCTCCTATTACGATGATCAGGCAAAATCATTACAAAGCTTTTTTCTGAAAGCACCGCTACAGTTTAGTCGTATTTCATCACGTTATTCACGCAGAAGGTTTCACCCGGTTCAAAAACGATGGAAATCACACAAAGGAACTGATTATGCTGCTCCTCATGGTACACCGATTTGGTCTACAGCAAATGGAACAGTAATAAAGGCAGGTTATACTTCCGGAAACGGAAAATATGTAAAAGTAAAGCACAATAATAAGTATAGTACACAGTATTTACATATGTCCAAAATTTTAGTGAAAAAAGGGCAATACGTAAAACAAGGAGATGTTATTGGTCGTGTAGGGAGTACAGGTTTAGCAACTGGACCACATGTCTGTTATCGCTTTTGGGTAAATGGAAGACAAGTAGATCCTTACCGACAAAAATTGCCAAGTGCTAAAAACATTGAAGAAAAACATAAAGAGGCTTATTTTGAATTTATTAAGCCAATAAAAATAGCATTAGATAGTATACCTTTCAAATCAGCTAATAATAATCAAACTTATGAAGACATTACCATCTCAGAATCCAACTCAAACAACTGCTTGGAAAGCCTTACAGGCGCATTATAACCAAACAAAAGATCAACACTTAAAAGATCTTTTTAAGGAAGATGCTACCAGAGGAGATGCCTTTAAAATTCAATGGGAAAATTTTTATGTGGATTATTCTAAAAACAGAATAAATGCCAAAACAATTGAATTGTTGTTGGACTTAGCTGAGGAGGTCGGTTTAACAGAAGCTATTAAAAATTATTTTGGGGGCGAGGCTATTAATGTAACGGAAAATAGAGCTGTGCAGCATATGGCTTTACGTGCTCCAGCATCTCAACAAACAATTGTTGATGGTGTTAATATTGTTGCCGAAGTTGATGAGGTAAAGCAAAAAATAAAAGGTTTTTGCGAAAAAGTAATATCGGGAGCTCATAAAGGATACACGGGAAAAGCAATTACTGATATTGTAAATATTGGTATTGGAGGATCGGATTTAGGTCCTGTAATGATTGTGGAATCTCTAGAATACTACAAAAATCATTTAAAAACGCACTTTATATCTAATGTTGATGGAGATCATATCCATCAAAATTTGAAAAAATTTGATCCTGAGACAACTTTGTTTGTAGTCGTTTCTAAAACATTTTCAACGCAAGAAACCTTATCAAACGCTACAACAGCGCGTACTTGGTTTATTGAAAAGGCAAGCGCAGCTGATGTAAGTAAGCATTTTGTTGCCGTTTCAAGTAATATTAAAAATGTGACCGAATTTGGTATCGCCGAAGAGAATATTTTCCCACTATGGGATTGGGTTGGAGGCCGTTTTTCATTATGGAGTGCCGTAGGCCTTTCGGTAGCATTGTCCATAGGTTTTGATCAATTTGAAGAGCTGCTAGCAGGTGCTCACGAGATGGATACACATTTTCAACAGGAGTCTTTTGATAAAAACATTCCAGTTTTATTAGCCTTGTTAAGTGTATGGTATAATAATTTTTATGGAGTAGAAACAGAAGCCATTATTCCTTACAGCCAATATTTACATCGTTTACCGGCTTATTTACAACAGGGAATAATGGAGAGTAACGGTAAAGGGGTTGATCGAAATGGTGATAAAATTGATTACCAAACGGGAACTATTATTTGGGGTGAAGCTGGGACAAATTCACAGCATGCTTTTTTCCAATTAATTCACCAAGGAACAAAAATTATTCCAACAGAATTTATTGGTTTTAAAAAATCATTGTTTGGAGATCAAGATCATCATGATAAATTAATGGCGAACTTTTTTGCGCAAACAGAAGCCTTAATGAATGGGAAAACTAAAAATGAAGTACTTTCAGAATTAGCTACAAAAAATTTATCCCAAACAGCATTAGATGCCTTAGCTCCTTTTAAAGAATTCCCAGGAAACAGACCAACCACCACATTGTTAATTGATAAATTAACACCAAAAGCATTAGGCTCATTGGTAGCCATGTATGAACATCGAATTTTTGTGCAAGGTATAGTTTGGAATATTTTTAGCTACGATCAGTGGGGGGTAGAATTAGGGAAACAATTGGCTTCGCAAATTTTAAATGAAATAAAGGATAACAGTCCAGAAGGTCATGATAGCTCAACATCAAATCTATTAAAAGCTTATTTAAAATAAAAGAAACAAATAGCCTTTACTTCAAGTAAAGGTTATTTGTTTCTTTTATTTTAATTTAGTACATTAGAATATAAAGAAGTATGGAAAACATTATAAAAATTGTTCATTCAACCTGGGCGTATTTAGTAGTAACTATATTGGTGTTAGCTACATTTAATGCCATTGCTGGTTTGGTTTCAAAAAGAGAATATCAAGCTAAAGATTTCAGAATTTCATTATTTGCATTAATTGTTACGCACTTACAATTAGTTATTGGACTTGTGTTATTATTTGTATCTGGAAAAATATTATGGTTTACGGATATTCCTGTAAAAGATATTATGAGAAATGCTGAAATGCGGTTGTATAATGTAGAGCATCCTACTGTAATGATATTGGCAATTGCAGCTTTAACTATTGGGTATTCAAAACATAAGAAAAAATTAACTTCAACACCTAAATTCAAGTTTTTAGCTATTTTTTATTCATTGGCATTATTATTGGTTCTTTCAAGAATACCTTGGAATGCATGGTTTTAAAAAACGGGGAATTGTTTTATAGTAATGAGCAAAATGCTTTTACAAAATTGATTGTAATATGAAGTTAAATTATATTTTAAATAGTACGTTAATTTTAGGTTTTTCGGGTGTTTCTCTAGCTCAAGAAACAAATATTACTATTGATTTAGGGATAAAAAAATACATAGGTAAGGAGAGTACACTGGATCGTTCTAAATTTTTTGGAATTCAATCTGGAGCAACATCAAATGAACTTAAGGAAGAAAGCACTTACTTATTTACGGAATTAAATACCTTTCCTGCACGTGGATTTGAAGGGCCACAACCGCATGGAGATTTAGAAGATTTATCTACTGGAAAAATTAGTTCACAAGTAAAAATATCAAGTGCTGATTATAAAAATACGCCTATTTTTAAAGCGCATACTAAAAGTAATTATGTAATTACCCAAAAGCCTTCAAAGGTGTTCAAAATGGGTGCAGATGCTAATGAGGCGGCAGATAAGATTACTGCTTACATAAAAGAGGCTTTTTCAGAAAAATCTTCTAATTATTTAGATTTAATGGATGAGGCTTTTGCTAATACGTCATTATTTTCTGATGATACTAATGCTGCAAAAAAGGAAATAAGTACATATTATTCAAATGTTGCAAAAGTTGTAAAAAAGAAGTTTCCAGCGTTAAAAATTGGAGGTTTTAGCTCCATTCGACCTCGTTTTGAATTAAATAATTTCAAATATTGGGAGGCAAATCATAAAATGTTCATGGATATTGCTGGTGAGCAAATGGATTTTTTATCATTAAAATTATATGATGAGGTTGATAGAGATACATCTACCATTAACTACTGTGCAGGAAGTGATGCAGAAGCGACATTGGATTTAATTGAAACCTATAGTTTTAATAAATGGAATAAAGTAAAGCCTTTATTAATTTCAGAATATGGTTTAAAAGTACCTTACTGGGAAGGAACAGCATACAGCCCAGACAGGGACGCTTTTATATTAGAATCACTAAATAAAATAGTGATGTCCTTGTTGGATAAACCCGATCGTATTGAAAAGGCTATTCCCTATATTTTAGGAAAGGCAGAAAAATTTTATGAAAACTCTGTAGTTAATCCTAATGGTAATCCACATCCATGGACTATAAGTCATAAGTCGGCAGATGGAAAGTCTTATGAATATACGAACTTAATAAAGTTTTATGAGTTTTGGAAAGATGTTGAAGGAGTGCGAACTTATATCGCATCTGATAACCCAGACATTCAGGTAAACGCTTTTTATAAAAAAGGAAAGTGGATCTTAATTTTTAATAATTTATCGGATGATGCACAGTTGTTAAATTTTAATTTTTCGGAATTTGATGCTGAAAGAATTACCAAGTATACATTACGTAGGTTGTTTTTAAATGAGTCGGGACAACCTGAGTTAACCGAAGCTTTTACAGATATACATATTGACCAGTGGGATATTGATCCTAATGAAACATTAATGCTAATATGTGATGTTCCAGAGGATACCGAATTTGCAACATCAATAGTAGAATATAATAATTATTCTAAGGAATTATTGAAACCTATAGTAGCCGATAAGCCTATAGAGTTCGAATTTACAAATGTAAAAACAGGAAAAGGAAAAGCGAATATTCGTGTATCTTTTGGAAAAGAAATAAATTCTGATTTACAGCCTATCGTAAAAATTAATGGAAATATAGTTTTGACTCCAAAAAACTGGGCAGGTTATGATCAATCAAATAGAAAAACATTTTTTGGAATGTTATCCATACCTATCCCAATGTCTTATTTAAAAGACACGAATGTGGTTGAGGTTACTTTTGCTGATACTGGAGGTAAGGTGAGTTCTGTGGTTATTAATACGGAATTATTTTCTACAGACGTAGAAAATAAAAATTACGAAGCTCCAAATGCACTAGTATATTCAAGTCATGGAGGTAATTTATTACATATTTCAAGTGATATTAAATGTAAAAGTCCTAAAATAACAGACTTGGAAGGGAATACGGTAAAAAAATTGAAAGCGTATAAAAACGGAGAAACGGTTGATATTTCCACATTAAAAGTAGGTAAATATATATTAGAGACAACCACTGATGGTAAAATTAAATTCAAAAAATAAATGAATTTTAAAATACTAAAAGCTTCACTTACAATTATTGTAGTGGGGCTTTTTTCGTGTAATAAGTCCGATAAAAAAAAGGATGAGGCTTCAAATCAAGAGGTAGTAGCTGTTTCTTTTCATCAGAGTTACATGGATGAAATCAAAAAATTACCAGTAAAATCAATGGCTTCCTCTACAAAGGATATGGTTTTAGTAACTGGTGGCAGTTTTTTAATGGGGGCTACTAGTGAACAAGCAAGAACCGATGAATTACCTGTACACAAGGAAACCGTTACTGATTTTTATGTGGATACCTCAGAGGTAACAAATGCACAATTTAGAGCATTTGTAGCCGCTACAGGTTACGTTACCACCGCAGAAAGACCTATAGATGCTAATTTTATAGCAGCTACTTCGGGCGTAGACCCTAAAATTGTTGATACCGACCCGGCAGCATTGGTATTTAATGGAGATCCCCAAATGTGGTGGTCCATGATTAAAGGCGCCAATTGGAAGCACCCCAAAGGTCCTGAAAGTACCATTGAAGGGAAGGATGATTATCCTGTTGTGCAAGTTTCATGGTATGATGCCATGGCTTATTGCCATTGGGCTGGAAAACGCTTACCAACCGAAGAAGAATTTGAGTATGTGGCACGAAATAAAGGGAAGCGAATTAAATATAGTTGGGGGAATGATTTTAGAAGGGCGGTGGAATTTGTGAATTTTCATCAAGGAAGCTTTCCATCTCAAAACCTTAAAGAAGATAATTTTGAAGGTTTAGCACCTGTAAAAAGTTTTAAACAAAATGAGTTGGGAGTATACGATATTGGTGGAAATGTATGGGAATGGACATTGAATTCCTATTTTTCGGATGGTTATACCCGAAAGCTAAATTTTGAAAAGCCATTATTAGCAAATGATCAATCGATTCATCAAAAAAAAGTAATTAGAGGAGGTTCCTTTTTGTGTAATGAGAGCTATTGTTCTGGTTACCGAGTTGCGGCTAGAATGAATTCTTCACCAGATACAGGCTTAGAACATTTAGGCTTTAGGTGCGTAATGGATGTGGTTAATTAACGGTATGAATTTTGATATTTAAATAGTTCGTACTTTAGTTCTTAGTTTTAAGACAAATTTTTTAGCAAAAATCAAGAAAATAATATTTTTGTGTAAATCCAGTATTATGAAAAAGTTACTAGTAATTTTAAGCCTTGTATTTTTTGGAAGCATCCAAGGTTATTCTCAGGCATTCATAAAGTTTGCCGAGGAACCACCAATGCAATTAAAACCAGCCCGCGATTTTTTCAATTATAAAATTGAATATAAAGCCTTGAAAAAAAGTACTATTTATTTAGAGTTAAAAAAAGGAGATTCATTAGTAGGAAATAGTGTGTATGATGTCACTAAGCCAGATCAAAAAACGGTGTCAGTTAATTTACAGGTATTTAAAAAAATTGATCGACTAGCCGCTGGCGAGGACTATTCGTATAATTTATATATGTACGAAGGGGGGAGAAATGATTGGTCAAAACGTGCTTGCGAAACTCAAAAAATAGATGGAGTTCGGGTTGTTTCAGTTAATGAATAGGGCGAACTAAATACATGTATACAGGAAAATGGTCGCTGTAGCCTCCAGTATAAATACCTCTACTATAGGTGCGCAAGGGATATCCCTTATACTTCCCTTTAGTGTGCATTAAAAATTTCGGATTAAATATATGTGTTTTATATAATTTAAATCCCACAGAATCCAATAGCGTACTTGATACTATGAGTTGGTCAAATAAATTCCATTTATCTCTATAAGCTAGGCTTCCCATGCCTTTTTTGTGCATTTTTTCCATAGGGTTATATAAATAATAGGGAGATGAGTGTGTAATGGTTGCTTTGGTTTTCAATTTCTTTTTAAAACTTTTGTCATTGGGGTCATCATTAAAATCTCCCATAATAACAATAGAAGCTTTTGGAGTAATATGTTGAATAGAATCAGTTATCCTTTTGCATAATTGAGCCGCCTCAATACGTTTAGGTTCACTTCGTTGTTGTCCTCCTCTACGTGATGGCCAGTGGTTTACAATAATATACAGTAGTTCATCTCCTAAATAGCCCGAAACGCATAATTGATCTCTGGTATGTATGGTTTTGTTGAATTCATTTTTTAAAAATAAGTGATGCTTTTGGGCATGTGTCAATGTAAAAACAGCTCTATCGTACAATAGAGCAACATCTATCCCCCTTCGGTCTGGCGAGTTATAATGAGCAATTCCGTAGTCACTTTTTTGTAAAAGCGGATGATCAACCAGTTGTTCAAGTACATCACGGTTTTCTACCTCGGCAACACCAAGAATTGCTGGAGGTTTTTTAGTTGTTTTAACACCAATGTTCGCAATTACTTCTGCTATATGGTCAAGTTTGGTTTTTAGTTTTTTTTCGTTCCATTGATTTTTTCCTGTAGGGGTATAATCTTCATCAAAAGTTAGAGGATCATCAATACAATCAAATAAGTTTTCAAGGTTATAAAAACCAATGCTAGTTATAGCATGTTTTTGTTGTTGTGCATAAATAGTGGTGCAAAAACTCAAAAAAAAGAGCGATACACTAAAAAAATGATGGCGCATAAATATTTGTTTTACAGCAAAGTAAAAAAATACGGTATTTTAATTTATCATTGAGGTTTAAAATTTCCTCATGGAACCAACTTTTACATGATTAAATTTAAGTATTGCATTTGTATTTTTTTGCAAAGCATTTCATTTTTTGCACAAAACCAAGAACTTTCAGGAAGGATTGTTGCAGCTACTACTCAAAATCCAATTTTTGAAGCGCATATTTTTTTGGAAGGAACTGATTATAGCACATTAACCAATTTGGAAGGGAGGTTTAATTTAATAGGAAAACTTCCGTTAGGAGAGCAAATTTTAAGCATCCAGAAAAAAGGTTTTTTAATAAAACGTCTACCTATTATTATTGAATTGGGTAAATCTATAAGCTTAGCGAATATAGTTTTGCAAACAGATTTTGCGCATACGCATCAAGCTTTTGCTAGTGTTGATTTATCGGATGTAGGATTAAGTAATGATCAGGATGATATTCAAAATCAAACATTATTACAAGCCTCGCGAGATGCCTTTTTAAATAGTGTAGCTTTTAATTGGAATGCCACCTTTTTTAAATTGAGAGGGCTAGGAAGCGCTTATACTAAAGTGCTCATTAATGGAGTGGAAATGAATAGCCTTTATAATAATAGGCCTAATTGGAATAATTGGTCTGGGTTAAATGATGTGCTTAAATCTCAGGAGCATACCACATATAACAGCATAAATTCGTATAGCTTTGGTAGTCCACTTGGAGTAACAGGTTTTAATTTTAATGCCTCCAGATTTGCAAAAGGAAAAAAGGTATCCGTGGGAGGTACAAATCGCTCGTATCAAGGTCGATTAATGGGAACTTTTCATTCGGAGATATTGTCTAATGGCTGGTCATTTAGCGTTTCTGCTTCCGCAAGAAGGGCCGAACAAGGCTATATTAAAGGAACAACATTAAAAACATATAGTGTATTTGCAAGTGTCGAAAAGCAAATTAATGAAAAGCACCGTATAAGTATAACAGGGATATATACTCCTGTTGAACGTGGAAAATCATCGCCTAATACGGCCGAAGTGACAGCGTTAAAAGGCATACGTTATAATTCATATTGGGGAAATCAAAATGGGAGGATTAGAAATTCAAGAATAAAAAGAATAAGTGAACCCATTATAACATTATCACATTTTTGGAAACCTTCTGAGCGATGGAGTATTCAAAATAATATACTTTTTCAGAAAGGGGAAAAAGGAAACAGCCGATTAGATTATACAGGGAAAACAAGTAATGAAGTCAATGGTCAAACATTTTTTGAAGGAGGTGGTCAAAATCCAGACCCTGCATACTATCAAATACTCCCAAGTTATTTTGTAAGAAATAAAGGGAATGAGAATTTTGAAGCCGCATTTTTAGCCGATCGTAGTTTTAGAGCAAACGGACAAATAGATTGGCAGTTTTTGTACAACTCAAATAGGGATGCTTCCAAAAATGCAACATATATATTGTATGAGGATCGTAGTGATGATACTTTTTTGGCTGCAAATTCAATTATAGATTATCAACTATCAGAAAAGTTAAGTATTCAAACTAAAACGGCTTTTAGAAGTTTAAAGAGTGAAAATTTTGCCGAGGTATTAGACTTGTTAGGCGGAAGTGCTTATTTAGATATTGACGGTTTTTCACAGGGAGAAGTAGCTCAAAGTGATCTCAGGAACCCGAATAGATTGGTACAAGAAGGGGATGTGTTTAACTATAATTATACACTTAATGCGTTGGAGGCAAATGGCTTTTTACAAGTAAATTATTCTCATAATAAATGGAATTTAAATGGAGCTATTTCTGCAAAAGCAAAACAATATCAGCGTAATGGTAAGTTTGAAAATGGATATTACCCTGGCCATCTATCTTTAGGACAAAGTAAAAAGCTTAACTTTTTAGGCTATGGGTTAAAATTAGGAATACAACGACAAATTACACCTAAATGCTATAGTAAAGTTTCTTTGTTGTTAGCAAGTCAACCACCATTATTACAGCATTCATTTATTAATCCACGACAAAATAATAATACCGTATTGGGTATAAAAAACGAACAATTATTAGCTAGCGATGTGAATTTGTTTTATCAATATGGAGCTATTAAGTCTCGATTTTCTGCCTATTGGATTCAGCAACGGGATATGACAAATCGTTCATTCTTTTTTACAGATAATTTAGCAGGTTTGGGTCGAGTAGAAAATGCAGGTTTTTTTCAAGAAATTATGACCGACATAAACAAACAAAATATAGGAGTGGAATTTGGAGCAGAAATAGCACTTACAAGTACACTTACTTTAAATGCTTCGCTAGCTTATGGGAAACATAGTTATAGTAATAACCCAAATTTAACGATCACATCTAATACGATAGCAACTCCTTTATCTGCAGGAAAAACTTTTTTAAAGAATTATCATTTGGCAACGGGGCCACAACAAGCCTATGGATTAGGCTTTAGTTATCGCGATCCAACCTACTGGTGGTTTAGTACACAATTAAATTACTTTTCTCATTCATACAATAATGTAAGTCCATTTCTACGAACTCAAAATTTTGCAACTGATGTTGATGGGCAAGCTTTTTCCAATTTTAATGAAGGGAGAGCAAGGGAGTTATTAGCACAAGAGCAGTTTCCTGCTTATTTTTTGTGGAATGCTATTGGAGGGAAATCATGGAGGTTAAAAAAGAATTATTTAGGCTGTGTGCTAGGTATTCAAAATATACTAAATCAAGTTTTTAAAACAGGAGGCTTTGAACAGTCTCGAAATTCAAATTATCGTACGTTAAATGAAGATCAAAATAGGGAAAACCCATTATTTGGATCTAAATATTGGTATGGGTCAGGAACAACATTTTACATAAACACCTATTATAGGTTTTAAAAAGAGTTCAATGAAAAAAGAAGGAATTAAAAAAATCATGAATATAGTCGTATTGGTTTATTGTTGTATAGCATGTGATGCCGATTTTGAGACGCCCACTCCTAAAAGTATTGAAATACCTGAAGGAGCTATGATTAGCATAACTGCTGCAAAAGCGGGCTTGGATCGTATAGCAGATAATACAACCACTTTTACCACCGATCAATTGATGGAAGCTTATGTGGTATCCACAGATAAAGGGGGTAATTTTTTTAAAGAATTGATTTTACAGGATAGACCTAATAAGCCTACATCTGGAATTCATTTTTTATTGGATGAACGTGCTTTGCACAATCGTTTCCCTTTTGGAAGTAAAATAGTGATTCAGTTAAATGGATTGAGTGTTGGTTTTGGGAATGGCGTAGTAAAATTAGGCAAACTTCAAGAAAATGAAATTGTAGCATTAACGGCATTCGAAATTGATCAACATGTATTTCGGACAAACGAAGTAGTTGCTATTGAACCTTTGGAGTTAAGTATTCATTCGCTTACGCGTGAAAAGGAGTCCATGTTAATAAAGCTAACTAATATGCAATTTAGTAGTAATTTTATAACAGAGACCCCTAAAACATTAGCTGCTGAGTCTAGCGATAATTTTGATGGTTTACGGCCCATGTTGAGTTGTGCAGAAGGGGTTGAATTAAGCTTATGTACGAGTACTTTTGCAAGTTTCAAAAGTTTAGCATTGCCCCAAGGTTCAGGTGAAGTAGTGGGGGTTTTGGGACGAGATTTTAGAGATGATTTTTTTGTATTAAAAATGAATTCAGCAGCAGATTTAAGTTTTGAATCGGATACCCGATGTGATCCTGTTTTTTTTGATTGTAAGCCTGTAGAAAATAAAAGTAAAACGCTGTTATTTTCCGAAGATTTTGAGACCATAACTAACGAAGAAAAGTTAGAGCGTTTAGGCTGGATAAATGTAAACGTAACTGGGGATGAAAAGCGATGGGCAGATAAAAAAATAACCAATGTTAATAATCGAGTATTAACAATTTCTGCATTTAATACGAATCTTAGGCCTTTGGAGGCATGGTTAATTACACCAGAAATTGATTTGACAATGTTAAATGAAGCAACTCTTGAGTTTAAGGTAAGGAGTCAATTTAATAACGGTAAAATTCTAAATGTATGGATTACAAACAATTTTAAGGATAATCCAAAATCGACCCTGTGGGAATTACTTCCTGTTAAAATACCAAGGGCTTCGTCAAATTACAAAGTGATTACACAAAATATTTCTTGTATATCAGGTAAGGTTAGAGTAGGTTTTCAATACAAAGGCTTTGATCCACTGGCAACATCAACTTACCAAATTGACGATGTTCAGTTTTATTAAAATGTTAATATTATATAAAAAAAATGTAAGAAAAATAGATATTTAAAATCCTTACATTTAATTAAGATTATTCTTACAAAGTGTAAATAACTGACAGTCAGAATATATATTTGTGGGAATCATGTGTAATTGATTTTATTTAATCTTTGACAGTAAGTTTCATTTTTGTTTAAGGTAAATTATTGTTAGAGTTTTAAATATTTTTTTGCATATATTTAGGAAGTTTTAACAAATTATTGAAAATAAATAGTGCCCTTTTAATCTACTAACCCAAAATTAAAATTCATGAATTTAAAGCTATTTTCATTATTAACAGTCCTAGGGCTGAGCGGATCTGTGTTTGCTCAGGTTGAAGTCGACGTAAACTTCGATATGAAGCATACTGTCGGTGGTAAGGAAACCTTTGATAGGAATAAGTTTATTGTATTGCATGCGGATGCTACAGAGAACGACTATAACGATGAACTCGGAAAGTTAGACTCTTTAATAAATCTATATGATGCTTATTATGGTCGAGAGACTGGACGTATGCGTTTTACTGCTGATCAAGTAAGAGAAAACCCAAACAGAGCAGGTTTTGCTGATCCTGCGAGCATAGCAGAATGGGGAACTATTCTGAACAATGCTTATGCAAATAGAACTTCTAAACATCCTTTCGAAAAAGGAACAACTATAGCAGCAGCTCAAGATGCTCCTTTTTTTCCTAACGGTAGTCATGCCACAGGTCAAGGTTGGTTTTTTTCTCAAAATAATACTCCCGAGGAACCTTTTGGATCAGCTACAGGGCAGTATATGGGATTGTTTATGAGAGACCTTTATGGTAATGGAGGTACAACTGGAGCTCCAAAACCAGAATATGTTGAGGTGATTAATGAACCATTTTTTCCTTTAGTAGATTTTGCTGCAGCAGGAGAAGAGTCAAACGCCACAGACATTTTTGAAATGCATAAAACAGTTGCGGATTCTGTTAGGAAATATTCACCCGATAGTAAAATTGGTGGATTTACAAATGCCTTTCCAGATTTAGAAGCAGAAGGTTTTGAAGCACAAAATAAAGTTCCTTTTGGTCAATGGGAAGAGCGTTGGAGGCGCTTTATTGACGAAGTAGGACCTAAAATGGATTTCTATTCCATTCACTTATATGATTTTCATAGTATAGGAGGAAAAGAGCAATTACGTAAAGGTAGTAATATGGAGGCTACCATGGATATGATTGAGCATTACAATACGCTTCAGTATGGTGAGGTTAAACCATGGGTAATTTCTGAATATGGAGGACAATTAAATGATTTTTATGCACAACCCTGGTCTCCTGCAAGAGATTGGTTAATCTTAAAGTCATTCTCATCCATGATGATGCAATTTATGGAGCGTCCAGATGTGATTGAAAAAACCGTACCTTTTGTATTAGGTAAGGCAGAATTTTTATTTGGTGATCCAGCACCAGGATTTCCTTACCCTTGGCGTATGATGCGTAAAAAGGATGAACCGGCTTCGCGTAATAGTGATGAATACGTATTTACTGATGTAGTTAAATTTTATCAGTTATGGAGTGATGTTAAAGGTACACGTGTTGATACTAAATCTACTGATTTGGATATACTAGTAGATGCCTATGTGAATGCTCCAGAAAATAAAGCCTATTTAATTTTAAATAGTTTAGCAGAGACAAACTTACGAGCAAATTTAAATGAGTTCGGTTTAGGTGCTAGTAATGTTACTAATGTAAAAATTAAGCACCTATATTTAGGGAGTGATAATACACCAAAATTAGATGTTACCGAAAGTAATACAGTTCCTGATTCGGTAGTAATTAATGAAGAAGGAACATTAATTATTGAGTATACTTTTGATAATGCAGTGGCTATCACAGAAACTTCTAACGAAAGTAAAACCTATGCTACTACTTATAAGCAGGCAATTTCTGCAAATCAAGCCATCACATTTACTGTTCCTAACTTAAGTATTGCCGCTCAAGGTGAGGCTGTTTTAAGATTAGGTATAGGTAGAGCTAGTGATGCTACTAGAGTACCGGTAATCACTGTAAATGGGAATACGATTGCAGTACCAACAGACTACCGTGGTGATATTCAAACTGACCGTGATAATTTCTTTGGAATTTTAGAAATACCTGTTCCTTATGCTAATTTAGTTGCAGGAAATAATGAAGTTACAGTTACCTATAGCGATGATGGTGGTTTTGTGAGTAGTTTGGCTTTACAAACGTTTGACTTTTCACGTGAAGTAAATAGAACGCCTATTGGAGACCGTGCACGTAGTCTAACATTTGACAATATCGCAGACTTTATTCCTGAAGGGAATACAATTCCAGAGGTAACTATTAGTCAGGATGTAAATTTAACTTTATCATACGCTACAGGAATAACCAATGAAGTAGAAGAAGATTTAGGTTACATAGCAGCTCAAGTTCGTCAGGTAGATGAATTAGGAAACGAAGTAGCCACTAGTGAATTTATAACATTAGTACCTGGTGAAGCTGATAATGCAGGTATTGCAGGAAACTTTAGCTATAAAGTACCTACAAATTTTGCTACGCCTAACACAGATTTAATTCCAACAACGGCAGATTTACCTGAGGGGCATAAATTATTCTTATTGTTATTTATGTCAGTTGACGGAGATACTGGTTTTGCTAATGCGAATACCGAAATTGTAATTAATGAAGTTCCAGATCGTACACGTAGTTTAACATTTGATAATATCGCAGATTTTATTCCAGCAGCAGGAACGTTACCAGCTGTAGCTTATGGGCAAGAAGTGCCTTTGCAATTGACTTATGCGACTGGTTTAACAAATAGAGTTGAAGAAGACTTATTTTATATAGCAACCCAAATTCGTCAACTTGATGAAACTGGAGCTGAAGTTGCCACAAGTGCTTTTACTACTATTTTACCAGATGCTGCAGCAAATACAGGTACAACTAATTTTACCTATACGATACCAACTGAGTTTGCTACACCAGCAGTAAGTCCAATACCTACTACAGCAGATTTACCAGAAGGGCATAGTTTAGTATTATTGTTGTTTATGTCAACTGAAAATAATACACTTTTTGCTAATGCCAATACACCGATAGTATTGAATGCAGCAGCAGATAGAACACGTAGTTTAACTTTTGATAATATTTCAGATTATATAGTTTCTGGAGCTAGTATACCAACTTTTGAGCAAGGACAAACATTTGAAACTTCGTTAACTTATGCGACAGGTGTAAACGCAGGAGTGGAAGAGGATTTAAGTTATGTAGCCATGCAAGTACGTCAATTAGATGAAAACTTTGATGTTGTTAACACAAGTGCATTTCAAGCAGTGGTTAATGCAGATGCAGATAATGCAAATACAGTAACTTTTGATTATGCATTGCCAACCACTTTTGATGATGGTACAGCAATTCCATTATCATCAGAATTACCAACTGGGCATAAATTATTCTTACTAACATTTATGTCTGTAGATAGTGATGCTGGTTTTGCGGATGCGAATACAGAAATTACTATTATTGAACCAATAAGAAGAAGAAAAGTTACTTTTGACAATATTTCAGATTATACAGTATCTGGAGCTAGTATACCAACTTTTGAAGAAGGTCAGACTTTTGCTACTACTTTAACTTATAGTACTGGTCTTAATGACGATGAATCTGAAGAAGATTTAGCGTATATCGCTATGCAAGTACGTCAAGTTAATGAAAACTTTAGAATAGTGAACACAAGCGCATTCCAAGCGGTAGTTAATGGTGATGATCCAAATACGGGAACAGTTGATTTTGATTATGCATTACCAACTACTTTTGATAACGGAGATACTATTCCATTATCATCAGATTTGCCAGAGGGACATAAATTGTTCTTATTAATTTTCATGTCTGTTGATGGTGATACAGGTTTTGCAGATGCCAATACCGAAATTGAAATTGTTTTAGCGAATAGAGCGCGAGCAATAACATTTGATAATGTGGCTGATTATACAGATGTAGAAACAGGTTTACCAACATTTGATTTTGGTCAAACATTTGAAACGACATTGACATATAGCACTGGAATTTTTGATAATGCAACTATTGAGGATTTGGATTATGTGGCGATGCAGTTACGTCAAGTTGATCAAGCTGGAGGTGTAGTAAATACAAGTGTGTTTGAAGCTGTAGTAAATACAGATGCTTCAAATACCGGAACAGTAACTTTTGAATATGTTTTGCCTGTAGCTTATGAAAATGGAGATCCTGTTTTAGATTCTGAAAATTTACCTGATGGACATAAATTAGAGCTATTGATTTTTATGGCTGTTGATGGAAATACAGGTTTTGCTAATGCCGACGGGGAAATTTTTATAAATCAACCAGCAGCTACGCAGGAAAGAGCGGTGTCATTTGAAAATTTAGCAGATTATATCCCAGAAGGAGCTACATTACCAACGTTTATAGAAGGAGATACGTTTTCGGTTTCTTTGGCCTACAACACAGCAGTATATCCTAACAGAACGGAAGATTTATCAAGTTTAAGTATTGAACTACGTCAAGTAGATCAGGAAAATGGTATTGTGAACACGGTTAATATGGGTGGTAATCTTACTATTCAAGATACTGATACTTCAAATGAAGGTACAGTTACTGTAGACTTTAGCTTGCCTACAGTTTATGATAGTGGTGACCCTGTACTGTTTACAGAAGCGTTGCCTGATGGTCACAAGCTTGTTTTGGCAGCAAAACTGGGTGTAAATAATGATGCAGAATTTACTGACGTGCTTGAAGAGATTGTTGTTGATGAGTTATTGGAGGATAGAGAGGCGTTTATTACTTGGAATAATAGAGATATTTTTACTTCGGTAATAAGAAACTACCCTATTTTTATATTTAGAGAAACCATTGACTTAGATTTAAGTTATGCTACTCCAATAATGGATAATGAAGAAGAAACATTAAAAGTAGTTAAGGCTAAAATTGTACAATTGGATCGAAGAGGAAGAATTGTGAGAAAAACGAAAGCAACAAAATTGTTATCAGGTGATGCGCCTAATGCAGATACAACAACAGTTGCTTATGAGTTACCTACTCAATTTGATGATGGTCGTCTTATTCCAAGTTTAAGAAGATTACCTAGAGGACATAGATTACGTTTGGTAATTTCGTTAAAAACAAATGAGTCTGAGAAAAGAGTAGCTAAAGCGAGATCTATAGTTGGATTCATAGGCTTTAATTTCTTTACATTTGGAAACTTTTTTGGAGCTAAAAACTTAGAAGAAACAAATACTCAGGTAGCATTATATCCTAATCCTGCTCATGAAGAACTTGTTGTTACTGCTCCGGAAGCGTATACAACAGCTAGTATTTATGATATAAATGGATCGGTCATTGCTACTATCAATTTAGTTGATGAAACTAGCTTTAATGTTAGTCAATTAAGTGAAGGGATGTATATAGTAAGGCTTTTAGGAGTTGATGATATAGAGCAATCTCATAAAGTTATAGTAAGGCATTAGAAAAGCTTTATTTGAATAATTAAAAGGCTGTCCATAAAAGGGCAGCCTTTTTGTTTTTATTTAGTTTTTAGCAAGTAGTGTTATGGTTGAGTTAAAAGTACAATGGAACGTTTAGTTTAGTAGAGATTTTTATACGGAATAGATTATATATTCCGGGTTCAATGATAGTATATAATATAGCATAGAGTTAGCTGCTAAAAATGAGCGATAATGGTTTCGCTGTTGTTGAATTTATAAGAAGATGTTATTTATATGATATATGGTTGAAAATTTAGTTTTTACTTTTGGTGTAACTGCTAATCAGTATATCGTATTGCCCTGCGTTAGGCTAGTGAAAGAAAAATAATCAATATGTTTATATGAAATTTGTACTCATAAATTATATTATAATTCGTATCCATCCGAGCAAACACATATTTTAAATTACACAGTTGTGTTTTAAGTTTGAAGAAA
>NZ_JH621273.1 GCF_000255455.1 Aquimarina agarilytica ZC1 | reverse complement strand
CAAAATAGTAATAATTAACGAGGCAAGCCTCGAGGTATTAAACCTGATAGCGAATAAAAAAGGCTACCAATAAAATGATAGCCTTTTAAAGGGTGAAATCTTACACGCGAAAGTTGAACTAACGCTCTTTACCGCCATCTAAATAATCTTGAAGGTCTTTAAGTTCTTGCCATTTTCCTTCAAAAGCTAAACCGGCTTGTTGTGGCCATGTGGTAGGTTTATGTATTTCAAAACGTTTCCCGCCAATATTTAAAATTTCTTGACAACGATCAACGCTAGCTTTGCTTAATTGATACCAAGTTTTAATTCCATTTTCATTAAATAAATCCGAAATTTTTGGACCAATTCCTTCTACAACTTTTAAATCGTCGGCAACTATTTTCTTACCAAAAATTGATTTAGCCAAATCACCATCAAAATTAAGACTAGGCTCAACTTCAATATCGCTAGTATCTATTGATCGAGCGGCAAAGGCACTTGTGGTAGTGTTTGCCAAAGGTTCATTGGATTGTAATGATATGGCTTTATCTTTTTCGGAGAGGCAGGCTTGTAAATCAGCTTCAAGTTTTCTATTTCTGTCTCTTAATTTTTCAATTTCTTTTAAATCGTCATCACAATTACAAGTAAGGTGACGTAAAAGCCATCCTAATAAAGCTCCGACTAATGCGGCTACTATCGGTATAATTATACATGGATTCATATGTTTGTATTTTTAAGTTTATTAATCGGTTTATTTGAGTGTTACTATTACGCGTCTGTTTTTAGCTCTACCTTCTGCAGTAGCGTTAGTGGTAATAGGCTCGTTTTGTCCTTTACTAAGGCTTTCTATTTTATTCGCTAAAATTTGATTACGAACTAAATAGTTTTTGATTGTATTGGCTCTATCAAGCCCCAGTTTCATATTAGCTGCAGCGTCACCGGTGTTATCGGTATGACCAACAACTAAGACTTTACCGTCGTTAACTTTATCGAGGTACTTGGCTATGTCGGCCATTTCTTGTCGTTGTTCTGGTGTAAGTCTAATGTTACTTGAATTTGTCGCAAAATGAAGTTCTAATGGATGCGCCATAATTTCTTTATGTAAAGCTTCTAGCTCTTCGGCAGCTTTTTTAGTTCCTTCATCACTTAAATCCATAGACTCGAAACCAAACTCAACTGGACCTTGGTAAATAGTTCCATTAGGAATCATAGAATCATCTAATTTTCCAAAAGTGTTAATTTGCTTGGATGAAATTCCCTTGGATACTAGGTAGTTTTTAACGGCATTAGCACGCGCCAGACCTAAATTCGGATAAGCTGAAGTGTTTTTTTCGGTACTTTTAAATAATCCAGTAATATCAATGACCTTACTTGGATTTGCCTCTAAGTAGTCTTTCAATTTAAGTACGCCTTCATCTACTTTGGCAGATACAGGCTTAAGGATTGAAAAATCAGCACCTTCAAAATTAAAATTATCATTAACAGCGTAATTAAATTTTGAATTGTCGTTAAAAGCCAAACCATATGAGGTTGGTGAGGGAGTGACAGGCTTTACTACTGGAGCAACTGCAGGTACTTTGGTTGTCGCTTTTCCTCCTGGAGGACAGCAAAACATCCAATTTAAATACGCACCTATAATTGCGGTTAGTAGTATGCCTAAAAGGTAAAGAAGTCTTTTTGACATGAGTTAGGTTATTAATTGATTAATTAGTATCAAGTTAACAATTAATCATTTATTTTTTTAACAACTTAGTCACTTTAAGGTTATTATTCGATAAAATGTTTATAAAAACATATGAAAGGCGTAAAAATCCGATGTAATTAAAAGGTTTTAATGGTCTAATATGGAATTTATAGGAATTTTTTTAATCAAAAAGTGTTAGTTTTCAATTGATTATGTTGAATTTTGCGCCTTTATTTGGTTAAATCCTCATGGAGTACTAAAAATCTATTCCGAATGGAAATTTCTGTAAAATCAAAGGCTTCGCTGTATTGCTGTATTTTATGATCTCAGCAAAACAGTGTGCTATGCTGAGATCAAGAAAATACTTTTTTTATTGAACTTTTAATACTCATTACGAAATTTTAGTACGTAATCAGGATTAAATGTTAAATTTAATCCCTTGGGCTAAAGGAAGTTCTGTGGAGTAGTTTATGGTGTTTGTCTGTCTGCGCATATAAGCCTTCCAGGCATCTGATCCCGATTCGCGACCGCCACCAGTTTCTTTTTCACCTCCAAAAGCACCGCCAATTTCGGCGCCCGATGTACCAATATTTACGTTAGCAATACCACAATCTGATCCTAGGGCAGAGAGAAATAATTCTGTTTCTCGTAAATTTTCGCTCATAATGCTTGATGATAAACCTTGGGGTACATTATTTTGAATGGCTATAGCATTATCAACATCTCCAGAATAAGGAATGATATACAGTAAAGGGGCAAAGGTTTCGGTTTGAACTATAGGGAATTCATTTTTTGCTACATAAATAGCAGGACTTACATAGCATCTGCTTTCGTAACCTTTACCAGTTAAAATCTTACCTTCGACTATTGGAGTGGCTCCTTGTTTTTTTGCTTCGGTTAATGTGCTTATGTAGTGATTGGCAGCTTCAGTATCAATTAAAGGTCCCATGTGGTTTTTTTCATTTAATGGAGAACCTATTTTTAGTTGTTGGTAAGCCAATGTTAGTTTATGTACAACATCATCTAAAATGCTTTCGTGAACAATAATTCTTCGGGTAGTTGTACAGCGTTGACCGGCAGTTCCTACAGCTCCAAAAACTAAGCCAGTAAGTGCTAATTGTAAGTTAGCATGGGGAGTTATAATCATAGCGTTATTACCGCCAAGTTCCAGTAATGATTTTCCTAAACGCGCTGCTACCGATGTAGCTACACTTTTTCCCATTCTAGTGGAACCTGTTGCCGAAACTAGTGCCACTCGAGTATCATTAGCTAATAATTTACCTAATTCGGCTCCTCCAGTTAGTAAGCATGAAATGGCCTTGGGTAAATTATTGTTGTCTAAAACTTGAGCAATAATTTTTTGGCAAGCTAAGGCACATAATGGTGTTTTTTCCGAAGGTTTCCAAATAGTAACATTTCCGCAAATCCAAGCCAATGCTGTATTCCATGCCCAAACAGCCACAGGAAAATTAAAGGCAGAAATAATACCGACTATCCCCAAAGGATGGTATTGTTCATACATGCGATGTTGTGGTCTTTCGGAATGCATGGTAAATCCATGTAGCTGACGCGAAAGTCCTACGGCAAAATCACAGATATCAATCATTTCTTGAACTTCACCCAATCCTTCTTGCAATGACTTTCCCATTTCATAAGCTACAAGTATGCCTAGGTCTTGCTTTTTTTCGCGCAAAGCCATGCCAAATTCACGTACTATATCGCCACGTTTGGGTGCAGGAATAGTGCGCCATTGTATGTGGGCTTCTTGAGCTTTTTGGATAATTTGATCATAGCTTTCGCTAGAAGTGCAACTAATAGTTCCTATTTGATTTCCGTCAACAGGCGAAAAGGAAGAGAGTGTTGTTTTTTCAGAGATAAAAGAACTTCCAAATGCAGTTCCGTGTTCCGAATCACTAATCCCTAGGTTACTTAGGTGTTTTTGTATTTGAGTATAGGTCATTGTTATTTTACAAATCGTTCGTCAACAGGCATAATTTCATTACAGTTTTTACAAGTACGTAATGTTTCATTGCCATAAAAATGTTTGAAGTGTTTTAAAAAATCAACTTCAATGTCTTCTAATTTAAAATATACTTCGTGTAGCTTGGTGTTGCAATTATCGCAAAACCAAAGTAAACCATCGTCCATTGGGAGTTCTTTGCGTTTACGTTCAATTACTAAACCAATAGATCCTTTGTGGCGTACAGGTGAATGTGGAACTTTTGCAGGGTGTAAATACATGTCTCCAGGTCCTAATTCCATGGTTCTTTTTTGACCATTTTCCTGTATGTGTACTTCAATAGTACCTTCTAACTGATAAAAAAGTTCCTCAGTTTCGTTAAAGTGATAGTCCTTTCGAGCATTAGGTCCAGCAACAATCATTACTATGTAATCACCAGCATCCTTATATAAATTCTTATTGCCTACAGGTGGTTTTAATAAATCCCTGTTTTCTTCAATCCACTTGTTGAGGTTAAATGGTGCTTGTATTTTCATAAGTCACTGTTTTACGTAATACAAAGTTACGTATAGTTGGGTGAATTAGAAATGTGAATTTATAACCTATTGATAGGTAAAATAAGTGTTAATTAAAATGGGCCTTCTTTATATTATTTACTGTGTTTTCTTTGATAAACTAGAATTGATATATACGCTAACTGTGAAAATGTTGAATATGTTGTTGTTGTTTTAAATAGTACCGAAATAGGTATTATAAATTGTGTAAGATGGGCGTAAAATCACAAATTTTAAGACGATTATTCTTACATGTTTTTGGGTTTTTAGGAGCAAAACTAGTATTTAGTAGGAATATTCTGCGTTATGTGTTTTAATTGTTGAATAATGCTGTTTTTTAGTGTATTATGCTTTAGGTCAACTGTTTTTTTTTGATAATTTTAAGACCAACAAATATTATAATTTAGTGAATAATAGAACTATTTTTTCATTTTATTTTTGGTTGTTATCTACCATCTTAAGTTTTGCTCAATCAGCGGAACCATCTATTCAAATAACTGATCAATTGAATAATGAAGAAGTACTAGTAGACTGTAGTTATCCTTTGGATGCCGACCGATGTTTTGAGTTAAAGGCAACATTTACCGAAATTAAGGAGACAACCTCTTATGAAGTAACAGCAATTCCTTATGCAAATCCGATATTGGGTATTGCTGGAGGAACACAGATTTTAATTGAGACCGATGATCGTTGGCAGGATACTCCCCAGGTGTTGCCATTTACATTTTGCTTTTATAATACATCTTTTACCAAGTTTATTACTGGCGATAATGGTTTACTAAGTTTTAAAACAGATGTGGCAAGTGGTGCGCAAACTATGGCATCGTTTAAATTACCGGATTCTCGTTTTGGTGACAATATTATTTTTGGAGCGTTACACGATATGGTGGTTCAGCAAGGACAAAATGGTTGTGTAAATAAAGATGATCCACTTACGCCTCTGAATGAGTGTGGCGAAATTATGTATTATACAACTGGTGTTGCTCCAGGCAGGAAGGCCATTATTTCCTTTGAAAATATGAGTCATTTTGATTGTTTCGATTCTAAGTCTACATTTCAAATAGTGCTTTATGAAACTTCCAATATTATAGATATTTATATTGAAAAAAAGCCCGAAAACTGTGAGGTAATTAGAGCAGGAGAAGATAATACAAGCATTATCAATCGTAAAAATGCATTAGTTGGTATACAGAAAGATGGTACCGAGGCCGTAGCTGCTCCCAACCGAAATAATGAAATATGGGAAACGACTAATGAGGCTTGGCGATTTATACCTAATGGGGCTGCATTAACGGAATTGGTATGGAAGGATGCTAGTGATCGTATTATTCAAAGAGGTGGTAGTTTAAAAGTATGTCCCGAAATGACTACCGAATACAAAGCAGAAGTAACTTATAATTTGTGTTTGGGAGGAACTGAGCTATTGGATGACGTGATACCGATTGTTATAGATACAGAATTTCCTGTGGCCACAGCTATTGAAAAAATTATTTGTGATCCTCCAGTTTTTAATGAAGAAACCGTAGATATTACAATTTATGAAAATGAAGTATCGGTTGGACAAACTGGGTTAACATATAGTTACTACAGGAATGAAGTAGATGCAAAAGCCGCTTTTAATGCAATTGATACGCCAGAGAATTTAAAACTTGAAACTAAAGTAACGGAGGTTTATGTTCGCTTGCAACGTGGAATTTCTTGTTTTGATGTAGGGAAAATTAAACTTACATTGGAGTCTACAGGGAAGTCAGCCATTTCAAAAATATCACTTTGTGATGTAGCTAATGATGATGAGGAAGATATAGCGTTAACAGATTTTACTAATGCTATTAGAGGTGGACAATCATCATTATTAAATATATCATATCATAAATCATTTAATGATGCCGATAACAACTTGGATCCAATCTTACTTTTTACTGAAGCAAAAGATGGAGATCCTATATTTATTCGTTTTACTATAGGGCCAGATGAGATTTGTAAAACCATTGAAGAAATTTCTATTGAATTAAAACCAGAACCTGTGGTAATGGATATTCCTGTTGAGGTGTGTGATGATGTTAAAATATATGATTTAACAACGAAAGAAGCTGAAATCACTAGCTTGAACCCCTTATTGAATCTTAATTTCACTTACTTTGAAAGTACTCGAGGCAGACGACCAATTAAGGAGGAAGATATTAAACAATACGTACTAAATAGAAGAGCTACGGTATATGTCCGCACTATAGATCCGTCTCAAAATTGTTTAAAAGAATACGAATTAAATTTTACGTACAAAAAAGGAATTCCAGCAACTGATGATACGCAAGCGCAAATTAACGATCCGAGTTTTAATTTAACCGAATCTATAGCAAATATGATTGCCGATGATACCAATATTAATGTTCGGTATTTTGATTGTGATACGGATGTTGCTATTGTTGATCCTGTGAATTATACACTAACAGGTAATGAAGGTATGGTTTGTGTGGAATTCGAAAATACGATTTCGGGCTGTAAAAGTAATGCCGAAATCAACCTTGAAAATGCCAGAGGAGGAGCATCTGGCGGAGGCGGAGGCGGAGGAGGTTGTGATCAGGATAATGATGGGACAGAAACCATAATTTTAGATGAATATTCGGATCAGATCATTGAAGATACCGTATTCGATTTTAAAAAATATTTGCAAATTTCTTACTTCCGAACAGAAGCTGAAGCCAATTCGGATACTGCTGAAATTACTGAAATTACCATCATAGCGACAACCACTGTTTTTGTACGCCGAAGAGTGATTTTTAAAGGGAAAGAAATTGATTTTGATGTGTTTCCTTTTGAAATTGAATTTAAACCAACCACACAATATAAAGATCAAAAAATAGGTATTTGTGATGTCCGTAATGATGGTTTTGAGCGTTATGATTTAACACAATTAGAAACCGATATATTAAATGGTATTCCGGGTACAATTACACGCTATGAAGACGAAAGTGAAAATGAAATTACTTCTCCCGAAAGGTATTTTTTTAGAGGGCCTTCAAAAGAGGTATTTGCCATAGTGGTATCTCCTAATGGGTGTGAGAATAAAACAAAAATTGAAATTTCATTTGATGATCCTATACCTTCAAACAATATTATTTATAGCTTATGTGATTTTAATAATGATAGGGAAGAGGTTTTTGATTTAGATTCTCAACTTCCAGATATTAATTCAGATTATACTAGTTTTACAGTTACTTATTACAACACTCAAAATGGAGCCGATAATGAATTGGCTATAGACCAAATCACTTCACCATTTACATACAGAGGGAGTAGTCGTTTTGTATATGTTCGGTTGGAAGGAGCAGAGGATTGTTTTACCACAGCTCAAATTCGTTTAACTGTAGAGCGTACTCCGGTAATACAATCCACAGAAATTACTATTTGTGATTTTGATAATAATGCTATTGAATTAGAGCAAACGGTATCAGATTTTAATCCAGAAATAATAGGAACACAACGGGGTGTTGAGGTGGTGTATTATGCTTCCGAAAAAGATGCTGAAGATGAAATAAATCCTATTACTGAATTTGATATAACACCAACGACAGAGTTATATGTAAGTGTGAAATTTAATAGAAGTGAGTGTATACAACGTTTTCCTATAACCTTTAATTTTGAAGAAACACCTAATTATAAAGATGTTGAAATTACAGTTTGTGATAATTTGGAGGTAGGTACAGAGCCTTTTGATTTGACTAGTTTAACTACAGAAATAACAACAGAAACAAGTTCAATAATTACCTATCATACGTCAATCGATGATGCGAATGCTAATTTAAGAGCGATTACCAAGCCTTCGGATTACAGTATGGATACGAGTACTCCGTTTTCTTTGTATGCTAGAGTTAATAGCGCTACAAATAGTTGTTACTCGGTTGCCAAAATGAGTTTTGATTTTGTGCTGCCTGCTGTAATTTCGGAAACAACATTAAATGTATGTGGATCAAACAATGTAGGTGTTTTTGATTTAACAGAGGCAATTCCAAAAATGACTACATCGCCAGGGGATTTTGATATTTCTTTTTATTTTAAGGACATTCAAAATGCGATAAATGAGGATGCTGCTTTTTTGGTTTCCGAAGCCGAAAAATATGATTCTAATCTTTCCGATTTGGTGTTTGCGCGTTTTAATAGCAAAGCCTCAAGTTGTTTTATGGTAAAAAAGATAACACTTTTAGTACGTGATAAGCCTAAATTGGTTCGTAGTGATTTTGATTTGTGTGACAGTGATTTTGATGGAGATTTTACCCTGTCTTTAAATGATTTAAATGCATTTACCAGTGCGCAAAGCGATGAATTTACATACACTTATTTCACCTCATTTGATAATGCCGAAAATGATACTAATCCAATACTTGGCATTGCAAATTTTAAAGTAACAGAGCCAGTAACTACTATCTATTTAAAAGCGTTGAATAAAGCAGGTTGTACGGATATTTCTTTTGTTAATATTATTATTGATGAACAAGTACAAGTAAATACAGTTGCAGAGGTTTTAGAATCTTGTGATGAAGACAGGGATGGGGTGGCTATGTTTGATTTAACCACATTTGAAAATAGATTAACGGATGAAGTTAGCCCTACATTTGATTATTATTTAACAAAAGAGGAAGCTGATAACGAAGAAAATAAGATAACCAACACAACAAATTGGTTAAATATAAATGAAACAGGTCAAACCCTATTTGTTCGAGTTAGTGTTAGTGGAAAGTGTGATAATATTACCAGTTTTAATTTAAAGCCGATTAGTGTAAATGCAGCACCTAAAAATGTTACTTTTTGTGCAGGTGATAAAGCAATACTTGATGCAGGGTTAGGCTTTAAAAGTTATTTATGGAATACTGGGGAAACAACGGCAACTATTGAAATTACTACACCTGGAATGTATACAGTTGAAATTACTGATGCTAAAGATTGTGCAAATACCTTTGAAATAGAAGCGACCGAATTAGCGTTGCCAACGGTTATACCCAAAGAGGTCACCGCCTGTGATGAAGATGGTACACTTGACGGTTTTTTTGAATTTAATCTTTCTGACTACGTTAATGAATTAAAAGCAGATGCCTTAGAAAGTGAAGTCAGTTTTTATACCTCGGAAGCGGACGCCTTATCTAAAAGGGATAATTTAGCTTTGGAATTTATTAACACAGTAAATCCACAAACACTATATGTGAGAGTCGAAAATACCCTAACAAAGTGTTTTAATACGACCACCTTGAAATTAACGGTAAGTGTATTAGACAGTGCTGCGGCAGCATTAAAAGTATGTGATGAGCAAGGTTCAGAAGATGGTTTATCGGAATTTACATTGAGTAATGCCGATGCAACAGTTTTAAATGGACAATCTTTTTCGGTGAGTTATTACAAAACAGCAACAGATGCTGAAAGAGAAACAAATGTATTGGCTGATAAGTACCGCAATGAAACGGCATATAATCAAACTATTTATTCGCGAATTGAAAACGCAAACGAATGTGTATCGATAAAAGAAGTGGATTTAATAGTAGAAAAACTACCTAACATTAAAGATGAAGAAGAAGTGCTGTATTGTATACATAGTTTTCCCGATACTATTGAGCTAGTAAGTGATATCCCAGAAAGTGAACAGACGGATTATACTTATTTATGGAATACTGGCGAAACTTCAGCTTCAATTAATGTAAATACAGCAGGTATTTATACTGTGGAAGTTATAAATATGGCAGATTGTTCAAAAACAAAAACCATTACAGTTAAGGAAATTGAAATAGCCATTGATAAAAATGTAACGGATATGTTATGTGATGATACAGATAATTCATCTGATGGTTTTTTAAGTATTCAATTGTCAAATTATATTGATCAAATAACTTTAAATAATGATAATTTGAAGGTTGAGTTTTTTGAAAGTTTAGAGGCTTTAAATACTGGAAGAACACTTAATGTTGATCGCTATAAAAATACTAGTAACCCACAAACTATTATAACTAAAGTAACAGATAAGCTAACCAATTGTTCGGATCAAGGAAGAATCACTTTAACGATTAGCACACTCAATATTAATAATGCATTATTAGAGCTTTGTGATGAGGTAGATGCTGAAGATGGTTTACATACATTTGATCTAACTTTAGCCGATGAACAGGTGTTAAGCGGGAAGTCATATGCTGTAACTTATTATGAAAGTTTTGATAATGCAGAGAAAGACACCAATCCATTGAATACTATTTATGATAATATTCAAGCTTATGACCAAGCTTTAGTAGCAAAGGTGATTAATGAAAATGGATGTGTAGCCTACAGTGTAGTTTCGTTAAGTGTTAATGAGTTACCTGCTATTGAAACTAAAGCGACGCGTATTTACTGTTTAGATACATTTCCTAATACAATTTCTTTGAATAGTGATACCGATGGTAGGGAATCTGAATTTACTTATTTGTGGAATACCGGAGCTACTACTGCTACACTTGATATTAATCAAGTAGGGGAGTACAATGTTATAGTTAAAGATAGAAAGGCTTGTGAAAGGCAACGATTCATCACGGTAATTTCATCAGAAAAACCAACAATTGATAAAATTGATATCGAAGATGGTGAAACCGTAAATACAGTTAGCGTTTTTGCTTCGGGCTCGGGTACATATCAATATGCTATTGATGGAGGAGGTTTTCAAGAGAGTAATGTGTTTACTGAAATAGATGGAGGCTTACATGAAATTACGGTAAGTGATACTTCCATATGTGGATCGGTTAGTCAAACTATAGCAGTGGTTTCATTTCCAAAGTCATTTACACCAAATGGTGATGGAATTAATGAAACATGGTTTCCTCAAGGGTTCTCTAGTCAATATCAAGAAATGCAAGATGTGTCCATTTTTGATAGATACGGAAAGCTTTTGTCCAAACTCGATTTAAATTCTGGAGGCTGGGATGGAACTCATAACGGAGCTCATATGCCAACGGATGCCTACTGGTATTTAGTTACTTATAAAGAATTGTTTAGTGGTAAAACACGCCAAGCAAAAGGTTATTTTGAGTTAAAAAGATAATTGTATCATACGCTCTCCAGATAAGTGGTTTGTTTTTTAATGTTAAGTAGGATTTACATTTAGTTACCTATTTCTATAAGTGTCTTTTTTAGTGATTTTCACGATAAGTTTAATATAGTGGTATTTTATCGTTCTTTTTTGCACTTAACGTTTTTTGTATTAAAAATGTATTTTATTGTTTTATTATACTGATTTACAGTAAATTAAGTGTTTTTAAAGGTTTTGTGTGTTTTTTATAAAGATTGTCAGTATTGATTTTATGTTAATATTAGTAGGAATATTTTGACAATATGATAAAAAATGTTATGTTTGCATAGTAATTAATTTAAAAACAGACGACTATGCCCCAGTTAACGTTTTCGGTAAATGCCTCTAGGAAGCTATTTACCTTACCCCTAGTTCTTATTCTTTTTTTATTTACCTACAATATAGCCAAAGCCGAAATTTGGTATATCAATAAAAACCAAGGAAGAAATACACTCCAGGCTTTAATTACAAATGCCAATGATGGAGATTTAATTTATTTTATTAATGGTGGAGTAGGAAATGATTATGATATGAGTGGTCCTCCTATTTTAGTAGACAAAGCAATTACCTTTTTAGGCTATACTCCTGTTGGTTATAATCAAACTACTCGAGGAGCTTCAGGGATCCAAACCAATTTAGTGAATGTAGTTTCTTTTCTAATTCGCTCAAATGGAGTAAAGTTTAAAAACATAAAAATTACTGCTATCAATAATGATGTAGTACTTATGGACGGTCGTTCGGAACTTTATAATACAAATTTTACAAATCCTGGATATACAGTAAATGACCAGTACGAAGGTATTGAGTTTACTAATGTGGAATTAAGAGGTGGTTTTTATAGCTGTTTTGCTGGTAATGGAATGCAAGCAGATTTTAAAAATGTATCCTTTTTAAATTTTGGAAGAATTGGATACATTAATGATCGTAGGACTCGTGTAAACGGGATGAAAAAAGTAACATTTAATAGATGTAAATTTGAACCTTTACCTCCAAGTGGTGATTTTGGATTTGATTCCAGAGGAATTTCATTGGATGCAGGGAATACATCTTATCCTGTAGTATGGAGTGGTAACGGAACATATATTAACGAATGTGATTTTGTTAATACTGGTGTAGCATTTTCAAGAATTAAAAATATCGTAGTATCAAACAATAAATTCACAGATGATACCGCTTTAGTTGATATGATTCATGCCGAAGAGTTTTCAAATGATTTTTTAATCACAGGAAACGAGTTTGTTTGTAACGCATCTCCAGCAGCACCAAGGAACTTTGAAAGAAGTAGAATAATTACTTTGGATAGCGAATTACAAGCAGTAACAGATTTTACAATAAGTAATAATGTAGTCACTGGTGAGTATAACTTTTTTGTAAATGGTTATGCGCCAACTAACATAACTATTAAGAACAATAATTTATCAAATGCCTACCCATATAATGCGAGTTATATTGATTTCAGGTATTATGAGAATAGATTTAAAACAGGTGAGGGTATTGATGCCAATCAGGAATTTGTTTCAAGAGCGATTACCATTACGGGTAATACAGGATTTAAAAATTGGAATAAAGAATGTAGACTTAATGTACCGAACAATGGAGGAGCTATTACTATAGATAATTCACAGTTTGGAAGCGGTAAAGTAGTTTTAAATGCAATTAATGAACCTGTTGCTTTAAGAAATAATGGAATTTATGAAATAGTAAATGCAGGAAACATCAATAAAAATCTGGCTTCAAATGGAGCAGGCTCTTATGGTTTAATAACAAAAGAAGGTGTAGGAAATAATTCAGTTAAATGGGAATTTGAGTGGGTACCACCATATTACTACCATATTAAAAATGTGGACACTGGGATGTATTTAGAAACACATAAAGGTTATACAGAGACTGAAATAAAGACCAATGCACAAGAAAGCGTTTATCCTTTTTTAAACTATGCATGGAACGATAAGCCAAAATGGATTTTACGTAAAACGGATTACAATGGATTGTTTAAAATATTACCAGCAGGTAATGAAAAACAATCAGTGCTTGCGCTAGAAAATGGTGCTTATCCAAAATTAATTATGCACAAAAAGTTTAATAATGATGGTACAAGATCTATTAAGGAGCCAAACAATTTTGGAAAATGGTGGATTAACCCTAGTTTTAGTTCAGGTTCATCGGGAGCAAAACAATTCGCTATTGAAGAAACGAAAACGTTTGAGGGAATAAATGTGTTTCCTAATCCTGCTAATGATATAGTTTCTCTTTATTATGAAGATGATACTCAACCCGTATTAAGTATTGAGATTTATAATGCTATAGGAGGTTTAGTTCAAACAGAAAAAATTAATTCACATACAAATACAGCATTGGATATTTCTGGTCTTACTACAGGAGTTTATTTTGTGAAAGCGTCAAATGGTATGGTGAAAAAGTTATTGGTTCAGTAATAATTACTATAGTTTAAATAACGTTAACCAACCAAAATTGAAAGATCGTCTAAATTTATATTTAGGCGATTTTTTGTTTTATAAACCCTTTTTTGCCGTACTAATTATGTGCATTTAATCTGATTTTATTGCGTATTGTGGTTTTTTAAGTTGAATTCATTAAAGGATTAATGATGTTTTGTTTTTTAATTTGACTGATTATCAGTAATATGTAATTTTTTGTAAGTATTTTGCAAATATTAATTTATTAGTAAGAATTGTATTACGTTTGATTTAAATGGCGTATGTTTGCACGATCAAATTCAAAAACAAATAACTATGCCCCAGTTTACGTTTTCGAAAAATAACCCAATGGGTTTATTTTCGCAATTAGTATTAATTGCTTTTATATGTGTTTTTAACCTTGTTAATGCCAAAACTTGGTATATCAATAAAAAGCAAGGAAGGGATATTCTTCAGACGCTTGTTAACAATGCCGACGATGGTGATTTGATATATTTTGTAGATGGAGGAGAAGGCAATGATTACGATATGAGTGGTTTGCCTATTTTGGTTGATAAAGCAATTACTTTTGAAGGTGCTTATTCTGGTGCTTATGATCCGAGTGTTCGAGGAACTTCTGGTATAAGTACCAATTTGACAAATGTGGTTTCTTTTCTAATTCGCTCAAACGGAGTGAAGTTTAAAAACATAAAAATCACCGCAGTAAATAATGAAGTAGTACTTATCGATGCGCGTTCAGAACGCTACAATACTAATTTTACAAACCCTGGATATACTGCTAACGATCAATACGAAGGTATTGAGTTTACTAATGTGGAATTAAGAGGTGGTTTTTATAGCTGTTTTGCAGGTAATGGAATGCAAGCAGATTTTAAAAATGTATCTTTTTTAGATTTTGGGAGAATTGGATATATCAATGATCGTAGGACTCGTGTAAACGGGATGAAAAAAGTAACATTTAATAGGTGTAAATTTGAACCATTACCTCCAAGTGGTGATTTTGGATTTGATTCCAGAGGAATTTCATTGGATGCAGGAAATACATCTTATCCTGTAGTTTGGAGTGGTAACGGAACATATATTAACGAATGTGATTTTGTAAACACTGGTGTAGCATTTTCGAGAATCAAAAATATCGTAGTGTCAAATAATAAATTCACAGATGATACCGCTTTAGTTGATATGATTCATGCCGAAGAGTTTTCAAATGACTTTTTAATCATAGGAAACGAGTTTGTTTGTAACGCATCTCCAGCGCCACCTAAGAATTTTGAAAGAAGTAGAATAATCACTTTGGATAGTGAATTGCAAGCAGTAACGGATTTTACAATAAGTAATAATGTAGTAACCGGTGAATATAACTTTTTTGTAAATGGGTATGCGCCAACTAATATTACTATTGCGAACAATAATTTGTCAAATGCTTATCCATATAATGCGAGTTATATTGATTTCAGATATTATGAAAATAGATTAAAAACAGGAGAGGGTATTGATGCCAATCAGGAATTTGTTTCAAGATCGATTACTATTACGGGTAATACAGGATTTAAAAATTGGAATAAAGAGTGCAGAATCAATGTGCCAAACAATGGAGGAGCTATTGCTATTGACCATTCACAGTTTGGAAGTGGGAAAGTACTTTTAAATGCAATTGATGAGCCTGTTGCTTTAAGGAATAATGGAGTTTATAAAATTGTAAACGCTGGAGACATCAATAAAAATTTGGCTTCAAAAGGAGCAGGTACTTATAGTTTGGTAACAAAAGAAGGCGTTGGAAATAATTCAGTTAAATGGGAATTTGAGTGGGTGCCACCATATTATTATCATATTAAAAATGTGGATACCGGCATGTATTTAGAAACACATAAAGGCTATACGGAAACTGAATTAAAGACCAATGCACAAGAAAGCGTTTATCCTTTTTTAAATTATGCAGGTAATGATAAGCCCAAATGGATTTTACGTAAAACAGATTACAATGGATTGTTTAAAATACTTCCAGCAGGTAATGAAAAGCAATCAGTACTAGCCTTAGAAAATGGAGAGTATCCAAAACTAATCATGCACAAAAAATTTAATGATGATGGAACAAGATCTATTAAGGAGCCAAACAACTTTGGAAAGTGGTGGATTAATCCTAGTTTTAGTTCAAGTTCATCTGGGGCAAAGCAACTAGTTGTTGAAGAGGCTACTGCGTTTGAAGGAATCAATGTGCTTCCCAACCCAGCTAAGGATATAGTTTCTCTTTATTACGAAGACGATACTCAGCCGGTATTAAGTATTGAGATTTATAATGCTTTGGGAGGTTTAGTTCAAACCGAAAAAATTAATTCACATACAAATACAGCACTAGATATTTCTGGTCTTACTGTGGGAGTTTATTTTGTAAAAGCGTCAAATGGTATGGTGAAAAAGTTATTGGTTCAATACTAATCTAAATACAAGGGTGTATGTAAATAAGTATTCACCAACAAAAAGAGGCTATACCATTTGGTATAGCCTCTTTTTGTTTATTGCTATGTGGTGTTACGCGTCCAATGCTGGAATACGTAATACTTGACCTGGATAAATTTTATCTGGGTGAGTTAGCATAGGCTTGTTAGCTTCAAAAATAACCGGATACTTCATTGCATTCCCATATACTTTTTTAGCAATTTTACTTAAAGTGTCTCCACTAACAACAGTATGGAAAATAGCTTCAGGCTCCTGAATTTCAACTTCCATTTGGTCATCAACTTGAGCAATACCAGCTGTATTACCCACTACTAAAACTACTTTTTCTTTAGTTGCTTGGTCAGCAGCTAAACCACTTACAATTGCGGTGTCATCATTAATAATAACTTGCATATTTTGAACTTCTAAACCAAGATCAGAAGCAGTTTGTACCATTTTAGCAGCGGCAGCTTCGTTAGCTGCTGCAATTGCTTCCGCTTTTTCGGCAGCTTCTTCAGCTGTTGATTTTCCAATTCCGATAGCTGCTCCGGCATTTTTAATAAATGAAAATAATCCCATAGTTATGTGTTTTGTACATTAAAATTATAAGCTCAAGTTATAAAAATTTGTTGATATTTTATACAAGTGTTAATTTTTAAATTCCAAAAAAAACAAAAAAGTTGAATTTAATATAGGGGTATATATTTTTATTGAAAAACTAGAAAAATGCACAATATACATATTGGGAGTCAGTTGCCTAACTACCAACTACCAACTACCAACTACCAACTACCAACTACCAACTACCAACTACCAACTACCAACTACCAACTACCAACTACCAACTACCAACTACCAACTACCAACTACCAACTACCAACTACCAACTACCAACTACCAACTACCAACTACCAACTACCAACTACCAACTACCAACTACCAACTACCAACTACCAACTACCAACTACCAACTACCAACTACCAACTACCAACTACCAACTACCAACTACCAACTACCAACTACCAACTACCAACTACCAACTACCAACTACCAACTACCAACTACCAACTACCAACTACCAACTACCAACTACCAACTACCAACTACCAACTACCAACTACCAACTACCAACTACCAACTACCAACTACCAACTACCAACTACCAACTACCAACTACCAACTACCAACTACCAACTACCAACTACCAACTACCAACTACCAACTACCAACTACCAACTACCAACTACCAACTACCAACTACCAACTACCAACTACCAACTACCAACTACCAACTACCAACTACCAACTACCAACTACCAACTACCAACTACCAACTACCAACTACCAACTACCAACTACCAACTAGCCTAGTTCCTGCCGCGTTCATCCGGGTAAAGCAGGTGTGCGGGATCACTTTGAAAAATCTCTTTGCTATCAATATCAATAGCCGTTAGTGGGCCTTTAAAAGCAGCGCCAGTATCTACATTCCAAACGCAAGCTGCATTAACGGGCGTTGTTTTGTTTATGCGTGTAACTGGTGTGTGGCCAATGTATACTTCGTCAAAAAGACTTAGACGTTTGGGGTATAAAAGATCATTTTTAGATAGTTTTGGGTCAACAGAAAGCGCTAATTCCCATAGGGTACGATCCCAATAATAAAGCTCTTCAAAGTATTCCTTATGTGGCCCGTGTAAATTGGTAAAGCCGGCATGTAAAAAAAGTTTACTTTCGTTTAAAATGACATAGTTTTCTAAGCCTTCAAAAAATTGAAACTGAGCTTTTATTTCATCTTGCGAAAATTTAGCATAACTATCCTTAGTGGCTTGTCCTCCATGAATAATCCATTGATCTGTATGAATACCTGTTTTTAGCCAATTATAACAAAGTGCATCGTGATTTCCTCTAATAAATGTGCATTTATGTTTGGTGGCTAATTCCATTAAAAAGAAAATAGTTTCGGCGCTCTGGCTCCAGCCGTCTACATAATCCCCTAAAAAAATAAGATGATCTTCAGGTACAAGTTTAAGTTTAAAAAGTAATTGTTCAAGGGCTTTAAGTCCTCCGTGGATATCGCCAATAGCAAAGGTTCGGTGTGTTAACATAAATTAGTTATAGCGTATTTTTCTAATGACACGCATGGTGTCTTTGTATAATTTATAAATTTCAGCAGAATGCTTTTTAAGTATGGGTTTTGCCTCATTTAGTTTGTCTAGTGCAGATGTTACACCATTTAAATAACAAATTAGATAAGTTGTGGGTAGTTCTTTTAGCCAATTTTTTTCTTTGTGAGCTAAAGTAATATTGTTATTTAGTTTAGTGAGTAGGGCTTCATTTTTTTTGATTAAAAAGTCGGTAACCGAAGGAGCAAACGTGGGTGGTTCAAACAACAGTTCATAGCCCATTTCGTAGGAAACGTTGTTTTTAAATTGGATCCGCATTTTTTCAAAGGGATAATATTTATGTGTACCATCATAACCTAAGCTGATAAATTCGGTAATTATAAATTCATTTTCGGTCATTTCAATGCTTACTTCGTCAAATTCCGAATAAAATAATCGGACTTGTTCATTAATAAGTTCAATGTCAACCCTAGAATAATAGGTGTTATTTTTAACCCGTTTTTCTTTTCCAGCCCAGCATACCACAAAATACTCCTGAAACACCTTGTAATTTGGCTTGTATTTTTTTCTCGCTTTCATAAAATCAAACACGCCATCTAGGGTATATTCCATGTTGTTTTGCGAATGACTTTCAATAGCCGCAACTAATTTTGAATTGTAATCTTTTAATTCAATAGTTTCATTTTTGGGCATGCTCATGCTGCCATCTCTTAAAAAAACCGCACTTTTGGGGTATTTCCAAATGTTTTTTTTGAGCATACACACCTCGGTATTTGTTGGGTGTATGGTGACTAAACCGACAACCTTATCCGGAGGGAGGTGAGGAAAAGCAATGTTTTCATAGGAAACCACCGGAGGATTTTTCAAATAGGCATTAATTAAATTTTGAATTTTACTATCATCAAAAAAATCAACACCCGTAATTTGATTGTCTTCATCTTTAACACCAATAACAATAAATGAGTTGTTTTTGGGGTTAGAATTAGAAAGTGCACAAACGTGTTTTAAAAATTTAGCTTTTCCTTCTTTTTCCGATAACTGAATGCGTAGTTTTTTATCGTAAAAACTGTTTTCGTTATTGTGGGCTAGTAAGTTTTTGATTAAAAGCCTTTTATTAATCATAAGGGAAAGAAATCAAAATTGTTAAATAAATTTATTTTAAAAAAATGCAACACGCATTTTGCACATTCGTTTACTATTAGGTGTTTACCGAATAGCAAAATAGTTGTTTTAAAAACAAGCTATAAGGTAAACCGGTAATTTTTTCTGTAAGGAAAAAACTCAATTAGGTTAAATATAGTATAAAATATAAAATTGACCCTTGTTTTAAATAAGTAATGTTTGTTAGCTTGTCTGCTACTTGCAGGGTTAAAATAGGAATAGTAAATTCACGACATTAAAATTAATCAATAATGGAACAAACCGCTACAGTTGATATTAGAATGATAAATGAACAGATTGAAAAAGAATCAGCATTTATCGATTTGCTAACCATAGAGCTAAATAAAGTAATTGTCGGACAAAAATATATGATTGAGCGTTTGCTAATCGGACTTTTGGGCGAAGGACATATTTTATTAGAAGGGGTGCCAGGATTAGCAAAAACCCTTGCCATAAATACACTATCTAAAGCAGTACAAGGAAGCTTTAGTCGTGTGCAATTTACTCCAGATTTATTACCCGCGGACGTGGTAGGTACGCTTATATATAATATGAAGGAGAATGATTTCCTTATTAAAAAAGGACCTATTTTTGCCAATTTTGTATTGGCCGATGAGATCAACCGTGCTCCTGCCAAAGTGCAGAGTGCTTTGTTGGAAGCCATGCAGGAAAAGCAGGTAACCATTGGTGATGAAACTTTTAAATTGGATAAGCCGTTTTTAGTAATGGCAACTCAAAACCCAGTAGATCAAGAGGGAACATACCCATTACCCGAAGCACAAATGGACCGTTTTATGCTTAAAGTGGTTATCGATTATCCTAAGTTAGAAGAGGAGCAATTGATTATGCGTGCAAACTTATCTGGTAGTTTTGAAACCGTAAATCCAGTAGTTAGTACAGAGCAGATTTTGAAAGCTCAAAAAGCAGTTCGTACAGTATATATGGACGAAAAAATTGAAAAATATATATTGGATATCGTTTTTGCAACTCGTTATCCAGAAAAATATAATCTTCCAGATTTAAAGCCATTAATCAATTTTGGATCTTCGCCACGTGGTAGTATTAGTTTAGCCACAGCGGCAAAATGTTATGCGTTTATCAAGCGTCGTGGTTATGTGATTCCCGAAGATGTTCGTGCCGTGGTAACCGATGTATTACGTCATCGTATAGGGATTACCTATGAGGCCGAAGCTGAAAATATCACCACTGAGGATATTATTAGCCAAATTGTAAATGAAATTGAAGTACCTTAAAAATAGTTGTCAGTTGTCAGTTGTTCGTTGGTAGTAAAATACAACCCTCACAACTCACAACTTTTAACTCGCAACTAAAAGATGGATACAAAAGAATTATTAAAAAAAGTACGAAAAATTGAGATCAAAACACGTCGTGTGAGTGATCATGTTTTTGGAGGAGAATATCATTCTACCTTTAAAGGTCGTGGTATGACATTTAGCGAGGTGCGCCAATACCAATTTGGCGATGATGTTCGCGCTATTGATTGGAATGTAACTGCCCGTTATAATGAACCTTATATAAAGGTATTCGAAGAAGAACGCGAGCTTACACTAATGCTTATGGTGGATGTTTCGGGATCCCAATTGTTTGGAACCGAAAATCAATTTAAAAAAGAAACCATAACCGAAATTGCGGCGACATTAGCTTTTTCGGCAACGCAGAATAATGATAAAGTGGGACTCATTTTGTTTACCGATGATATTGAGTTATTTATTCCTCCAAAAAAAGGACGTTCACATGTGTTGCGAATCATTAGAGAGCTGATCGAATTTAAGCCAAAGAGTAATAAAACCAACGTTTCTCAGGCATTAAAATACTTGAGTAATGTGCAAAAAAAGAAAGCCATTGTATTTGTGCTTTCCGATTTTATAGCCGATGATTACCTGCAAACTTTAAAAATTGTTTCGGGTAGGCATGACCTTACTGGTATTCGCGTATTTGATAAATCCGAAATTGAAATTCCTAATTTAGGTGTAGTACAAATGCATGATCAGGAAACGGGTCAAGTACAATTAGTCAACACATCTTCGCGGGCTATGCGTAAAAATTATGCAACTTATTATGCAGAAAAGGTAGCTTATTTTGAACAAGGTTTTAGTAAAAGTGGGTCGGGAACAGTAAGCTGTGGTACTAACGAAAATTACGTTAAAAAGCTATTAGGCTATTTTAAACGAAGAAATTAAAGATGCAATATAATTTCAGAACATATATTCAAAAAAAAATAGTGCTAAAAGTGCTATACTGTGTATTGTTTTTTGGGTTTTCAGTAATGAATGCTCAAAATCAATTTCAGGTTAGGAATGCCATTGATTCCACTTCTATAAAAATAGGCTCAATAGTAAATTATGCCATTCAAGTAGAAGGGAATAAAGGGAAGAATGTCGTATTCCCCGAAGGAGATAGTTTTAATCCTTTAGAGGTGTTGGAATCTTTTAAAATTGATACGTTAGACGAAGGAGGAAAATACCGTTTATTAAAGCAATATGCCTTAACACAATTCGATTCGGGACACTATTATATTCCAAGGCAAAAAGTAATTATAGGCGATAAAACATTTTATACAGATTCGCTTGCGCTAGAAGTAAGAGATGTAGTGGTGGATACCTCCAAGACAAAGTTGTATGATGTAAAAGGAATTATGGCTGTTGAGGATCATTCCGAAACGGACTGGATGCAAATTGTCTATTGGATTATTGGAGGACTTTTAGTAATTGGTCTAGTAATGTTTTTAGTATGGCGATTTGGTCAAAAAAAGGTAGATCCCGAATCCTTATTACCCATTTATGATAAAACATTATTAGCTTTAGAAAGAGTGCCGGTAGAAAGTTTGTTGAGTGAAAATAAATACAAAGAATATTATTCTCAATTAACAGATATTGCAAAAAAATATTTAGAAGAAGAGCTTACGGAGCATGCATTGGAGAGTACTACCGATGAGCTAATTACAGCCTTGAATTTAAAGGTAAAAATGGGTGATGTTTCTTTAAATAAAGAAGCTATTGCTGAATTTAAAAATACACTTCAAAATGCGGATTACGCAAAATTTGCCGCCATGAATCCTTCATTGGAAACAGCGCAATTTGATAAGCAAATAATCACAAGTTTTATTCAAAAAGTAAATGAAGGGAAACCGGAGTTAACAGAAGAGCAATTATTACTAAATGAAACTTACCGATTAGAACAAGAAGCGAAGCGTAAAAGAAAGCGACAAAATAGCATGATCATTGCTGGGGTTGTTGCATTAATTGCAGCCATACTCACCTTTTTTGCAGTGCAAAATTTTAATAAAATTACAGGCTTAGTTTTAGGAAAGGCAGGTAATGCGTTATTGGATCAAGAATGGATAACCAGTACTTACGGTGTACCAGGAGTATCCATAAGCACCCCCGAAATTTTAACAAGAAATCCGGTTAAAATCGAGGGACAACAGCAACAAGTGTTAAGCGGAAATCAAGTATATCTGTATGGAGAGCTTAAAAATAAGTTTAACATTATAGTAAACACGCTTTCCTTCCGTCAGGATATTGGTTATACGGTGGAACAAGGGGTAGAAAGTGTGTTTAAACAAATTGAACAACAAGGTGGAACCAACATTTTGGTTAAGGATGAGGATTTTGAAACCTTAAGCGGTACTGCAGGGAAAAAAGTATTTGGAAGTTTTGAGTATCCAATTCCTGAAACAGAAAAAACAATCAATTTTGAATATACCATTTTGATTTTTGCTGAAGGGCAAGGGGCACAACAAGTCTTTGTTTTTTACGAAAAAGGAGATAAGGCTTCAGAAAAAGTAAAAGAGCGAATTATAAATTCAGTTGAAATAAATAAAAGCGATAACTAATGTTTTCAAAATATACATTTGAAAGTCCTGCATTTTTTTGGTTGTTGCTGTGTATTCCGGCAGCCATTGTATGGTATTTGTGGCGGAAAAATAATCAGCAGGCATCATTAAAAATAGGAACAACGGAGGGCTTTAAAGTTACCTCAGATATCATATCACGTTTAAAACCCTTGCTTTTTGGATTGCAAATGCTAGCATTGGCATCATTAATTGTAGCGTTGGCACGACCTCAAAATGTAGATGTTTCTACACAAACCAAAACAACCAAAGGAATTGATATTGCTATGGCAATTGATATTTCGGGGAGTATGTTGGCAAAAGATTTAAAACCCAACAGGCTCGAGGCACTAAAAAGAGTGGCGGCAGATTTTATAAAAGGGCGTAAAAGTGACCGTATAGGTTTAGTGGTCTATGCCGGGGAAAGTTTTACCAAAACACCAGTGACCAGTGATAAAACTATCGTGTTAAGTGCGTTGAATTCTTTAAAATTCACGCAACAGCTCGAAGGGGGAACAGCAATAGGAATGGGATTGGCAACGGCAGTAAATCGCTTAAAGGATAGTAAAGCAAAGAGCAAAGTGATCATTTTGTTAACCGATGGAACAAATAATGCAGGTTTTATTGATCCTTCAATTGCAGCCGAATTGGCATTGGAATACGGGATAAAAGTGTATACTATCGGCGTAGGAACAAATGGTACAGCATTGTCACCTGTAGCTATACGTAGTGACGGCTCGCTGCAATACGGAAATGTGCAAGTTGAAATTGACGAAAAATTACTGAAGCAAATTGCAAAAACAACCGAAGGGAGGTATTTTAGAGCGACTAACAACAAAAAATTGAAGCAAATTTATGCCGAAATTGATAAGCTTGAAAAAACAGATGTAGAAGAAATCAAGTTTACCAAATACGAAGAAAAATACCGATTTTTTGCACTGTTAGCCTTTGGTCTTACTGCATTGGTATTTTTGTTGAAACAAACATTATTCAAAAGTTTTATATAACTATGGGAATTTATTTTTTAGAACATAAAATATACTTTTGGCTATTGGTAATTATACCTGTTTTAGTAGTAATTGCCATATTAAATTTTTGGTGGCGTAAGCGTACTCAAAAAAAGTTTGCTGGTACTGGTTTGTTAGATCGTTTAGCACCTAATCGATCTGTTTTTAAGCCCATATTAAAATTGATTTTTATCAGTTTGGCTTTGGCGTGTTTGGCTATAGCTTTGGTCAACCCCAAAATGGGAAATAAAATGGAAACGGTAAAACGAGAGGGAGTAGATTTGGTTTTTGCACTAGACGTATCTAAAAGTATGTTGGCCGAGGATATTGCACCAAACCGATTGGCAAAATCACAACGTTTAGTGTCACAAATTATTGATAATTTGGTAGGTGATCGTATTGGTATTATCGCTTACGCGGGAAGTGCCTTTCCTCAACTGCCTATTACTACAGATTATGCTTCGGGTAAAACTTTTTTACAAGCCTTAAATACGGATATGGTTTCTTCTCAGGGAACTGCTATAACCGATGCTATTGACTTAGCAAAAACCTATTATAATGATGCCGAGCAAACCAATCGAGTTTTAGTATTGATTAGTGATGGTGAGGATCATGATAGTGGTGATGTGGGTGATGTAGCCGAAGAGGCAGCAAAAGAGGGAATAAAAATTATTACCATTGGTGTGGGAACACCAAAAGGGGGACCAATTCCTTTAAAACGTAATGGAATTGTACAGAGTTATAAAAAGGATAAAAGTGGCGAAACGGTAATTACACGTTTAAATCCCGAAACCTTAAAAGACATTGCCTCCGAAGCCAATGGAGAATATATTGATGGTACTAATACCCAACAAGCCGTAACTAAAATTATTGGCTTGTTACAGAATATGGATAAAAAAGAGTTTGAAGCCAAACAATATGCAGATTTTAAAGATCAATTTCAATGGTTTTTAGGGGCAGCATTGCTCTTTTTATTATTGGATATTTTTGTATTAGATCGAAGAACATTGTGGGTTAAAAAAATGGATTTATTTAAAGAAAAGAAGGGCTAATGAAAACTACAATAAAATACTTAATAGCTGCCTTATTTTTTTGTAATGGGTTAGTTTGCTTAGCGCAGAAGAAAAAAGAATTGCCAAAGCACGAAAAAGAAGCACTTCAGTTTGTTTTTGATGGAAACGATAAGTTGTTAAAAGGAAACGTACTCGAAGGGGAAAAGTCATACCGAAAAGCGATAGCAAAAGATCCAAACAGCGGAAAGGCAAAGTACAATTTAGGTTACTCTTACTATAAAACAAAAAGTTTTCAGGAAGCGGTGCAACGAAATAAACAGGCTGCAGCATTAGCAAAAAACAAAGCAGAAAAGCATATAGCCTATCATAATTTAGGAAACTCGTATTTGCAAATGCAAAAGCCAGATGAGGCGATTGAGGCTTATAAAAATGCGTTGCGTAACAATCCTATGGATGATGAAACGCGTTATAATTTAGCCGTAGCCAAACAAGCTAAAAAACAACAAGATCAGCAAAACAAAGATCAAAATAAGGATCAAAAAAACAGCAAGGATAATAAAGACGGGAAGGATAAGGAAGACAAGAAAGATCAAGATAAAAAAGACGAGAACGAGAATAAAGATAACAAGGATAAAAAAGAAGACGAAAATAAGAAAGACGAAGCCGATAAGGATAAAGATAAAAAAGACGAAGACAAGGACGCCGACGAAAAGGATAAGGAGGATAAAGATGCCAAGGATAAAAAGGATAAGGATGGTGATAAAGGAGATGAAAAAGAGGAGAAAGAAAAACAGCCTAGACCTGGTAAAGGGAAATTGTCTCCAGATCAGGTAAAAAGCTTGTTAGAGGCCATGGAAAACCAAGAAAAGAAAGTGCAAGACAAAATAAATGCACAAAAAGTACGAGGGCCTAAAGTGAAATCGGATAAGGACTGGTAGATTTGTTAGTGTTAGTATGTAGTACGAGTATGAAGTGAAAAGTAATTAGTTTTCGTACTATATATTACTTTTGTTAAATTCAGATTATACGTTAGTATTTGCAGTTGATTATAGGCAGAATGGATTTTTAATGTATAATTCGAGTTAAAATGGACCGATAACTGACAACGAACAATAAAAAGAAAATGATATTGAAAAAACTACTTACTGGAATATTGCTTTTACTGTCAAGTGTATTGATGGCACAGGTAAATTTTGTAGCTAAAGTAAATAAGAAAAAGTTAGGAATGAACGAGCGCCTTAAAGTGGTGTTTGAAATGAATGCTGATGGGGATAATTTTTTGCAGCCTAATTTTAATGGTTTCCGTGTAAGCTCTGGTCCAAGTCAATCGGTGAGTCGTTCATGGATTAACGGGAAAAGTTCCTATAAAAAAACCTTTACTTATTTTTTAACGCCAACTAAAGTGGGTACTTTTAAAATAGGTCAGGCAAGTATTCAGGTAAAAGGAGAACGATACAAGACCTTACCGATAGCTATCCAAGTAACATCGGCTGTAGAAAACCCTTCGGAGGGTGAAAATCCCGATTTTGTAGCCGATCGTAGTCTGCATTTAGTAGCAAAAGTTTCTAACCCAAACCCCTATTTAAACGAAGCCGTAACTTTAGAATATCGGTTGTATTGGGATCCAGAGGTAACTATTAATATGCCACAAGAAGTGGATAGTCCAAAATTTCGTGATTTTTGGAGTCAAAATATTGAAATTAAGCAATTACGCGCCGAAAATGGAACTTACAAAGGAAGGCAAAGTGCGTTTGTAGTGCTAAAAAAAGTGGTGTTGTATCCCCAAAAAACAGGAAAGTTAAAGTTAACACCATTAACACTTTCGGTGCCTGTACAAGTGCCAACTAATCGTAGGGATATTTTTGGACGACGTTTAACAAATACGGTAAATAAAAACGTTTCTGCCGGTAATACTATTGTTAATGTAAAGCCATTGCCAGCAAATCCTCCTGCAGGTTTTGATGGAGCAGTAGGGAGTTTTAATTTCAGAGTTTCGCAAACAAAAAATAATTTAAAAGCATCAGAGTCATTACAGGTAAAGGTAGAGGTTCAAGGTAAGGGGAATTTAAAGCTATTTCAGTTACCTAAATTAAAGGCCCCTACCTCAATTGAAATGTATGACCCAGAACATAAAGAAAATGTGCGTACACGTTTGTCTGGTATGTCGGGGAGTATTTCTGATACGTATACATTAGTGCCTCAGTACAAAGGAAATTACCCAATACCTACTATTAAGTTTTCTTATTTTGATCCTAAAGCAGGTGTTTATAAAACAAAAGCCTCATCAAGTTTATCTGTAAATGTACTTGAAGGACCCACACCACAAAATGCAGGGGGGGTGCCACAACAAGCTCCTGGAGCAAATGATAATACGGATGCAGTCGCTCAGCAAAAAGTAGTAGCACCCGCAGCTCAATTTAGTTTTATAAAAACAGCAGCTAATTTAAAACCAATTAAGCAGATTACATTTTTTAAAACTACAGCATATTGGTTGTCGCTTTTATTGCCTTTGTTGGTAGTGCCTGTAGTAATTTTAATTACGAAAACATCGGCAGCTTATGCGAGTGATACCGATGGTAATAAAGCTAGGCAAGCAACTAAATTGGCAAAAAAATACCTGTCTTCCGCTAAAAAGAATTTAGGTGATGCTACCAATTTTTATGTGGCCTTAGAAAAGGCATTGCATAATTATTTAAAGGCAAAATTACGCATTGAGACTAGTGAAATGAATAAGGAACATATTCATGAGCTATTAGCGAGTAAATCGGTAGATGAAGAAGCAATTGAGGGCTATGTCCAATTATTAGGTACCTGTGATATGGCACGTTATACGCCAAGTACACAGCAGACTATGGAGCAGGATTATAAAAAGGCATCGCAAGTAATTGCAAAAATTGATAAACAGTTGTAGGATGAAAAAGTTAGTTTTTATTTTTTTGAGCGTGTTTTTACCGTTGTTTGTGATTGCTCAACAAAACGAAGTGCTATTCTCGCAAGCCAATGAAGCTTACAATAAAGGGGATTATGCCAAATCAGCGGAGTTGTATGAAGCTATTGTAAAAACAGGAAATGTATCGGCTAATTTATATTTTAATTTAGCGAATAGTTATTATAAGCAGCAAAAAGTAGGGCCAAGCATTTATAATTATGAAAAAGCACTAGCCTTAGCGCCTAATAATAATGATATTTTAACCAACTATACGTTTGCAAAAAACATGCGTATCGATAAAATTGATGTATTACCTCAGGGCTTTTTAAGTGAAGTTTATACAAAACTTGTCAATCTTTGGAGTGTAGATACTTGGGCTTGGTTGTCTGTGGTATTGGTATTTATTTTTGCTATTTGCTTTGTGGTGTTTTACAGGGCGGTAAGCTCACAACAACGAAAAATGTTTTTTGCGGGTTGGACGTTTTCATTACTATTAAGTATTTTTAGTGTATTGTTTGCTTTTTTAACAGCTTCAAACAAAGTAAATAATCGTTTTGGTGTGGTATATGTCGGTGAGATAAAGGTACAAAGTGAACCTAATTTACGTAGCGAAAAACTATTCACACTCCACGAAGGAACTAAAGTGCAACTGCTTGAAGAGGTAGATAGCTGGAAAAAAATAAAACTTACCGATGGTAAAACGGGTTGGTTGCCAAAAAAACAGGTGAAGGAGTTGTGAAAATGTGAATACCTAGAGTAATTAGAAATAAGTCATAATTCTTATGTCTGAAAGCCGCCATGTGATCTTAGATCTTTGGGTGTTACACACTTTGATCTTCTTGCTTTTCATCGTCTTTTTTAAATTCTTTCATTATTTTAGGAAGAATTAAAGGTGCAAAAGCAGCTACTTTTTCATAGAGTAAGGAGCTTTCAATCGTTTCTTTTTTAATAAGTTCTAACTTGTTGTTCAAAGGACCTAAAAACATAATTATGGCACTAGCAATAAATCCCATTTTTAAAAAACCAAAAGCAGCACCTAGTAATTTGTTCACGATACCTAAGGCGGCAAAATCAGCAATTTTGGTCAATATTTTTCCTAGGGCCGAAACCGCTAATATGATGACTACAAAAGTAATAGCAAAAGCGGCTAGTTTGGTGTATTGAGGTTCCCAGGTTACCGATTTTTCTAAAAAATTCCCGGCATAATCCGAAAAATGTGTGGCACCATATATTCCTGCAATAAGGGCTATAAGTGATGATAATTCTACAAAAAGCCCCTTCATTACACCCTTTACAAGGCCATATAAAAGTAAAATTCCTAAAATTATGTCAAGGTAATTCATGTGTTATTTTTAATAAATGTAGGGAAAAAAATGAAAATGTTAATAAAAAGTTAGTTTAAGGCATCTAATTGTAGATGTTTTTTTTGTGAAATGGATTTATATATTTAATGGCTGGTATGGGCTAATCCTAAATTCCGTAATTTTGGACCACTATGAGTAGAGATATACAATTAAAAGAACGTTGGGAGACGGTATTGCAAAAACTTTCAAATCAATTTGCCGATGGTGATCTATTGGATTTGGATGCTATTATATATTTAGTGGGGGTACAAGAGTTAGGGCAGCCCCATAGGTCATTTAAAAAAGATGAAAAATTAGACTTAATGCATATTGCTATTTGTCGTTTGTTGGAGCCTTATGGTTACTATGAGTTTGATTATATTGATGAGCAAGGTTGGCCACATTATAAAGTAAAGGAGGAATTACCTAATTTAAAAGCCGGTGAACAATCAGTGTTAATGAAAGAGGCTATAGTAGAGTACTTTTACGCCAATGAATATATTGATTAGCTATTTTTTAGTAAAGTTTAAGTGCTTGTTAGCCTTCAGAAAAATAATGTTTAATAAAGTAGTTTAACTAAAACAAGCATTTTTCAACTTTTTTAAAGGTATTTAATTACTAGATTAAAACACAGTAATTAACGACCAAATGCATTTTTTTGCCCTTTTTTTCCAAAAAAAACTGAAAAACAGGCTTCTGCTATTGATTTTCTTCCTATTTTAGTACGTTCATAAAAAGTTATTAAACATTTACTAACATAGCCCAAACTAGTTAGTGACCTACAAATCAGTGTTATGCACATTAAAAGTATCAAAATAGTAGTTAGATTTTGCGTTTTAGTTGTGGCGTTATTTGTTAATGTTTCAATTTTTTCTCAAAGAATTGAAAGGCCTTCATTGAGTGGGGCTACTAGATGCATAGATTTTAATGAGCCAAATGATTTGTCATTTGCGGTTGAAGCACAAATAACTGGAGGGACATTTCCCGAAGGCACCACATTTACATTGCAATTATCAAATAAAGAAGGGAATTTTGGAGCCAATGTTTTGGATTTGGTAACTGGTACTGCATCTAGTGGCAGTAGCATTTCCTTTGAAAATGTATTGCTTCCTGAATTTGATGGTTCGGGAGAGGTACTAGGGAGTGATGAGTATGTTGTGAGAGTAGTGGCTAACGTAACACCAATTGTAAGGGGAAGGTCTTCTAGTAATCTTGTGGCTTATTCTTTTCGTTTGCCGGAAGGAGAAAATAGGTTGAAAATATTACCAAGTGCAGATATTTGTGGTTTAGATTCAGATCCGAACTCTGCTAAAAACATTTTAAGAGTTAAAGACGATATATACGGAAATTACCAATGGTTTAGACGAGATTTTGGATCCGCGACAGTTACTATGGTAGGCGAAGGTGCTGAATTTAGACTTACCCAAACGGGGATATATTATTACCAAGTAGCTCTTGGTGGTTGTGATGGCTTTGTAGAATCTGCAAGGTCTGTTAATATTAATGTTTTTGATGGAGAAGCTATTGATATTACTATTTCTAGCAATGGAACGCCGACTTCAATTTGTGACCAAGACTCTGTAACCTTAACATCAAGTATAACAGATCCTACCTTAACATATAGTTGGGTTAAAAACGGGGAGACTATTAGTGGAGAAAACAGCACAAGTTTAACAGTTACAGGTATTGACGCAAAAGGGAGTTACCAAATACAAGTAGTTGATACAAAGTTGGGTTTAAGTGAAAGATGTGTCTCTCAATCCAATGCAATTGATATTGACTTACTAAACCCATCCATAAAAATAACTTCACCGTTAATGCAGGTAGATATTCCTGGGCAAGATGAAATTTTAACCGTTGAGGTTTCGGACGGAAGTCCAGTAATAACATGGTTTAAAGATGGTGTTGAGATAGAAAATAGTAATACTACAAGTTTGGTGTCAATAGGTCTGGGTACCTATAATGCAAAGGTGGTCGATGCTACTTCGCCATGTGATATTAAAGAAGTGTTTACCGAGAATGAAATTCAGGTATTACCGATTTCGAACCTAACTTTTTCTATTGAAGCCTCAGATGATCAAGTGAATGATTGTGCTCTTGCGTCTGTGGATTTAAGTATTGCAAATATTAGAGTATTCGGTGCAACAGATGCTATTCCGCTCGAAAGTATTTCAGGTTTAGATTTTACCTGGTTTAGAGATAATGAAGCTATAGATGGTGAAACTAATGAAGTGATTAGATTAAGTGAACTTGCGGCTAATGGAAATTATAGAGCTGAAATTGATGTGAATGGAACAGTTTTTGCTTCAGAAAATAATATCGATGTAAAGTTGAATTTGGATTCGCTTCGAATTACTCAGGATCCTGATGAATTAGTTATTGGAGAATCAGTGGAGCTAAGTTTAGAATTGCCTTTGGGTATACCGGTAAGTGATTTTGCTATTCAATGGATTCGAGGAGTAAATTTTGAAATACCTGGTGAGACTGGACAAACGCTTACAGTAGTTAATCCTGGAACTTATACAGCAAGAGTAAGTTTATCAGGTTGTGGGAGTTCAACCATAACGCCAATCTCAATACAATCGGGATCAGCGGTAATACCCAATGTATTGTCAAGGGATATCGATGCGCTAAATAACGATTGGATTATACCAACAACATTAAGCTTAGATCCTGAAATAAAAGTGGAGATTTACACCAATAGCGGTCAATTGGATTATACCTCAGAAGGGGATACCGAGGGCTATAGTGACCAATGGCCATCGGAGTCTAAATCGCAATTAAAGGAATCTATTTACTATTATGTAATTAGTAAAAATAATAATCCTGTTGAAAAAGGATCAATAACAATCATTAGGTAAATGCATAGGATGCGGAAATTATTTTTTTTAGCAGTAGTATGTATAAGCATACAAAGCATCATAGGGCAACAGGACCAAATTATTGGACCGCCAGATGAGACTACTCATACGGCGATGAAATACAATCGCTTTTTATTTAATCCTGGTTTTTCTTTTGATAAGGAAGCTGCAGATTCAGGAGATAAAAATGGATATATTTCATTTTTTGGTCGTGTAGAAAAAACAGGCTTTGAAGATGCACCTTCTAATTACAGATTAGCTTACAATAAAACCATTAAGGATAATATGGGTATTGGAGCAGCTTTGTTCCAGCGTAATATAGGGATTATCACAAATTTTGGAGCAGTACTTAATTATGCCTATAATGTTGAATTTACGAGAGATGTAAATATGACATTTGGAGCAAATTTAAGGTACCAAAAATCAGGCTTAAAATCTGAGGTGCGTACACAATCGCCGATTGCTTCTGATCCAATTTTAACAGATTTTGATAGCACATCATTAGTAAGGCTTTCTCCAGGAGTCAATGTAAGTTATAACGAGTTTGATTTTGGAGTAGCTGCGCGTAATATTCTTAATTTACAACTAGGTGGCGATAACCAAGTATATGATTCCAGTGTAATTGTGGTGCATGGGATGTATTCAAAACCTTTCAGGCGTCGTTCTCCTAATACATTCAGAGGAATGTTATACGTGGAGCAAGAAACAGGTGGAGCAGATATAGGATATGGTTTTAATGGCATGGTTGAAAATAACAAATATGGATTTGCACAATTAGGTTATAATGCTACTTACGGAGCTTCATTAGGTTTAGGTTTTAATATTGCTCCTTATGCAACTATAGGCTACACGGTTGAACGTGGTTTTGGGAATGCTGATATTTTTGGTTTAACACACGAGGTGACTTTAGCGTATAATTTTATCGAGCCTCAACGAAGACCAAAAAAGAGAAAACCAACTCACAAGCCATCGCGTAAATTACCAGAAAGAGAAGAGTTGTCTAAGGCAGAAAAAATTGCTGCTTTAAAAGAAGCGCGTGAAGCTCAGAAAGACAAGCAAGATGCTTTAGCTGAAATTAGAGCAAAAGCAGGTTTGTTAAGAACAACAGAAGAGCAAAAAATAAAAGACGAAGCTGTGGCTAGTGAGTTAATTCGTATAATGAATACGCAAATAGCCAATAATGATCTGGAAGGTGCTAAAGCTACTTTGATTAAAATAGAAAGCAATCAGTATATCACAGAGGAGCAAAAAAATAGTGTAATTACTCGTTTTACAGAAAAGGAAGAGTTAGCTGAAGATATTGAAAAGGAGACTACACGTATAGCAGCTGAAACAGAGGCTAAAAATAAGGCAAGAGCACTATTGACCAGAACGTCTACATTAATTGCTAATAAGGATATTGAAAGTGCGACAGCAACATTAGAGCGTATTCAAACCAATAAATACATTACCGAGGAGGAAAAGCAAAAAATTAGCAGCGATTTACAACGTATTATAAGTGAAAAAGAGGCAGCTGATTTGGCTGTTGCCGAAGAAGAGAAAGCTAAAAAAGAAGCAGCAGAATTGGTTCGAGTAACCAATACCTTAATTGATGCCAATAATATTGAGGAAGCGCAAGCAAAAGCAACATTAATTCGTCAGAGTAAGTTCATTCCAAATGAGCAAAAGGAAGAGATTTTAGGAAAATTGGATCGAGTAATTCTAGCTCAAGAAAGAGAAGCTGCTGATTTAGCTTTGGTTGAGGAGGAAAAATCTAAAAAAGAAGCGGCGGAGCTGGTTCGAGTAACTAATACATTATTAGATGCTAATAATGTAGAAGAGGCGAAGGCGAAAGCGACGTTGATTCGTCAAAGTAAATTTATTCCTAATGATCAGAAAGAAGCTATATTAAGTAGGTTGGCCCAAGTGGTTAAGGAAAAAGAGGCGGCGGATTTAGCTGTTGCTGAAGAGGAAAAATCAAGAAAAGCTGGAGCTGAATTGTTAAGGGTGACCAATACCTTGTTGGATTCAGATAATGTAGAAGAAGCTCAGGCAAAAGCACAATTGATTAGGGATAATGCTTTTATTCCTGAAGAAGAAAAGCAAAAGGTATTGAGTAGGCTGGAGCGTATTTTGGTAGCAAAAGAAGCGGAAGCTACAGCTGAGGAGACTAGGAAGAAGAGTGTCCTAGAAAGAGTAGTTACTACAGATACTTCGGAGCAAGAGCGTTTAGCGGAAGAAGCGCGATTAGCAGCCGAAGCAGCAGCAAAAGCAGAGCAAGAGCGTTTAGCAGAAGAAGCACGTTTGGCAGACGAAGCAGCAGCAAAAGCAGAGCAAGAGCGTTTAGCAGAAGAAGCACGTTTGGCAGCCGAAGCAGCAGCAAAAGCAGAGCAAGAGCGTTTAGCAGAAGAAGCACGTTTGGCAGCCGAAGCAGCAGCAAAAGCAGAGCAAGAGCGTTTAGCAGAAGAAGCACGTTTGGCAGCTGAGGCAGCAGCAAAAGCGGAGCAAGAACGTTTAGCAGAAGAAGCGCGATTAGCAGCTGAGGCAGCAGCAAAAGCAGAGCAAGAGCGTTTAGCGGAAGAAGCACGTTTGGCAGCCGAAGCAGCAGCAAAAGCGGAGCAAGAACGTTTAGCAGAAGAAGCACGTTTGGCAGCTGAAAACAAGAAAAAGAAATCGGAGTTATTGCGTGTGACTAATTCAGTTATTGATAGTGGTAATGCTACCGATGCAAAAGCAAGAATGGCTTTAATAAGGAAAAGTACTTTAATTACAGATACAGAGAAGCAAACTATATTAAGTAGTTTGGAAAAAGTGGTTAAAGCGGAAGAAGCTCGTATTGCTGAAAATGAAAAAAAGAAATCAGAATTATTGCGTGTGACCAATTCGGTTGTTGATAGCGGTAATGCTACTGACGCAAAAGCAAGAATGGCTTTAATTAGAAAAAGCACATTGATTAGCGATGCAGAAAAAACGCAAATATTAAGTAGTTTGCAACGAGTAATAGATAATGATGAAGCTAAGAAAGCAGAAGAGGCTCGTAAGGCAGAAGAAGCAAGAAAAGCAGAGGAAGCACGTAAAGCAGAGGAAGCTCGTGTAGCTGAGGAGGCACGTATAGCAGAGGAAGCACGTATAGCTGAGGAAGCAAGAAAAGCAGAAGAAGCACGTATAGCCGAGGAGGCACGTAAAGCAGAAGAGGCTCGTATAGCTGAGGAAGCAAGAAAAGCAGAAGAAGCACGTATAGCCGAGGAGGCACGTAAAGCAGAAGAGGCTCGTAAGGCAGAAGAAGCACGTATAGCTGAGGAGGCTCGTATAGCTGAAGCGAAACGTAAAGCAGAAGAAGCACGTATAGCTGAGGAGGCTCGTATAGCTGAAGCGAAACGTAAAGCAGAAGAAGCGGCTAAAAAAGCAGAAGAAGCACGTATAGCAGAAGAAAAAAGATTAGCAGAAGAAGCACGATTAGCAGCAGAGGCGCTTAAAAGAAAAGCAACTTTAAAGCAGGTAACTAAAACAGTTGAAGAGGATAAGAAGAGAAATACAGCTGAATTAAAACGTGTAACCAAGGTGCTTAAGGATGAAGATAAGAAGGAAGAAAGAAGAAAAGCCGTACAAGCTGCATTAAAACGTACTACGACTACTGTTAAAAAAGAGGATAGTGGAATTATAAGAAAAACAACAAAACAAGAGGGTTCTGGAGGTAGTGATTCGAACTCAAATGGTATGGGTTTTAATGAACTTACACCAGAAAAATCACAGGGTGATTACTTTCTTAAAGAGTTGTTTATCAGCCCTAAACTGCAAATATCTGATGCAGATATTTTGGATGTAATTAACTCCTTAGTGGTGTCTGATAATAGTGCTAGTGATCGACAAACGGAAAAATTGATCGATCTAAATAAAAAGAACAAAGCCTTGCTAAAAACCAAGCTGAAAGTTGTTAAAACTTCAGATCGAGAATAAATTCGTAAGATTTTTTTTACCATATTACAATTTTGTGTTGTAAATTGAAGTCCCCAAACTTTAAAAGTGTTGACCTATGGAAAAACATTTACTCAAATTAAATAGTAAATTAGTAAGTTTATTATTATGTCTAGTAGTATATAATTTATCATATAGCCAGGAATTTGTTCCGTTGAGCGAAAGAGCAAATGAAGTTCTTCGAGGAGATATGGCCATTATAGGAAATGGTGTTTTAGGAATTCGAGGTCAATTTGATGGTGCTATTTATAATCCAAATGATGCCTATAATGGTAATGAGAATAATGGGGTTAGCTCTTTTAATTTAGAGCAAGTAAGGAATGAGTTTGGTCAATTATTATATGTTAATGCTTTTAATTTTCTTACTACAGATGAGTTTGATTTTTTTGGGAGGCCACATAGGTTATATGTTCGCAATTCGGGTAGTACTTACAAACGAGCATACATTGATATAGATAGTGATCCCGCTTTTGCAAGTAATTTTAGTGCAGCATTTAGGGCAAATCCAAATAATTCAGAATATTCAGATGGTAATGCAGGGACTACAGATGTAGACGCTAACGGTACTCCTTTAGTAGCTGCAAACAATGGAACTTTTAGTTCTAGTGCTTCTTTATTAGATTTTAACGATTCCTGCTCTACCGTAAGAAAAGCGTTTATTTATTGGTCTGGAGTATATACAAATGAAACCTTTGACAATGGAGCTCAATCCTATGATCCGTTTACAAATACTTTTAGCACAGTTACAAGTGCTGTTCCAAGAAATCGATTTTGTGGTACCGATTGTGAGGATTACACCGAAATAAAAATATTACCTCCGGGGGGAGATCAATATTATGATATTAGTATAAATCCAGGAGCAACATCTAACCCTAATGGAATTCAATTGCAAACGGAGGTTATAGTTGATGGAAAAAATGGAGCTCCATTTAATATAGCTACTTTAGGTTCAGCCCAAGGTTTGCAAGATGAACCTTATGTATGTGTAGCCGATGTTACTGATTTATTTACTAGCGTACAAAATAATGGAGGTGATATTAATGGGTTTTGGACAGTAGGAAACGTAAGAGCTACTACTGGATATAGACGTTTTTCAGGTTTAACTGGGGGATGGACATTGGCAGTTATTTATGAGGATAATAGACCAAGTACCACTAACAAAGCTATTTATTTTTATGATGGGTATTCAGCCATTACTAACTCTGGAGATAGAGTTGAGTTTAATACTCCTACCTTTCAGACAATACCTCAAGGACCAATTAGAGCATGGATCGGTTCTACGGCATTAGAAGGAGATCGAAGTTTAACTAGAGATCAATTTTCAATCCAAACGGCAACCACGGAACAGCGATTAGGTGCGGATACTGTGATTAATTTATCTGATGCTCCATCAAATTCGGTTCCTTTAAGGGAGAATAACCCAATAGATAATACGGGTAATTTTTTCAATAGTACCATTACAAATCTAAATGGTTTTACCAACAAATTACCTAATTCAAGAAACTTGTTAGGATATGATACAGATCATTATGAATTGATAAATACCAATAATAGAATACTAAATAATGGGAACCCTATATCAAGTTCAGTAAATGATACTACAGCATCCTTATTTTTATCAACAGATCAGGATAGTTATTCAAATTCTTTTGTGGCTTTTGCAGTAGAGGTGATTGCTCCCGATGTAGTTGTATTAAAGCAGGCGTTTAATGCAGACACTGGAGCTTTATTAGCCAATAATGAGATTGTAGATTTTGGTCAGGAAATTATTTATGAAATGACCATTCGTAATTTAGGTAATGATATTGCTGAAAATATATTATTTGAAGATTTACTACCCGGGAATACCGAGTTGTTAGATAATCAATTCACAAATGCTAGTGATTTTTCAGGTTTTGATGTGCCTGTACCCAATGTTCAAATTACTGATGAAACTATAACGGATAGAGCAGGGATCACCTACAGTACAAAAAATGTTCGTATTGATATACCCGATTTAGGAGCTTTTGATTGTGCAAATCAACCAAGTGATACCACAACGGGAGAAACCATTACAGATCCTGCATGCGGACAAGAAGTAACGGTTCGCTTTAGAGTTAAGATAGTTGATGAATGTGCAGGAAATAGAAATGCCTGCGTCGAGCGTGTAGAGAATATTGCTTTTGCCTCATTTGATGGAAGGTTTAATGACAATAGAATAAATCAGAAGAATAGTGCTTTTGCTTTTGATAGTACTTGTGATGAAGCACCTATTGAAGGACCAACAGTTGAAATTACTCAAAAAAGAGAACGATGTGAATCTCAAGTAACCGAAATTTGTACAGGAGCACAAACATTAACAGCGGCTTTAGGTTTTGATACTTATGTATGGTATTTTATACCTGGACCCATAAGCGATCAAAATGCAAATGGAGTTATTGATGATGCGGATTTTGATATTACCGATGGAACGGAAGTGGGTAGATTTACTTCAACAGCTACTACAAGAGCCGATAATAGTTTTGAAGTAAATGACATAGGTTATTATATTGTTGATCAATTGAGAGAACCACTTTGTGCCAATTCACGTCAAACGTTTAATGTGGTGGATGGTTCTGAATTGATTGCTAATCCCTTTGAAGATGCTACATTAAATCCGTCACGCCAGGATGCATGTTCTGTAGATGGAGAGCAAATAACCAAATTTGTATTATGTAATACAGATCTTACGATAAATACAAATTACTCCGATGGGACTACGTTGGTTTGGGAGCGTTTTGATGTGGGGAGTTGTACTAGACCCGATGGAGACAATGACTGTCCGTTTATTGGGCCAGGCTGTACGTATACGGCTGTGCAAACATCAACTGTGAGCACAGCAAACCCAGCTACAAGCCAATTTGTAGTTGACGAAACAGCAAGTTTTAGACTTACGGTTACCGAAGGAGGTTGTACCAATATTTTCTATTTTAATACCACAAAAATAGATTCCAATTTAACACTATCAACACCTACTGGTACGTTGTGTGGGGCTAGTAATGGAACTGTAGTATTGAATGGATTAACAGCTGCAGGTATAGGTGTGGATTATGAATTAGAGTATTTGATTCAAGATCCTGCGAATGCTGCAAACTATATTTCACAGGATACGCAAGTAGCTACAGATACTGATTATGGCACATTTACTGTAAATAGACCTTCTCCATTTAGAGAGTTTGTAAATATTAGAGTTACGGCAACGCCAGATTTATCATCAGGAACTGATACTTCTGCATGTACATTTTCATTTGATAGAACGATTCGTTTTGGGAATCCAACTATTGAAGTTTTTGAATTTAGTAGAGAACCTTCGTGTGGGGTGGATCAACTTGTAACAGATACTTTTGATGATACGTTAGCAGATATTTTAGTAAGGGCAAATGATGACCTACCGAATTATTTTTTCCAATTAATTAATACGAATGGAACAGCTAGTTTGGCAGATGATGTGGTGGTGGCTACCGAGAATACAACAAATAGACAGTTTACGTTTGAAGATGTTGCCCCGGGAATTGAATATAAGGTGAGGGTATTTGCCAATAGCGAGGCTGCTTCATTACCTACGGTAGCTTTAAATACATCTCAATGTCAGGTTGAGGCAGGTCCGATCAGCACTAGTCCATTGCCAACATTCACAGCTAATTATTCCATACAAAAGCAAATTACGTGTACGCCAGGTGAAATTTTAATAACAATTGCATCATCCGATCCGACCTATGATTTGAATACTGTAAACTTCGAATTAAATGCCGTAAATACAACAACGAGTACAACAACTCGTATAATTGGCGGTACAGGTGCATCAACAACATTGCAAATAAATGATATTAGTCAGCAACCTACTCCGCCAACAGGGTCAGGAGATCCAGCTGATCCAGATCCTTTTCCTGATACAAATTATGTAGATATTGATTCATTTGATCAGTTTTCATTGGTTGTTTTTGTTTCAAATGCATGTACTAATGACCCAATACCACTAACGAATACTTTTACTGCCTATGAAGGCATTCAATTAGTAGAAGATGTAGTAGAGGATATTGATTGTGATGGGGATACCGATGGAAGTATTTCGGTAACACCACAACAAGCAGATGGTTCGGCTTATCCTTCGGGAACTAGTCTGGTGTATGAACTAATTTCTGGACCTGCATCACTAGATGCATCGCGTTTAAATGTAAGGCAAGCCGATCGTTTGTTTACTAATCTTTCTTCGGGAGACTATGAAATTATTGTGACCGATATTACCAATGCAACAGATGAGTGTCCGTCGGAACCAATAACAGTAACTATAGATGCGGCAAATCCATTAAGCGTTCCGGTAATTACGGCTACGCCTTATACATGTGAAAACCAAGCAACCACCCGAGGAACTATAAGTGTTACCGGTGGAGCAGCAGTTGATGTGGGTGGAGCTACTCCGTATGCGGAATTTAGATTGTTTAGAGATGATTTGGATGCAACTAACCCACCTAATCCTATACAAGTTGCTACAAGTACAGACCCAAGCTTGGCTTTTGAAAATTTAACAGAAGGATCGTACACTTTAATTGTTGAAGATGCGAATGGCTGTTTGTCAGAAGCATCATTAGCTGTCGAAATTGCACCATTATCTACAGTTACTTTTGGAACACCAACAAATCCAACTTTAACCTGTGATAAAGAAACAGCTACGGTACAAGTAATGGCTACTGCTGATAATGGCGATACTATTGAAGGTTATCGTATAAAAACATCGAACCCAACAGGAACTCCAACAACGCCCGTTCCAGTAACGGCAACATTTGATAATACAACGGGTGAGTTTGAATTGCCCGAAGGAAGTTATACCATTGAAGCAAGGAGTGCTACCTCACTTTGTGTGGAAGAAATAGATGTTACTATTGAAGCATTGGTTAGGATTACAAGCACGCAACCTGCTACAGTTAATACGACTTGTCAGGGAGCTACGGATGGTTCAGCAACAACTAGTGTGTCAGGTTTTGACACAAGTGTAGGCTATACTTATGTGCTTACCTTATTAGATAATACAGTTACACCTGCAGGCAGAACCGAGATAAGTAATGTAACAGCTGAAATGAGCGGTGCATTATCATTTACAGGTTTAGCCGTTGGGGATTATGAATTAGTGGTTACGGATACCCAAACAAATTGTGATGAAACGGAATTGTTTAGTATAGGTGAGCCAGCAACAAGGCCAGTAGTAACTTTCACACCTGGAAATTTCAATTGTGCTACTAAACAATTTAACATTAGGGTTTCAGGTTCTGGTGGAGCGCCAGGAGCTTATCAGTTTCAGTTAGATGACCCAGCAACAGCAGTTATCGAATTTCCTTTTCAAATAGATAGAAATTTTAATTCAATTCCAACTCCAACAACTACTTCGTTGACTTATTCATTAAGTATCAGAGATGTTAATGGATGTATAGGAGATCCAGTGGATGTTACTATTGATCCTGCAACAGATTTGGATGCTGAAATAAATATTAGTGAATCTAATTTTTGCTATACAGGGACAACTGATGCAAGTATTGTAATTGATATATTATCAGGGACACCTCCTTTTAGGTATAGAAGAGTAGGTGAAACAAGAGTTAATAATATAATAGGAACAAAGTTTACGGTTATTTATGATGCTCCTGGAACATATGAAATAGAAATTACAGACAGGGCTAATCAATTATGTCCACTACCTATAACTATAGAAATTAACGAGCCTTTAAGTGTAACAAACATTGTTCAGAATCAACCAGATTGTAGACCAGCAGGAGCAGTACCCAATACAGGAGCATCTATCAGTTTTGATGTTGCAGGTGGTGATGGTACATATGTTTATGTATTGCAAAATACTTCAGGAGGTACAGATCCTTCGGGAGTAACCAATTCAGGAACTGCCACTAGTCCAGTATTCGCTTTTAACGATAATTTTAATGGAGATACCATTGAAATTAATGTAATTGACGGAGAAAATTGTGCCATTGCAGCGCCAATTACATTTACACCCACCTATCCAGAAGCACCTGTAGTGTTAAGTGACAATGCTACCGCCGTAAATTGTAGTGGTGATGATTCTATTATTACATTAATACCCGCAGGTACGTTACCCGTTACTGCATACGAGTATAGTTTTGATGGAGGTACAACCTACCAAGACGGAAATAATGAAGCCGTTACTGTGGTAGGTACTGTTGCAGTTAACTATGTAATTAGAAATAGAGTGACGCAATGTACGGTGACTGGTACCACAAATATTACTGCACCAGATCCTATTGTTGAAACAAATAGAGTGATAACACCTGTAAATTGTGATCCAGTAACCTTAGGAAGTTTTGAGTTAACGATTTCTGGCGGAACGGCTAATTATAGCTATGAATTGTTTAATGACATGGGTACTAGTCTGGAAGTTCAATCAGGTTTAGGAACAACGGTAACCTTTAGTAATTTAGATATTGGGAGTTATTCTGTAAGAGTAACGGATGCCAATAATTGTACTAATGAAAATCCTATTCAATTTATAATCCCACCAACACCAAGGGTGGATATTACTAGAATTAGAACCTTAGCGAATTGTGTTGATGGAGTAACGGTGTTTTTCCAAATTGATGCTGTCATGGGCTTAGCAAATCCTGATTTATTCAGAATTTCTCCTTTTTCACTAGATGTGGCGAGTCATGTATTCCCATCAGCTCCTGGTGATAATATTGCCCGAAGTGGTGATCCAGATTTTCTTGCTACTGATATTCCTACTGAAGTAACTTCTGCTGTTGGATACGATCCTGCAGAATTTGTTTATAGAATTTCAAACTTAGATTTTGATATTTCATATTCAATTGGAGTAATAGATGATGCTACAGGATGTTCATCATCTTCGGCAACTGTTCCTGAACCTTCACCAAACGTAACTATAAATAGTGTAATACCTACACCAACTGGAGCTTGTGATCCTAATTCGGGGTCAGTAACGGTTAATTTTGATGTAAGTGATCCTACAAGTGTAGGTGAAGATTATAACATAGAGGTATTTAGAGTTTCTGATGGGGCTTTAGTAAGTCCCACACCAACAGTAGTTGTAACTTCTGCGACAGCAACAAATAATGAGGCTACTGTTACAGGTATCCCAGAAGGTATTTTAAGAATTAGAGTACAACAAGTTACTGGAGGTAGTGTGTGTAATGCGACGCAGGAATTTAATGTAGGTAGAGCAACACCACTAGAAGGACCTTTCATTGTAAATAATGTGAATGCGAACTGTACTACAGATGCACAAATTGAAGTACGAGCATCAGGTGGACAGCCTCCTTATGAATATAGAGTAATTGCGAATGGAGCTGCCGCACCAAATGCAGCAAGTAGTTTCCCGCTTTCAAGTAGTTTTAGTATTGCAATTAACGATCCACGTATTGTAGGTGGTGAAGTTGATGTATACGTTAAGGATGTTAATGGATGTGTGTCTGGTCCTTTAGATGTGCCGATTGATGAAGATCCAGCGCCAATATTAAATGTAGCTGCTTTTAGTGCCGATGAATGTAATGAGACAGGACCGTTTACAGTAAACTTTACTATTGAAAATTACGATCCTAATCCTAGATCGACAGTAACACAAACTTATGATTTAAGTGTTAATGGTTCGCCTGTAACATATACCACTACAGGAACTACAGCTACCGAATTAATGGGTACGTTCCAAGTAACTTCGAGACAGCCTTATACGGTTGAAGTTGCAGGAACCTTACACCCAACGTGTACCGATACGGATAGTTTTAGAATATTTGAACGTTTGGTAGTGGATGCAAATTTAGCAGAACCCGATTGTGCGAATGAAATAGCAACAATTACAACTAATATAAGTAATGGTTTTGCTGGTGTACCTACTCGAAGTTTAACTTATGAGTTGGTAGATGCGGCTAGTCCTACAACAATTTTAGCAACTCAAACTACAGCGAGTACTTCGGTAACATTTACTAGTGGTACGGGTAGCCCAGTATTAGCTTTACAAGCCGGAATTACTTATGAAGTTCGTGTAACGGATACATTTGATCCTTCTGCTGCAGCGCCAAGAGTATGTACAGTAAGTGATGATGATAGTAAAACAGTTATTACCAACCCAGTATTAGTAGCGCCAGATACACAACCGGTAAGTTGTGAAGGCACAGCGGATGGGGAGATAAAAATTAATATTGATGGCTCAGTACTTAGTGATACGCCTCCATTAACGTATCGTTTATATGAATTTGCGACACAAGCGGATGCCCAAGCTGCTATTACAGCTTCGAATGTGACTTCGGCTGGAATATTGGTAACTACGGTTGACGGTTCGGATGCTACTTTATTTACGCAATTAAAGGGAATGCCAGTGTATTATGTGCCAGTTTTAATTGCGACAAGTAGAAATTGTGAAATTACAGGTACAGAAATTGGTTTAGAAAACCCTGTAAACACTACTCCAGGTAATTTTACCATTGCAGGAGTAGATGGGAAATGTGATGACTTAGATGATGCGAATAATTTTAGTGCTAAAATTGAAATTACTGTAGCATCATTAGCGCAACCTACTTCATCATATGTGTACACTATTCCAGGAGTGGTAAATTCGGAAACGGCTTTACCAGCAGTAGGTACCATGATTGAAGTTTTAGTAGGGTCGGATGGTAATTTTCCAACTACCTATAATGTGTTAATTAGGGATACAAGTACAACTTGTGATCCAATTAGTATACCGGTTGAAATCGCTCCATGTCCGCCGCCAGTACCATTACCACCGCCATTAATAGTAGGGAATCCAGTGACAACGAATATTGATTGTACAGGGGATGCAGATGGGACAGTAAGTATAGCTATTTCAAGAGCAGATGGTGATCCTTTCATTTTTGATTATACTATAACTGGTGGAACGCCAAGTACTACAACAACGGTAACTGGACAAACTACTTCACCAATTAGTGAAACGGGATTAACTCCAGGAAGTTATACGATTAGTATTGTTGATAAATCGGATAGTCGAAGAGATGTTTTTGCGGGTACAGTAAACTTTACGATAACGGAACCAGATTCATTGCCAGACTTTACGTTTAGTCAAACAGCCTATGATTGTGTATCCAATACGGTAACTATTGTAGCCAATGCCGTTTCGGGTTCTGGTACACCAGATGCTATGGGGAATTATACCTTTAATTTGGATAATGCCGCAACAGCAGCTAATCCAGATTTTACCAATACAACAGGGGTGTTTGCTAACGTACCGGCACCAACAGTGCCTGGAGGTACGGCAATTACCTATCAATTAACCATGCTTGATGCGAACACATGTGATACGGTAAAAGATGTGATGGTTGATCCGCAACAGCAATTAGCAGCAACTTTAAATACAGGATCGGTTTGTTTGCCAAATGGTACGACTACCGCTGATGCAGAAGTACAAATTACCATTACCAGCGGAACAGCACCGTACCGATATAGAAGAGTAGACACAGCAGTAGGAGCAACACCTACCACACCTACATTTACCACTCTAGGAGCTGGAGAAACTATAATAACTGACGTAGTAACTGCAGCAGCAAATTATGAATATGAATTAGTAGATGCGAATAGTTGTCCTTTTGTAATTCCATTCTCGGTAAATGAGCCATTGTCATTAAATGGTCCAATTAGTAGAGTAGAACCAGATTGTATAGTACCGGCAGCTATGCCACAATTACGATCTAACGGAACCTATAATTTTGCCGTACAAGGGGGGACAGGAACAGGAACTTACCGTTTTGAAGTAGCGCAAGGTTCAAGCCCAACTACTTTAGGAGCGTTTATTCCTTACACAGGGAGCTTCCCATTTATGGTAGATAGTACTCAAGATGGCGTGTTTTTCCAATTCAGAGTATTTGATGGAAATGATTGTCCACTGAATTTAGATCCTTTTGTATTTGATTTCCCTGTGGCACCAACTGCTACCGCAACAGCAACAGATATTTTATGTGTAGGGGATTCGGGAGTAGCAACCATAACTCCTGCAGGAGGAATGCCTCCATACACCTATAGTTACGATAATGGTGTTAATTATATAAGTAGAAATACCTTAACCGAAGTGGGTGGTACTTATGATTATATAGTTCGTGATGCTAAAGGTTGTGAATTTAATGGTCAAGTAACTATCGAAGATAGATCGATTAGATTAAGTGGAACGCCAGTGATAACCGATATTACTTGTACTTCGGGTATGCCAAGTACCAATAATGGAGCTATAGAAGTGACTATTGTTGGAGGAGATAATTCTGGCCCTGGATTTACGTATACACTTAGAGATAATACGGGAGCAAATTTAGGAACACAAGTGATCCCGGATAGAACGGTTTCGTTCCCAATGTTAGAAGCGGGCACCTATAGTATTGAGGTTACTGATGCGAATCCGTGTGCGCCTGTGGTTATTGATAATTTAACTATTGAAACCATTACGCCATTAACCTTAACGGATGCTACGTTTGATATTGATTGTACCTCACCAACTGCTGGAACGCAAATGGTATTTTCAGTATTAGGAAATACAGGAACTATAACGATAACCGATCCAAAAAATACGGTAGCTGGTTTTATTAATCCAACTACTAACACCGCAGGCGGTGATAACATACACAGATTTGGTGATGCAGATTTTCCATCATTCTTTGTGTTAGTACCAGGAACACCAGCGGCAGTAACAGATACTTTTTATGCTATTACAGGTTTGGATGCCAATACGACTTATACCATTTCTGTATTTGATAGTGGGGGAAGTGGATGTATTGCACAAAGAGAATATACCACACCACCTTCGGGAGTACTAACTATTACCAATGTGAGTACGGTACCAGAATCGAGTTGTTTACCAAATTCTGGAAGTATTGAGGTTACCTTTGAAACCGATGCTGGTTCAACGGCGACAGATTTTGATATCGAAGTATTGGATGGTGCCAACATGGTAATTGCTACAGGTACGGGATCACCTATTAATGTGCCTGGAACCGGAGTGAGAACTGGAGTAGGTACAGTAACAGGGTTAGGAGCAGGTGTAAATTATAGCGTACGTGTTACCGAATCGGGTAATATTTGTGGTGACTCGCAAGCTTTTACGATTACTACGGCAGCACCATTGGGTATGCCAAGAGTAGATAGTCAGCAATCAGTAAATTGCGATAGACCAACTAATGTTGAAATTGAAGTGAGTGCTACGGGCGGAATTATGCCTTATAGGTATGCAGTAGTTGCTGGTACAGATACCACAACACCACCTGCGGTAGGAGCTTTTACTTTTGACGGGACCACACCTATAACTATTGATACAGTAACTGGAACTAGCTTGGATTGGGTACTTTGGGTATCAGATACCACTACATGTACTCCAACAGCAACTACCTTTACTATTGATAATGATCCAACACCGGACTTAACAATAGATCCAGAATTCAGTATAGATCAGTGCGAAGATGGGCCTAGTTTTACCGTAAATGTACGGGTTGATAATTACGACCCAGCTTTTGAGCCGTACACCTTTACTATTAATGATGGTGTTTCAGATAATATACAAACATTAAATAATAGAGCAATTACGGGTACGGCTATGCCAGGTATTCCAACAGGTGTATCGCTAACAGGAGAGTTAGAAGTTCCAAGAGGTACATTTACGATAACCGTAGCTAATAAAGATAATTGTAATAATAGTGATTCAATAACAGTATTTGATGCATTAGAAATTGTAGCTGAATTAGGCGAAGTACAATGTGATGATACCATTACTAATATAACAGCAGAAGTTACAGGAGGATTTACTGGAGTAAGAATGTTAACTTATGAGTTATTTGAAGCAGGAAATACAACGGCAATCAATAGTCAAACCATAGCAGTCGATAATGTTACCTTTACAGGAAGTGCTTCTGGAGCAGCTTTAGCTACCGATACTTTTTATACTGTAAAAGTAACTGATGATTATGGAGGAACAGTTGGAGCGCCAATGTGTATGGTGACATCGGATCCAGTACGTAAAGAAGCGATTAATAATTCAAGTTTAGCCCCACCAACAGTAAGTCAAATTACTTGTAATGGAGATACAGATGGAAGTATCACACTAAACTTAGTAACACCAGATGCGGGTGATGCGCCATTAGGCTATCGTTTATTCAGGTATCCAACACAAGCAGCAGCTGATGCAGCAGTGGCAGCAAATGCGCCAGGAGCAGGAGTGGTGCAAACAGCTTCGGCAACACCAAATGAAAATGTGTTTACTGGATTAGCAACTGGTTTTTATGTAGATTTTGTAGTGAATTTGGATGGAACATTAAATTGTTTAACGGCAAATACAGTTACTGAAATTACAGAACCAGAAGCATTCACTGGTGGAAATATTTCTCAAACCCCAACAGCAGGAACATGTGCACCAGATGTGAGAGGGCCATTTATTACGATTAGTATAAATGCCAACACAGGTGTAGGTACAGGTACACCTCCTTATTTCTACAGAATACCTGGAGTGATTAATGAATTCACAGAAATTGTGGGATCTGATATGCCAATAGCATCAGGAACAACTATTGATGTAGTTATTCCTGTGGATGCAAGTCCAACAGGAGATATTACGTATACGGTTGAATACCGAGATAGCGGAAATGCAGCATGTAATACCATACCAAGTAGAGATGTCATTATTACACCATTTACACAACCTGTGGTAAGTATTGACGAAACAGCTTCTTTTTACACCTGTTTGGATCAAGAAATTAAAGTAGATGTTACAGGACTAGCAACAGACCAATACGAGTTTGTTTTAGTGGAGCATACGGATACTTCTGGAACAGCAACAGCAGTAGGAACGGTAAGACCGACTACACTGGCACCAGGTATTTTAACGTATACATTTACACAAGCTGAATTATTAGGAGCTGGTATATATACTTTTGAGGTAAGAAATACGGTGAGTGGTTGTTCCGATGGAATTGATTATGTAGTAAGAGATTTAGAGCAGCTTTTAGTGTTAGGAACTGGAAATACTTTAGAATGCCCTGAAGATTTGCGTACGATTAGTTTTGATGTAGTGGACTATACAGGTTTCTTTACGTATACCATTACACAAGAGGCTTCTGGAGCTACTCCAGAAACTCTTATTGAAACGGCTACGGTTGATACACCAAGTGTAACTTCAACGGCAGCGAATCTAAGTTTAGGAACTTACCGAATTGATGTAACTGCAGTAGCAGATGCTACCGGAGCTCCTTTGAGTACCTTGCCATTATGTATGGCTACGGATAGGGTTCAAATTACTGGGCCAGATACACCAATCACCGTATCGGAGGATGAGGTAATTCAGCCTACCTGTGTAAATATGTTTGGAACTATTCGAGTTTCGGCAATGGGAGGTACGCCACCATTTACTTTTGAGTTGACTGAGGCAGGAGCGCCAACAACTATTGTAGCTACGAATACTAATGGATTCTTTGGATCGGCATTAAATTTAGGTGACGGAACCTATACGGTGACTATTCGTGATAGTAAAAATTGTGTGCCAGCTACACCATTGATACCTATCGAAATTACCACGCCAAATAACCCAACGGTAACATTAATGGCAGATGTAGTTGTGAGTTGTCCAGATGATTCAGCAACATTGACTGCAACAGCTATGATGGGAGCAGTTCCTGCTGCGCCATTAGCAAGTATTCAGTATACATTGACTAGGACCAATATGAGTGGTGGTGACCCAGTAGTGGTTCAAGGACCGCAGGCTACGGGAGTATTCAATAATGTACAAGCAGGTGAGGCTGGCGAACCAAACTACTATGTGGCTACCGTACGAGATGCCAATGGATGTATTGCGGCTTCAACACCAGTAGTTACTGTTGAAAAGCCAACAGCAATTAGTATCGAACGTGAGTTAATTATTGATATTACTTGTGATGATAGTCGAGCAACCAGAGGTGGTGTACCAGTGAGAACAGCGCAGTATGAAATTACAGCTTCAGGAGGAACAGGAACATCATACACAGTAGATTTATTGAGTAGTAACCCATTATTAACAACACCTACAGTAGTTGAAACTACTACAGTTGTTGGTGCAGCACCAGCTGTTTTTGAGTTGGAATCTGGTGCTAATTATATAAGAGTGACCAATAGTCCAAACGGATGTGAAGCATTTACAACCATAAATGTGGGTGAATCTCCAGAGGATATTGATTTTAGTATCATTGCAACAACAGAGTTGTTATGTCCAGGTGAAACAGGTTCGGTAGTATTGGAAGCGGTTAGCGGTGGATTACCAGAATATACGTATGAATTATTTGTAGTTACCCCTTCTGGCGGAAGCTTTACTGAAGTAGTTGGACCGCTTAATGGGGCAACAACTCCAGTAGCAAGAAGAGAAAATGATACGCAATTCTTTGATTTAGTTGACATCAATACACTAACAGGATTGCCTTCAAATGCTACCTATGCTTATAAAATTTCATCGGAGGGCATGTGTATTCCTGCATATCGCACCTTTGAAATTAATCAAAGAGCACCGCTTACATTTACATCAGAAGCTAGTGAAATATCATGTGCAGGTGAAGAAGATGGTAGTATTACGATAACTATTGATACCACAAATGGTGTTGGACCTTATACAGTAACTATCATTCCTGAAGAGGGTGTAAGTGGTAGTGAAATTTCTGATAATACAATTAATGCTACGTCAACATTTGATATTATTCAAGGAGTAGCACTTAATGTTCCTGTAGGTGAAAATGTAGCTGCGTTTATGAACTTAGCACCTGCTGATTATCGTGTATTAATTAGTGATTTAGGAACGGGCTGTAATGTAATGCCAGGTCTAGAAACTATTGAAAATAAACAAGAGCTTTTAGTTACAGAACTTACACGAATGGCGCCAGATTGTAGAGGGGATAACGATGGAATGATTACTTTCGAAATCCAATTCGGTACACCACCTTATTACTATGAAATTGTAGAAAATAGAGATAAGGATACCGATCCTGAGCCAGATCCAATTACGATCGTTGGAAATGCTAATATTGTGGATACACCTACAAGTACAGATATTAATGGAAATGATATTTATGCATTTGATTTAAGTGCATTAAGCAGCGAGGTTGATTATGAGGTGTTTGTAGTGGATTCAGGAAACAGACAAATGGGGGCTAATCTTATAGTTTGTGAAGCGAAGCTATTAGAATTTAGATTTGAAACACCAGACTTAAATCAATTCACCGCTGAAGCGATGCCTGATTGTCCTATTACAGGGGTGTCGGCGGGTACCTATACGATTACATTGGATAATGTGAATGAGAATTTAGATCCTTCATTAATAAGCTATACGGCTACCAGAACTAGTGATGGCGCTATATTTATATCAAATGCAGGAAGTGATCAAATTTTAGGAGTAGAAGAAGGTGTATATACCATTGTAATGAACTATGAGGTGAGACCGGGTGTAGTATGTACTTCTGAAGTAAACTCTACATTAGGTGAGTTGGTACCATTTACAAAAGTACAGTTTGATAGAGATCTTACTACTGATGCCGGAACATTTGCACCATATGTACCCTTAGCTACTAAAAATGTGAATGTATATCAATTAGTGGCTACTGGTGGTAGAATAGCAGATGGTGATTTAAGCCCTTATATATTTTCAGGTTCATTTATTAGGAATGCAACGGATGATACGAATTTTGCTCAAGAAATTGTGATTAATCCAGATGGGACATTTGAAATTACCGAAGGAGGATGGTATACCTTTACGGTAACTGACAAATTTAACACGGCCTGTTTTGATATAGCAGCGGGAATACCATTAGACTTTATGGATGTTGATATTCCTAACGTATTTAACCCAGATAGTGGAGATCCAGGAACAAGTACTTGGTACCCAGATGACATCACGGTAAATACTCCTGAAGGGGAAATTATTTCAACAACAGTCATTGTTACTACTGGAGGTACTACGGTTAATGGAGTTACTACTGGTGGAACTACAACCATAACAACAACAAGAGCGGGTATCACCGCAGTATCTGTAGCAACAAATACAACTATTGTAGGTGGAACAGTAAATACTGGAGGAGTAATAACGGGAGGTGTCATTTCTGGAGGAAGTGAGCCTGTGCCAACTTTTGCTGATGTTTCAGTCGAAGGCGGTGTAACTACCGTAACAATTATAACAGGAGGTGAGACTACTGGAGGAACAACTTCAGGGGGTATCACAACAACTGGCGGTACTACTACAGGAGGAACGGTAATTGATGAAACTATTGTTGGTGGTGAAACTACAGGCGGTACTACTACAGGTGGTACTACCACCGGAGGTGTATCAACAGGAGTAACGGTTTCTGTGATTACTATTGATAACTCTGGAGCAGTAACCGATGGTTCAAATAATAGTTCAGTGGTTGTTACTACTGGAGTAACTGTAACTGGAGGAACATTATTAGGTGGAACTACTTCTGGTGGAACCACAACTGGAGGAGTAACTAGCGGTGGTACAATGACAGGTACAGTAATTACAGATGGTACTACAACTGGTGGCGTGGTAACCGGAGGAACTACTTCGGGTGGTGTGATTTTTGGAGGAACTATAACGGGTGGTACAACTACTTCAACTATTAATACAGGTCAAACAACAGTCACCATGGGTGGAAGTGGCGAAGTTGTATTTGAGGAATTCTCAAATATGGAAGTAATGATATTTGACCGTTATGGACGTTTACTAGAAGAATTCAAAGGAATAAAGCAGCGAAGAAATGGTGAAGGTTGGAATGGTACATACAAGGGGACCAATATGCCTTCAGGTGATTATTGGTATCTGATCAAATTAAATGACGATCAGGGCAGAGAATTTACAGGGCACTTTACATTATACCGCAAACAATAAGAAACATGAAAAGACACATTCTATACATAACAGTAATGTTCTTGGGTTGGTTTGGTGCCTATGCACAAGAGTTTAATTTACCAATCATTAATCAGTACATAACAGATAATCCATTTTTAATTTCGGCATCTTATGCCGGTATTGGTGATTGTTGGCAAATACGAGGTACAGGTTTTGAGCAATGGGTCGGAATTGATGATGGCCCAAGTACACAAACCTTATCCATTGATGGGCGTATAGCTAATAGATCTGGTGTTGGTGCGGTATTGTTTAATGATAGTAATGGAGCTACGAGTCAAAAAGGTTTTCAGGGTTCCTTTGCACATCACTTAACTTTAAGTGAATATTCTAGGCAGTATTTGTCATTTGGAATTAGTTATAAATACACACAGTTTAATATAGACTCCTCAGGCTTTAATAGAGAGATATTTAGAGCTTCTGGAGATATTAACACTGTTGATCATAATTTTGATGCAAGTGTCTTATATCGCTTGAAAACCTTTTTTATCACCTTAAATGCGATTAATTTATTGAATAAGCCTTTGGAGGACTTTAGTGTTAACGAGCCAGGGAATTTGACAAGTTATTATGCCTATTCAGGTTTTACCTTTGAAAATGTATTTAAGAAACTGCAATTTGAGCCATCGGTGTTGTATAGACAATTTTCAAGCGATCAACGATCTACTTTAGATACCAACTTTAAAGTGAGAAAATTTTTTCAAGACAGCTATTTATGGGGAGGTATTTCCGTACGAAGTTTAGTTGATCAGGAATTTAAGCCCTTATTTGTATCTCCAATGATTGGGATAAAAAAAGCTAAATTCTATTTTGCATATGGGTATCAGGCTAATCTAAATGAGGTATCGGATACGCGTAATAGTGGCTCTCATTTAATTAGTTTAGGTATTGATTTTGGTTGTAAGAAGAGTACTTGTGGTTGTACGTATTAAATGAGGAAATTTATGCTTTAAACCCATAATATAGTATTTAATTAAGAATGAGGATAATAAATGAAGCTGTGATCGCCTTTTGGTGATCACAGCTTTTTTAGTTTTGTTGATTTGTACGTGTTTTGTTAAAGGAGTTTACTTTTTTTTAATAACCTGAGTTCGATTATTAGAACAGATAAATTTGGTTAGTATTTTGGGTTTCAAATT
>NZ_JH621272.1:5084-55151 GCF_000255455.1 Aquimarina agarilytica ZC1 | reverse complement strand
ATCAATAAAGAGTTTGCGGTTGTTTTATCCTATAGACCTACGGATTTAAGGTGCAAATCCGCGCTATCGGGATTCTAATTGGTTTAATAATAGTGGAGTACAAAAAATAAAAGATTATAAGAGGTCAATAAATGACATAGAAAGCTCTATCTATGATTTTATAAAAGTAAAATAGTGATGTATAAATTTTTTGATAAAGTTAAAAACATTGACGATTTCTTTCTGATCAAGAGTTTGGTTATAGTTTTTTCAAAGGATGATATAAATAATTTCAAGGATTTAGTAAGAATTCCTTTGAAAGAAGGAAAAAGAAGAATAAATCCAATATGTATTGTTTCTGATGATGAAATTTACTTTAGTGATTATGAAAGTAAACCTTATGTGTTTTCGTTAAAAGAAAATAATTTAAAGAACTTTAAAGAGTTTGATTTTGAAAATTCGTTTTATAATTTGTGTCTAGGTAGTGTTTATGATACTAACGAAAATGCTAATTCAATTTTATTAGATTTAAGAACTGAGGATGTGATTTATGAATCTGAATATGATTTAAAAAAATCATTCATAAGTAATGAATATGTTTTAGGTGTTGTAGGCTTAAATGCGACACAATTCTTTTTCAAAAAATTGAAGGAACCTATAGAGTGGGTTATAGATCTGAAAGTATTACATGTTATTGGAGTTTTTGATGAACAAATCATACTACATCTACCTAATTTTATAATTGTAGGAATAGATATATATTCTGGAAAAGAATTATGGCGTGTAAATAATATATTTGGTAATTTATCTTTAGATGAATATGAAGGATGCAGTTTAAATAAATTACGAAGTCTTAGTTGGAATTTTGATGGAAGAAGAGGTTGTGTATTTCTTTTTTTTAATAATTATTTGTTGAGATTAGATTTAAAGAAAAAAGAAATTTCAGTTGTCAGAGATTTTAATGATTATGAAAATAAAGAAGAATGGTACTTTAGAGAAAGTAATTTATATTATAACAAGTTAACATTTATAGCTTCTAAGCGATTGGGAGCTTTTTCTAATTATTTTGGAGTTATAGATTTAGATACAATGGAAATAATTTGTTGTCAAAGGTCTCAATCTACTGCGTTTTATACAAAAGCACCTCAATTGAAGGAAGATAAATTATATATATTAGATAATAATAAGACTTTATATATTTTTAAAAAAGAAGTTTTACAGTAATGAATTTGTCTGAGCGAAATATATTTTCATTGTTTTTATTGCTTTCTACTTTTGTTGGTATACCCATTTTATTTGGTTGTATTGGTATTTATAACCATTTAGTAAATGAAACCCAATCTTTTTCGGGTTTGCCTAAATATATGTTTTTAAAAAAAAGCTGTGGAAAAGAAATAATACAAACTAATTGCTTGCAATTAGTTTTGGAAAAAGATACGCTTAAAGCATTATTGTCAGATACTGAAGCATTATTTTATACAAAAAATGAAAAAGAACTTTTAAATATAAAAGTTAAGTATACAAACAATAACATTAAAGAACTTATTATAGATAATAATAAAATTATATCACGAAAAAATTCATTATTTACAGGCATTATTTCTCTTTTAATCGGTGTATTCTTTTTGTTATTTTTTAAGTGGATTTGGTCAAGGAAATAATATCTTAATGACGAGGTTTTAAGATGTGGACTGTCTAGCATCTCTTCGAGTGATTTGCGTAATGAAATGAAGCAAATAGTATCGATAATTGTTTTCCGATTCCGATAAACGAGTTCTCGATACATTTTTCCTCCGCTATGCTACGATAAAATACTCAAACTAGTCAGGGTGTTTATTTAAGTCAGATAGTTGGCTTATAGCTCTATGTCAAAAACGGATGCTGATTTAACCCTGTAAATAGAAAAGTGTTATCCCTTACGATAAAAGAGATCTCAATTTAGTATATTTGTACCATTAATGGTACATTTTTGCAATTATGGAAATAATATCTAGTCGTGAATTTAGGGACAATCAAAAGAAATATTTTGATATGGTCGATGATAAAAAACAAGTTATAGTAAAACGTTCTAAAAATAGGGCTTATAAGTTAGTGCCTGTCACAGAAGATGATATGCTTGTTGAAATTCCTTTAGAATACAGGTGTGATCCTTATGAGTTTAGCCCTAGTGGCGATCCATTTTGGGCAGATAAACGTAATGTAGAAATCGTAAAAAAAGCTATGGAGCATAAAGATCAAATTAGCGATAAAATAAGTTCAGCAAAAGATCTTAAAAACTTTTTAGAGAATCTTTGATGTACACCTTAGATATTACGGTTCAAGCCAAAAAAGATATTGCTTTTTTAAAGAAAACTGGCGGTAAAACTAGTATCAATAAAATAGAGCAACTCTTACTAGAACTTATGCAGCATCCTAGAGAAGGAACAGGTCGTGTAGAACAACTCAAAGGTGATCGCCATGGGCAATGGTCTAGACGTATTGACAGAAAGCATCGCTTAATTTATACTATTGATGATGATATAGTTACTGTTACTATTATCGCTGCACGAGGACATTACGACGATAAATAACCAAGTGATACGCCTATCGGCGAGTGTTATTACTAATTCACTTGTTCCTTACAGTCACAGCGGGGCTTATAGTGTTTTCCGATTCCGATAGACGAGTTCTCGATACATTTTCTCACCGCTATGGCTACGATAAAATACTCGAACTAGTCAGCATAATTTTTATTAGTTCCACTATTGGACTTTCTGCACAATCGTATGAATCAAATCAAGGCTGTTATTTAGACTTTTGCCTATTTTGATCTTACCAAAAGCCTATTTTAGTACCTGTAAGCTTCTTTTTAATGCCATTAATCGAAAAGCAGCATGGAAAAAAACACAGCTGTGTTTTGTAATTAGTTTTGTTCGCATTAACAAAACCGAACAAACCACATAATAAATGAAGTACAAACAAATTATTTTCAACACATTTTTTGTTTCCTTGGCTGTAACAACCGGCCTGAAAGCTCAAAATCCCAAAAAAGTAACTATTGATTTAGAGAATAAACGATTTATCGGGAATATTTCGAACTTAGATAGGACACGCTATTTTAATATGCATGAGTCTTATTTCAGTAATGAATTTAACTCTAATAACATTAGTAAAGAAATTTTAGACAACCTCGATGTAGGTAGAGCAAGGGCAGCAAGCGGTCCAGGGAGAAAAACAATACGTAAAAATGGAAAAGTTTCGAGCTATCCTAATGCTTCCGTAGGAAAAACAGGAGGGCAAAGTATTCGAAATGCTTGGATGAATAGGGTAGGAATTGCCGAGTTCAATAAAAGAAAAACTTCAGACGTAATTTTAGTTGATGCTCCAAAAGAGATATTTCTACCTAATGGAGATTATAAAAAAGCGGCAAAGTTTGCTGAAAATTATATAAAGTCAGCTTTTAACGGCGTGATTCCAAAGTATTACGAAATCATGAATGAACCTTTTGTTCATGCAAGAGATTTTGGAAAAAACACCAGTCAGGTAGTTGCCCAAATGTCAGAACTTCACAAAGCAATGGCCGATCATTTGCATAAGGTGTTACCAGAAACATTAGTTGGTGGGTATTCTTCAGCTTTTCCGCAAATGGAAGCAGGTAATCCCATGTTCAGGCACTGGAATGTGAATCAGAAAAAATTTATGGATATTACAAATAATAGCATGGATTTTTACGCAACTCATATTTATGATGGCGCCAATATTGTAGGGAGTGATCAACGTAGGCAAGGGAGTAATATGGAAGCTATACTTGATTTAATTGAAGCCTATAGTCAAGATAAATTTGGTGAAGTAAAACCACATTTAATATCTGAATTTGGTAGAACAGAAAGGCCTTGGATACGAAATAGTCAAGGTGTGGTTTCTCCGTATACGGAATCTAGAGATGGTGAAATTATACAATCCATTAACGCCATGTTAATGCAATTATTCGAAAAACCAGATAGATTGTTAAAAGCAGTACCTTTTATAGTATCCAAATCAAATTGGTTTTATGATGTAAATAATAATCCTAATAATCACCCTTATCCTTGGGCGTTGTTACCAAGACTAAAAAATGGAAATTACACGTATACGCATCTTCGAAAGTTTTATGAATTATGGAAAGATGTTACAGGGCATAGGGTAATTGCAGAAACCAATGATCCAGATATTTTAGCTCAAGTTTTTGTGGATAAATCAAAGGCTTATGTAGCGATTCATAATATGGATGGAGCTAACAGAAGTATTCAATTAGATTTTTTACAAAATACTAATGTATCTTCTGTAACCACTCGATCTTTTTTTACAGATAACAATGGTATTCCAAAATTAAATATCACTAAAGCTAATAGTTTACCTAATAAAATTTCGGTACGAAAGGATGGAACTACGCTTTTGGTATTAAATTTAAATAAAGCGCCTAATAGTAAGTATACTACACGTGAAAATGTATATTATCCTACCAGAAATAAAAATAAATCTAATGTTTTAAGGACAATTAAGGCTAATGAGGAATATACCTATCGTTTTGATAATATATTGACCGATAATGGGAAAGGAATTTCTAAATTAAGAGTTAGTTTTGGAAGAGAAAATAAAGCTTCTAAAAAACCGAAAGTAGTCATCAATGGAACACTTATTGAAACACCTCAGGATTGGAAAGGAGATGATCAAAAAGAAAGAGATCGTTGGTTTGGTATGGTCGAAATACCGTTTAAAAGTGCATTGTTAACTAAAAATAAGAATACCATAAAAGTTTCATTTCCCGATGGAGGAGGAAATATTAGTTCGGTGGTATTGATAGGGCAAAGATCTACAAAAAAAGGAAAAGTAGCAGCCCCTAGTAATGCTTCGCCAGTTGCTAAAGTACCTACACCTGCTGTGTCCAAAAATAATTTAATTATTGAGGCGGAAAACTTTGCAAAAACAACAGGTACATACAATGATACTCCAACAGGAGGTGCTGGTTTTGGAGTGAATAAGACAAAAAATGGAATTAATTACGTAAACGCTGGTGATGCTGCAACGTATAGGCTTTCGGTAGCAGATGCGGGTGTTTATGAAATTACTTATGTGATAGCATCACCATCGAATAATGCCCAAATAAAATTATTTTTAAATAATCGTTTAGTAACTACCGATAATGTTAAAAATAATGGGTCTTGGAGCAAGTTTGTAACGTTGAAATCCAAAGCTAACATTAACTTGACTAAAGGGAATCATGAAATAAAAGTGTTGGCTTCGGGAACAAATTTATGGCAATGGAATTTAGATAAAATTATTTTAAAGAAAGTAGGAGAACTTTCAAACGTTTCAAAAACGGTAAATTTAGCTCCAATTCACGATGCTTATTTACAAGGAGGTACACGATACAATACAGCATCCCTAAGAACTGAATCGAATCGACGTATTACTTATTTAAAGTTTGATTTAAGAAAAGTTAAAGGGAACATTAAAAATGGAAATCTTGAACTTACAGTTCATGGTGATACAGGTAACGGCGTAATCGATGTGTATCAAGGAACAGATAAAGGCTGGATGGAAAATGACCTTAGCAATACTAATGTGCCTAATAACATAAAAAAAGTAGGGAGTGTTAAAGGGAATTTTGGTATAGGTAAAAAAGTGAATATCAAATTATCGGGGATTAATAAAAAGGATTATGTTACTTTTATTCTAAGACAAAATTCTGGTAATGATGTTTCTTTTGCATCCAAAGAAAATACTTTAGCAAATGGACCAAAGTTAAAACTTACGTACACAACAGGAACAACTGGGAATAAAAGTATAATAGAAGGAGAGGATGCTACTAATGCTTTAGTTGTTTATCCTAACCCAGTTACAGATAATTTATTCCTTTTAGGAAATCATTTGGGTAAAGAAATTAAAATAGTTGATTTTTATGGGAAAGTTGTAACGCAAATTGATGCTTATGAAAATACCCCGATTAATGTGAGTAACTTAAGTCAAGGGAGTTATATTATATGTGTTTATGACTTAAATAATAGTAAAATGTTTAAAAGTGAAGTTTTTGTAAAAGAATAGAAACTATAAACAATTAATAAAAGTAAAAAAAGCGATCTAGAATTAATTAGATCGCTTTTTTGTTTGTAAATATTACAAATGCTCTAATAGAAAATTAGTCATTTTAGTATATAAATGTAAACGTGTATTTCCTCCATAAATCCCATGATTTTTATCGGGATAAATTGCCATATCAAATGCCTTATTAGCTTTAGTTAATTCACTAGCCATTTGCAAGGTGTTTTGTAAATGCACATTATCATCTGCAGATCCATGAACAAGTAGCAAATTACCTTTTAATTTGTCGGCATGGCTTAGTGGGGAATTATCATTGTAGCCAGAACTGTTTTCTTGTGGCGTTGTTAAAAAACGTTCGGTGTAAATGGTATCATAATATTTCCAATGCGTTACAGGAGCTACCGAAATGGCAGTTTTAAAAATAGTATTCCCTTTAAGAATCGCATTTAGTGCTGTAAAACCACCAAAACTCCATCCCCAAATACCAATTCTGGAAGCATCAACATAAGGCTGTTTAGCTAAGTGTTTGGCAAAATCAATTTGGTCTTGGGCTTCTAGTTTTCCTAATTGTAATTGGGTAGATTTTTTAAATTTACCACCTTTAAAGCCAGTACCTCTTCCGTCAATACAAGCTACAATATATCCTTTTTGAGTAAGTAGGTGGTGCCATAGATCATTGTAACTATTCCATGAGTTTTTAACCATTTGCGAACCCGGACCCGAATATTGAAATAGTAATACAGGATACTTTTTAGAAGCATCAAAATCTTTGGGTTTGAGTATCCATGAATTTAAGTCTTCTCCATTAAGGGAGATAGTGTTAAATTCCTTTTTGGTAAAATGATAGTCAGTAACAGTGGTGCTTAGTTTTTTGTTGTTCTTTAGAGAAATACTTTTTTTTGAGTCAGTAGTATTTACAACCGAAAATTGATAAGGCGTAGTAGTATTGGAAAAAGTATCAATAAACAACGAATAATCAGCACTAAAATCGGCATTATGTACACCGTTGGAACTGGTAAGCTGTTTTTTATTAGTTCCTTTTTTATTTACAGAAAATATTTGGCGTTCAATGTTATTGTTTTCGGTGCTTTGATAGAAAATCCTTTTTTCAGTACGATCTATGCCATAAAAATGAGTCACATCCCAATTTCCATTGGTAACTTGTTGAATAAGTTTTCCTTTGTTATTGTAATGAAATATATGATTGTAACTTTCCTTTTCACTAGTTAGTAGAAAGCTATTGTCTTTTAAAAAAGTTAAGTTGTTAGTAATATCCACATAAGCCTTATCTGTTTCTGTATAAAGGGTTTTTACTTTTTTGTTTTTTGTGTTTACACTAAGTATTGAAAATTTATTTTGATGCCTATTCAACGTTTGGATACATAGTTGAGTCGGATCATTCGTCCATTGTAATCTTGGGAGGTAATAGGATTCAAAATTAGAAAGATCAATTTTTGCTGTTTTAGTGGTAATACTATTGTAAACATGCGCGCTTAGTTGACTATTGGTTTCACCTGCTTTGGGGTATTTAAAAGTTTCAGTTTCGGGATAGTTATCATTTTTGTAAAGCATCATGCTATATTGTGGTACCTTAGATTCGTCGAATTTAAAATAAGCAAGTTGGTCACTAGTACTATTCCAAGCAAATGCAGTGACTAATTCGAATTCCTCTTCGTACACCCAATCGGACAAACCATTAATAATAGTGTTTTTTTTACCATCTGTGGTCACCTGAATAAGCTTGCCAGAGGCTAGGTGTTTAATGAATAGGTTATTATTAAAAACATAAGCTATTTTATTTCCGTCTGGCGAAAAAACAGGTGAAATAATAGCGTTATCCGAAATGGCTTTTAATGTTTTAGCTTGAAAGTCATAAACATAAAATATCCCCGAACTAGAATAGCGGTAGCGTCTTTTAATTTTGGTGCCAAGAAGTACTTTAGTTTCATTGGGGCTAAATTCATAGCTGTCAAAATCAGAAATTTCAAGCGTTTCGGAAGAAAGAAGCGTATGATGTTGCGTTGGATTTAGGTAATTATAAGCTTCTATTTTTGTTTCGTTGTTGGCACGATCAAAAGTTAAGGTGCTATATTCTTTTCCGTTTTTTAAATGATGTATTTCTTCTAAGTACTCAGCTCTAAACTTACCACCCCATATAGCTTCTAGCGTAAGCTGTTTTTGAGAATGCGCATTAAAAAAAATACTAGATAGTATAAGTACAAAAAGGCGGAGTTTTAACATAAGCTTAAATTATACTTCTAAAGTAATTAAAAAGGATTTTTTAGCCAATTAATAAATAATAACTTATCCATTAGGAATTAATTCTATTTAGAAATAGTAATTTTTTTTAAGCTTAATTTCGGGAGAATAATAGAAGCTAATTAAATGAATGTTAGATTTTATAGCTTTTTTCAGGGGTAATTTTAGAAATTTATTTCACGGAAAATGGGGGTTTTAAAAAAGAGATGTGTTGCTAAATTGCTGATTATTAATTTTTAACATTTTAATTAAGATTATTTATTATGAAAACACACACAAAATTTATGTTTTTAAAAAGGGGCTTTTTAAAATCTTTTCTTTTAGTGATGGGGCTTACACTAGTTGTAGCCTGTACCAAAGAAGATGAAGATATAGAGGTTCCTAAAGTTGAAAGTCAGCAAGAGGTGTTCTTTAATTTTATAGGAAAAACATCAAAAAGTTCGGCTAGAGTGGCTGCTTTTACTGGCGGGGAATGGTTGTCAGTTTTAAACAACTCGGTGGAGTATTTGTATCTTGATGATGGGACAAGTAGCGTGGCTAATAAAAATGCAAGCGGGCGAACCTTGTGTGTTTACGATGTGATTTTTGTAGATACAGATTATGCGTATCTTAATCCAGCTACAACTAATGGGTGTGCAGGTCAAATTATTGCATTACCTATAAAAACTCCAGGCAAAGTGTCTTTTGCAAAAAGATTTGATGCCATTAAAGGAGAACTAGTTCCATGGAAACCTTTGAGGTATAACAATGGAACAACAAATGACCCATGTAGTAGTGATACGGTAGCACCAGAAATCAAATGCGGTATCAGCGGTGCTCGTGTGTTATCGTCGGGATCAGCATTGCCAGACTACAGAAGCTCTTTTAGTGCTACAGATAACTGTACAGAAAGGCTAACATTAAGTCAATCACCTGCCGCAAGAAGTAGTGTTAGAAGTGGGAATCAAGTAATAACAATTACAGCAAAAGATGCAGCAGGAAACACCTCTAAATGCTCGTTTACGGTTATTGGTAATGGATGTTCTGGATCCATAGCCACACCTAAGTTAACTAAAGAAGATAGAAATGGTGGATTTATGGTTTTTGTAAGTGTGCAAACTACTGCAGTGGCTGATGAGTACGAATGGACTTTTTCGGGAAGTGGTAATATAGGTACTTTTACCGCAGGTCCAAATGGACAAGGACTTGATCAGAGAAAAGTAGTTCGATCAAAAGAGAATTCTATTTTAGTAGTTCCAGATTTTGGAAACACGCCAAGTCGACCACAGCGAGCTTCAGGGAGTATTTCGTTAAGAGTGCGACAAGGAGGTTGTTGGTCAAAAAGTACATTATTATCCATATAAGCTTTTACACTAGCTAAACAAAAAACACCTTTAATGCTTTTCAGTCGTTAAAGGTGTTTTGATTGTTACTGTACTGAGATAAAAATTAAACTAATTTTTACTTTTTAAAATGATATTTGATGATCTCAGTTGTATTTTCATTTGAAACTTCTTGTTGATTCCCATTTTCATCAATTGTGATAGTAGAATTACTAGTGGTTTCTTCAAGAACAAAGATCAATTCATTTCCAGAGACACTTACTACGTTTAATTCATCAGTTTCAGGACCTTCATCATCATCATTTGTTTGTTCTTCTAACTCACCATTTATGAAATTTTCGTCTTCAAAGGTTACTAATATAAAATTCTTTTCTTCTTCATCATAAGCCCAGTTTCCTTTGCCTTTATAAGTGAAATTGTCAGTTTTAAAAACTTCGTTACATTGCTCTTTAGATGATTTGTAATCTAGGCTTTTTTCAATTCCATCATTTAGGAAAGATGCAGTTCCATCACTGTTAATAGTAAATTCTAATTTACTTGTTATATCACAATATTGGTTGTTAATAGTAATAGTTTCACCATTGTCACAAGTAATGTTAGAGTTGCTAGAATTTATATCACAATCCTCTTCTCCTAGTAAGACTGTTTTTTTAGTTTCTCCAGTTTCATTTTCATAAACTATTTTTTCTAAATTCCACTTTCCAACTAGTTCATTACTGCCTCCCCAAGCTTCAACTTCAACACAGACTTCTTGAAGTTGGCTAATATTATTATCGGCGTCATAAATGCAAATGGTGTAACAAAATTTACCAGGAGGTATGGTTTCGTTAAAAACAACATCAATTTCTTCGGTGCTGTTGTTGTTCGTAGATTTTTGAGTAACTATTTTTAATCCCTTATTAGAATTATTTAATTGTTTAAAGCCAGACCCAAAAGATTCTTTAGGAATATCAAAGTAGCTTGAAGATTTCTCATTTCCATCTGCGGTTTGGAATTGAATGTAAGCTCCGGCATAATTATCAGGGACATTTATTTCAAAAGAAAATCCATTATTTAAAGTAGCAGATTGGGTGTTTTCAACATTAAAATTAATATTTCCTGTAGGAGTAGGTAAACTTTCTGTGATTTTTTTTGCTCTTGAAATAGAAATGCCTTCGTCTAAATTCTGAAGACTAATACTGTTTTCCTCCTGTGAATTATTGTTAACAGCATTTGGAGTATTTCCATCATCGTTTTTTGAGCAACTAGCCAAAAGTGCAAAAAGACTCAGGCAAGTAATTAAAATAGGTTTTTTCATAATTATTTAGATTTTAGTTGCTTGTAAATTAAGGATTTTAGTGTTATCTAAATGTTAAGTTTGTTAGTAGTGAATAAGTTAGTTTCTTGTTTTGTGTATTAAGAAATGGAAGTGCTAAGGTTGGGATACCACATGGCTATTTAATCAACATACCTTTTAAGGAATGTATCTTAAAAGGTATGTTGATTATTATATAATTAACGAATCAATTAATAATTTGGATTTTGTATAAGAGTTGGATTCAATAAAATTTCTTTTTCGGGTATTGGCCATATTGATTCATGAGTATCAAAGTCTCTTTTTTCTGTTTTTTGTAGGTTTACTTTTTCAATAACAGAAGCTAAAAGATTAGTCCTAATAAGGTCGTCTCTTCGATGACCTTCATAGCATAATTCTTTTCTACGCTCTTCAATAACTTCTAAAAGAAATTCATCTTTAGTTATAGTATTACTAATATTATTACTTGAATCTCCATAAGCTCGGGTTCGAACTTCATTAATTGCATCTTTTGCAATTTGAGTAGGACCATTAATTGCATTTTCAGCTTCGGCAATCATTAATAGAACATCGGCATACCTTAAGTAAGGAAAATCAACCCCTTTGGCTAAATTACCGTTTTCTGCTAAAGTTTGAGGTAAATATTTATTAGGTCTCCAATCTCTAATAAAACTGGATTCTTTTATACCATTTGAGTAGGTATACGTAGCAATATTTTGTGCAAAACGGGAATCCTTTATTGTTATTGGAGTAGTAATTTCGGAATCTATTGAGACTTCTATGTTTAAAAATGAACTAATAAATGAAGGTTCAGTAAAAGTAATATTTATATCAACTAAGCCTTTCGGTCCTATGAATTTATTGCCAAAAAAGCTTTCCGTAGTACCGGTTGATTTATCATAACTTATAGAAAAAATAGTTTCTGTATTAGATTGTTCATTGGTAGGGGCAAATACATCGGCATAATTTTTTTCTAAATTATATTTACCTTTTAGTTTGTTTAATTCATTTAACGCAAGTTGATAGTTTTCCGATTTGTTTAAAGGGAATCCAGCACTCTGTAAATATACTTTACCCAGTATAGCGGTTGCGGCATCAATACTTAGATTAGGCTTGCGAGTACTTGGTGCTATGTTTTTTTGTGCAAATATTAAATCTTCAATAATTAATTCGTAAACGTCACTAGTGCTGCTATTGGTTTTAGGCTTCTCAAGTTCATCTATTGTTGTAATATTATTAGTTATAAGTATTGGATTGCCATATAGCTTGACCAAGTTAAAATGAGCAATGGCCCTTAAAGCATGTAATTCACCAAGAATATTATTTTTTTCATCTGTTTCAGTAGTTTCAACTTTATTAGCTAATTCAATGTAATGTTGAGTAGTCCATAATGATTTATAATGTAAATCCCAAATATCTTCAATAGTGGTATTTTTTGAAGTCATTTTGTAATTATCAATATCGGATTGGCTATTTTGTAGAAAACCATAGTGTATAATATCTGAGCCTACATCGTTTAATATAGGAAGGTAATGTGTGTTATAAATTTCTTCAAATGTGGAGTAAGCGAATTTGTAATTTTTTTTTAACCGTTCAAGCGTATTAGCTATTGGAGAAATAGGGTTCTCTTTAGGCGCACTGTCATATGTTACACTACTTTTTTCGTCTTTTTTTACTAAAACCTCTATGGTTTTAAATATCTCATTATTTAAATCTAATAGATTTAAAGTGTATTTACCTATTGGAATATTATCAAATAGAGCAATTCCCTCTTCGTTTGTTTTTAATTTTAGATCTGTAGGTGTTAATAATACCGATTGATCAGGTATGGGGATTATTGTTTCTATGTTTTTGAAGAAAGTATAAAATTCTATGGATCCTGTTTCTTTTAAAGATGTTTCAGATTCGTCATCAGTACACTGAGTAAACAAAACTAAAATTAAAAATGGTAAAAGGGCTTTTTTGAAAAGACAACTAAAATTCATTGGTAAAGTGCTATAATTGAAAGGAGCAAATATAGATTATTACCTAAATTTTTCTAGTGTTGAGTTGATTATTTTGTGTTAAACTCTCAGTTAAGGAAATAATAGTCTTAATGGAAACTATATTCTTATAAACGCTGCCTCACTGCTTCGTACAAAAATACACCGGCAGCAACAGATACATTTAAGGAGCTAATTTCGCCAAACATAGGTAATTTTGCCTTGTGGTCTACTAATTTTAAAATTCCCGGGGATACGCCTTTGCCTTCGGATCCCATAATAATAGCCGTAGGAATTTTAAAATCAACTTGATAAATACTATCCTGGGTTTTTTCGGTTGCTGCTACGGTTTGAATTCCGCTTGCTTGAAGTAGAAAAAGAGCGTCTTTTAAATGATCCACTTTACAAATGGGCATATTAAAAACAGCACCTGCCGAGGTTTTAACCGTATCGGCAGAAACGGGAGCAGCTCCTGTTTTGGCAATAACAATTCCATGGGCTCCAACACATTCCGCGGTTCTTATAATGGCACCAAAATTTCTGGCATCGGTAAGCTGATCCAATAGGATAAGTAATGGGGTTTCTCCAGCTTCTTGTGTGCTAATAATAACTTCTTCCAAATCATGGAAATCTACAGGAGCTACAAAAGCAACCACACCTTGATGATTTTTATGAGTAAGCTTGTTTAATTTTTCAACGGGAACTGTATTTGGAGTGATTTTGTGTTCACGTAAAAGCAGAATTAATTCCTTGGATAAACTACCCTGTAGTCCTTTCTGTAAAAAGATTTTATCAATAGTTTTTCCAGATTTAATCGCTTCCATGACCGCATGGATACCAAAAAGTTGTGATTCGTTACTCATGCCGCAAAGGTAATGTGTTAATTGTGAATTAGGAATTTTATTTTTAGTTGAGAGTTGTCTATTGTCAGTTGAGGGCTTGGTTAAAGGTAGAAGCAAAAAAGCCTTAAAAAAAAGCAGTTAAACTGAGATGTATTTTTGAGTTTCCAAATTCAAAAGGAATATCATCACTGGTGCCATTGGCATAGTTTAATTTAAATAAACCTGCTTTAGTGAGCATTCCAAGTCCAACTCCAAAACTAGTGAGTTGATTTTGACCTATCGGTTCGGGGTTAGCGCTTGACTGTGCCGATTGATTGTCAATAAAAGCAAAGTCAATGATGCTGTGTGCGTAAATAGTTTCATTAAGTTGAAAGCGATATTCGGTATTAAGGACATTAAAAATAGAGGCTCTTAAACTATTTTCTTCAAAACCACGGATGGATAAAATTCCGCCCAAGCGATACAGTTCATTATTAAGATAGGTGTCCGAATTAAAAAATTGAGCATTATTCGCTATGTAAATACTATTCCGTTTATTCAATTGAAAAATATGACTTAATTGCAGGCCTAATTTTAATTGTTGAGTATTCTTGTCTTTTTGGGAACGCGAACCCATTTCGGTACTTAAAATAGCACTAGTTTTTACAGGAAATAGGAGTCGATTTTGTTTTTTTATATAGCGTGCTTCAATATGTAAAAAACGGGCATCAAAATCCTCAGTAATACCTCCTGCAACAAATTCACTATCACTTAAATCAGCGGATTCATATTTTTTATAACCAAGTAGGGCTTCAATTTTTGGGGTAAACACATAATTGAGTCCTATTTTTTGTTCTGTGGTCGAAAATACTTCTTTTTGCCTAAAATTATAAAGTCCAGCCTCAAGACCCAAGGGTAATTTGAACAAATAAGGTAATTTGGCAAGTATCTTAAACTGTTGTTGTTCTTCGGAATCACTTTTGTAGGATAGGTTCAATTCCTCACCATAATTTAAATTGTTTCGTAAGCTTAAATTTAAATAGCCATCTAATACTAAATCTCCAGTTTCTTCGTCGGTCGAAAATCCTAAAAAGCCATCAAAATTATTAGCGTTTTTCTTTTTTAAATACACATATAACTGAGTGGATTTAGGATTAAAAAGAACCTCTGCAGGTTTTATGGTGTTAACAAAAGGAAGGTTATTGAGTTGTTGTGTTTTTTCTTGTATTTTCTTATTTTGGTATAGACTTCTTTTTTTTATACCAATATAATGAGTTAAAAAACCACGAGGGAATTTAGGATAGCCTTTTACAATAATACTATCTAGTTTACGCGTTTCTATACCTTCAAAATGTAAATTAGCGTAAAGCGTATCGTTGCGGTTATAAATGTTTTTTAATTGCAGGCTATTAAACGGATTACCTTCATTAGAGAGTAAAAAGTTCCAATGGGCTATTTTTTTTTGAAGTGATACAATAGGTATCACGTTGCTTTTCTTTAGACCTGCATTTTTTTTAATGATCAAAGGCAATTGTTTCCAATTTTGAATAACGACCTGTTGAATCAATTCTTTTTTGAAAAGTTTAGTTACATAGGTACTGTCGTTTTTTTTAACAGGTTTTTGGTAAAAAGCAGTTAAATAACCTTGTTGATGTAATTGGTTAGCCAAACTATCAATATGTATTTGCAATTGGTTGTAATTACCAAAGGAGAGTTGCTTTTGTATGCTATCAGCTTGCTTTATGTGTAAATGTAGTTTGTTGTCAGGTGTTTGGCTTACGCCAGAAGTATAGCATCCCAAACAGATAAATAAACATAAAAATAAAGATGATTTTAAACGAAGCATACAGCATAAAAAGCGTTAACAAAAAGTATCTAATACGATTTACTGATAATGATTTCGTATAAATATGTTGAATTATTTTTTGCTAGTCTAAGGCAAAAAAATCAGCCATAGCCTTAGCTACGGTTGCTTTTTTTAACGCTAGAATAGTGAAAAAGTAACAGCATATATGCGAAATTTTTGTTAGTAAATCGTATAATACAACATGCATTTTGTAAAACGAAATGTAACTATTTTTTATGCATTTTTAAGCTTAGATAATCAAAAAGACAAGAATTAGAGTTTTAGAGATCATTTTTTATATTCACTAAAGCAGACTTCATATATTATTTAAAGACTATGATTTATCATCGATATTAGGCGTTAGCATAAGCAATTAATGAAGCTTTTGCTAGTGAATTACCATTAAGTACAAAATTAATTAATGCCGCACTAGCATCAATGGCCACTTCAATAGGTTGTTTTAAAGCATATACGGTTATCATATAAGTATGTTGCGTATTAGGTTGGGGGCAAGGACCTAAATAACCGTCAATGCGAGCATCATTATATCCGTTAATTGCACCATGTGGGAGTTTTTTTCGGTAGCTATACCAGCCCCAGCATCTAAATGAGTACAATTTTCGGGGATGTTGTAAGCAACCCAATGCCAAAACCACCTAAATCATACATAGAAACCGCAAAAGCCTTCGTGTTTTTTGGAGCATTTTTCCAACTTAATTGGGGTGAAATATTTTGTCCATGACATCCAAAAGCATTCCCTAATTGTTTATTGGTTACCTGTCCAGGTAAGTCTGCACTAGTTAGTGTAAAATAATTGGAATTGTCCATAGGGCTATTTATGCTTTATAATGTTTGACTTTGTTTTTATAGGGGTAAAATGATCGTAAAATTAGAAAGTCTAATATACCAATTTAATTCTATTAATAGGTGTTGTTATTGATGTAACTAATTGATTATTAATTGTTTGTTAAATATTTGCTTTCATGTTGTGAGCAAGTGAAGTTCTCTTTAGCTTTAAGGTAAATTAACCAACTATAGTTATTTATGCGTCATTTAAAAAGAGTAGTGACTCATCAAACAGTATTGGAAAAAGAATATGATGTTGTGGTGGTGGGCTCAGGAATTAGTGGTTCAATTATAGCAAGTGAGTTAAGTCAAAAGGGCTATAAAATTCTCATTCTCGAGGCAGGTCCAGGTAAGGATTTAACATTAGCGGGTTATGAAAAATATCTGAATCATTTTTACACAGCGACTTCTAAAGATAACAATGCACCCTATAAACGTAATCCAAATGCGCCTATGCCGCGTAGTGTTGATGTTAAAAAAAAGGAACCCGGAAAACCCAATACGGATAGTTATTTAGTGCAAAATGGACCTTTTATAAGTGATTTTACGTATTCACGCGTAGTTGGGGGGACAACCATGCATTTTGAATCCAAGTTACCTCGAATGCTACCAGAAGATTTTAATATATTAAGTACCTATGGCCATGGACTGGATTGGCCTATACAGTATAAGGATTTGATGCCATATTACCGTAAAGCAGAGTTTGAAATGGGGGTTTCGGGAGATGTGTCTACGCAAACTTTTTCTAAACAAAAAGCATACGCTGATGATTATGTGTTTCCAATGCAAGAAATGCCTCCTTCATATTTAGATAAATGTGTAGCAAAAGATGTTGATGGCGCAGAAGTAAAATTAGCCGGTGAGACCTATGCTTTAAAAATAAGAACCTTCCCTCAAGGGAGAAATGGAATCCCTAATAAAAACTATAAAAAGTTTAACAATGGAGAATTGTTTACACCAGTTGGAGCGGTAAGTGAGCATCAAGTAGAAGAAGGTGAACGTTGTCAAGGAAATAATAATTGTACTCCAATTTGTCCGGTACAAGCCAAATATGATGGACGGAAAACTCTAGCTAAAGCCTTGGGAACAGGAAATGTTGATATTTTACCTCAAACAGTGGCATCAAGAGTGGTAATAGATCCAAATACCGGCAAAGTTGATCAAATTATTTATAAATCATATCAGGAATTAGATTCCGAGGAACATACCACTGGAACTATAAAAGCTAAATTATTTGTCTTAGCAGCAAATGCAGTTGAAAATGCAAGGCTAATGTTAGCCTCTGGTTTAAATAGTTCGAGTGACCAAATGGGAAGAAATTTAATGGATCACCCCTATATATTGACCTGGGCATTATTGCCTGAAATTGCAGGAACCACCAGAGGAACTATATGTACATCGGGAATTAGCGATTTACGGAATGGTGATTTTAGAAGTAAACAAGCGGCCTTTGCTGTTGATATCCACAATGATGGTTGGGGTTGGGCAACTGGTGGAGCCGAAACCAATCTGTTAAATATTGTAGACAATCAAAATAAGTTTGGTAAGGACTTGAGGAACGAGTTAGTGCATCAAATATCAAAACAATTACTACTAGCTAATATGGTTGAAATGATGCCGGATCCAAAAAACAGAATCACCGTAGATCCTAAATATGTGGATCGTTTAGGGAATCCAAGACCTATAGTAACTATGGAAATTCCAGAATATACCATGGAAGGAATTTCATTTGCACGTCAACTGTCAAAATCTATTTTTCAAAGGTTAGGAGCCGAAGATCATTCTAAGTATGATCCTATGGATTATGGATATCTAGAATATAAAGGAGAAGGCTATGCCATTCGAGGAGGAAATCACCTCGCAGGGACGCACATAATGGGAACCAATGCGGATAACTCGGTAGTTGATCGGAATCAAAAATCATGGGACCATAAAAACTTGTATTTAGTAGGAGCAGGTAGTATGCCTACTATTGGGACATCTAACACTACATTGACTTTAGCAGCATTGTGCTTTATGAGTGTGGACGAGATGGTCAAGGATTTAGAAGCTTAATTCATGAAAACAACAACAAAACAATAAGATGCATTTACACCCTATTGAAACAGTTAAAGATTTATATAACTATTTATACATAGCTATACAATTAGAGCATGCTACTATTCCTCCTTATTTGACAGCATTATATTCTATTCACCCAGGAACAAACTTGGATGCTTATAATTTAATTAGGGTTGTAGCAGTAGAAGAGATGTTGCATTTAACTTTAGCGGCCAATATGCTGAATGCCGTTGGAGGTACCCCAGATTTAACAGGCGAGGGTTTTGTGCCTTTGTATCCTACGTATTTGCCCGATGGAGAAACTGATTTTAAAGTTGGGCTTGAAAAGTTTTCAATAGCGGCTATAGATACTTTTTTAAATATTGAAAGACCCGCAGAAATAGATAACAGTAAAGGAAGAGCAACGGGTTTATTAAAAGTGAATAGAAAGAATACATCTATTTTACCTTCTTTTAAAACTAGCGATGGTGAGGAGCTTCATTTTCATAGTATTGGAGAGTTTTATAGTGCTATAGCCAAAGGTTTGGAAAAACTAACTAAAGAACTAGGTGAAAAAACTGTTTTTTGTGGAGATTATAACAAACAAGTTACTCCCGAATATTATTATTCTGGAGGAGGTGATATTATACCAGTTCATGATTTAGAGTCGGCGTTAGCAGCTATTCGATTAATATCTGAACAAGGCGAAGGTTATGAAGGTGGAATTTATGATTATGAAGGAGAGTTATCTCATTATTACCGATTCCAACAAATAAAATTAGGTAAATATTACCATAAGGATGATACACCGGGTAAACCTTCCGGAGAAGATTTATCCATTGATTGGAACGCAGTATATCCAATTCAAAGCAATCCGCGTTTGGAAGATTATCCTAAAGATTCCGAATTATACAAAGAAGCCTTAGTATTTAATGAGTTTTATAAAACTTTTTTAAAGCAATTAACAACAGCATTTAATGGGCAACCTAGTGTATTACTACCCGCAGTGGGAGGGATGTTTAAAATAAAGGAAATGTCCTATAAATTAATGAGAAACCCGATTCCGGATAAAGAGCATGTGAATGGAGCACCCACTTTTCAAGTAGACTCAATTTAAAAATGTAAAAGAAGATTGATTATGGATATGAATAAGGAACAATTGAATGTGTTTTTAGAAATGTCAACAGTGTTAACAGCATTTTCGGAATATGAGTTAAAAGGTACAGGTCAGTTAGAAGCCTATTTTAATACTGTCGTGGAAATTGTTGGTCAAGGAATAATGGACGAGCTTTTAAATGCTTTTGCAGAAGTTAAAAAGATAGCAAACAATAATGAAGCAATATTGAATAAACAATTAAGATTTCAATTATTAAGCAATGACAAGTTAGGGCCAATTACCAGAAACATTATTAAAATGTGGTTCATCGGTAGTTGGTATCAATTACCAAATGCGTGGAGAGAAAATTATGGCGAATCTCAAAAAGATATCACGTTTGTTGTATCTGCCAATTCGTTTATCGAAGGATTACTTTGGCCAAGCATTGATTCTCATCCGCCTGGTGCCAAAGCGCCAGGTTATGGAACCTGGACTAATAAACCACAAATTACAGAATTGTAAATTCCTAATAAAGGTATAAGGCTCCAACAATATGGGGTAAAAAATAGAAATCATGAATAATCAACCAAAAGATGTATTAAGCTATTTAAATGATGGCGAAATTAAAATCCCTTTTTTTACAAAAGTCACACTAGCAGATAAGCAGGATGATGGATATTGGATTGAAGCCGTAGACGTAAATGGAAATGGGAAGTTAGATATTGTAACCTCTGGTTTAGCAGTAGGTAAAGTAGTTTGGTATGAAAATCCAGATTGGAAAAAACGTGAGATAGCCCACTTTCCACTACCGGTGGCAATTGAAATAGGTGATGTTACAGGTAATGGAACCAATGATTTGGTAATTTCTCATAATTATGGGAATTGTATGTTTTGGTGTAGGCCCGAAGATGGGAAAATTTCATGGTTAGAAAACCCAGGAACTTATGCGGATGATAAGCATTGGAAGTCTCACTTTATAACAGATCTAATGGCTGCGCATCGCTTGCAAGTGGGACATTTTACCAAAACAGATAAGTTACAATTAATGGCATTACCAGTAGTGGGGTGTAGGCCTTATGGGGAAGGAGTTCATGAGCCTGTTTCCATGACACTTTTTGATTTTCCAGAAAATGCCACGGAACTGAAAGAATGGAGTGGTGAAATTATAAATAATGCTGATTTTAGAGTGATTCACGGGGTGGTGAAAAATAAATTTGGAGGCTATTCTGGCGATGAATTACAATCGGTACTTTTAGCAAGTGAAGAGGGTATCAATTGGTTTTATTTTGATACAGCAACAGGCGAATGGAAAATTGTACCTATAGGTGAAGGAGACCAAACAGGCCAAGCAGGACAGTTTAAAGGAAGTGGTAATGTAGCATATGGGAGAGTGGGTGATGATCCATACGCTTACATAGCTACAATTGATCCTTTTCATGGAAATTTAGTAACAGTATATACACGTAAACCAGGAACAAACTTGACAGATCATCCATGGAAACGTACTGTTTTAGATGTATTTGGTGAATTTGATTCGGAAACCCATGGGCCAGGGCATCATATTATAACTGGTGATTTTGATGGTGATGGGAATGATGAGTTTTTGGTGGCACTCAAAGGACCGTTACCACATCAGGGAGTGTATTATTATAAAGCAATAGATTTAGAATCCGGTTTGTTTGAAAGATGGCGCGTATCAACAGCTTCCGCAGCACGTATAGTTGTTGGTGATTTTAATGGTGATGGGCGTTTAGATTTTGCTACAACAGGCTATTATACTCCGGGGTATTATTTATGTGACAATTCTCAAGTAAATGTATATCATAACAGCTTTGCTTAAATCTCTTAACTATGGAAAATATACATTTTGGAAGAGAAACCACAGGAAATCTACAAATAGCAGAAAAAAAAGAATGGATCATAACCAATGGTATTGGTGGTTATGGTTCGGGGACAATAGCAGGTTCAATAACTAGGGGCTATCATGGTTTATTGGTGGCATCATTGCACCCTCCAATTGATCGTAAGATTATGTTGGTAAAGTTGGATGAAAGCTTAGTGTACAGAGGTAATGTGTATGATCTTACCACGAATAGATGGGTTTCAGGAGATGTGTCACCTAAAGGCTTTGTGAATATAGAGCGCTTTTCACTGGAGGGCACTACCCCTGTATGGCGCTATGCCTGTGCTGATGCTATTTTAGAAAAACGAATTTGGATGAAGCAAGGAGAAAATACCACTTACATATCCTATACTTTAGTTAGTGCTTCCGATACTGTTGAAATTAAAGCTAGTGCTATAGTGGATAATCGTGTTTTTCATAACACGGGTCAGGTTTCGTGGCCAGTGGACATCAAAGCAATTTCAGATGGGATTAAAATTACCGCTAATGGGGATAATATGCTGCCGTTAGTTTTAAAAATGCAGAAAGCAGATGTAGCAATTAAAAATGAGTTGTACACTAATTTTTACCTTCCAGCGGAAGCGGATCGAGGTTTAAATAGCGATGATACTCATGTACATGCAGCAGATTTTAAAGTGTCGTTAGCTGTTGGTGAAACCATTGTTTTTTTAGCAAGCAGTATTGAAGGAGCTAATTTTGTGACTAAGGCTTATCAAAAAAAGAAAGATCAAGAAGCACAATTACTTAAAACTTGGTTAAAGCAACGGAAAAATAAAAAAGAAAGTGATCATCCAAATTGGATTAAGCAGTTGGTATTAGCTGCGGATCAATTTGTGGTCAATCGAGATTCAGTAAATGGTGAGTCAGGTAAAAGTGTTATTGCAGGTTATCATTGGTTTGGCGATTGGGGACGTGATACGATGATTAGTCTTACAGGGCTTACCATTACAACTGGAAGAACGGAAGTGGCAGGGCCTATTTTAGAAACATTTTCGGAATATATTAGTGAGGGGATGCTGCCCAATAGGTTCCCTAACTCTAATGAGGAGCCAGAATATAATACGATAGATGCTACACTGTGGTTTTTTCAAGCCATTCTTTCTTATTATAAAGTAACAAATGATAAAAAATTACTGGCAAAATTATTTCCTAAACTTCAGGAAATTATTGAATGGCATATAAAAGGAACGCGGTATAATATTCACGTTGACCCATCCGATGGTTTATTGTGGGGTGGACAAGATGGTGTGCAGTTAACATGGATGGATGCAAAGGTGGGAGACAAGGTAATTACGCCTCGTATTGGTAAACCTATTGAGGTAAATGCCTTGTGGTATAATGCCTTAAAAGCAATGCTTGTATTTGCAAAAGCGCTAGGTAAAGATGCAAGCGATTATAAAACTAGAGCAGCTACTGTAAAGCAGAGTTTTGCAAAATTTTGGAATGATGAAAAAGGATATTGTTTTGATGTGTTAGATGGACCACATGGAAATGAAACTTTATTACGTCCCAATCAATTGTTTGCTATAGCACTTCCCGAAAGTCCTTTTGAGACAAGTAAGCAAAAGCAAATTATAGAAGCCTGCGCCGAAAATTTATTAACCTCACATGGGCTAAGGTCATTAGCAAAATTCGAATCAGAATATATTGGTATTTATACAGGTGATCAATATCATAGGGATAGCGCCTATCATCAAGGGACTGTTTGGGGGTGGTTAATTGGACCTTTTGTAAGTGCGCATTTAAAAGTATACAAGAATGTAGATAAGGTAAATCACTTTTTAGCGCCTTTTGCTGACCATTTAAGTGGGGTAGGCGTAGGAACAGTGAGTGAAATTTTTGACGGTGATGCGCCATTTACTCCTAAAGGCTGTATAGCGCAAGCTTGGAGTGTAGCGCAAATTTTAGAGGTATATAGTGAGATTGAGAAAAGCTAGAAAATGGGTTAAATGGACTGAATAATATTCAAATGTAAAAAAAATGAGTCAAAATAAAGAAACTATCCGAATGGGTAAATTATATTCAGAGGATTCAGATACTTATGAAGATTGGTTGTATTGGGGACCTTACCTTTCGGAAAGGCAATGGGGAACAGTCCGAGAAGATTATAGTCAGGGAGGAAATGCGTGGGATTATTTTTCTCATGACCAAGCTAGGTCAAGAGCATATCGTTGGGGAGAGGATGGTTTAGGGGGGATTTCTGATCCTGAACAAAAACTATGTTTTGCAATTGCACTTTGGAATGGGAATGATGCCATTATTAAAGAACGCTTATTTGGATTAACAAATAGTGAAGGAAATCATGGAGAGGATGTAAAAGAATACTATTACTATGTGGATAATACGCCAACGCATAGTTATATGAAATGGTTATATAAATATCCGCAAAGGGCTTTTCCATATGCAGATTTAGTGAATGAAAATGCACGCAGAAAGTCGGATCCACATTCATTTGAGTATGAGTTGATGGATACTGGTGTTTTTAATGATGATACCTATTTTGATGTCCAGGTGGAATATGCAAAATCGGCAACACACGAGATTTTAATAAAAATAAAAGTAATTAATCACGGAGCAGATACAGCAGCATTGCATGTATTGCCAACTTTGTGGTTTAGGAATACCTGGTCTTGGTTTGTTGATGCCGAAAAGCCTCAATTAAATGGAATAAAATCTAGAGGAGGGCAAAATTTTGCATGTATACGAGCAACGCCTACATCGAGTAGTAATGCTAAGGAAATGATGCTGTATTGCGAATCCCCAGAGGAATTGGTTTTTGTGGAAAATGAAACAAATAATGAAAAGTTATGGGGGAACGAAAATAATACCCCATATCCAAAAGACGGGATTAATGATTATATAATTGGAGGAAAACATTCGATAAACCCTACGTTGGTAGGGACAAAATCAAGTGCTGTTTATAAACTGAGTCTGTCTTCCAAAGAAACCAAAGAAATACGCTTAAGATTCTCCTCTAATACATCAATATTAGAGCCTTTTGCAGATGATTTTGATGCCGTATTTGATAAAAGAATCGCAGAGGCAGATGAGTTCTATGAGTCATTAGCACCTTCAACACTTAATGAAGAGCAAAAATCAATTCAAAGGCAAGCTTATGCAGGAATGTTATGGGGGAAACAATATTATAATTATGTAGTAGCCGATTGGTTGGATGGAGATCCAGTAGGGCCACCACCTCCATCGGGTCGTGGTCGTAATAACGAATGGCGGCATATGTATGCAAGTACCATTATTTCGATGCCCGATGCATGGGAATATCCATGGTTTGCGGCCTGGGATCTGTGTTTTCAAACGGTAGTGTTTGCTAGACTTGATTTACAGTTTGCTAAAAATCAGTTATTAGCATTGTCGCATGAATGGTATATGGCGCCTAATGGAGCTATACCTGCCTATGAGTGGGCATTTAGTGATGTAAATCCACCGCTGCATGCATGGGCGGCATTGCAAATTTTTGAGATTGAAAAGGAGATGGGGCTTGAGAGTGATTTTAAGTTTTTAGCTGATATTTTTCAGCATTGCTTATTAAATTTTACTTGGTGGACAAACCAACAAGATGGGGATAACACAAATTTGTTTGAAGGTGGTTTTCTTGGTTTGGATAACATATCGGTTATTAACCGCAGTAATCTTGAGGATTTTGAAAAGCAAATTGGTCATAGCGTAACCATGAAACAATCCGATGGAACAAGTTGGATGGGCATGTATTGTATTAACATGATGCAGTTGGCAATAAAGTTAACTGTTTTTGATCACAAGATTTATTCGCATTTTGTAAGTAAATTTTTTCAGCACTTTGTGTTTATAGCTGATGCTTTAAATAGTGTTGATCAGGCTTCGAATGGAGCAGTTAAACTATGGGATGATCAAGATGGGTTTTATTATGATTTCTTGGAAATTTATGCCAATCCAACGCAGTATATTTCTGTAAAGTTGAGGTCTTTAGTGGGGATTATTCCATTATTTCCTGTAGCTAAAATTAATTTAACGGAATTGGAGCCTAAAGTGTCTAAGGAGTTAAAGGAGCGTTTAGATTGGTTTTTTAATAGGCATCCAGAACTTATAGGCCAAGTGCAAACTTTAAAGTCGGGCAATAATAGATTTATGGAAGGGATGGATGACGAAATTTTATTATCCTTTGTGAAACCTGAGCGTTTGGTTACCATCTTGGAGCGAGTTTTGGATGAGAATGAATTTTTAAGTCCACACGGTATTCGAGGAATTTCTAAAGCCTATCAGAACGATCCATATCGTTTGACTGTGGATAATGTGACCTTAACTGAGCGTTATGAACCTGCGGAATCTGCCGATGGATCTTTTGGGGGAAATTCTAATTGGAGAGGACCGGTGTGGTTTCCCATAAATTTTTTGTTGATTAATACACTTCAAAGTTACAGTGAGTTTTTGGACAAATATTTTACAGTAGAATATCCTTCGCATTCTGGAAATAAAAAGTCATTAAAACAGGTGGCTAATGACTTGTCAAAGCGAATGATTCAAATTTTTGAACGTGATGCTAATGGAAATCGGCCAGTGTATGGAGGAAATGAAACTATGCAAAATGATGCAGCCTGGAAGGATCTGATTTTGTTTTTTGAATATTTTCATGGAGATAATGGTGCAGGTTTAGGCGCATCACATCAAACAGGTTGGACGGGTCTAGTAGCCGAGTTATTGTTTAGGTATAAGGATGAATAGATAAAAATAGTAAGAAGTGTTTTGCGTGAAGGATTGAAGCGGCATCCTTTTTATTTGGAGTAACGAAGTGGAGTAAAATAAAAAGATATAGCGGAAAGCCTGACCTGTAAGGGCACGCCCAAAATAAATAAAACGATTTACAGGTAAGAATTTTATATACAATATTCAATCATAAAAATCGATCACATGAGCAATAAAAAATTCAATAAGGATAAAGTGTTTTTTGGAATAACGCCAACATCATGGTGGAATGATGATTTTTTGGATATAGATATAGGTATTCCCTTTGAGCAATGTGTAAGCGAAATGGCATTGGCGGGTTTTGAAGGCTGTAGTGTCGGACACAAATACCCAACAGATATTAATACATTAAAAAAAGCATTGGATATAAGAGGTCTGCGTGTTTCTGAACCTTGGACGAGTACGTATTTTTCTATAAATAACATGTATGATAAAACGCTAGCTGATTTTAAGAAATCCTTAGCGTTTATCAAAGAAATGGGAGGCACAGATATTGTGGTGGCAGAATTAGGAGGTTCTTCGCATCAACAGCCCATTGCATTAAAAGCCAATCGTCCCATTTTTTCGGATGCAACTTGGGATAAAGTAGTTAATGGATTAACCGAATTAGGTAAAATCGCAAATAGCGAGGGTATGCGCTTATGTTATCACCATCATATGGGAACAGGTATTGAGACCAGGGCTGATGTAGATCGATTAATGGAGGCAACAGATCCTGAATTGGTGCATTTACTTTTTGATACAGGGCATTTGGCTTTTGCAGGTGATGATCCGTTACAATTGGCTAAGGATTATGCATCGCGTATTAAGCACGTGCATTTAAAAAATATCCGAAAACCAATTATGGAACTGTCAGATGCCAATCAATTATCATTTAAAGAATCCATTGAGGCAGGTATTTTTACTGTACCAGGGGATTCGGCAGGTTTTATTGACTTTGATGCTATTTTGCAAACATTAGCTAGTGCTAATTTTGAAGGCTGGTTAATTGTTGAAGCAGAGCAAAACCCGGCTAATGCGACGCCTTTGGTGTATGCAAAAATGGCTAGAGAATATTTGAAAAAAGCTACGGGATATTAATAAAGCTTAGTTTTGTTTTAGGTGCTGTAGGTCTTTGTCGATTTCCTTTATTTCCTCTGCAGTTTCGTTGATTAAAATAGCTTCGGCACCTTCTAAAATATAAACTAAAGATTTACCAATATGTACTATTCCAAGTATAATCAAGCCGTGGTGTGTTTTCAGATAGGCTTCAAAATCAGGTATAATAGTTTCTAGCAGTTCGGATACGCCTGTAATTATTAATAGAATACCGATTATTAGAGTAAAAGCATAGCTTTTAAATATTTTGGCTAGTCGGTTGATGATTTTGCTTTTCATTAATAGTAGGCTAATAACCAAATAAAAATACTGAATTATAATTTTAAAATACTTCAAATCAATAATTTAACAAAAAAAAATAATATGTATCCTTTAATTTCAACATGGACTATAGTGTCTGGTAAAAAAGATGAAGCCATATCGGTTTTAAAAAAATTAGCATTAAAAGTAGAAAAAGAAGAAGAAAACACATGGATGTATACGGTTCATGTGCCGGATTTAGAGCAAAAAAATTTACCAACACCTCCTGTAAATCAAGTTATTTTTTATGAAGTATATAAAGATGAAGCAGCATTTAAATCACATGTATCGGGAAAAATATTTACTGATTTTGTGAATGCGTATAAAGACTTGTTTTTGTGTAACGAAGGGAAACCTTATGTTACATTATTAGTAATGGATCGAAAGGCAGGTTTTATAAGAGAAGCATTAAAGTGAATGAATAAGTATTTACAATATTTTTTTTGAAAATTTAAAGTAAAAAAAACTTGCTTTTTAAAATTAATACGTTATTGTTTGAATTACTGATAATTATTCATACTTTTGCAAGCCCTTAGAATGGGGATTAAAACAAATTTAATAATTAGTGTTAAGCAATTATGCCAACAATTTCACAATTAGTACGAAAAGGTAGAGCCAAAATAACCAAGAAGAGTAAATCGGCTGCCTTAGATTCATGTCCACAAAGACGCGGCGTATGTACACGTGTTTACACAACTACACCAAAAAAACCAAACTCAGCTATGCGTAAAGTAGCTCGTGTTAGGTTGACAAATGGTAAGGAAGTGAATGCATACATAGGTGGTGAAGGACACAATCTTCAGGAGCACTCGATAGTATTGGTTAGAGGTGGAAGGGTAAAAGATTTGCCAGGAGTTAGATATCACATCGTTCGTGGAGCACTTGATACCGCAGGGGTAGCAGGTAGAACACAACGTAGATCTAAGTATGGAGCAAAACGCCCTAAAAAGTAATTAAAAAGTTAGAAGATTGAAGCATGTGTGATTTGCAGCTTCGGACGAAAAACTAAAAAACTTAAAAACAAGACATGAGAAAAAGAAAGGCAAAAAAAAGACCGATACTTCCAGATCCTCGTTTTAACGATCAGTTAGTAACTCGTTTCGTGAACATGATGATGTGGGACGGAAAGAAATCGGTAGCTTTTAAAATCTTTTATGATGCAATTGATATCGTAGAAGAAAAGAAAACTGATGATGAAAAATCAGCTTTGGAGCTTTGGAAAGAAGCATTGTCTAATGTAATGCCACACGTAGAGGTTCGTAGCCGTCGTGTAGGTGGGGCAACATTTCAAATTCCAAACCCAATACGCCCAGATCGTAAAATTTCAACTGCTATGAAGTGGTTAATTTTATTTGCTCGTAAGCGTAATGAAAAATCTATGGCATTAAAATTAGCTTCTGAGATTTTAGCTGCAGCTAAAGAAGAAGGAGCGGCTGTTAAGAAAAGAGTGGATACGCACAAAATGGCCGAGGCAAATAAGGCATTCTCACACTTTAGATTCTAATCGTATATAAAATGGCAAGAGATTTAAAATTTACTAGAAATATTGGTATTGCAGCGCATATTGATGCTGGAAAAACCACTACGACTGAACGTATACTTTATTATACGGGTGTAAGTCATAAAATTGGAGAAGTACATGATGGTGCTGCTACAATGGATTGGATGGAGCAGGAGCAGGAAAGAGGTATTACAATTACTTCTGCAGCGACTACTTGTGAGTGGAAATTCCCTTTAGATAACGGAAAAGTACTTCCAGAAACAAAAGGATATCACTTTAATATTATTGATACTCCAGGTCACGTTGATTTTACTGTTGAGGTAAATAGATCGTTACGTGTATTGGATGGTTTGGTATTTTTATTTAGTGCAGTTGATGGTGTAGAGCCACAATCTGAAACTAACTGGAGATTAGCAGATAACTACAAAGTGCCACGTATCGGTTTTGTAAACAAAATGGACCGTCAGGGATCTAACTTTTTGGCTGTATGTCAACAGGTTAAGGATATGTTGAAGTCAAATGCAGTGCCAATTGTATTGAATATTGGTGATGAGGCTGACTTTAAAGGAGTGGTTGATTTGGTAAAAAACCGTGCTATTATATGGCATGATGAAACACAGGGGGCGACTTTTGATATTGTTGATATTCCTGAGGATATGAAGGAAGAGGCTCGTAAATATCGTGCACTGCTTATTGAAGAGGTGGCAAGTTATGATGAGAATCTTTTGGAGAAATTTATGGAAGATGAGGATTCTATTACAGAAGAAGAAGTGCATGCTGCACTTAGAGCTGCTGTAATGGATATGGCTATTATTCCTATGATATGTGGTTCAGCCTTTAAAAATAAAGGGGTGCAGTTTTTATTAGATGCTGTATGTCGTTATTTGCCTTCTCCTACTGATAAAGAAGGTATTAGAGGAGTTGATCCAAGAACTGATGAAGAGGTATTGCGTAAGCCAGATGTTAAGGAGCCATTTGCGGCTTTGGCATTTAAAATTGCGACTGATCCTTTTGTAGGTCGTTTAGCGTTTTTCCGTGCATATTCTGGTCGATTAGACGCGGGTTCTTATATTTTGAACAACCGTTCAGGTAAAAAAGAGCGTATTTCTCGTATATACCAAATGCACTCAAATAAGCAGAATGCTATCGATTTTATCGAAGCAGGAGATATTGGAGCGGCAGTTGGTTTTAAGGATATCAAGACTGGTGATACTATGTCTGATGAAAAAAATCCTATTGTTTTAGAATCTATGGACTTCCCAGATCCAGTAATTGGTATTGCGGTGGAGCCTAAGACTAAGGCAGATGTTGATAAAATGGGTATGGCTTTGGCTAAATTGTCTGAAGAAGATCCAACATTTACAGCAAGAACAGATGAGGCTTCTGGTCAAACAATTATATCTGGTATGGGTGAGCTTCACTTGGATATTATTGTAGATCGTTTAAAGCGTGAATTTAAAGTAGAAGTAAATCAAGGTCAGCCTCAGGTTGAGTACAAGGAAGCTATTACTCAGCTTGCTGAGCATAGAGAGGTGTACAAAAAGCAATCAGGTGGACGTGGAAAATTTGCGGATATTGTATTTACATTAGAGCCAGCTGAAGAAGGAAAAGTAGGTTTAGAATTTATTTCTAACATTAAAGGAGGTAATGTACCTAAAGAATTTGTTCCTTCTGTAGAGAAAGGTTTCAAAATGGCAATGGTTGCAGGTCCTTTGGCAGGATATGAAGTTGATGCTATGAAAGTAACATTAACCGATGGGTCTTATCATGATGTGGATTCGGATCAATTATCATTCGAATTGGCGGCTAAGTTAGGATTCAAAAATGCTGCAAAAGCTGCAAAAGCGGTTATTATGGAGCCTATTATGAAGTTGGAGGTAATTACTCCAGAGGAAAATATGGGTGATATTGTAGGTGACTTGAACCGTCGTAGAGGTCAGGTTAGTGATATGGGGGATAGAGCAGGTGCAAAAACTGTAAAGGCAACTGTGCCACTTTCTGAAATGTTTGGTTATGTAACTACATTAAGAACATTATCTTCAGGTAGAGCAACATCTACAATGGAATTTTCACATTATGCAGAAACTCCGTCGAACATTTCGGAAGAAGTGATTAAGGCAGCTAAAGGAGAACAAGCTTAAAACCTACTAAAATGAGTCAAAAAATTAGAATTAAATTAAAATCTTACGATCACAATTTAGTAGATAAATCTGCTGAGAAGATTGTAAAAACTGTAAAAAGTACAGGTGCAGTAGTAACGGGACCTATTCCATTGCCAACGCACAAAAAAATATTTACTGTATTACGTTCACCGCACGTTAATAAAAAGTCGCGTGAGCAATTTCAGTTAAGTTCATATAAGAGATTGCTTGATATTTATAGCTCTTCATCAAAAACGATTGATGCGTTAATGAAGTTAGAGTTGCCAAGTGGTGTTGAAGTGGAGATTAAAGTGTAATTACACTTTTTGATTCAATATCTTTAAAAGTATAAAAACGAATTGAAGCTCCTGATTTTTTGAAATTTGGGAGTTTCAATTATATTTCATACTTTTGCAATCGCTAAAAATCTTAGTGGGTCTAAGATTTTACATGTCCTAAGCTTCGGGCGAGGGAAAAACGGTAAAAAATACATTCAAGGTCGGAGGTATTTTCGACCTTGAGTTTTTTTAAATAAATAGTAATAATTAAATAATTAAGAATGTCTGGGTTAATTGGTAAGAAAATTGGCATGACTAGCATCTTTGACGAGAATGGGAAGAATATTCCTTGTACAGTTTTAGAGGTTGGGCCATGTGTTGTTACCCAAGTCAGAACTGAAGAGGTTGATGGTTATAATGCTGTTCAATTAGGTTTCGATGACAAGGCTGATAAAAATGCTAGTAAAGCGGCTCAAGGTCACTTTAAAAAAGCTGGTACTGCTGTCAAGCGTCAAGTTGTCGAATTCAAAGGTTTTGAAGAGGAGTACAAGTTAGGTGATGTAATCACTGTAGAGCATTTTGTTGAAGGTGAATTTGTGGATGTGTCTGCAACTTCAAAGGGTAAAGGTTTTCAGGGAGTTGTAAAACGTCACGGTTTTGGTGGTGTTGGTCAAGCAACTCACGGTCAACATAACCGATTAAGAGCTCCAGGTTCTATTGGTGCTGCTTCATATCCTGCACGTGTATTCAAAGGAATGCGTATGGCAGGTCAAATGGGTGGCGATAAAGTAAAAGTTCAAAACTTACGTGTTTTAAAAGTAGTTTCTGATAAGAATTTACTTGTGATTAAAGGATGTGTTCCTGGTCATAAAAACGCATATGTAACTATTCAGAAATAATGAAAGTAGCAGTTTTAGATATCAACGGAAAAGAAACAGGTAGAGAGGCAAACCTTTCTGATGCTGTTTTTGCTATTGAGCCAAACGATCATGCTGTTTACTTAGATGTAAAGCAATACTTGGCAAATCAACGTCAAGGAACGCATAAGGCTAAAGAGAGAGCTGAGATTACTGGTAGTACAAGAAAAATTAAAAAACAAAAGGGAACAGGTACAGCTCGTGCGGGTAGTATCAAGTCTGGTGTTTTTAAAGGTGGAGGTCGTATTTTTGGACCTAGACCAAGAAATTATTCTTTTAAATTAAATAAAGGTGTGAAGCGTTTAGCGCGTAAATCTGCATTAAGTTTAAAAGTAAAAGAGAGTTCTTTAACAGTGCTTGAAGATTTTAATTTTGAAGAAATAAAGACTAAAAACTTTGTAAATGTTTTAAAAACATTAGGCTTAGATGCTAAGAAGTCTTTATTTGTTTTAGGAGAAGCAAATGAGAATGTTTATTTGTCTTCAAGAAATCTTAAAAATACTGAAGTAATTTTAGCTTCAGAATTGAGTACTTATAGAATATTACATGCAAATAATGTAGTGTTGTTAGAGGGTTCTTTAGAAGGAATTGAAACGAATTTAAGTAAATAGAACACGCCATGAGTATCTTAATTAAACCTATCATTACGGAAAAAGCTACTGCTGCAAGTGAATTAAGAAATTGCTTCAGTTTTGTAGTAAATAAGAAGGCGAACAAGGTAGAAATCAAAAAAGCAGTTGAAGCTGCTTATGGTGTTTCTGTGGATAAAGTTCGAACAATAAACGTCCGCCCAGATCGTAATACACGTTATACAAAAACGGGTATTGTAACTGGTAAAACAAGCGCTTATAAAAAAGCTATTGTACAGGTGGCGGAAGGTGATACAATTGATTTATACAGTAATCTTTAAGACTAAAAAATGTCAGTAAGAAAATTAAAACCAATCACCCCAGGACAGCGATTTAGAGTAGTAAATGGGTTTGACGCCATAACTACTGATAAGCCGGAGAAGAGTTTATTAGCTCCGAAAAAACGTACTGGAGGTCGAAACAGTCAAGGAAAAATGACTATGCGCTACAAAGGTGGTGGTCATAAAAGACGTTATCGTATTATAGATTTCAAACGTGACAAGCAAGGAGTGCCTGCTACGGTTGCATCTATTCAATATGATCCGAACAGAACAGCATTTATTGCGCTTTTAAATTATCAAGATGGTGAGAAACGTTACGTGATCGCTCAGAATGGTTTAGAAGTGGGGCAAAACATTGTTTCGGGTGCTGATGTAGCTCCGGAAATTGGAAATGCAATGCCTTTAAGTGCTATTCCATTAGGTACAATTATTTCATGTATTGAATTACACCCAGGTCAAGGAGCTGTTATGGCTCGTAGTGCTGGTTCTTTTGCTCAGTTAATGGCGAGAGATGGTAAGTTTGCTACAGTTAAATTGCCTTCTGGTGAAGTTAGATTAATTCTAGTTACTTGTATGGCTACAATTGGTGCTGTTTCAAACAGTGATCATCAATTGTTAGTTGGAGGTAAAGCGGGTAGAACGCGTTGGTTAGGTCGTAGACCAAGAACAAGACCAGTAGCAATGAACCCGGTTGATCATCCAATGGGTGGTGGTGAAGGACGTTCGTCTGGAGGACACCCTCGTTCAAGAAAAGGTTTACCGGCTAAAGGATTTAGAACGCGTTCTAAAACTAAGGCGAGTAATAAGTATATTGTAGAACGTAGAAAGAAATAAGATATGGCTCGTTCATTAAAAAAAGGACCTTATATTCACTATAAGTTAGAGAAAAAGGTCGCAGCAAATGTAGAAGCTGGTAAAAAGACAGTGATTAAAACTTGGTCAAGAGCATCAATGATTAGTCCTGATTTTGTTGGTCAAACAATAGCTGTTCACAATGGTCGTCAGTTTGTTCCTGTTTATGTAACTGAGAACATGGTAGGTCACAAATTAGGAGAGTTTTCGCCAACACGTTCTTATAGAGGACATGGTACGGATAAGAAAAATAAAGGTAAAAGATAAGTAAGCTATGGGAGTTCGTAAAAAACAAATGGCTGACAGAATTAAGGAAGAGAAAAAGCAAATTGCTTTTGCAAAGCTTAATAACTGTCCTACTTCGCCAAGAAAAATGCGCTTAGTAGCGGATTTAGTACGTGGTAAAAAAGTGGAAAATGCACTGCAGATACTTAGATTTAGCCCAAAAGAGGCGTCACGTCGTTTAGAGAAATTGTTGTTGTCTGCATTGGCAAACTGGCAAGCTAAAAACGAAGATGCTAGCATTGAAGATGCTGATCTTATCGTTTCTGAAATCCGTGTTGATGGTGGAGCAATGTTGAAAAGATTGCGTCCAGCACCACAAGGAAGAGCACACAGAATTAGAAAGCGTTCTAACCACGTTACAATCGTAGTTGGATCTAATAATAATACACAAAGCTAAGATAGAGATATGGGACAAAAGACAAATCCAATCGGAAATCGCCTTGGTATCATCAGAGGATGGGAATCTAACTGGTACGGAGGTAACGACTATGGAGATAAACTTGCTGAAGACGATAAAATCAGAAAGTATATCCATGCACGTTTATCAAAAGCTAGTGTATCGAGAGTGATTATTGAGCGTACGCTTAAACTTGTAACCGTTACTATCACTACGGCACGTCCAGGTATCATTATTGGTAAAGGAGGTCAAGAGGTAGACAAGTTGAAAGAAGAGCTTAAAAAAATTACAAACAAAGAGGTTCAATTGAACATCTTCGAAATTAAAAGACCTGAGCTTGATGCATTTTTAGTAGGATCAAGTATTGCACGCCAAATTGAGAATCGTATCTCTTACCGTCGTGCAATCAAGATGGCAATTGCGGCTGCAATGCGTATGAATGCTGAAGGTATTAAGGTGTTAATTTCTGGACGTTTGAATGGTGCTGAAATGGCACGTTCAGAGTCGTACAAAGACGGTCGTATTCCGTTGTCTACATTCAGAGCCGATATTGATTATGCGTTAGTTGAAGCACATACTACTTATGGTAGAATGGGTATCAAAGTATGGATCATGAAGGGTGAAGTATATGGTAAAAGAGAGCTTTCTCCTTTGGTAGGTTTATCAAAGAAGCAAGGTAAATCTGACAGAGGACAAGCAAGAGGTGGAAATAAACCTCGCCGTAGAAAGTAATTTTATAAAGAAATTTTAGACAATGTTACAGCCTAAAAGAACAAAATTCCGTAAACAACAAAAAGGACGTATGAAAGGTCTTGCTCAACGTGGGCATACTTTATCAAACGGTACTTTCGGAATCAAATCGTTAGATTCGAATTTTGTGACTGCAAGACAAATTGAAGCTGCGCGTATTGCTGCAACTCGTTATATGAAAAGAGAGGGTTCGTTATGGATTATGATTTTTCCAGACAAACCAATTACAAAAAAGCCTCTTGAAGTACGTATGGGTAAAGGTAAGGGTGCTGTTGAGTATTGGGCAGCAGTTGTTAAACCAGGAAGAATTTTATTTGAAATAGCAGGAGTGCCATTTGACACTGCAAAAGAAGCATTACGCTTAGCTGCTCAAAAATTACCTGTTAAAACTAAGTTTATCGTAGCTAGAGATTATCAAGCTTAATATTTGAATTATGAAACAATCAGAAATTAAAGGTCTGTCTGTGGCTGAATTACAAGAAGAACTTGGTAAATCAAAACAAGCGTATTCTGAATTAAAAATGGCTCACGCACTTTCTCCATTAGAGAATCCGTTACAAATCCGTAGCGTAAGAAAATCTATTGCAAGAATAGCAACTGAGTTAACAAAACGTGAATTAAACGCTTAATTCTGCTGAAAAGATGGAAAAAAGAAATTTAAGAAAAGAACGTATCGGTGTAGTTACAAGTAACAAAATGGAGAAATCTATTGTTGTTTCTGAGGTAAAAAAAGTAAAACACCCTATGTACGGAAAGTTCGTGTTGAAAACTAAAAAATACGTTGCACACGACGAAACAAATGACTGTAACATAGGCGATACTGTAAGGATCATGGAAACACGTCCTTTAAGTAAGTCAAAATGTTGGAGATTAGTTGAAGTAATAGAAAGAGCGAAATAAGATGGTACAACAAGAGTCTAGATTAAGAGTAGCTGATAATACAGGTGGTAAGGAAGTACTTACGATTCGTGTATTAGGTGGTACGAAAAAAAGATACGCCTCTGTAGGTGACAAGATCGTTGTCAGTATTAAGGAGGCTGCTCCAAACGGAAGCGTTAAAAAAGGAGCGGTTTCAACTGCAGTTGTAGTTCGTACCAAAAAAGAAGTGCGTAGAGCCGATGGATCGTATATCCGTTTCGATGATAACGCTTGTGTCCTTTTAGGAGCAAACGGAGAAATGAGAGGAACACGTGTATTTGGCCCTGTTGCAAGAGAACTTCGTGATAAGCAGTTCATGAAGATTGTTTCACTAGCACCTGAAGTGCTTTAATCATTTAAAAAAATGGCAAAATTAAAGATCAAAACAGGCGACTTAGTAAAAGTAGTAGCTGGTGATGACAAAGGTCAGGAAGGAAAAGTACAAAAGGTACTTATTGAAAAGAACAAAGCCATCGTTGAAGGTGTGAACTTAGTTTCTAAGCATAATAAGCCTAGCGCGGCTAGCCCTCAAGGTGGAATAGTTAAAAAGGAAGCGCCAATTCATATTTCGAATTTAGCTTTAGTTGATCCTAAGTCTGGTGATGCAACTCGTGTGGGTTACCGTATTGAAGGTGATAAAAAAGTGCGTTTTTCTAAAAAATCTAATGAAGTAATATAGTTATGTCTTATAAAGTTAGACTTAAGGAAGAGTATAAGGATCGAGTGATCGCTGCTCTTAGAGAAGAATACAGCTATAGTAACATTATGCAAGTGCCAAAACTTACAAAAATAGTTTTGAGTAGAGGTGTAGGTGGTGCTGTTGCAGACAAAAAATTGATTGATTACGCAGTAGATGAATTTACAACTATCACGGGTCAAAAAGCAGTTTCTACCATTTCTAAAAAGGATGTTGCATCTTTTAAATTAAGAAAAGGTATGCCAATTGGAGCAAAAGTAACTTTACGTGGGGATCGTATGTACGAATTCTTGGATCGTTTAGTAACGGTAGCTTTACCACGTGTACGTGATTTTCAAGGGATTAAAGCTACAGGTTTTGATGGAAGAGGAAATTATTCAATGGGTGTTACAGAGCAAATAATTTTTCCAGAGATTGATATCGATAAGGTAAATAAAATTTCGGGATTAGATATAACATTTGTAACTTCCGCACCGACAGATAGCGAAGCTAAATCATTATTAACTCAATTAGGGTTACCTTTTAAAAAGAAATAATTATGGCTAAAGAATCAATGAAAGCCCGTGAGGTGAAGAGAGCAAAAACGGTTGCTAAATATGCTGAAAAAAGAAAGGCTTTGAAAGAAGCTGGAGATTATGAAGCATTACAAAAGTTACCAAAAAACGCTTCACCAATTCGTATGCATAACCGTTGTAAATTAACGGGAAGACCAAAAGGTTATATGCGTCAGTTTGGTATTTCACGTGTAACATTCCGTGAAATGGCAAACCAAGGATTAATTCCTGGGGTAACTAAAGCAAGTTGGTAAATACTATTAATTGGTAAAAGGTTTGGCTATTGTCGAAAACCATTACCGCAAATAAATACAAATGAATACAGATCCTATTGCAGATTTTTTAACAAGAATCAGAAATGCAAATGCAGCAAAACACAGAGTTGTTGAAATTCCTGCTTCAAAAGTTAAAAAAGAGATCACTAAAATATTATTCGATCAAGGATATATTTTAAGTTATAAATTCGAAGATACTACAGCTCAAGGTAGTATTAAGATTGCATTAAAGTATGACAAGTTCACTAAAGAGCCTGTAATTCAAGAATTACAGCGTATTAGTAAGCCAGGTTTACGTAAGTATGCTGGTTCAAGTGAAATTCCACGTATATTGAACGGTTTAGGTATTGCTATTGTTTCTACTTCTCATGGAGTAATGACAGGTAAGCAAGCTAAACGTGATAATGTTGGTGGTGAAGTACTTTGTTACGTTTATTAACAGTAAAAAGACACAGAAATGTCAAGAATAGGAAAAAATCCAGTAACTATACCGTCTGGTGTCACAGTAGATGTGAAAGGGAATAATGTTACTGTTAAAGGAAAATTAGGAGAATTATCACAAGAAATTGGTGATATTTCTGCTGTTGTTGAGGGTGATAAAATCACTTTAGATAGACCTTCTGAAACAAAAAGTCATAAAGCACAACACGGTTTATACCGTTCTTTATTGTCAAATATGGTTCAAGGGGTATCTGAAGGGTTTACCAAAGAATTGGAATTGGTTGGTGTAGGTTATAGAGCATCAAACCAAGGTCAAAAATTGGACTTAGCATTAGGTTTTTCACACAATATAGTGATTGATTTAGCACCAGAGATCAAAGTTGAAACGATTTCTGAAAAAGGTAAAAACCCAATTATTAAGCTTTCATCATTTGATAAGCAATTAGTAGGTGAGGTTGCTGCTAAAATTAGATCATTCCGTAAGCCTGAACCTTACAAAGGAAAAGGAATTAAGTTTGTTGGTGAAGAATTAAGAAGAAAAGCAGGTAAATCTGCATAATAACTAAGTTATGGCATTCTCAAAAGAATCAAGAAGATTAAAGATAAGAAAGCGTATACGTGGTGCTGTAAGTGGTACGGCGGAACGTCCAAGACTTTCTGTATACAGAAGTAACAAAGAGATTTATGCTCAGATTGTTAATGATGTTGATGGAAAGACTTTAGTAGCTGCATCGTCTCGTGACAAAGCAATTGCTGATGCAACAGGAACTAAAATTGAAATTGCAAATCTAGTAGGAAAAGCAATCGCTGAAAAAGCTGTAAAAGCTGGATTAGAAGTCGTTGCTTTCGATAGAGGTGGTTACCTTTACCACGGTAGAATAAAATCATTAGCTGAAGGAGCTAGAGAAGCAGGACTTAAATTCTAAGAAAGATGTATCAAAAATATAAAAACGCAGAATTAGTAAAGCCTAGTGGTCTTGATTTAAAAGATCGTTTAGTAGGAGTTCAACGTGTTACTAAAGTAACAAAGGGTGGACGTGCTTTTGGATTTTCGGCTATTGTTGTAGTTGGTGATGAAAATGGTGTTGTTGGTCAAGGTTTAGGTAAATCAAAAGAAGTAGCGGAGGCTATCGCAAAAGCGGTTGAAGATGCTAAGAAGAATTTGGTGCGTATTCCATTGAATAAAGGAACGCTACCTCATGAGCAAAAAGGTAAGTATGGTGGAGCTAGAGTGTTATTATTACCAGCATCTAAGGGTACTGGAGTAATAGCAGGTGGAGCGATACGTGCGGTATTGGAAGCAGTTGGTGTACATGATGTAATGTCAAAAAACCAAGGATCTTCTAACCCACATAACGTAGTTAAGGCAACATTTGATGCTTTATTGCGTTTACGTTCTGCTCAGCAAGTAGCAAAACAAAGAGGTGTATCATTAGATAAAGTGTTTAACGGTTAATATAAAAATTATGGCGACAATAAAAGTAACTAAGGTGAAAAGTGCTATAAACCGTACAGCAAACCAAAAGAAAACTTTAGAGGCTTTAGGGCTTAAAAAGATTGGTCAAACTGTAGAGCACACAGATACTCCAAGCATACTTGGAATGGTAAATAAAGTTCAACATTTAGTTTCTGTTGAAACGATTTAAAACGAATAAAGATGAATTTAAGTAACTTAAAGCCTGCATCAGGCTCAGTTAAAAGTCAAGGAAAGCGTTTAGGTCGTGGACAAGGTTCTGGTAAAGGTGGTACCGCTGCACGTGGTCACAAAGGAGCTAAGTCTCGTTCTGGTTATTCTAGAAAAATAGGTTTTGAAGGTGGTCAAATGCCATTACAAAGACGTGTACCTAAGTTTGGATTTACAAACATTAATAGGAAAGAATATCAGGGAGTGAACTTAGACACTTTACAAGCATATGTTGATGCTGGAAGGTTTTCTGATGTAGTTGATTTTGACACTTTAGTTGCGTCAAGATTAGCAGGAAAAAACGAATTAGTAAAGATACTTGGAAGAGGAGAGTTAAAGGCAAAGTTGAAAGTATCAGCTCACAAATTTACTGCTTCTGCTAAGCAAGCCATTGAGGCTGCTGGTGGAGAAGCAATAACTCTTTAATAATAACTTTATGAAGTTTATTGAAACTATTAAAAATATCTGGAAAATAGATGAGTTACGTAACCGTATCGGTTTAACTCTTGGTTTATTACTTGTGTACCGTTTTGGTGCTCAAGTAGTGCTTCCAGGTATCGATGCAGCGCAATTAGCTCAGTTAGGAACACAAACTCAAGATGGTTTGTTGGGTCTATTGAATGCCTTTACAGGTGGTGCTTTTGCAAATGCATCGGTTTTTGCGTTGGGTATTATGCCTTACATTTCGGCATCTATTGTAGTACAGTTAATGGGGATAGCAATTCCTTATTTGCAAAAACTACAAAAAGAAGGTGAAAGTGGACGTAAAAAAATTAATCAGATTACACGTTGGTTGACAATTGCAATTACTTTGGTTCAAGGACCAGGATACATTTACAATTTGTTTAATACGTTGCCTGAATCTGCATTTGTAATGGGTAGCTCAGTAGCGTTTGTTGTTTCTTCAGTTATCATTATTACTACAGGTTGTATATTTGCAATGTGGTTAGGAGAGCGTATTACAGAAAAGGGAATTGGAAATGGTATTTCATTATTAATAATGGTGGGTATTATTGCTACGTTACCTCAAGTGTTTATCCAAAATTTAATTTCTCGTGTAAGCGGTGAAGAAGGTGGAGGAATGATAATGGTTTTAATTGAACTTGTAATATGGTTTGTCATCATTTTAGCATCGGTTTTACTTGTAATGGCGGTACGTCAAGTGCCTGTACAATATGCACGTAGAACAGCTGATGGTGGATATGAGAAAAATATTTTTGGTTCACGCCAATACATCCCATTAAAGTTAAATGCATCAGGTGTAATGCCAATCATATTTGCTCAAGCAATTATGTTTATCCCAGCAGCAGTGGCAGGTTTGTCACAAACAGAAACTGCGCAAGGGATAACGGCTGCTTTTAGTAATATGTTTGGATTTTGGTATAACTTGGTGTTTGGTTTGTTAATCATTGTTTTTACGTATTTTTACACGGCAATTACAGTACCTACAAATAAAATGGCAGATGATTTAAAAAGAAGTGGTGGATTTGTACCTGGGTTTAGACCTGGTACTGAAACATCAGAGTATTTAGATAAGATCATGTCTCAAATTACATTCCCTGGATCTATATTCCTTGCAATCATAGCTATATTTCCTGCAATTGCAGTAAGTTTACTAGGTGTGCAACAAGGTTGGGCATTGTTCTTTGGAGGAACGTCATTATTAATTATGGTAGGTGTGGCAATTGATACGGTACAGCAAGTAAATTCATACTTGTTAAATCGTCACTACGATGGTTTAATGAAAACAGGTAGTAAAAGAAAAGCGGTAGCATAATGGCAAAACAACCAGCAATTGAACAAGACGGGAGTATAATTGAAGCATTATCAAATGCGATGTTCCGTGTTGAATTAGAAAATGGTCACGTTGTGACCGCTCATATCTCAGGAAAGATGCGTATGCATTACATTAAGTTGCTTCCTGGTGATAAAGTTAAATTAGAAATGAGTCCTTACGACTTATCGAAGGCAAGAATAACCTATAGATACTAATTATGAAAGTTAGAGCATCATTAAAGAAAAGAAGTGCTGACTGCAAGATTGTACGCAGAAAAGGACGTCTTTACGTAATTAATAAAAAGAATCCTAGATTTAAACAAAGACAAGGGTAATTATGGCAAGAATTGCAGGGGTAGATGTACCTAAACAAAAGCGAGGAGTTATAGCATTAACCTATATCTTCGGTATTGGTAGTAGTAGAGCAAAAGAAATTTTAGCAGCTGCCAAAGTAGACGAGAACATCAAAGTTTCTGATTGGAATGATGATCAAATCGGTAGCATTCGTGAAGCCGTTAGTCAGTATACTATTGAAGGAGAGTTACGTTCTGAAACTCAATTAAACATTAAGCGTTTAATGGATATCGGATGTTATAGAGGAATACGTCATAGAGCTGGTTTGCCTTTAAGAGGTCAGCGTACTAAGAATAACTCTAGAACAAGAAAAGGTAAAAGAAAAACAGTTGCTAATAAGAAAAAGGTAACTAAGTAATAATTAGAATACGGTATTGGTGCCAATGCTTAGTGCATTAATTTCAATACCAAATTCTAAACAATCAAAGTATGGCAAAGTCAACAGCAAAAAAACGTAAAGTAATTGTTGAAGCAGTAGGTGAAGCTCACGTAACTGCATCATTTAATAACATTATCGTTTCTTTAACAAACAAAAAAGGTGATGTGATTTCATGGTCATCTGCAGGTAAAATGGGCTTTAGAGGTTCAAAAAAGAATACTCCTTATGCGGCTCAATTAGCTGCTGAAGATGCTGCTAAAGTAGCTTCTGAAGCAGGACTAAAAAAAGTTAAAGTATATGTAAAAGGACCTGGTAACGGACGTGAGTCTGCAATTAGAACTTTACATAATTCAGGAATTGAAGTATCAGAAATTATTGACGTTACTCCAATGCCGCATAATGGATGTCGTCCTCCAAAAAGACGAAGAGTATAATAATTTTATTTTTAGTATCTTTGGGGCTTTTGTTTATCGAAGGACAGTGACCTTAATTCATAAACACCCAAATAATTTTTAATCTATTTTATAGTAATGGCAAGATATACTGGTCCAAAAACTAAAATTGCCCGTAAATTCGGACAAGCTATTTTCGGAGATGATAAGTCTTTTGAAAAAAGAAATTACCCTCCAGGACAGCACGGTAATAACCGTCGTAGAGGAAAGAAGAGTGAATATGCTATCCAGTTAATGGAAAAGCAAAAAGCAAAATATACTTATGGAATTCTTGAAAAGCAATTCCGTAATATGTTTGATAGAGCAACTCGTGCTACAGGGATTACAGGTGAAGTTTTACTTCAATTATGTGAGTCACGTTTAGATAATGTTGCCTACAGAATGGGATTGTCTACATCGCGTAGTGGTGCACGTCAATTAGTATCTCACCGTCACATTACAGTTAATGGGGAAATAGTAAATATTCCTTCTTACCAGATTAAGCCAGGTGATGTTGTTGGTGTTAGAGAAAAGTCTAAATCTTTAGAAGTAATCAATAATTCACTTAGCGCAAGCAGCGAAGTATATGAGTGGATTACTTGGAACAGTGAAACTAAAGAAGGTACTTTCGTTTCTGTGCCACAGCGTATTCAGATTCCTGAAACTATCAATGAGCAGTTCATCGTCGAGCTTTACTCAAAATAATAAATTAATAAAACTGTATTGGTATTTGGCCAAAGGAATTATTTGACTTCTTCAAACTTATAGTTCGCGCAACCAAATAACAATTAAAACGAAGAAAATATGGCAATATTAAATTTTCAAAAGCCCGATAAAGTAATCATGATTGATTCAACTGAATTCGAGGGTAAATTTGAATTCAGACCTTTAGAGCCAGGCTACGGTTTAACTATTGGAAATGCTTTGCGAAGAGTGTTGCTTTCTTCATTAGAAGGATTTGCAATAACTTCAATAAGAATTGAAGGTGTTGATCACGAGTTTTCTACATTGGCAGGGGTTGTTGAAGATGTAACTGAAATCATTTTGAACTTAAAGCAAGCGCGTTTTAAGCGTCAAATTGAAGATGTTGATAATGAAACAGTATCAATCTCTATATCTGGTCAAGATCAGTTAACTGCTGGTGATTTCCAGAAATTTGTTTCTGGTTTTCAAGTATTAAATCCAGATTTAGTAATCTGTAACCTTGATAAGTCAGTAAGTTTCGATATGGAAATTACTATTGAAAAGGGAAGAGGTTATGTGCCTGCTGAAGAAAATAAAAAAGCTAATGTTCCAGTAGGAACGATTTTTACTGATTCTATTTATACACCAATTAAAAATGTTAAGTATAGCATTGAAAATTACCGTGTAGAGCAGAAAACAGATTATGAAAAATTAGTTTTTGAAATAGTTTCTGATGGTTCTATTCATCCTAAAGATGCATTAACCGAAGCAGCTAAGATTTTGATTCATCACTTTATGTTATTCTCTGACGAGCGTATTACGCTTGAAGCAGATGAAATAGCACAAACTGAAACTTATGATGAAGAATCATTACATATGCGTCAGTTGTTAAAAACAAAATTAATTGATATGGATCTTTCGGTTCGTGCATTAAACTGTTTGAAAGCTGCTGAAGTAGATACATTAGGTGATCTAGTATCATTCAACAAAAATGACCTTATGAAGTTCCGTAACTTCGGTAAAAAATCACTTACTGAATTAGAGGAATTAGTAAATGTTAAGGGATTAAGTTTTGGTATGGATTTATCTAAATACAAATTAGATAAAGATTAATTACATCATATTTTGCTCCTCAGAGAGAGTTGAGCAAGATGGTGTTAAAATAAAAATGTCATGAGACACGGAAAAAAAATAAATCACTTAGGAAGAAAGACAGCGCATAGATCTGCTATGTTAGCAAATATGGCTTCTTCTTTAATTGAGCATAAAAGAATCAACACAACGCTTGCAAAAGCAAAAGCTTTAAAGCAATTTGTTGAGCCTTTAGTAACTAAGTCTAAATCGGACACTACACATAACAGACGTTTAGTTTTTGCTAAACTAAGACAAAAAGATGCAGTGACTGAGCTTTTTAGAGAACTTGCACCGAAAGTAGGTGATAGACCAGGTGGTTATACACGTATTATTAAGTTAGGAAATCGTTTAGGAGATAATGCTGAAATGGCAATGATCGAATTAGTTGATTTCAATGAGCTTTATACTGCTGGTAAAGCTGTAGCTAAAAAATCTACTCGTAGAGGTAGATCAAAAAAAGCTGCTGAGCCAGTTGTTGAAACTCCAGCAACAAACGAAGAAGAGTAGGATGTTAGTTATAACATTTATAAAAGGACAATCAATTATGATTGTCCTTTTTTTATGTGTAAAGTTTAAAAAAATATGTGTTAGGAGTTTAAAAAATTAATTATTTGCTGTACTTTTGCTCAGATTTATTCATACGGAAATAGGTCAGCCAAAATAAGGAGAGTTACATTAAAGTGTAGTTGTTTTACACCCCAAAAAGGATGAATATATGAAATACCAGTCTAAACAAAAAGCAGTTATTTTACTATCAGATGGAACCATTTTTCATGGTAAAGCTGTAGGGAAATCCGGAAGTGCTTTTGGTGAAGTTTGTTTTAATACAGGAACTACTGGATATCAAGAAATTTTTACAGACCCGTCATACTCAGGTCAAATAATGGTTGCAACCAATGCCCATATTGGAAATTATGGTGCTATGGAAGAAGAAGTGGAATCTGATTCTATTAAAATAGCAGGTTTGGTTGTTAAGAATTTCAGTTATGAATATTCAAGACCTGGAAGTAAGTCGCTTCAGTCATTTTTAGAAGAAAATAATTTATTGGCCATATCTGATGTGGATACACGTGCTTTAGTAAGTTATATTCGTGATAATGGGGCAATGAATGCTGTTATTTCAACTGAAGTAGATGATATTGAAAACCTAAAAAAGCAATTAGCGGCTACCCCAGACATGAAAGGTTTAGAGTTGGCATCAAAAGTATCAACTAAAGAACCTTACTTTTTTGGTGATGAAAAAGCGAGCTATAAAATTGCAGCATTAGATTTAGGGATCAAAAGAAATATCCTAAGAAATTTAGCTAAAAGAGATGCTTACATAAAAGTGTTCCCTTATAATACGCCTCTTTCTGAAATGAAGGCATGGAATCCTAATGGTTATTTTTTATCAAACGGACCTGGTGACCCAGAGCCTTTAGAAAATGCGATTTCTGTTGCAAAACAATTAGTTGATGAAAATCTACCCACATTTGGTATATGTTTAGGGCATCAGGTGATAGCCATTTCTCAAGGAGTTAAAACATTTAAAATGTTTAATGGTCATAGAGGGATCAATCATCCTGTAAAAAACCTTTTAACTGGAAAAGGTGAAATATCATCTCAAAACCATGGTTTTGCAGTGGATAGAGAAAGTGCAGATGCTAATACAAATGTAGAGGTGACTCACGAGCATTTAAATGATGGTACTGTAGCAGGAATTAGAATAAAAGATAAGAATTGTTTCTCTGTACAATATCACCCAGAGGCTAGTCCAGGACCAAATGATGGGACCTACTTATTTGATCAGTTTATTGCTAATTTGAAATAAGTAAAATATATAACAATAAAGCAATATTAAATACTTAAGTAATCATTATATTGCACAAAGTATAATAAAAAACTAAAATTTAACATAATGAGTATTATCACTAATATTCACGCAAGACAAATTCTTGATTCACGTGGAAACCCAACAGTAGAAGTAGACGTTGTAACTGATAATGGAGTACTAGGTAGAGCAGCAGTTCCATCTGGAGCTTCAACAGGAGAGCATGAAGCTGTAGAGCTTCGTGATGGAGGAAAAGACTACATGGGTAAAGGTGTTCTTAAAGCAGTTTCTAATGTAAATGAAATTATTGCTGAAGAATTAATTGGTTACTCAATTTTTGATCAAAATTTAATTGATCAGTTAATGATTGATTTAGATGGTACGCCAAATAAATCAAAATTAGGTGCAAATGCTATTTTAGGTGTTTCTTTAGCAGTAGCTAAGGCGGCGGCTAATGAATTAAATATGCCATTGTATCGTTACGTAGGAGGAGTAAGTGCAAATACACTTCCTGTACCAATGATGAATATTATTAATGGAGGTTCTCACTCCGATGCGCCTATTGCTTTTCAGGAGTTTATGGTAATGCCAGTAAAGGCTAAAAACTTTACGCATGCTATGCAAATGGGAACTGAAATATTTCATCACCTAAAGAAAGTGTTGCATGATCGTGGTTTAAGTACTGCTGTAGGTGACGAAGGTGGTTTTGCACCTAACTTAGAAGGTGGAACTGAAGATGCTTTAGATTCTATCAAATTGGCAGTAACAAATGCGGGTTATACTTTTGGTGATGATGTTATGGTAGCTTTAGATTGTGCTGCTGCAGAATTTTTTGTTGATGGTAAATACGACTACAAAAAATTTGAAGGAGATTCTGGAGTAATAAGAACTAGCGAAGAGCAAGCTGATTACTTAGCTGAATTAGCGGCTAAATATCCAATTATTTCTATTGAAGATGGAATGGATGAAAATGACTGGGCTGGTTGGAAATACCTAACAGACAAAATTGGTGATAAAGTTCAATTAGTTGGTGATGATTTATTTGTAACTAATGTAGAGCGTTTATCTCGTGGTATTAAGGAAAATATTGCGAATTCAATTTTAATTAAAGTAAACCAGATTGGTACTTTAACAGAAACAATTGCTGCAGTAAATATGGCTCACAATGCCGGGTATACATCAGTAATGTCTCACAGATCTGGAGAAACAGAAGATAATACAATTGCAGATTTAGCAGTGGCACTAAATACAGGGCAAATTAAAACAGGTTCGGCTTCACGTTCTGATCGTATGGCCAAATACAACCAGTTGTTACGTATAGAAGAAGAATTAGGGAATGTAGCTTATTTTCCTCAAGAAAATGCTTTTAAAGTAAAATAAGGAATCATATTCTTGTTAGTTAAACCCGAATTATGCATTGAAATTTTGTCATGAGGCTGTGATATACAATAAATACTAGTGTTTTCTTAATTTCAGCATAGCACCGTTATGGTTAAATTAAAAAACACAGTTTACGATAGTATTTGAAGTAGATCGCAGACGTAATAGATTTTTAATGCATAATTCGGGTTAAAAGAGGCTGTCTATTTTAGACAGCCTCTTTTTTATGGTCTAAAATGTAATTTTTTTGAAATACGTTGACTTAGTAACTATGAGAAGCTAACTTTAAGAAATAATCAAAAAGTTTTCTTAATTTTTAAACTTATGTTAATACTTAAGTAATTGAATTATTTGGTTGCTCGATTATACTTATTTTTAGAGTTTAATTTGTAAATTAGCGCTTCTTCGATAATAATATAAAAAACAGCATTAAGCTTATGTCAGAAATAGCATCTTTAGAAATAGACGGAAAAAAGTTTGAATTCCCTATAATTAAAGGTTCTGAGAATGAGGTTGCCATTGACGTTAAAGCACTGAGAGGTGCCACCAATGGAATCATTACTTTAGATCCAGGTTTTAAAAATACAGGTAGTTGTCAAAGTGCCATTACTTACTTAGATGGTGAGCAAGGAATTTTACGTTATCGAGGATATGCTATTGAAGATTTAGCACATAATGCAGATTTTTTAGAAACTGCGTACTTGTTAATATTTGGAGAGCTTCCAAGTAAAGAAGTATTAGCTAAGTTTGAAAAGGATATAAAAGCACAATCTCATGTGGATGAGGAAGTAAAAAAAATATTGGATGGTTTTCCAAAGTCGGCACATCCAATGGGAGTGTTGGCATCATTAACAAGTGCATTAATTGCTTTTAATCCAGAGTCTGAAGACGTGGATTCGGAGGAAGATATGTACAATGCTATAGTTACATTAATGGGGAAATTCCCTGTATTAGTTTCTTGGGCATTACGTAAAAAACAAGGTTTACCATTAGATTATGGTGATGATTCTTTAGGTTATGTGGAAAACATTGCAAAATTACTTTTCAAAAAACCAAATTCGGAATACAAGCAAAACGATATTGTAATTGATGCCTTAGATAAGTTATTGATTTTACATGCAGATCACGAGCAAAACTGTTCTACTTCAACAGTAAGAATTGTAGGTTCGTCACATGCAGGTTTGTTTGCTTCAATATCTGCAGGAATATCTGCTTTGTGGGGGCCACTACATGGAGGTGCCAATCAAGCGGTGTTAGAAATGCTTGAGGCAATTAAAGAAGATGGTGGAGATACTAAAAAATACATGGGTAAAGCCAAGGATAAAGAAGATCCTTTCCGTTTAATGGGATTCGGTCACCGTGTATACAAGAATTTTGATCCTCGCGCAAAAATTATCAAAGTAGCTGCCGATGAAGTATTAGCCGATTTAGGGGTGAATGATCCAATTTTAGAAATTGCCAAAGGATTAGAGCAAGAAGCTTTGAATGACGATTACTTTGTGAAAAGAAAATTATATCCAAATGTGGATTTCTATTCAGGGATTATTTATCGTGCATTAGGGATACCAACAGATATGTTTACAGTAATGTTTGCCCTTGGACGTTTACCAGGTTGGATAGCGCAATGGAGAGAAATGCGTTTAAACAAAGAACCAATAGGTAGACCAAGACAGATTTATACTGGTGAAAACTTAAGAGAGTTTAAAAAAGTAGAAAACAGATAATACATAGAACATCATATATAAAAGGTTACTTTAAAAAAGTAGCCTTTTTTTATATAGGTTAGTTGAGTATACAAGATTACCAAACAAAAAATGTATCAAAATTAGTGTCATTGATTTTAAATGTTATTTGACTTAGCTAAAGAGAGATGTTTATATTTTTTGAATAAATAAGAATGATATAGGTTGCTTAGTTCATAAAAATCAAACAAATT
>NZ_JH621272.1:0-4959 GCF_000255455.1 Aquimarina agarilytica ZC1 | reverse complement strand
ACAACCCACAACCCACAACCCACAACCCACAACCCACAACCCACAACCCACAACCCACAACTATAAAAATTCTTTTCACTATATTCGTTATTCGGTAAATCCTATAGGATTAATAGAGAATACAATGCTTTCTAAAAAAACAAAATACGGACTTAAGGCGCTTAGTTTTATAGCAAAAAAGGAATGTAAAGACCCTGTATCTATATCTGAGATAGCAAAGTGTGAAAACATTTCTCAAAAATATTTGGAAAGTATCCTGTTGAATTTAAAAAAGGCAGGAGTTTTAAGTTCTAAAAAGGGAAAAACAGGCGGTTATTATTTATTGAAAGAGCCTCAGGATATACCTATGTCCAAAATTATAAGAGTTTTAGAAGGTCCAATAGCAATGCTCCCTTGTGTAAGCTTAAATTTTTATGAAAAGTGTGATGATTGCCCCGATGAAGAAGCCTGTTCTGTACATGAATTAATGATCCAAGTGAGGGATAGTACGCTTAAAATTTTGGAAAATACGACACTGGCAGATTATACTAAGAAATAAATTTAGGCCTACAAATACTTCAGGTAAAATTATATTTTTCAATGTCTTTAGTTATGATATCAATAAGTTGTTTAATGTTGGGTTCATTAGGATCATCAACCTGATTCATTATTTTTGCAAACAAAAACAAATATTTGGATATATAAAGTTCTCTTAGGCTTTGGTCCGAATAGTTTTTGCCTTCATTGATAATAAAAAACATCAATTGCCGTATGATTTTGGCGAGTTCGTCAGTATCGGTTGTTGTGGTAATCATAATAGTTTAATTAGTGATATTGAAATTACAAATAGACTAATTCAATAATGACAAGCACTGTTATTATAGCATAAAGAAATCGACGAAAACCTTTTTTTATAGGTGTAAATACTCAATGATACCCATGAGCAATGTGGTGAAGCATTTTGTTAAATATAAAATAATGAAAGGGGAGCATACTAAACCAATACAACCTTCCGGCTAAGCCTTTTGGTCTAAATGTTGCAGTTTGGTGCAGGTTATTATTGTTGTCAATTGAAAATTCGAGCCAAGCTTCACCGGGTAAACGCATTTCAGCAAAAAGGAGTAATCTTTTTTCAGCTTTATCAGCGACTAATACGCGCCAAAAATCAATAACATCACCAGAGTCAATTCTATTTAGATGAGTACGACCCCTTCGTAAACCTACACCTCCAAAAGCTTTGTCTATATGTCCTCTAATTTTCCACATCCAATCGCCGTAATACCATCCAGTTTCTCCTCCAATAGCCCAAATGCGTTCTAAGGCTTCATCGGGGGTGTTTATTTTTAGTTGTTTATGGTCAAAGAGGCACCCATTAGTGGGGACCGAAATATATTTTTGTAAATCTTTTTTAAAACGCCCGCTTACCATGGAGTCTTTCCAGCTGGAAACTACTTGATTTTGTTTAATGCTTGTAAAAGCTAATTGAAGTGCTTTGGTGTAAGTCATAGGCTGAAGGCCTAATAGATTTTGCAAGCTTTTATCCTTAGCAATAACAGGAACTTTCATACTGTCCACTAAATTGATGGCTAGTTTGTATGAAGTTGATGTAACAAAATATAACCAGTATGAAGATAACTTGGGAGTCATTACTGGTAAGGTGACAATATATAATGGGATTTTACGATATTTTGCATACAAGTATAACATTTCCTTGTAGGTGATTACATTGGGACCGGCAATATCAAAGCTTTGGTTATAAGTTTTTTTATTTAAAGGAGTATTAATTAAAAAACGTAACACGTCCCTAATGCCTATGGGTTGTGTTTTGGTGTTTACCCATTTGGGAGTGATCATAAAGGGTAGTTTTTCACATAAATCACGAATAATTTCAAAAGAGGAACTCCCAGAGCCTACAATAATACCAGCACGTAAAACAGTAACATAAGGGAGTCCTTTGTATAAAATTTGTTCCACATTTTTTCGTGACTGTAAATGTTTGGAAAGTTTGTTGTCATTCACAATACCACTCAAATAAATTACATGTTTTGTTTGAGCTGCTTTCATGTAACTATTAAAATTCATGGCAGATAAAGCTTCCTTTCTGTCAAAATCTTCGGTAGACGAAGTCATAGAGTGGATTAAATAATAGGCAACGTCAATATTTTTAGGAAAATCAGTAGTATTTATATCATGTAAAAAATCAACCTCAATAACTTCTATTTTTGATAATAACTCTTCAGAAACATTAAATCGGTTTTTATCGCGAACACAACAAATAACCTCAAAACCATTATCGATTAATAATGGTAGTAATCGCATTCCTATATAACCATTGGCGCCAGTAAGTAGTATTCGCATAATTTACATTAATTAGTATTTGTTAAAGTAAATCGTCTAAACTTGTTGGTTGTTGTTTTTTCTTTTCAGACATAATTCGAGAAACAAATTTATGGATACTAGCATCCAGTGGAGGGGCTAGTATTTTAATAAAGTAAGTGTCCTTATGAAAACTATATTCATTACTAGATCCTTTATAAATGCTTAGTTTGTAATAAGGAATAACCAAAACGTAGGTTTCTAAGCGCTTTTGGAAGGCTAAAATGATACCTTTAGGGCGTAATTCAATATTGCAAGTATTTGTGTTTTGGTCCAGCTGTAATAAATTATAAATATGCATACTGGCTTTGGTTATCCGTAATTTGGGAGATCCTATGCCCTTCATTTTTAAGCGGTCAAGTAAAGAGTAAGGGTGCCCTACTAAATCATTGATTTTTCTATTTATTTCGGGGTCATTATGGGAGTTGTTTAATAGCATAAGTGTTAATTTACAAAAAGAATAGAAACCCTATGAGTAACTTCAAATAAAATTAACAAGCGTTTGATAGCGGAGTAGTTTTTATTTTAAATTTAATCTGCAAAGAAGCTTATTGATATATAGTAAAAATCATAAATCATAATTCTCAATTCATCATTTACTTAACTATCTTTGCGCTTCAAAAATTAGTGTATGCAAATCCAACATTTACTTACTGAAAAAGTAACACAAGCAGTAGCGGAAATATTTAACGCTCAATTACCAACCGTAGAGTTTCAGGCTACTCGTAAAGAGTTTGAAGGAGATATTACAGTAGTGGTATTTTCTATGTTACGTGTAGTAAAAGGAAATCCAGTGCAAATTGGAGAGCAAATAGGTGCGTATTTAGAAAAAAATGTGACCGAAGTTAAAGCATTTAATGTCGTAAAAGGCTTTTTAAATTTAGTTATTGCCGATGATTATTATGTCAACTTTTTTAACGCTAATAAGATAAATGCAACTTACGGGTTTGTAACTCCAGATGATTCAAATGGGGTGATGGTTGAGTATTCATCGCCGAATACAAATAAACCATTACACTTAGGACATGTTCGTAATAACTTGTTGGGTTATGCTGTGGCCGAAATTTTAAGTGCAAGTGGGAAAAAAGTATACAAAACCCAAATAATAAATGACCGAGGCGTGCATATTTGTAAATCTATGTTGGCTTGGAAAAAATTTGGTGAAGGTGAAACACCAGCGTCAACCGGTTTAAAGGGAGATAAGCTTGTAGGGAACTATTATGTAAAGTTTGATCAGGAGTATAAAAAAGAAATTGAAGCTTTAATAGCTGAAGGTGTTAGTGCGGAGGAAGCCAAAAAGAACGCACCTTTACTGTTGGAAGCTCAAGAAATGCTTCGCCAGTGGGAACAAGGTGATCAAGAAGTAATTTCATTATGGAAAATGATGAATCAATGGGTATATGATGGTTTTGGAAGTACCTATACTAAGTTAGGCGTTGATTTTGATAAAAATTATTACGAAAGTGACACGTATAAATTAGGAAAGGATGTTGTTGAAGATGGTCTATCCAGAGGGATATTTTACAAAAAAGAGGATGGATCAGTTTGGATTGATTTAACAGAAGAGGGGTTAGATGAAAAATTAGTATTGCGAAGTGATGGAACTTCGGTGTACATGACACAGGATATTGGAACAGCGATTCAACGTGCTAAAGATTTTAGTGTAAAAGGAATGGTTTATACCGTGGGTAATGAGCAAGATTATCATTTTCAGGTATTGTTTTTAATCCTAAAAAAAATAGGCTTCTCGTGGGCTGCAGATTTATTTCATTTAAGCTACGGAATGGTTGATTTGCCTAGTGGGAAAATGAAAAGTAGAGAAGGAACAGTGGTGGATGCAGATGATTTGATTGATGAAATGCAAAACAATGCAGCTACGATATCTAAGGAATTAGGGAAATTGGATGATTATTCGGAGGAGCAAAAGCAAGAAGTGTATACTACTATTGGGTTAGGGGCATTAAAATATTATATTTTAAAAGTAGACCCCAAAAAGCGTATTCTTTTTGATCCAGAAGCTTCTATTGATTTTCAAGGGAACACTGGGCCATTTATTCAATATACCTATGCCCGAATTCAAGCTATTTTAAGAAAAGCACAACATGATCAATCTATTCAAATTAGTGATATAGTTTTAGAAGAAAAAGAAAAAGAAGTGCTGAAACAATTGGAATTATATCCGGAAGTTATTCAGCAAGCGGCAAAACAATATAGCCCAGCTTTAATTGCAAATTACACTTATGATTTGGTTAAAGCTTATAATTCATTTTTTCAGAATGTACCTATTTTTGGAGCAGATACGCCAACACAAATTACGTTTAGAGTTCAGTTATCTCAATGGGTGGGTAATGTTATCGCATCAGGATTTAGTTTGTTAGGAATAAAGGTTCCCGAACGTATGTAACAATAGAAGAATTGTGATAGTCGAATAAAAAAAGAGGCAGAAAGCCTCTTTTTTATTTTTTTAAATTTGTTGTCTTAAAATTTAATCCAAGTTTATGTTTTTTGAAACAATGCGATCCAGAATATTTATTGGATGCTATTAACCTGAGTTCGATTATTAGAACAGATAAATTTGGTTAGTATTTTGGGTTTCAAATTTAA
>NZ_JH621271.1:9273-55870 GCF_000255455.1 Aquimarina agarilytica ZC1 | reverse complement strand
TAGAGGTTTTTTTTGTGCCCTGTTTTTAATTACAAATATACATTTCTCCCCAAGTTTTTTTCTTGAGCCCTTATTGTTAATTTTTGTAGTTAATTTAGTGTAAAAATTAAAATTATGAAACAGCATAAGAAAGCAGCTGTGATAGGAATTATAATAGCGATAGCATATTTTATTTTTAATATGTATAATGCTATTGAAATTAGTAAGAACTTTAGTTTTTTGGAATCCTTATTTTCAGAATTAATAATCGGGATTATAGTTCAAATTATATTGATAGCTCCGGCTGTTGTTTTATTATTGACTAAAGAGTTTGGAAAGAAATACTCTTTCTTACCGTGGTTATATCCTATTAGTATTGCTATAGGCTTAATAAATATTATTTTATCAAAAGATCCTTTAGCTGGAGGCATACCAATGGTAATTGTTATATTCCCATTCTGCATTATACTAACAATAGTATTTTCATTCTTAAAAAAGAAGCCACTTTAAAAATAGGGTTATCTACTTTTTTATAGTCTAATTTAAGGGAGTGTAACTTGATATATATATTAAAAAAAAATAATTAAAAAAGCCTTAGTTTTATTTATAAAACTAAGGCTTTCACTTAATGGTCTATCTATTTTAAAATAGTTTAAACAGCTACATCATATTCACGTAAAGCATCATTTAATGATGTCTTTTTGTTTGTGCTTTCTTTTCGTTTACCAATAATTAATGCACAAGGTACATTATAATCTCCTGCAGGGAATTTTTTAGTATAACTACCAGGAATAACAACTGAACGTGCAGGAACTACTCCTTTAGTTTCCACAGGAACATCACCAGTTACATCAATTATTTTTGTACTCATAGTAAGAACAACATTAGCTCCTAAAACAGCTTCTTTTTCCACACGTACACCTTCAACAACTATACAACGAGAACCAACAAAAACTCCATCTTCAATAATAACTGGAGCAGCTTGTAAAGGTTCTAAAACACCACCGATACCAACACCACCACTTAGGTGAACATTTTTACCTATTTGTGCACAACTTCCAACAGTAGCCCATGTATCTACCATAGTCCCTTCATCAACATAAGCACCAATATTTACGTAACTAGGCATTAAAATAGTACCAGCAGATAAATATGATCCTTGTCTTGCAGATGCACCAGGAACTACACGTACCCCTTTTGCTTCATAATCAGTCTTTAAAGGCATTTTGTCGTGGTATTCAAATATACCAGCTTCTAATGTTTCCATTTTTTGGATAGGGAAATAAAGTACTACCCCCTTTTTTACCCATTCGTTAACTTGCCATCCATCAGCAGTTGGTTCTGCAACACGTAGCTTACCAGAATCTAATAAGTCAATTACTTTTCTAATAGCATCTTGAGTAGCAGTTTCTTTTAAAAGTTCACGGTTATCCCATGCTTTTTCTATAATTTGTTGTAATTCTTGCATTGAGTAAAATTTTTGACAAAGATACATTATTTAGTGATCTAGGTCGAACACTAAATAAAGTTTTAAAGCAAAAAAAGCGTCTAACAATAGACGCTTTATGATTTTATACTGGAGGTTTTTCTTAGTTTTTTTCGAATTTAGCCACTCCTACATCAGTAATAAGGAAATAGATGCCACTAGGTAAGTCAGAAACATCTAAAGTTCCTTCTGCTTTCACTGTTTTTACAGTAGCACCACTTAAATCGGCAACACTGTATGTTTCTGTTTGGATATTTGAATCAATAGTGATCATATCACTAGCTGGATTTGGACCAAATGAACCATTAATGTTTCCAGAAAACTCAGAAGTACTTAAGGTAGAATTTGTAATAGTGATAGGTATAGTAACAGAATCTGGGAAAGCATTAGTCGAATTGTCAGTAACCCCTATCATTCTAGTACTCATCGTAGCTATTAAAATATAAGATTGTCCGTCTGGAAGCATGTCCGATGGTAACAGTTCACCGTTAATAGCAAGGTCGCCACTACCTGTTCCACTACCAGTAGCTCCATTTGCAGTATGAATAAATACACCAACTTGTTCATTTGTTGGAGTAATTCTAATTCTAAAAGCAGCATTAAATGGACCTATCTCTCTACCTGAATCTATAACATAATCAACAGAAAGTCCAGTAATGCTAGTTCCAGCTTCAAATGTAGCATTATCAGCAGGCCTACTTACCCAAGTGGTACTCTCTTGAGCAACTAAAGCGTTGAAACTAATAAGGCATGTAATTATTAAAAATTTCTTAAGTAATTTTTTCATCATTTTGTTTTTTTATATGATTGACTCTAAATTTACTAATAAATAAGTTTAAGTATAAATTTATTATCGATATGTTGTGTGTATTTGTTAATTTGTTGCACTTATTTTTAATATCATATCTATTTTAAGAACTGTAAGTGTTTTCTATTTAAATTTTAGTTAAAAAAATGTAGTAGCTATTTTATAAGTCTTTTATGAATTTTTGGGAGGTAACTTTTGTGCAAGTTAGCTTGTAATAGTTTGTGAGTTTAACTATTAATTATTGATCAGATTAAGTTATTTTTGTTTCATAAAGTACTAGAAAAATGAAACAAAGTATAACAATCATAGGAGCAGGAGTAAGTGGGCTTGTTGCTGCAATTCAATTGGAATTATTAGGATATGAACCTACAATTTTTGAAGCTAATGAAAAGGTAGGAGGAAGAGTTCGAAGCGATGTACAAGATGGTTATATTTTAGATCATGGATTTCAAGTACTATTAAGTGCTTACCCACAGGCTCAAAAATATTTAGATTTTAATGCTCTAGATTTAGATGCATTTGAATCGGGAGCTTATATTTTTAAAGGAGGAAAACAATTTTGTATCGGTGATCCTATAAAAGATACCTCCTTATTATTCTCTACTATTTTTTCAAAAATTGGAGTGTTATCCGATAAGTTAAAAATTTTTAAGCTTACGCGAAAACTTAAAAATAAAACCATTGAGCAAATTTTTGAAGGTGAGGAATCGCGAACTATTGACTATTTAAAAGCTTTTGAATTTTCGGAACAATTTATTGTAGAGTTTTTCAAGCCATTTTTCGGGGGCATTTTTTTAGAAAGTGAATTGAATACCTCGTCAAGAATGTTTGAATTTATTTTTAAAATGTTTAGTGAAGGAAAAGCAGTTATTCCTAGGAAAGGAATGCAAGAAATTCCCAATCAGCTTACATCAAAATTGAAGGCTACAAAAATTAATTTTTCTACTAAAGTAGAAAAGGTAGTGGGTGACATTATATATTTTTCAAATGGAGACACAGAAACCTCTAATTTTATAATTGTAGCAACTGAAGCCTCAAAAATAATTCCGCAATTAGCGGGGACAAAAGCAGGGTGGAAAGGGACTCAAACTTTATATTTTGAAGTAGATCAAATTGACTTTAACAGGTATATGATAGGTTTGATAACTTCTGAAGAGAATCGATTAATTAATTCTGTTTGTTATCCTAAAAGTATTTTATCCAATGCAAAGCATAAATTATTGTCTGTTTCAATAATAAAGCAACACCAATTAACCCATCAAGATTTAATTGCTAAGGTAACGGAAGAATTAAAATTAATTTTTGATATCACACCGATACGTTTTTTGAAAGTATATGATATTCCCTATGCCTTACCAGAATTAAGTACTGCAAAAATGACAGTACATCCATCCGAAACACAATTAACAGAACATATTTTTTTAGCAGGGGATACGTTACTTAATGGATCACTAAATGCGGCGATGCATTCAGGTGAATTAGTAGCAAAAGCAATTCATGAAAAAATAACGGGTACTATGGTGTCTTAATGAGATTTAAATAAAAATAACCAAAAGATGTACGTAATAACGTTATTACTACCTCAATTTAGGAAATTTACCTGGGTTACTTTCGTGCATAATGGCATGAGCCTTTTCAAAAATATCATCAATAGATGGTTTACTAAAATAATCACCATCGGTTCCAAAGGCCGGCCTGTGTGGTTGAGCACTTAGTGTTTGCGGGGCACTATCTAAATATTTGAAAATATTTTGTACATCAAGCACCTGTTGTAGCATATATCCTGTAGCTCCACCTGGCATATCTTCATCTATAATTAAAATTCGATTGGTTTTGGAAACACTTTTTGCTATAGCGTGATCTAAGTCAAAAGGTAATAAGGATTGTACGTCAATAATTTCGGCATTAATGCCTACAATTAATAGTTCCTTAGCAGCACTTTGTACTAATCGTAATGTTGACCCGTAAGATACTAGCGTTATATCCTTTCCTTCCTTAATTACTTCAGCATAACCTATAGGAGTTCTAAATTCACCTAGATTACTAGGTAATTTTTCTTTTAAACGATATCCATTAAGGCATTCCACCACAATAGCAGGTTCATCACTAGCAAGTAGCGTATTGTAAAAACCTGCGGCTTTAGTCATATTACGTGGAACAAGGATATGTACACCTCGTAATAAATGTATAATTCCACCCATAGGTGACCCAGAGTGCCATATACCTTCTAATCGGTGGCCTCGCGTACGAATAATTAATGGGGCTTTTTGTTTATTAAAGGTACGATAACGCAAACAAGCTAAATCATCACTTAAGGTTTGTAAACAATATAATATATAGTCTAAATATTGTATTTCTGCAATAGGTCGAAGTCCACGGTGTGCCATACCGATTCCTTGACCTATAATTGAGGGTTCTCTAATACCTGTATCGGCTACTCGTATTTCGCCGTATTTTTCTTGTAGCCCTTCTAGGCCTTGGTTTACATCGCCAATATAGCCAACGTCTTCTCCAAAAATCAGAGTTTCAGGAATAGTTTCAAAAATTTTATCAAAATTATCTCTTAATACAATTCTTCCATCCACCATAGGAGCGTCATTTTCATAGGTAGGAAGTACTTCATCAATATAAGTTACCCGATGCTCATTTTCATTATATAAATGAGCACTAAATTTAGGACGTATGGTTTCCTGATAGTTATTAAGCCAATTAATCATAGCTGTTTTTTCAGGAAAATTTTCGTGAGAGATGTAACGTAAAATTTTTCGTCCTGTTTCTAAAATATCTTTGCGTAAGGGTTCATTTTTAGTTTCAAGCTCTTCAACAATAGTTTTTATAAATACACTTTGGGTACTCTTTTGTATGATAGGTTTATAATATTCCAGCGCATCCAATTGTTCATTAATAACCACTGAAATAAATTTTTTCCAAGTCGCATTTTTAATTGTTCTTACTTCGGTTTTAATTTCTTTTTCTATTACTTTCAGCTCATCGTGAGTAGCAATATTACTATCAATAATAAATTGGCGAAATTTTTTGTTACAGTCAAAATCACGTTCCCAAAGGAGGCGCTCTTCATTTTTATAACGCTCATGTGAACCAGACGAAGAATGTCCTTGAGGTTGAGTTAGTTCGGTAACATGTATTAATACAGGTGTATGCTCATTTCGAGCAATACGATTTGCTTTTTCGTAAGTTTCAATTAAGGCTAAATAATCCCAACCTTTTACTTTTAAAATTTCAAAACCTTCAGCCTTTTCTGTACGCTGAAACCCTTCTAATACTTCCGAAATACTTTCCTTGGTGGTATGATGCTTGTTGTGTACAGAAATTCCATAATCGTCATCCCAAACACTAATGACCATAGGAACTTGTAATACTCCGGCTGCGTTTATAGATTCAAAAAAAAGTCCTTCGCTAGTACTGGCATTTCCTATAGTACCCCAGGCAACCTCATTTCCATTATTTGAAAAGTTAGTATGCTTTTTTAAGGCAGGATTATTTTTATATACTTTTGATGCTTGCGCCAAGCCTACTAATCGGGGTATTTGACCAGCAGTAGGGGAAATGTCTGAAGCAGAGTTAATCTGTTCAGTTAAATTTTTCCAACTACCATCATCATTTAAGCTATGGGTAGCAAAATGCCCTCCCATTTGTCTTCCGGCAGAAAAGGGTTCTTCATTAATATCAGTGTAGGCGTAAAGTCCAGAGAAAAATTCTGATATTTGATAACAATCAACAGCAAACATAAAAGTTTGATCTCTGTAATAACCAGATCTAAAATCACCTTTTTCAAAAACACGAGCCCAAGCCAATTGCGCTAATTCTTTACCATCGCCAAATATTCCAAATTTAGCTTTACCAGTAAGGACTTCCCTACGACCTGTTAAACTACATTCCCTACTCATAAAAGCAATTCGATAGTCAGATAATACTTGCTCTTTAAATTCAGTAAACGATAACGACAGTGTAGTTGAAGATTTTGCGTGCATATAGTGGTATAAGATGGACTTAACAAAAGTAAGGATAAATAAGGTTTTTTACAACGTTACTTTTAGCTCATATTTAGTACCATTCACGGGTAAATAATCCGATAAGAGTTTGAACACTTAGTGAAACTTTAAAACGGATACGTTTTTGATAATTAGAAAGACTAGGTTCAAAGCCTAAAGAGGATTGTAAAGGGAAAAATAACTCGAGATAATTTGTCAAAAGATTAAGTTTAATCCCAGAATCATATACAAATTCAGGTGCTATTCCTTTGTTTTTTACAAAGCCAGCATCTGCATAAGCTTGTACCCAATTCCATATACTACTTTCTAGGGTAGAGGTAGCTAACCATTGATTAGCAAAAGCAGGATTAAGTTGTGATTTAAAATTACCTTCGGCAGATATAAATTGTTGACTTACTAAGCCAGTACTTTCAGCTCTTCCTAAATAGTTATAATCAAATAAATAATCAGTAGGTCTATCTAATGCGAAACTAAAAAAGTCACCATCAGCTTGTGATTTATTAGATATAAAAGTACCTGCAAAAAGTCTAAAGTTAACACGTTGATTGTTTAAAAATAGCTTGTTATATCCAAAAACAGCGGATACTTTATTGAAGTTTTTAGCTTGTTGAAAATCCACTATAATACCTAATGAATGTGTTAAATTAGGGTCAGAATAACGATAACGAGCATTATAAATATCATAATTAGGAGTTTCTAATGGGATATTTGGATCTTTTTCCCTTTTAATTGAAACTAACCTATTACTAATGGTTTGTTTTATGTTTTTTCGTAAATCTTTTGGACGATAACTAACACTAATCGAGGGTGTAAATGATCTAAAAAGCCTATCAGGAGCATAACTAAATGTGGATCCGCTTATTCCAAAGTTGAGTAAATACCATCCATATTTTTTAATTTGGTGTGTGTAATTTATTCCAAAAGAACCTAATATTTTATTTGACTCCGTTCCATATGATGGCGTGAAACTATAATTGAAATTTCTTCGGATTAGTGATTTATTAAAAAAGCTTCCTCCTAGTAAAAAACCATCATACACATTAAAATCCCAGACCGGTAATAAAAAAGTTTGATGATATTTAGGGTCTTCAATATCCTGAAAAAGTCTGAATTGTAATTTTTTATTGAGTATACCAGATGTCTTCCAATAGTTATTTCTTCTGTTTACTTCGGGTAAGTCCTCATCATAATCAATAATGAATTTATTGGCACATTTTTTTTCAAAACCAACAGATATAGTGTCTTTAAAACTAGGGATCCATTTTTCTTCAATTACTGATTTCTTTTTTAGCCCAGAAACTTTTACTGGAACAGATCTGCCGTCATTTTTTAAATGTACATATATGCTATCTTTTTTACGAGAAACTCCTTTTATTTTTATATCTAATTTAGTGTCCGAATTCACAAAATCATCTGTAAACCAACTGATATCTTTTTCGGTACTATTTTTTAGAGCTTCTTTAAAATCATTTCCTGTAGTGGCTTTTAATTTTTGATTTGTCATAAAGCTACGGATAGTTAGCTTTATGGATCCATTTAAGTTTTTATCCAAGTAATTTAAGCCCATACCTGCTTTGTAAGGGTTAGAAATATTATAATTAAATTTTAGTAACGAATCTTTAGGTATAGTAAGTGGCTGTTCTAAAAAACGAGCTCCCATATTTTTTGCACCTAAATAATATTGATCATTAAAAGATAATTTTGAGGCATGAAACCATTTAACACCTATAAATTTACTCAAGCGTCCAATTAATTTGCTATCGGGATAAAAGGTATTCACATAGTTGATCATTGCATATACTTGTATGGCATCTGTAAACCATTGATCATTACGTAAATCTGTTTGAATGCTTTGTTTATTGAATTCTTTAGCCATTTCTTTCAATAAGATTATTTCATATTGAAAAGAAGCTTCAAAAGGCCTTAGCTTATCGGGTAATTGATTAAGACCATAGACGGGTTGTTTTTTGTAGTTGGTGTATGAAAGTAACAATTTTTTTTGCGGAAGTTCTCCAAAGTAACTTTCTACATAATCGTACACTTTTTTAATTGATTTTTCTTGAGCTTCTTTTGATAAACCATCTTTAGGGATATCGGTGGTGATGATTTTGTTTTTATATGTTAGTTGCTCAAAACGTTCTTTTTTTGATAAGTATAATTTTATTGCATCAATATCATTGCCTTTAAAAATGATAAAGTCCTTATTTTTCTCATTTGTTTTATTAAGGTTTGTTTCAATATGAAAATCAGTATCACTTTTAAATTTAAGCGTATAATTACTTAAGCTTGAAGTAAAATCATTTAAATTTTTATGGCTAAAAAACTTCCATCCATTATTATATAGGGCGGGAGCTAAGTGCCAATACCTAAGTTGATAGCTATTTTTTCCATAACCGTATTTGGTAAAACGATCATCGGGTATTTTTACTTGGAATTGAAATTCAAGCTTTATTTTTTTCCCAGGGAGTAACTTGTGTTCTAAATTTACCTTAATTACATCGGGGTGATCTTTTGGCCGTATCCACTTATTACTTTTTCCTGTTCCCAATCGAAAATTAATAATATCAGTGTAACCTCTTTCTTTTTTACTGGAAAAATGAAAGGCTCGACGAAAATCTTCATTAAAACGAACCACTAATGGCGTTTCTTTACTAGAAAAGGCATTGGCCCAATCCATTAAATAAATTTCATTTAGGGTGTCATTTGAAGTGTTATGGTATACAAGTTCTTGAACAACAACAATAGTTTTTAATTTATCAAAAAGTACTGCATTTATATATGATTCATTTTGTCCGCTAGAGATAAGCGAAACAAAAAGAGAGAATAATAAAAGCAATTTTTTTAACAAAGTACGGTAACTAGAAATTAGGTTTTAAGTTGTTTTTGTCGTAAAATTTATCTAAAATTTCAATAACTTGATTAGGAGTGTCCACCAAATGAACTAAATCTAAATCTTTTGGACTTATGTTGCCAAAGCTTTCCAAAAGCGTATTTTTGATCCATTCAAAAAGTCCTCCCCAAAATTCAGTACCTACTAAAATTACAGGGAAATTATCCACTTTATTGGTTTGAATGAGTGTAATAGCTTCAAAAAGTTCATCGAGTGTACCAAACCCACCTGGCATAACCACAAAGCCTTGCGAATATTTTACAAACATTACTTTTCGTACAAAAAAATAGTCAAAGTTTAAGTTTTTGTCACGATCTATGTATGGATTATCAAATTGTTCAAAGGGTAAATCAATATTTAATCCTACAGACGTTCCTCCAGCTTCAAAGGCTCCTTTGTTAGCAGCTTCCATAATACCAGGTCCGCCTCCAGTGATAACTCCATAACCATGTTTTACAATTTCGGCAGCAACATCGGTGGCTAATTGATAAAAGGGGTGATCTTGTTTTGTGCGTGCGGATCCATAAATAGAGACACAGGGCCCGATTTCACTCATTTTTTCGAATCCATTCACAAATTCCCCCATGATTTTAAAAATAGCCCATGAATCATTTGTTTTTATCTCGTTCCAGCGTTTGTAGTGTTGTTCGTTTCTCAATTTAAATTGTTTAAGTTTTTGCTAATTTTAATGACTTTATTGGAATGACTTATGTTACACTATAGTTCAATTATAATTGTAAAAAGTCATTATAATTTAGTTTAATTCTTTTTTTAGGAATTTAGCAGTGTGGCTTTTTTTAACCTTACTAATTGCTTCAGGAGTCCCTTTTGCAATAATGCTACCTCCGCCTTTTCCACCTTCGGGACCCACATCAATAATATAGTCTGCTAGTTTAATAACATCCATGTTGTGTTCAATTATTAGTACCGTATTTCCTTTGTCAACTAAATTGTTTAGGACTTCCATGAGTACACGTACATCTTCAAAATGCAATCCTGTAGTAGGTTCATCCAATATGTAAAAGGTGTTCCCTGTATCTCTCTTAGAGAGTTCGGAAGCTAATTTTATACGCTGTGCCTCACCACCTGATAGCGTAGTGGATTGTTGCCCTAAAGTAATGTAGCCTAGGCCAACATCCTTAATTGTTTTTAGTTTGCGATAAATTTTAGGAATAGGTTCAAAAAAGTTTACGGCTTCATTAATTGTCATATTTAATACATCGGAAATTGATTTTCCTTTGTATCTAATTTCAAGTGTTTCTCTATTAAATCTTTTTCCTTGACAAGTTTCACATTCTACATAAACATCAGGTAAAAAATTCATTTCTATTACACGCAATCCACCACCACCACAGGTTTCGCAACGTCCTCCTTTTACGTTGAAGCTAAAACGACCAGGTTTGTAACCTCTAATCATGGCCTCGGGTGTCATGGCAAAAAGACTTCTTATTTCTGAAAACACTCCTGTGTAAGTAGCAGGATTAGATCGGGGGGTACGTCCAATTGGGGATTGATTAATATCAATTACTTTATCTAAATTTTCTAAGCCGACTATTTTTTTGTAGGGCATAGGTTCCATTTTCCCATTAAAATAATGGTTATTTAAAATGGGATAAAGAGTTTCGTTAATCAAGGTAGATTTCCCACTACCAGAAACACCAGTAACAACAATCATTTGACCTAATGGTAATTCAATGGATACATTTTTTAGGTTGTTTCCAGTAGCACCAGTTAGTTTTAAAGTTTTATTATTTCCCTTTCTTCGTGTGTTAGGGATAGCAATTTCTTTCTTCCCACTAAGGTAATCTGCCGTTAATGTATTATGTGTGTTAAGTTCATTTGGAGGCCCTTCGCTAATAATTTCTCCTCCAAAACGACCTGCTTTTGGTCCAATATCAATGACATGATCGGCTTGTTCAATCATATCTTTATCGTGTTCCACTACAATTATTGAGTTTCCTATGTTTCGTAATTGTATTAAAGATTGGATTAATTTTTCGTTATCACGTTGATGTAAACCAATACTAGGCTCATCTAAAATATAGAGCACACCTACTAACTGCGAGCCTATTTGTGTAGCTAAACGAATACGTTGAGCCTCACCTCCAGAGAGTGATTTACTACTCCTGTTAAGCGATAAATAGGTTAATCCGACATCGACTAAAAATTGTATTCGAGTTGAAATTTCTTTAATAATCTCACTGGCAATTTGCTGTTGTTTTTTAGTAATATGTTTAGGAAGCTCATCAAACCATTTTTTAAGTTCAACAATATCCATTTGGGCTAATTCAGCAATATTTTTTTCGTTTAATTTAAAGTTTAGTGCTTCTTTTTGTAAGCGAGATCCATGACATGAACTACAATTTACATGATCCATATACTCTTTAGCCCATCTTTTTAATGAGGTAGAATCACTATTGTCATAAGTACTTTGAATAAAATTAGCTACTCCTTCAAAATCAATACTATAGCTTCGTTTTACTCCGAGTTCTTTACTGTTAACAGTAAATTTTTCTTTACCTCCATGTAAAATAATTTCTAAAGCTTCTTTAGGAATTTTACTAATTGGATCCATTAACGCAAAATTAAATCGCATAGCGATAAGTTCCAATTGCTTAAAAATCCAATTATTTTTTTGAGGGCCTTGAGGAGCTAAACCACCATTTTTTATTGATATGGCAGGGTCGGGAATTATTTTTTCTAAATTAACTTCATATAAATTTCCAATGCCGTTACATTTAGGACAAGCTCCTTTTGGGGAATTGAATGAAAAATTATTAGGCTCCGGATTTGGATAAGAAATCCCAGAAGAAGGGCACATTAAGTTTCGACTAAAAAAACGTCCTTTTTGACTTTTATGTTCCACAACCATAAGGATATCATTACCATGATACATAGCTGTTTTTATACTTTCAGATAGTCTTTTTTGGGTGTCTTCTTCCGTTGAAACTTGAAGCCGATCAACAACAATTTCTATGTCATGTGTTTTATATCGGTCTAATTTCATGCCTTTCACAATATCAATAATTTCACCATCGGCACGCACTTTAACAAATCCTTGTTTGGCAATTTGTTCAAATAACTCTCGGTAATGCCCTTTACGAGAACGGACAACAGGAGCTACTATATTGATACGCTTTCCATTAAATTTTTCGGTGATTAATTCTTGTATTTGTTCATCAGAATAACTGACCATTTTTTCACCAGTTTCATAACTAAAAGCATCACTGGCACGCGCGAATAATAAACGTAAAAAGTCATAAATTTCGGTAATAGTACCTACGGTACTTCGGGGACTTTTACTGGTCGTTTTTTGTTCAATGGCAATCACTGGTGAAAGTCCATCAATTTTATCCACATCTGGGCGTTCCAAACCACCTAAAAATTGACGTGCATAGGCAGAAAATGTTTCAATATACCGTCGTTGTCCTTCGGCATAAATGGTGTCAAAGGCCAATGATGATTTTCCTGAACCAGATAAGCCGGTAATAACCACTAGTTTATCTCTAGGAATTACAACATCAATATTTTTTAAGTTATGGGCACGTGCTCCTTGAACGTGAATGGTGTTTTCGCTTGTATTCATAGTCGTGCTAAAGATAGCTAATTCCAGTTGTAATTTGAAGTAAGTGTTGTGAATGCAATCTTAAAAATTCGATTAGCATGCTATGAATACTTATTCAAATAACCTTATTAAAAAAATAATTGTATGCATTATAAAATTGTAGTAAACTTATAGTTAGAATTTTAATAGAAATAATACATATGATTTTAGGAATAGGTTCGCGTATAAAACATGAAAAATACGGAGTTGGAGTAGTTACTAATGTTTCTGCAAAATATTACTGGGTAACTTTTATTGATAATGGGTTGGAAACTATTGAAGTGGATGATGATTTTGAGGTTATTGAAGCTGTAGAAGGAGAAGTGGATACGGTTAGTTTTTATGAAATTGAAGATATTTTTAAGAAGTTATTACATAAATATAGTGATATCTCAGAAATTGTTCCCATTGCAGATAAATGGAAGGGAGGTACTATTGAATTACAACCGAAAGACAGTAGTTTGACTTCAAAAGAGATTCCAATTGATACTTTTTTCCATAAAATAGTAATGGTGCGTGATCGTATTAGAGTAATGGAGCAAAAAATAAATAGCTCAAAAGTGTTGGAAGAACAAGATAAAATTGACTTACAGCAATACATAAGTCGCATTTACGGAAGTTTAACCACTTTTAATGTATTGTTTAAAAATAATGACCAGAATTTTAAAGGTACTGGAGGGAAATAAAAAGAAAACACCACATATTTCTTCAAGATATGGCTACCAACAAGGAAGGTTATCTTGAAGAAATAAAACTACCATTATGGATTAGAACTTCATTATGAGTGTTGAGCTTTTTAATAAGGAATAGATTTTTAAAGTATAATTTTGGTTAAATAGTTGGGAATAATTTAAATACATTTTCTTTATACGATTTGCTGATAGGGATCTTGGTGTTTTTTACAAATAGAGTATTTCCTTCATAGCCATCAATACAGTTTATATTTACAATATAACTCCTGTGGGTGCGTAAAAATAATTCTTTTGGGAGCTGCTCTTCAATTTTTTTCATTACTATAGAATAGATAAATTTTTCATTACTAGTGAACAGTGTGGAGTAATTATTGTCAGCTTGAATGTATAAAATATCATCTAGCCAAACACGTTTAAATTGATGGTTTTTCTTTAAAAATAAGCAGTCTTTTATTTGCAATACTTGGTTTTCAGAGACTTCAAATTTTTGTTCTTTTAATAGTTCTTTTTGTGGAGATTTTTTTGAAAAATTCATTAGGGCTAACTCAATAGCTATTTGAACTTGCCTGTCATTAAAAGGCTTTAACATATAGGCATGTGGTTGGACTTTTTTGGCCCTTTCTACTACACCTTTATCTGCGTTTGATGATAAAAAGATAAATGGAATATTATATTTTTCTTTAACAATTTCTGCTAATTCAATACCATCTTTATTTCCTTTGATCATAATATCCATGAGTAAGATATCAATATCAGGGTTTTCATCAATTAACTCTAAAGCACTGTTTGCTGTCATGGCAAAGCCCACAACTTCGTAGTCCATATCAGTGAGCCTTTGGATAATATCATGGGCTAATAATACTTCATCTTCGACGACTAAAATTTTAATTTTGGATGTATTGTTATTCATAGTTGGGGGAGAGTTTATTGATCTGTGTTGTTGTAAAAGTAGTATTTAAAAAACTTTGTTACTTTAAAAGTACTATAGAAATTTCTTACACAAGGTACTTGAAAATTCTTAGTAATAAAAAAGAAGGGCATGTAATCCGTTAAAAATTCTTATTTTGCCATGCTGGAATTATACCATAGTTTTTATTTACGAATAAACTAATTTGAATTCGTTTTTACTAGTTGATTAGCCAAAAAAATATAGAATTGACTAGTAATTTATTTGGTAAATAAAAAAAGGTGTCAATAATTGAAGAATAGTGAAAGTTTGTATTGCCGAAAAGCCTAGTGTTGCCAGAGAAATTGCTGCTGTTTTAGGAGCAAATATTAAAAATGATGGTTATTATGAAGGTAATGGCTATGCTGTTACTTACACTTTTGGACATTTATGTACCTTATTTGAACCTAATGATTATAAGCCTTACTGGAAAAGTTGGGATTTGAATAATTTACCGATGTTACCTGAAAAGTTTATGACAAAGGTGGTTGATAATGATGGAATTAAAAAACAATTTACTATTGTAAAGAAATTATTTGATAAGGCTGATGTTATTATAAATTGTGGGGATGCAGGACAAGAAGGAGAATTGATACAACGCTGGGTAATCAATCAAGCTGAATATAAAGGTGAAGTACAACGATTATGGATATCATCCTTAACAACCGAAGCAATTAAAGAAGGTTTTCAAAATTTAAAATCGGCAGCCGATTATGATAATTTGTATTATGCTGGTTTTTCAAGAGCCATAGGGGATTGGCTTTTGGGAATGAATGCTACACGTTTGTATACGCTAAAACATGGGGGATATAAACAAGTGTTATCTGTTGGACGTGTACAAACTCCGACTTTGGCTATGCTTGTGCAGCGTTATAAAGAAATAGAAAATTTTAAACCCACACCTTATTGGGAATTACAGACCAAGTACAGAGATACGCTTTTTAGTTATGAAGAAGGACGTTTTTTTAAAAAGGAAGAAGGTCAAATTTTAGCAGATAAGGTACAGGCACATGATTTTGAAATAGTCTCTATTACCAAAAAGAAAGGGAACGAATATGCTCCAAAGCTATTTGATTTGACAGGATTACAAGTATATTGCAATACAAAGTTTGGTTTTTCTGCCGATGAGACTTTAAAAATTGTTCAAAAATTATACGAACAAAAAGTAGTCACTTACCCAAGAGTAGATACTACATTTTTACCTAATGATATATACCCAAAGGTGCCCGGGATTTTAGAAAAACTGACGAATTATAGTGAGTTCATCCAACCACTTTTAGGAAAAAAGATAAAAAAATCAGCGCGTGTTTTTAATGATAAAAAAGTAACAGATCACCATGCAATTATTCCAACTGGAATTCAAATGAATTTACAGTACAATCAGCAACAAGTATATGATATTATTGTTAAGCGTTTTATTGCTGTGTTTTATGAGGATTGTAAAGTAGCAAATACCAATGTTGTTGGAAAAGTGTTAGATGTTAATTTTAAAACTTCGGGCAAAGAAATTTTAGAAAAAGGTTGGCGGGTTGTTTTTGAAGCTCCAAAGAGTAATAACCAAGTTAATACAGTTGAAGATAAAGAGTCTTCTAAAAAGAAAACCAAAGAGGTAAAATTGCTTCCTACTTTTGTCAAAGGTGAAAAAGGCCCTCACGAGCCTTCTTTTTTGGAAAAGGAAACGAAACCTCCTAATCAATACACAGAGGCTTCCTTATTAAGAGCCATGGAAACAGCAGGAAAGCAAGTGAATGATGATGAAATGCGAGAGTTGATGAAGGAAAATGGTATTGGAAGACCTTCGACTCGAGCAAATATTATTGAAACTTTATTTAGACGTAAATACATAGAACGCCGTAAAAAACAAGTGTTACCGACCACCATAGGGATACAATTGATTGATATCATTCAAAATAAATTATTAAAGTCTGCAGCGCTTACAGGTTCATGGGAAAAGCAGTTAAAGGAAATCGAGAAAGGGAATTATAGTGCAGGGAGTTTTATAAAAAATATGAAACAGATGGTGGATCATTTGGTGTATGAGGTACGAAGTGAAAAGCTAAAAGCTAATATTTCTTATGCTACAGCCACTCCTACAAAGGTAAAAAAAGTACCTAAAAAAAATGATGGTATTACTATTGAAGACTGTCCTAAATGTAAACAGGGCAAATTACTGAAAGGAAAAACAGGTTATGGATGTGGTAATTATAAATCGGGTTGTCGTTTTGTATTGCCTTTTGTTTTTAATGATAAAAAAATTTCGGAAAAACAATACATACGTTTACTTAAAAAAGGATCTACAGTAAATTTACAGGGGTTTAAAGTTTTAGAAAATAAAGTAGAGGGTTTACTCCGATTTGATACAGATTTTAATTTGGTTTTAGAAGAAAAAAAAATAGGAGCAACTAAAATCAATGAGGCCACATGTCCAAAATGTAAGCAAGGTACCATTATAAAAGGGCGTACGGCTTATGGGTGTAGTAATTATAAATCAGGTTGCGATTTTAGACGTAGTTTTTAAGGTTGATTATAATGAAATTTACAGATTAAGGGATATACTTTAGTGGGGTTAGTGTTTACCCTAAAAAATTCTTTAATAAATAATAAAAAACGGGTAATTCTTCAACTATTATAGTAGCTTTTCCTCTCATTCCTTTTTTGACCTTGTTATGAAGTTTTTTTTGATCTTTGATTTTAATATTTACTAGATAATTACCAGTCTCTTTTGAACTTAGACTTATATTGTTAATTATTCCTTTCATAGTACCATAATATAAAAAAGGAAAACTATCGTATTTTAATATGACAGGTAAACCTTTTTTTAATTCTCCTATTTGAAAAGAATTAGCTTCACATACTATGTGATATTGTTGTTCATTAGTTATAAGTTTCCATACAAATTCACCTGACGATATTTGAGTTTCATTAGTGTTTATATAACTAATGATTCCATTATTAGAGCTACTTATTATTAATCCTTTATTGGAAACAATATTACTTCCATAATTAAACTTTAATTGTTTAATTATATCAGTTTTTCTTTTTTTCAATAAAAAATGTTTATCAACTCTAGTTAAAGAATCTAAATTAATTTTCCCTTCTAATTCTGTTATTAAGTTCTTTTGATTAGCAATTTGCTCATTAATTAGAGCCATTTCAGTTTGGTAACGTTGTTCAGAATTAAGTTGTTCATATTGAACTTTTTTTAAATTGTTTGTTTTTACATCTAGGTCTCTTTCAGCTATTACATCTTTTTTAAATAAAATTTGATTTCTTTTAAAATCTTTTTTTACAATTTCAAGTTGATCTTCTAGAATACTTTTTTCTGTTTTAAATCTTAGTTCTATATTATTTTTATGAATTTGTAACTTTTTTTTTTCTGTATGGGCATTTTTCATTTTTAATTTTAAGTAGCTCGAGGTTTTCTTGTAAAGTTCTAATTCCGATTCATTAAATTTTATTTCATCAGATTCAATTACAGCTAGTTTTTCTATAAAATTTATGATTTTTTCAGATGTTATAGTAACAATCGGCGTACCTGCTTCTATATTTTTTCCAATCTCTACATGTCTTTCAAGAATAAATACTTTGTCTGGATATTGACCTATTGACTCCTTTATGCCTCCTTTTAAATTAAATAGTAAATTTACTTCTTTAGGGATATTGATTGTAAAACCAAGGATGATAATCAATATGAACATAAATAAACCATAATAAAAAAGTTTTTTGTTTTTATTATTGTTATTGGCTAAAAAAGGTTCATCATATTCAAAGTAAATATCTTGATACTGATGTGGTTCTAATTCATTTTCATTAGTCATATCTAAAAATTTAAGTAAGTCTCTATAAATTCTTTATAGATTCCTTCATTTTCCATTAATTGATTATGCTTGCCTTTTTCAACAATAGTTTTTTGATCCATTATTACAATCATATCAGAAGATTTTAATGTATGAATTCTATGAGCTATTGATATTATAGTCTTACCTTTAAATTTATCTTTAATGTTTTTTAAAATTATTTTTTCTGTTGAAATATCTAAAGCACTACTAGCTTCGTCTAAAATGATAATTTCTGGATTTGAAATAAATAACCTAGCAAATGCAATTTTTAGTTGTTGCCCACCAGATAATTTTATTCCATTTTGACCAATTTTAATATTATAGCCTAGATATTGGTTTTTAATAAAATCATGTATTTCAGCTAATTTAGCAGCTTCAACGATTTCTTCTGTTGTTGCACTAGGATTTCCATAAAGAATATTTTCTCTAATAGTTCCATCAAAAAGAAAAATGTCCTGAGGTATAACAGCAACTTTTTTTCTATAATCTGACATAGATATATTTTTTATAGAAATATTATTAATCTTAATTTCACCAGAGTAATTATTGTATAATCTTGTTAAAATTTTGATAAGTGTTGATTTTCCAGAACCGTTTCTTCCGATGATTCCTACGTGATACCCATATGGTATTTCTAAATTTATATTTTCTAAAATAAATTGTTCTTCATTAGATTTGTATCTAAAAAACATATCATTAATAAAAATAGATGGTTCTGCAGGCATTGGCTTTATAGCATCAGTTAAATCTTCTATCTCTTGAAGTAAAATATCATTTATTTTTTGAAAAGAGACAGATAATTCAGTAAAAAGAAAGCTTAGGCTAGATGCATTTTTTAAACTATTAATAAGTATTGTGAAAATAGTTACAAAAGCTATATATTGACCTAAAGATAGTTTGTCGTCAAAAGTATAATATGCACCTAACCAATATATAGATGCTTGACTGATAAAAAAGAATCCACTTATAATAGTCGATAATTTTATGTGCTTATTTTCAGTTTCTAATACTTTATTAAGGTTTTTTGTGTATTGATTTTTCCAACTTCTATATTTAATATGTTCAATTCCTAGTAAACGTACAGATTCTATACCTAATAGAGTGTCTAAAAATTCTCCCATAGTTTTAACATTTTCACTAAAAATTTGATCTTCAAGATTTTTAAGTTTAGGGAAAAAACTAACAGTTATAATGGTATAAAATATTACATAAATAAAAGTTATGAAACCTAAATAAATATTATAAGAAAATAAAATAGATAAATAAATAATTGAAAAAGAAACATCTATTAAAGATTCAAGAATATTTGGATTTAATATATTCCGTATTTTCATATTTTCCTGGAAACGATTTATGAAATCCTCTCGTTTGTGTCTATCAAAATAAGATTGTTTTAATTTAATAAAGTGATAAAAAAGCGCATTGAAAAATGACCTTTCAAAAATTACTTTGAATTTAACTAAAAGTATATTTCTATGATATGATAAAACGATTTGAGTTATAAAAACTAAAAGCATACCTACCAGAATAGCATACAATAATTTGAAGTTTTCGTTTACTAATACTTGGTCAATAATGCCTTGAGTAAAAAAAGGTAAAGCTAATCCTAATAGTTGTAATATAATTGAAGTAAAAAATACACTTACAATTATTTTTTTTGAGTTGAAAAAAAGATTTCCATAAAATTTTCTTATAATTTTTTTTTCATTCTTTTTTAATATTCTAATTTCTTCAGAAAATTTATTTTTTTTAAATAAATTTTTTGTTGGTTTTAGCATTAAAATAATACCATTCCATTTATTTTCAAATTCTTCTTTTTAAAGTTTATATTTCCCTACAGCAGGATCTGCTATCCAAACTATATTATTTTTTATTTTATAGATAACTACAAAATGATTACCGTCGTAATGAGCAATACATGGTAGAATTACGTCTTTAAAAAAATCATATTTTATTTTGTATCCGTCTGATTCAAAACCAAAACTTTCAGCTAACTGACTAATTGTATATAAATCAGTTCCTGCTAAGTTTACTTCAGCTTTTTCACTTAAAAAATTTCTAATATTTGTATATCCATAATACTTAAAAATCATTGCGAGACATGTTGTTCCGCACTCCATCATACCTGCTTGTTTGATAAATGGAAATAATAATGGTTTCTTTTTCAATAAAATAATTTTTTTGTTTCAATCAATTGCTAAGGCTTTTGACTCGTCATTTACAAAATGGAAAGGATATTTTTATCTTTATGTGGTGGTTTATTAACCATAAAATTTTCATATGTTAACTTTTTTAATTTTTTGAGAGTTTTGGTATTTAAAATTATAAACTTATTAAATCATTTAACACTTAAATACTAACAATTTTATAAAAGTAGTATATCCATTTTATTTAAATGAATATGATATTACGTTTTTAAATATTTTGTATTTCTGAAAATTATTAATAGATTCACAAATGTCAAATTAATAAAAATTATATAAAGATGAAGTTATCACAAAATCAATTAGAAACAACGGAAAAATTATCACAAAATAATCAATTTAAAACAGCGGAAAAGTTATCACAAAATCAATTAAAAACAATACTAGGAGGTCCTTATTTAGATATCCATCCAAAATAATCACTGTGTGATTTATACACCTTAGATAGTTTGATATTTTTTAAATTGTTTGAGGCGCATTCAGAATACTCAAAACCCTTGTAAATACGAGGGTTTTGTCGTAAATTAATGTAAATAAAAACCCCGAAAACAGCTATAATGAGCTAAAAACGGGGTTTTACTTATCGTTAATTATGAAAATACAAAGAATTAGTGACTTTCAGCACGAATTTTCGTTTTTATCTGCACAAGAAAATTTATCTTCCTTTTATACCCGCTTTTTAGAAAGTGATTTGGGAAAAATCTATGTATCTATTCCTTGGGATTCTCTTGTAGAAAGTTTACAAATAAAAGAAAAACCTTCAGGTTCAAAAATGTTATTTAGTCCAAGGGGAAGAATAGCTTTAATGCTTCTAAAGCATTATGCTTGTTGTTCAGATCAAAAACTAATAGAACAACTCAATGGCAATATTGATTATCAATTTTTCTGTGATATTCATTTAGGTTTTAATCGGTTGACTAATTTTAAAATAGTAAGTCAGATTCGTTGTGAACTGGCAAGAAAACTAGATATAGATTCGATAGAAAAAGAGTTGTTTGCTCACTGGAAACCCTATATAAATAACAAAGATCAAGTTACAGTAGACGCGACTTGTTATGAGAGTGAAGTTCGTTACCCAAGCCCTCAAAAATTACTCTGGGAAGCAGTGGATTGGTTGTATACCCAGCTCAAAGAAAACTGCAAAGCTATAGGAGTAAAAATGATACGTTCCAAATATATCAAATGGAAAAAGCGCTATATTGGATTTAGTAAAATGCGCCGTAAAACCAAAAAGAAGCGTCAACCACTAACAAGGGGCTTATTACATTTACTAAATAAGCTTTTGGATTTTGAAAATCTACTTCGTAAAAATTATGAGCTAACCTATAGTGTTGCTTATTATCGAAGAGTAGCTACGATCAAAAAAGTACTTGAGCAACAACAAGCTTACTTTAAAACAGGCATATCTCCTAAAAATAGAATTGTTAGTATTGCCAAAGATTACCTCAGACCAATTGTAAGAGGAAAAGAAGTAAAACCCGTTGAATTTGGTGCTAAGGTCAATAAACTTCAAATTGATGGTATCAATTTTATAGAGCATTTAAGTTTTAATGCTTTTAATGAAGGTACGCGCTTACAAAGCACCGTATATAAAGCACAGTCACTCACAAAAACAAAACTTAAAGTATTAGGAGCAGATGCAATATATGCAACAAATAAAAACCGAAATTTTGTTACAAAACATGATATCAAAACAGACTTTAAACGAAAAGGCAAGCTTCCTAAAAACCACAAAGACGAAAAGAAGTTAAAAGCTTTAATAACAAAAGAAAGAGCCACTCGATTAGAAGGGAGCTTTGGAAAAGAAAAAGAATATTACCATCTCAAAAAAATAAAGGCAAAAACAAAAGCTACAGAAAAACTCTGGATATTTTTTGGAATACACACAGCAAATGCTTTAGAAATAGGTAGAAGAATCCAGAATAGTCAAGTTAATCTGGCTGCCTAAATTTAGAAAAAAATAAGAGCTCTTGGGATAACTACGCCCTGTCGGTATTGAAATCAATATTTTTAGACTAAAATGACCTAAAAAACAAAAATCCAAAACTTGAATTTATCAAATTTTGGATTTTTTATGTATAATTTTTGAGAATCAGGCTATTCTCTGAATGCGCCAAAAAAGAAGGAAGGGGTGGTAGTTAACCTACCTTAACGTCCATTTTCCAATGCGTGCCATTGTCAATGGTTTTTTGAATACTACCATCCAATTGGTGTATTAGTGAATTAATAATTTTTAATCCTAAAGAGTTTGTTTTTTTGGAAGCATCACTGTCTTTAAAACCAATGCCGTTATCGCTAATTTGAATAGAAAGACGTTTTTCTCCAGCTGGCTGAATGTGCACTTTTAATGCGGGGGCTGTAATTTCTGCGTATGCATATTTTAAAGCATTAATAACAATTTCATTTACAATAAGCGCTAAGGGAATAGCAGCATCAATATTGACATTTACATCAGCAATGTCAAATTCGGGTTCAAAATTAGCATCAAACCCATGAAAAAGACCTAAAATTAATTCCGAAATATATTCTTTTACATGAATACGTGTATCCACACCTTCTTGATATAATTTTCGGTGCACCAATGATAAGGCCTCAACACGTTGCCTACCAGTAATAATAGCTTCTTGTGCAGGGTGACCCGATAATTTGTTGCTTTGTAAATTTAGTAAGCTCGATATCATTTGTAAATTGTTTTTTACCCGATGATTAAGCTCTCGGAGTAATAATGCTTTTTCTTGTTCTCTTTTGCTAATTACTTCTTTTTGTTGAGCTAGTAATTTGTTAGATCGTTTTGCTTTTAGATTCCCTCTGTAGAGTAAATAGGAGAGTAGGATGAGTAAAGAAAGTCCAAAAATTAAAGAAAGCATCCATTTTTTCTGACTTTTATTAATGGTATTTAATAAACTAATTTCTGTTTCGCGTTTATCAATTTCATAACTCGCTTTAAGTTGTTCTAATTTTTTAATATTGTCCTTATTTACTAAACTGTCTTGATAAATTTGAAATAGTTTTTGATATTTTAAGGCTTTAGGGAATTGTTCAGTTTCTTCATAAAGTTCAGCCAGCATTTTGCTAAAATTTCTAATTTCATCTTTTAAACTATTCTTTTTAGCCATTTGATAAGCTTCGATTAACTTTTTTTCGGCTATATCTTTTTTGTTTTCTTTTAGGTATGCTTGACCTAAAGCAGCAATGTAAGTCGATGTGGAATAGGGATCGTTTAATTTTGATAAAATAGCAATAGCTTCATTTAAGTTTTTTTTAGCATCAATAATTTTGTTTTCGGCGATATAAACCATTCCTAAGTTTCCTAATATATAACCCTGAAAACCATCGGGGACATTAACAGTTGAGTTTTTTAATAGGCTTTTTTCTATATAAATTTTGGCGCTATCTAATTGGCCAAGTTCTCTGTAGGCCTCTCCTAAATTGAGCGTTAAAACGACGTTACTAATTTCGTTTTTAATATTAGTGTATTTTATAGCTTTTTTAAAATAGGCTATAGCTGCCAAATAATCTTTATCATACGCATAACTTGTAGCTATATGACTATAACATGTAGCTTGCTCATCTCTTATTTTTAGTTTTTTGAATATTTTTAAAGCTTTTAAAGAGGCACTAATAGATAAATTATTAAAGCCTAATTGTCTTTGAAGTATACTAATTTCTATTAATGATCTAGCTTGTAAATTAGGGGATTTTATTTCTTCAGCTAGTTTCAATGACTTTTTTGCTGAGTTAAGCGCAATTTGAATATTAGGATGATATGTAACAATATCTAATAAAATTGAAGCTCGTTCTTGTTTGGATAAGTTGTTTGATTTTAAAATAGTTAGTAAACTATCAGCTTTTTTCTGTTGCGCAGACAAAAGAAAAAAGCTGAATAGTAATAAAAAGGTGTATGTACTATTTTTTTTCAAAGATTATCAATATTATCTTTTGGATTTTAGATTAAAGTAGGGATCAACACTAAAACAGTAAGTTATTCCATTTATGGCTAAGTTAAAAATAACGGTAAAGGAAAAAAAGGAATTTACTAATTCTCCTTGTGTTTCTGTGTTGATATGAATAGCGCAATTTGTATCATTAATAGCCGTAATACATAATTGCCTATTGCTTACTTCAATGTTGGAAGCCGAACAGTTAAAAACTTCGTCGTAAATTTTGTTAAATGCCGTATCTGGTAATGTGACATCATTTTTACCTACATTATCTAAAAGGATACAAGCCAATTTTGGTGTTGGTCCAGAACCATTATTGCTAACAGAAAATTTTATCGTTTTTTCATTTTCTGGAATTTTTGTGATACAAGGTGTTGATGCAAAGCTATCAGCTTTAATTGGTTTGTCGAATGAACCACAGCCTAAATTACAGTTTTGCATAACGGCTATTAGGTTATTGGTATCAATTTGAATGTTAATCATGATGATTATTGTTTTTGGTTAGTGTAAAGATTGTGTTAGTTACTTTTTAGTTTATAAAGTTAATGAAAAATGATTGATTGCTTTTTATTTTAAATCTATTTTAAAGAGATAATTAAATTGGTCTCAGGAATAGTAAAAACTATGCACTTTAGTGCTTTTAGCTTCTAAAAATAGGACAAAGAGCTCTTGGCAGTTAGTTTTTGGCTCTTGGCTTTTTATATATTTATCAAATTTCTATTGCTAATTGCTAAGAGCAAAAATGGATGTTTAAAAAGATGGTGACTTTCAGTGATAACCAAAACTATGGTGCTTTCAGTCCATAATGGTTCATTGTTTGAAATATTTTATGTATTTATTTGATTTATTCACTAAAAAAAAAGTTGCATTCACTCATTTGAGTGCAGTTTTACTCAAAAGATATTAGATATTTGAAGTAATAAAATTAACCAACTATAAAAACAAATCTTGATTTTGTGTATTAAAAATGATTACAATATTATGATGAAGAATATTTAATATGTAATTGTTTATGAGTCAAATGTCAGTTCCGATATGAGATGGAATAAAATAATTTGAGTAATTTTTAGAAGGGATTTAGAAGAAATACTAAAAGTGCTTTACAGCTATTATTTATTTGGGGGATAAGTTAATAGAATTATTTTATATATGTATTTCATATTCGGAATTGATATTTTTATGGCATTAATGTTACTTATAATATTTTTTTATAACACTACTTACAGGTTTTAATTGAGGTGTAAATTGAGTGTTTTTGTGCTGAGTAGGGGTTAAATGCCATTTCCATAAAAAACCACCAGCAATCCATTTTTTATTCCAAAAGTTATAGTACAAAGATTGATAAGCGTTTTTTTGAGCTATGGCATTATAAACTTCAGAACCATCAGTTTTCCAATGCCCTGCTGTTGAGTAATCAGCGCTCTTATATCCATATTCGGTAAATAAAATAGGTTTTTTATAGATGTTAGTAAGTGCTTTTAATTCATTACGTATAGGAATCCATGATTTATTGAGTTCATCAACTGTTGGTGTTTTCTCTTTGGAAAGAGGAAAATAAATATCAATTCCAATATAATCTAATTCATTCCAAAAACTAACATTTTGATAGTTATCCCAATTGGCTGCATAAGTGAGTTTACCCTTATAAATTTCTTTTATTTTTTGGATTAAAGTACACCAAAATTGAGGGCGCTCTTTAATTACTTGTCTAAATTCGGTGGCAATGCAAAATAATTCCACATGGTGTTGTTGCGCAATTTTAGCATAAGCCAAAGCATAGTTTGTGTATTGTTCTTCAAAAATAAGCCATTCAGCAGTTGATTTTAAATTATAATCACCAGCCCAGCCATCACCTTTTACCCAAATGTGAGGCTTAAGCATAACTTTTAAATTTTCATTTTTGGCGTATTTAATTAATTGTTGCGTACCTTCAAATTTTTCACCCCACCATTGAAAATTAGTATTAAAATATACTTCGGGTTGGTGTCCATTAGTAAAAGCATAAGGAATTATTGAAACCCAATTGGCATTAATTTGTTTAACGCTAGCTACAGTTTTTTGAGAAACAAATGATGGAGGAGAAACTAAATTTGCTCCGTTAATATTATTGTTTTTTTTGAATAATGCTTGCGCATAAGAGTAGTTTGTAATACCAAATAGTATTAGAAAGTAAAATAGCGCTGTGAATTTGAGATTATTCAGAAACATTCCAAGTCTTGATTTCGGTCATAGGAAAGGGAATCATATCTATGATTTTTTTAGTATGTGCTAATTTTATGCCTGTAGTTGATGTTTTCCAATTTTCCCAAGTGGCAGGCAAGCCTTTAATGGGGATAATGGAAACCCACATTTTATATTTTGTTGGAATAAAATCATCATTAACAAACCATTGGTAAGTATCTCCAGGAGTAGAACCTCCACTTTTGTAGGTAATGATTAAGGATGCATTTTCAGTTGAGGTGGGAGGGACATACATGCGTTCAACATTTTTATCAAATAATTTAAAAGGAGCCACCAACCAAAAAGAATCATTATTAAATAATTTTTCGGCTTTATCAATTAGCGTTCTTTTTTCTTTACTTGATAGATTTGTAGGGCTTTTTATAATACTTTTATTAGGAGAATCTTGATTAAAAACCAATCGATTGTTTTTCCAACTGATATCAACGCTTCGGTGTTGTTTATCCCATACGTATTTAGTTCCTTTAGCCTTCCAACTAATAAAATTGGTTTTTTTATAGGCTTCATAGTTTAAGGCACTCGCTATTTTTTGAGCTAAATTTTCAGCTTTTATTCCTTTAGAGCTTTTAGGTATAGGAGTATTGTATTTAATATATGCACTAAAAAAAACAGCTACTATAATTATAAAAATTGTAGCAGCTGTAATTAATATAAGGTTTAAAATTCTTTTCATTTTAATTGATTGTAATAATCTAGTGAAGCGGTTAATAATTCTTCGGATACTTCGCAATTAAATTTAGCGTCACCTATTTTATTTAAAAGTACAAATAAAACTTTTCCGCCTACATTTTTTTTATCAAATATTAATAGGTCAATAATTGCTTGGTAATCGGACTTATCAATAACTGTTTTAGGGTAAATACTTAAAAATACATTACCAATTTCGGTAAGTGCTGTTTCTGTAAAGCCTAATAATTCTTTTGCTAAAAAAGCTTCTGTAATCATACCAATAGCAATAGCCTCACCATGCAAAAGAGTTGTTTTGCTAGGGTGTGTTAAAAAGTAAGATTCTATAGCATGACCTAAGGTGTGTCCAAAGTTGAGGTATTTTCGAATATTTTGTTCGGTAGGATCAACCAAAACGATATCATTTTTAATCACCACAGATTCATGGATTAATGTATCTAAATCATTTGTAGTAAGTTCTGTAATTTTTGAAAGACGTTCCCAATAATTAGCGTCTTTAATTAATCCATGTTTAAGCATTTCAGCAAAACCACTTCTTAATTCAGTTCCGGGTAAAGTTTCAAGGTATGAGGTATCTACCAAAACCATTTCAGATTCACTTATAACACCTACCATATTTTTTAAATTACCTAAATCTACTCCGGTTTTACCTCCGACTGAGGCATCAACCATAGCCAATAGGGTAGTGGGGATGTTTATATATGAAATGCCTCTTTTAAAAGTACAGGCAACAAATCCACCAAGATCGGTAACTACACCTCCTCCAAGGTTAATTAGCAAACTTTTTCGATCGGCACCAAGTTCCGAAAGTACATTCCAAACACCACTACATGTTTCAATGTTTTTGTTAATTTCACCCGCTTCAATTTCAATAATTTCCATGGGAATTTCAACTTCCAAATTACCCATTAATTTGGATAAACAATTTTCATGAGTATTACTATCCACTAAAACAAATACACTACTATGATTTGATTTAGCTAAATAGTCATTTAACTGCTTGTAAGCTTCGGTATTAAAATAAACAATGGAATCTTTTGATTTTATGGCTTGCATAGTACTAGTTTAAAGGGGTAAATTTAATTAGAATTAGGTAATTCTGTGGTGTTGATTTGTGTAATTTTAGCTTGTTTTTTACAATTTTGAACAGTAAGTTCCACGGATTTATTTTTTACAATCCCATGAACACTGTATATATTGCATGAATCGAGTTTGGTGTTGCTTTTTGAAAAATCGACGCTACCCGAATTAAGAATTGTAGAAATTACAGCAGTATCAAGTTGAGCTTTTTGTAATTGCAGTAAGCTTTCGGTGGTATAAAGGCGTTCCTTAATGCGAATATTTTTTAAAACACGAGCGGTTGGGCTATAATCACAAGATGTTTTTTTTCCTGCTAAAAAAAAAAATAAAAAAAAGATACCAATTACTAAACCACCACTAAAATAGCCTAAACGTTGTCCGAATGTCATAAATATTTATCTAAAAAACCAATAAATTAATATCGCGGTAACTTAGGTCAAACCACTCTGCTACCGCTTTGTTGGTGAGTACTCCATGGTATGAATAAATGCCATTTTTAAGACCTTTATCATTACGAATGGCGTGTTCTAATCCCCCAACTTCTCCAATATTCAGCAAATATGGGCTAAAAATATTACTTATGGAAACAGAAGATGTTTTTGCGTATCGCGAAGGAATATTAGGAACACAATAATGAATGACTCCATTACGTGTATATGTGGGTTTTTCGTGCGAAGTAATTTCTGAAGTTTCAAAACAGCCTCCCATATCAATACTGACATCAATAACAACGGCTCCTTTTTTCATATGACATGTCATTTGCTCAGAAACAATAATAGGAGATCTATCCTTGCCTCGGACAGCTCCAATGACTACATCACAACGTTTTAATGCTTTTAAAAGGTGCTTGTGTTGTATGGTAGAAGTGTGAATAGGTCTTCCAATATTGTTTTGGATAGATCGTAATTTATTTATAGAACTATCAAATACTTTGATATTGGCTCCTAAACCAAATGCAGCACGAGCAGCAAACTCACCCACAGTTCCGGCACCAAGAATCACCACTTCAATAGGAGGGACACCTGTGATATTTCCCATCATTAAACCACTTCCATCATTTACATTACTCATAATTTCAGAGGCAATTAATATAGAAGCTGTACCAGCAATTTCGCTCAATGAGCGGATAGCAGGATAAGAACCATCGTCATCTTTAATAAATTCAAAAGCTAAGGCCGTGATTTTCTTTTTTTCAATGGTTTGAAAATATTCCCGGTCTAATGTTTTTAGTTGTAAAGCAGAAAATAAAACTGCTTGAGGTTTAATTAATTTAAGCTCTTTTAATGATGGTGGTTCTACCTTTAAAATAATAGGGCAGCTAAAAACTTTTGCCGTATCCTGTGTTATAATGGCACCAGCTTCGCTGTATTCTTTATCTTCAAAACTTGCTTGTTTCCCAGCTCCCGCTTCCATTAAAATTTTATGGCCATTGGATACTAATGCATTTACAGCATCTGGAGTAAGGCAAACTCGGTTTTCTAAAACCTGACTTTCTTTTGGTATTCCAATAAATAAATCACCTTTGCGATTTTCAATTTCTAATTTTTCTTCTTGTGGAATAAGTTCATGACTAGAAAAAGGGGTAATTGAAGATTCCATGCAATTTTTGAGTTTTACTATGTTTAAAAATACAACTATTATTTATACAATTAAAAGTGCATCAAATAATTAAAGAAAGTTTTTGACTTTGTATACTAGTTTTTAGAATTGATGAGTTAAATTAATTAGTATAAAAAGGCATTTTAACCACCTTTGCAGGAATACGTTTTTTTCGGATTTGTATAAAAATTTCAGTATTTATTTTAGAAAATTCTGTGGAAACATACCCCATTCCTATAGCTTTTTCTAAGCTAGGAGACATGGTTCCCGAAGTTACTTTGCCTATAATTTCACCAGTAGCATTAAGAATATCATAACCTTGTCTAGGAATACCACGATCTGTGAGTTTAAAGCCGATTAATTTTTTTGAAGCGCCATGTTGTTTTTGTTGTTTTAAATAGGTGTCATTTATAAAGCTTTTCTCAAATTTTGTAATCCAGCTAAGACCAGCTTCAATAGGTGAAGTTTCATCATTAATGTCATTTCCGTAAAGACAGTAGCCCATTTCGAGCCTTAAGGTGTCACGTGCAGCTAAACCTACAGGTTCTATATTGAAATTAGCTCCTGCTTTAAAAATAGCCTCCCAGATTTGTTCCACCTCATTATTTTTACAATAAATTTCAAAACCACCACTACCGGTATATCCTGTTGCAGAAATAATTACGTGATCAATGCCTGCAAAATCGCCTACTTCAAAATGATAATATTTTATAGCGGATAAATCAATTTTAGTTAAGGCTTGCATGGCTTGAATTGCTTTAGGCCCTTGTATTGCAAGTAAAGAATAACCTTCAGAAATATTTCGTAAATCAGCATTTTCGGTATTATGCTTACTAATCCAATTGAAATCCTTTTCAATATTAGCAGCATTTACCACTAATAAATAGGTGTTTTCTTTAATTCGATATACTAATAAGTCATCAATGATCCCTCCCGAATCATTAGGCATACAGCTATATTGAGCTTGCCCTATGGTAAGTTTTTCAACATTGTTACTAGTAATTTTTTGAAGTAAAGTTAGTGCTTTAGGTCCCGAAACTAAGAACTCTCCCATATGAGAAACGTCAAATACACCTACATGTTCACGAACAACTTGATGTTCATGATTAACACCTTTATAGGAAACAGGCATATTGTAGCCAGCAAATGGAACCATTTTGGCACCAAGTGAAATGTGTTTTTGAGTAAGTTGCGTGTTTTTCATAGTATAGATTAAATCTGTTTTAAACTCTTATTCAAACCTGAATTATGTATTGAAACTTCGGTATTGGCCTGTGATATATAAAATACAGTTTATATTGGTATTTGTAGTAGGTTACAGATGATATAGATTTTTCTAATACATAATTTGGGTTAAACGTAATAAGGCCAAATTATGGTAAAACAAATTTAATTTATTTCTGCTGTTATTTGGAAATAAAAAAGCCCGCTAAGCGGGCTTTTAATAACAATTAAATTAATGGATGACTAATTTGACGCCATCATAGAAAAGAATTTACCTAAGTTAGGTAATATCACAATTCTTGTTCTTCTGTTTTTTGCTCTATTTTCCTTAGTGGTATTATCGGTTAATGGCATGTAGCTACTACGACCAGATGCAATTAATTGTTCTGGAGCAACATCATATTTGTTTTGTAACAAACGAATAATAGAAGTAGCACGCTTCACACTTAAATCCCAATTGTCTTCTAAAACATCTGTTCTAATAGTTCTTGAATCAGTATGACCTTCAATCATTACATCCATACTTGGCTCAGATTTAATTACATTAGCCAATTTTTCCAATAAAGGATAAGCTTTACTATTTACTCTAAAGCTACCAGAGTTAAATAAAAGCTTGTCAGAAACAGTAATCATTACTACAGTTTCATCAACTTTAATATCTACATCATCATTTGTATCTAAACCTTCAACAGAATTAGATAAGTTATGACTCACAGCTAAGCTCATTGAATCTTTTAAAGTTTTAGCCTCAGCTACTTCACTAGGATCCATTTTAGCTAGTGTATTGTTCATGTTAGATATGTCAGCTTTAGACACAACCATATCTCCTGCAGGAAGAATACTTAATTTGTTAGCGTTTTCATTGCTTAAAGTAGTATTAGCATCAGTTAATGAAGCAATTTTATCATTATATGCGCTAACTTTAGCTTCTATCTGTGCAAACTTGCTCTCAAGTTGCTCTTTTTCAAAAGTGGTCTTAGTTAAGCTGTTTTGAGTTCTTAAATAGTTTTCCTCCATAGCTACGAATTTCTTTTTCGAAACACATGAACTTGCGCCCACAACTATTAATAGACCTAATAAGATTTGATTTTTCATTTAAATTATGTTTGTGTTATTTCTTTTTGTAAAACACACAATGATACATTGTTATTGCTATGTTTTTATAATTATTTTGTATTACTTTTCTTACATTAAAGTAAGCTGTATCTCTTTGAATTCAACGCTTTGTTGAAATTAGAGAACAGCGAGAGATGAATTTCATCGAAATATTGTAAGATCAATTATTCTATTATGTGGATTTTTAGTACGAAAAGTGTGAAAAAGTTTTGTTGAGAACTATCAATTTAGAGTAGCTTTGTTATATGAAAACAGTATATTTAGACAATGCAGCGACCACACCAATGCGTCCCGAAGTTATAGATAGGATGTATACAAGTATGCAGCAAATTTATGCGAATCCTTCAGCAACTTATGGGATAGGAAGAACTTCAAAAGCAAACTTAGAAGCTGCCCGAAAAAAAATTGCTAGTTTGGTTCATGCAGATGCTTCGGAAATTATTTTTACAAGTGGAGGCACAGAGGCTAATAATCTTATTATAAACAGTGCCGTACGCGATTTAGGAGTAACACATATTATAACTTCTAAAATTGAACATCATGCTGTTCTAAAAGCAGTTAAAGCTTTGGAAATAGCATATCCAATAAAAGTATCCTATGTTTCACTTCTTCCGGAAGGTGATATTGATATTGATAGTTTAACGACTATTTTAGCTAACAGTAAAGATAAAATACTGGTTTCCTTAATGCATATTAATAATGAAATTGGTAGTATATTAGATGTAAACGTGGTTGGAGAATTGTGTGTAAAATACAATGCTTTATTCCATACCGATATGGTACAGTCAATTGGACATTATAAGATTGATTTTTTAAATACTCCTATTAATTTTGCTACAGCAAGTGCACATAAGTTTTATGGTCCTAAGGGTATTGGTTTTGCAGTGATACAAAAAAACTCGGGTATTAAAGCTTTGCAATATGGTGGAGAGCAGGAGCGAGGAATACGTGCTGGGACTGAGTCTATACATCAAATAGAAGGTATGGCTGTAGCCTTAGAGTTAGCTTGTACTCATATGGAAATTGAAACTAAGGCTATTTTGAAAATTAAACAATATGCCATTGCTCAACTCAACAATAAATTTAAAGCGATTGGGTTTAATGCTAATTCCGATAAATTATATAGGAATTATAATTTATTAAATGTATGTCTACCTATTTCACATGAAAAGGCATCAACTACCTTATTTAAACTTGATATGCTAGGTGTTTGTTGTTCACGTGGTAGCGCCTGTCAAAGTGGGAGTAATAAACCATCTCACGTTTTGGCAGAAATTTTATCAGAGGATCAGTTAACACAAACCTCATTAAGGTTTTCTTTTTCAATATATACATCAACAAATGATATAGATACACTTGTTGATGCTTTAGATACTATTTTAACAAAGTAAGTGTAATCCGAGTAAATTAGTAACACCAATGACCAATAAAGTCAAACCGATAGCGACTTTAAAAGGAAGTAGTGCATTGGAAGCTTTAACTAATAATGAACCAATGGCAGGAGCTTTACCCACAATGTCCATGAGTAAAAGTAAGCCACCTGCTATGGCTATAATGTCATAAATTAAACAACCAGGTTGTATAATATGAATTATTCCTAAGGCGAGTAATACACCACCAATAGCTGTGTTATAGGGTATTAAAAAATTACCTGCTTTTTTAAAGTAATCTTTGTCACCATCCCATTTGTCTAAAGTAGCCATGGCAAGTAAGATACCACTTGCAATACATGCAATATTAAAAATCATAGTTATCGTTATTTGATCATTTAAAAATAACTAAATTTTTGTGTAAAATCATGTTTTAGAAAGCTCTTTTCCAAAAATGCGTTCCAATGAATTATACAAACGCCTTTCTAATTTATGAAATTCACCATCACTTAAAAACATATCTTTCACATCTAAGAGTAGTTTTTTAGCAGCTTCTTTATTAATGTTATGCTTTTTTACGTAACGTCTTATTTTATTGATGCTAACATCATCAGTATCTTTTTCAATTTCTTCGTGTAGTTTTTTAAATTTTTGTTCTCCTACTTTTTTTATAGCAAGTCTGCGTTCCGTTTCAACTTGTAAGTGATCCGCAAAAGTGCAATAGATGAACAAATAAGCTTTAAAATCTATAAATTCCCATGTATCTAGTCCCATGATTCAATGTGTTTGTTTACTTGAAGTTACAAAATAAATGTAATTAGCTGATAGTCAATTTATTAAAATCGTTATAAGTGTTTCTTTGTTCGACAAACGGTTAATTGTTAGGTTGTCAAGGAAAGTTAACATGCTAAAATTTTGTTATACATAGGTGATATACTACAATAACACAAGGTATTTAAATACATAGATTTGTATTTTAACCCGTAATATGCAGTGGAACTTAGTTGTAAATATTGAATGCTCGATAAAATCAAATGCTTTCTTAATTTTAGCATAGCTATGCTAAAATTAAAAAGTGAACTCAAGCGTTTGATTTAGTTATGGATTTAAATGCTTAAGTTGAATTTCCACGTAGATTTTGAGTTTTAAATACAATGCTATTTACTTAATTCAGCATGAAAAAATTGTAAATTAGGAGGCAGTTAAAATAATTTATAATAGGTTTCGAATTCCATTGTTTTGGATAAAAAAATAGAATAATACATTATGTCCTTTAAAAAATCAGATGAACTAAAAATACAATCTCCTAAAAAAGTTGCTGTAGGTTTTCCTGCTATAGCATCTGTAGGTTTTCGTATTTGGGAAGAAACCTATGTTGGGAGAGGAGTAAAAACCATGTTTAAGTTAAATCAGGTAAAAGGATATGATTGCCCAAGTTGTGCCTGGCCAGATCCAGACCCAAGTGAGCGATCTTCCATAGCAGAATATTGTGAGAATGGAGCTAAAGCAGTAGCATGGGAGGCATCAAAAGAGACTATTGGAGCTGAATTTTTTTCAAGGTATACAATTAATAAGCTTTTATCTAAATCAAATTACTGGTTAGAAAAGCAAGGTCGTTTGAGTACACCTATGTATTTGCCACAAGGAGCAACAAATTACGAGCCTGTAAGTTGGGAAAAAGCTTTTACGATTGCTGCCGAGCAATTAAATAAATTACAGGACCCTAATGAGGCTATTTTTTACACATCGGGTAGGGCAAGTAATGAGGCTGCATTTTGTTATCAATTATTTGTGCGTCAATTTGGAACTAATAATTTACCTGATTGTTCGAATATGTGTCATGAGGCTACTGGTGTGGCACTTACTGAGACCACAGGAATAGGAAAGGCTTCTGTAAAGCTTGATGATATTGCCCAAACCGATTTGTTATTAATTTTTGGTCAAAACCCGGGAACGAATGCTCCAAGAATGTTAACAGAACTACAGAAGTTAAAACAAAATGGAGGAAAAATAATCGCTGTAAACCCAATGCCCGAAACTGGTTTTATGGGATTCAAACATCCGCAAAAACCATGGGAGTGGGTTGGTGACGGAACGCCATTACAAGACTTATACCTTCAAGTGAAAATAAATGGTGATTTGGCTTTGGTAAAAGCTATTTTGATGCTACTACACCAGGCTCAAAAGTTAGATTCATCTGTTTTTGATACCGATTTTATAGAAAAACATGCGGTGGGTTATCATGAATTTATAGATCAGTTGGATCAAGAAAATTTTGATGATTTAGTAGTACAAAGTGGTGTTTCAGCGGTAGAAATTGAAAAAGCTGCTGAGTATGTAATGAATGCCAAAAAAATTATTATTGCTTGGGCTATGGGAATTACCCAGCATACGAATGGTGAGGATACGATTCGCGAATTTGTGAATTTATTATTATTAAAAGGATCTATAGCTAAACCTGGAGCTGGAACATTACCAGTTCGTGGTCATAGTAATGTTCAAGGTGATCGGACTATGGGGATTTGGGAAAAAGCTCCCGAGTCTTTTTTAGCAAACTTAGAAAAAGCTTTTGCTTTTAAAGCCCCTAGGGAGCATGGTGTAACCGCAGTTGAGGCTATTGAAGCCTTAGTGGCCAAAAAAGCAAAAGTATTTATCGGTTTAGGAGGTAATTTTGTGCATGCAGCTCCTGATACTGATGTGGTTGAAAAAGCGATGAATGATGCTGATTTTACTTTACATATAGCCACAAAATTGAATCGAAGTCATGTGGTTCATGGAAAATCTGCATTAATTTTACCATGTTTGGGAAGAACAGAAATTGATGAAACTAGTAAAGGGAAACAGTTTATTACCACCGAAGACACTGCAGGACGCGTACGCATGTCAATGGGAGATTTAACTCCTGTTGCTCCAAACTTAAAAAGTGAGGTAGCTATAGTTTGCGGATTGGCAGCCGCTACATTAGGGAATAAGTCTAGTGTGGAATGGAATCATTTTTCAATAGATTATAGTTTAGTTCGAAATAAGATTAGTGAAGTCATACCTGGCTTTGATCATTTTAATGAAAAAGTAAAACGTGCAGGAGGGTTCTTTTTACCTAATCCTGCACGTGATGGTCGTTTTATAGGAAATACCGAAAAGGCAAAATTCTCCGTGACAGTTCCTGCCAATAAGCAAATTGCCAAAGGACGTTTTATTTTAATGACTATGCGAAGCCATGATCAATTTAATACCACCGTTTATGGCTTTGATGATCGTTACCGAGGAATTTCTGGCGATAGGGAAGTGGTATTAATGAACAAAGAGGATATAAAGAATAATGGTTTTGAAAGTGAAGAAAAAGTCAATATTACAAGTTATTTTGATGGTAAAGAACGTTATTTAAACGGTTTTAAAATAGTACCATATCCTATTACAAAAGGATGTTTAGCTGTATATTTTCCTGAAGGGAATGTATTAATTGCTTTAGAAAATAAAGCGAATGAAAGTCAATGTCCAGCATCAAAATTTGTTGAGGTTAGTATAAAAAAGCAAACTAGCATACTATGAAAAGAAAGTTGATCACCTCTGGCTCATCGTTTGAAGAAGAGATAGGTTATTCTAGAGCTGTAGTTCAAGGGGATTGGGTGTTTGTATCCGGTACCACAGGTTTTGATTACAACAATATGTCTATATCAGATGATATTGTTGTACAAACGGATCAATGTTTTAAGAATATCATTTCGGCCTTAGATGTGGCCGATGCATCACTTAAAGATGTAGTGCGAGTGACCTATATTTTACCAAAGGCAAACGAATTTAAATTATGTTGGCCAGTCTTAAAAAAATATTTTGGTAAAATAAAGCCAGCAGCAACAATGCTTTCAGCTGGATTAGCAGATGATAGAATGAAAATTGAAATTCAAGTTACTGCTTTAAAAAGTTAGTAAATCGTATTAAATATGGAACATGCAGTAAAGCGCTTGATTTTGCAGAGATTTCAATACGGAATAGATTTTTTAGTGCATAATCAGGGTTAAATAAACTACTTGAATATAAAAATGACAAAAGACCATTGATAGTCAGTATCAATGGTCTTTTGTAGATCATAATAGGATAACTATAATCAATAATAAATGTTAAACAATTGATTATTAGAAATCCTTTTGGAATTCAATTTCCTAAGGATTAAAGTACTTTAACGTTTATAGCGTTTAAACCTTTTTTACCTTCTTTTAATTCGAATTCAACTTCGTCACCTTCTCTAACTTCATCAATTAGTCCAGAAATATGAACGAAATAATCTTGATTTGTTTCACTGTCAATAACAAATCCAAAACCCTTAGATTCGTTAAAAAACTTAATAGTACCTTTTTTCATTTAAAATAATAATAATTGTTTGAAACAAAAGTAATCTTTATTTGGAATTAGCTACTATGTTTTCAAAGATTTAAACTGATTTTTAGGAAGTTTTTATAAAAAATATTCAAACTTTGTATTTATTTAAATTTTATTAACCTTAATTTAAAGTTTGGACAATGTTATTTATTTTGTCCATTCAATTTTTGGCTTATTATTGGCTATTAAATAGTTGTTACATTGGCTAAAGTGTTTGTTACCAAACCATAATCCTCGATTGGCACTTAATGGTGAAGGGTGACCACTTTCTAAAACTAAATGTTTGCTGGTATCTACTTTAGCTCCTTTCTTTTTTGCATAGCCTCCCCATAGCATAAAAACAACCCCTTCTTTTTGAGTAGAGATATTATTTATAATAGCATCGGTAAATTGTTCCCAACCCTTTTTTTGATGTGACCCAGCTTTATGTACTTGAACCGAAAGTGTCGCATTCAATAAAAGAACACCTTGTTTTGCCCAATGCATTAAATTACCATGAGCAGGGGTGGTAGTGGTTAAATCCTTTTGAATTTCTTTATAAATGTTTTGTAGTGATGCAGGTATAGGCATTCCAGAATTGACAGAAAAACACAGGCCATTAGCCAAATGTGGTTTATGGTAAGGATCTTGTCCTATAATAACCACTTTAATGTCATTAAAGCTACAATTGTTTAATGCCGCAAAAATACGCTCTTTTGGGGGGAAGCATTGGTGTTTACTATATTGCTCATCAACAAATAGAGACAAATCTTTAAAATAGGGTTTATCAATTTCATTTTTTAAAATACTAGTCCATTCGGGGTTGAGTGCTGCAATCATAAGCTCAATAAGGTAACAATAATTTTACACGACAAAGCTAAATAATATAATTTCTGCAAAAGCAAATAAATTAGAATAGTTAATAAGCCTATAGATATTCTTAATAACTTTTAATGTAAGGTTTCTGTTAAACTTGCTACTTTTACATTCTAAAAAAGGAATACAATGTCAGATAATATAGAAAGAGTAAAATGTTTGATTATAGGTTCAGGACCTGCGGGTTATACGGCAGCAATTTATGCTTCTAGAGCAGATTTGAATCCAGTTTTGTATACAGGAATGGAACCAGGAGGACAATTAACCACTACTACAGAGGTGGATAACTTTCCTGGATATCCAGAAGGTATTGATGGACCAACAATGATGGTGCAATTGCAAAAGCAAGCAGAACGCTTTGGTACCGAAGTACGTATAGGAATGGTTACTTCGGTTGAATTATCAGATACTCCGGGTGGTATACACAAAGCTACAGTGGATAATAATAAAGTAATTGAAGCCGAAACTGTAATTATTTCAACAGGTGCTACGGCTAAATATTTAGGTATCGAAAGTGAACAACGATTACGTGGAGGTGGAGTTTCAGCTTGTGCCGTATGTGATGGTTTCTTTTATAAAGGACAAGATGTAGCTATAGTTGGAGCTGGAGATACAGCTGCGGAAGAGGCAACCTATTTGGCAAATATTTGTAAAAATGTAACCATGTTAGTACGTAAGGATTATATGCGTGCATCAAAAGCAATGCAACATAGAGTTGAAAATACCGAAAATATAAAAGTACTTTACAACACCGAGGTTGATGAGGTATTAGGTGATCAAGTGGTAGAAGGATTGCGTATGAAGAATAACCAAACAGGTGATACTTCGGAAATTGAAATTACTGGTTTATTTGTGGCTATTGGTCATAAACCAAATACGGATATTTTTAAAGGCCAGTTGGATATGGATGATACGGGCTATTTACATACAAAAGCAGGGACTACATTTACAAACAAGCCAGGTGTTTTTGCAGCAGGTGATGTACAGGATAAAGATTACCGTCAGGCAATTACAGCTGCAGGTACAGGTTGTATGGCAGCAATGGATGCCGAGCGCTATTTAGCCGAAGTTGGTAGTGTAGAGTCAGTTCAAACTGCACAATATTAGTAGTAAGAGTCACATTTACACAAAATAACAAAACAAAAGCTATCTAAAATTTTAGGTAGCTTTTGTTTTTTATTAATTTCAATATTCAATTTGGAGTATGCGTAAACAGAATACGATAGCCATAAATGCAGATTTAGGTGAAGGCATGGAAAATGATGTTCAATTAATTCCTTACCTAAGCTATGCAAATATTGCTTGTGGCGGTCATGCCGGAAGTGAAACAGTCATAGAACAAACTATTTTATTGGCTAATCAACATAAAGTGAGGGTAGGGGCACATCCTTCATATCCGGATATTGAAAATTTTGGACGTAAGTCTATGGCTATCTCTCAATCGGCACTTGAATTATCATTATTAAATCAAATTAAATTGTTTGAAGAAATTGCGATCCAATTGAAGGTATCTATGCATCATATAAAGCTTCACGGAGCTTTGTATAATGATGTGTTTAGATCAGCAAAAAAGACACAATGGTTTTTAAATTGGAGTGCAACACATTTTAAAAATTCAACCCTTTTTATTCCGTGTGGGGCAAAACAATTTATGCCTAAAAATTATCCTAATATTATTTATGAAGCCTTTGCGGATCGTAATTATAATGCCGATTTAAGTTTGGTATCCAGAAATGAAATAAATGCGATACTACAAACGCCAGAAGTAGTTGTTAAGCATGTCCAGCAAATGTTACTAGAGCATACAGTCACTTCCGTAGAAGGAAAAAAAGTAGCGATGAAGCCAGATACATTTTGTTTACATGGTGATCACCCGAATGTACTACCAATTGCTAAAAGTATCTATAATTTAAGCGTTGAATAGTGCATACAAAGTTGAAATATCAAATTTATGGAAGTCAGGCAATATTAATTACTTGGGAATCACGTATTGATCATACTATTTTGAATGACATACTTTTAGTAAAAGAAATCATTTTAACTCAGCATTCCGACGAAATTCAAGATTGTACCAATGGATACAATTCGCTACTAATTGTTTACAAGCGCGAAGTTTCAAATCAGCAACTTACATCTTTGGCGCATTTATGCAATTCGCGAAAGCAAAATAAAAAAAGCATGGGGAGTATAACATGGGAGATTCCTGTTTGTTATCATATTTCCATGGGAATGGATTTAAATGAGTTTGCCAATTTAAAAGATCTAAAAACAGCTCAGGTGATTGAAATGCATTCGGCACCAGTGTATACTGTATATTGTAAAGGTTTTTTACCAGGTTTTATGTATTTAGGGGGCTTAAATGAACGTTTGTATTGTGATCGAAAAGCAGTACCCTTATTACAAGTTCCTAAAAATTCTGTGGCAATAGGAGGTAAGCAAACAGGTATTTATCCAATACAAAGTCCAGGAGGTTGGCACATTATAGGAAAAACTCCGGTTAATTTATTTGATATGTCTAAAAAAGAGCCTTCAAAAATTAAAACAGGAGATCGTATAAAGTTTAAAGTTATTTCGTTAACAACATATATCGAAATGGATTTGCTTACAGACAAAACTAAACTTATCAAAAAAATTGACTGATCTATACGGGTACATACAAGTCATGCAACCGGGACTCTCGACAAGTATTCAGGATAATGGTCGACTGGGCTATTTGTCAGAAGGGATTCCTATAACGGGTTATATGGATCGCCTTTCGGCAGAAAAAGCCAATCTATTAGTTGGAAATACTACGGGTGAAGCCCTTATTGAATGGGCCGTATTACCACCAAAATTGAAATTTTTAGCACCAACTCATATTGCCTGTACAGGAGCTGCGGTAGCTATTTTTATCAATGCTACTAAGGTAGCTAATGGAGGGTGTATTTATATACCTGCTAATGCTATACTAAGCTTAAAACCTATGCAACAAGGGATTTATGGGTATATAGCTATAAAAGGCGGTGTACAGACTCCAAAGATATTGGCAAGTCGTTCATGGTTTGCAGGAATTACCAGTGAAGCTGTTTTTAAAAAAGGAATGCAAATCCCTTATGTACCTTCTGATCAAAAATACGAGCATCATTGTAAGTTAACTTCAGCAGTACCAAACAAGGTTTCCATATTGGAAGTATATATAGGGCCAGAATATGATTTGTTGACCAAGGAACAACAAGCTAAATTAATTTCACAAAAGTTTAGTGTAAGCCCACTTAGAGACCGAATGGGAATACAATTATCACAAACTTTTGAAGCGCATGAAAGATCTATTTTATCATCACCAACATTACCAGGAACATTGCAATGGATACCAAGTGGAAAATTAATTGTATTGATGCGTAATGCACAAACTATTGGGGGATACCCAAGAATTGTACAATTAACAGAAAAGTCCATTTCTGCTATTGCTCAAATGCCGCATGATGTTTTATTTAATTTTAAAGTGGTATAAACAGCAATTATAAGCAGTTGCTTTTTAAGATGCCTCTATTTAAATAGGATGCTTAACTTATCTAAAATAAGGAGTTCTTGTTTATTAATACCCGAGAATGAATCAGCAATTTCATCGGCTGTTTCGGTAATTATCTGTTTAATTTTAGGAGTAAATATAGATTTGTTGTGTTTGTAATAATCTTCAAAATTTTGAAAACATTCATTAGAGGTAGTATAGCCATCTTTTAACCAGCTAAAAACAATTTCTATTTGAAAAGCGGTATTATCTCCAAAAGCATTTTTTGTATTCTCAATAGTGATCCATGTATTTTTAACATGTTTTTCTAAGGCTTTAATTTCAACTTCTCTTACTTTTTTATCGGCTATTGCAACAGCATAAAAAAGTCTTCCCATATTTTGATAAAAAAGTGAATTCATTTTATTTCTGTTTTTGTGGAACATATACAAAATTAAAACAAATTAAGTTTAGTTGTTTGATATTTATTTAATTATGATTTTTTAAAATAGACTTTAGCGATTGAATTATAATTTAAAAGTGTTACAAAACTGCTATTTTACATGATCTTGAAAATTGTGATTATTTTAAAAAATAATTTTTAATGTAGCAAGCCATCGAGGATATAAAAGCTTAGAATAAGTATAGTGTTGTTCCCGAAAATATTTCGATACTTAAGTCTTTTTACTTTAACGTTATAATACTAAATTCGGAGCTCATCAAATACAATAAATAAACCAACGAATGAACATTAATTTTACGCTAAGTATTCTAATAACACTAATTACTTTTTCCAGCTATGGCCAAAAAAAAGAAAACAATAAGGCAAACGATTTATGGGAAGGAAAGCATCAACTTTTATTGTTGAATTTTGAGGATGATACTGAATATAAGTCCATAGAAGCAGTAGGAGGAGCAACGACTAATGTGATTGCAAAGCAAGGCGTTACTTTGGGTAAAAAAGCATTAGAAATTAATGTAAGTAAAAGAGAAGAAAAAAGTGGTGTAGTAATTAAGTTAACAAAACCAGTAAGTACTAATCAATTTGAAAATTACAGTTTAGTTTTTGATGTAACGAATGCTACAAAAGAATATTCGACACAAATTTTTACAACGCTAAAAGGAGGAGGTACCGAAGTGAGAAAATCGGCAGCCATAGCTAGTGGAGCAACCGAGACTTGTTTTTTTGAATTAGCAGGAAAGTATATAAAGAAGGATATTGGTTTTAAGGATGATCCCTCACCATGGAAAACCGAGGCAATCCATATGAAATATTTAGGAGGGAAACATCCTTTTGAAATTTCGGAAATCGAAGAAATTCATTTTACTGTTTTACATCCAGTTGTCAATAAAACTATTATTATTGATAATGTACGTATAGTAGAAAACCCAGCAATACCAGAAGATTATTTAACGCATATAATAGATAAATACGGTCAGCCGGCAAAAGCAACATACGAATATAAAATTCATTCGGACGAAGCTTTAAAAAAACTAGCTGAAAAAGAATTAAGTGACCTTGCTAAGGAAGGACCAATGAAAGGTCGAAGTAAGTTTGGGGGTTGGCTCAATGGACCAAAACAAAAAGGGACAGGTTATTTTAGAGTAGCTAAAATAGATGGCAAATACACATTAGTTGATCCCGAAGGTTATTTGTTTTTTTCTACAGGTATAGCTAATGTTAGAATGTCAAACACTACAACCTTTACGGGAAGAGATTTTAAAAACGATGAGGTAAGAAAAGATGAAATAAATGGAGTAACACCCGAGGATTCAAAAGGGATGATTGCTTTGAAGGAGTCAATAACCAGTACATCATTTGTAGCACATTCCGAGCGATATCATATGTTTAAGGATTTACCAGCATACGATAGTCCGTTAGCAAATCATTACAGTTATAGAAAAGAACATTATTTGAGTCCTTTTAAACAAGGAGAAACCTTTAGTCATTACCAAGCCAATTTAGAACGTAAGTATGGCGAAGAAACTCCCGGAGCTCATTTATCAAAATGGGAAGATGTTACTTTAGATCGATTTTTAAATTGGGGATTTACTTCATTTGGAAATTGGACAGGCGTTGAATTTTATCATAAAAATAGAATGCCTTATTTTGCTAATGGCTGGATAATTGGAGATTTTAAAACTGTTCCTTCGGGATATTGGGGTGGAGTAGTACCGGATGTTTTTGATGCAGAATTTGAAAAACGAGCCGCTATTACCGTTAAAAACATTGCGGATGAGGTTAAAGATAATCCATGGTGTATTGGTGTATTTATTGATAATGAAAAAACTTGGGGGTTACCAGGTTCATTAAAAGGGCAATATGGTATTGTATTGGAAGCCTTGAAATTGAAAGCAGCGGAAAGTCCAACCAAGCAAGAATTTACCGCAAAGCTTAAGAAAAAATACAAAACAATAACAGCATTAAATACCGCATGGGATACAGCTATTGAAAGTTGGACAGCTTTTGATGCGGGGGTAGATTTAAAACAGCAAGAAGAGTTTAATAAAACAATAGAAAAAGATTTTTCGGAATTACTTGAATTTTTTGCTAGTAGGTATTTTGAAATAACAGAAAAAGCCTTAAAAAAATATATGCCTAATCATTTATATATGGGGTGTAGATTTGCGGCTTGGGGGATGAATCAAGAAGTGGTAAGAGCAGCCAAAAAACATGTGGATGTGATTAGTTATAATTATTATGAAGAAGCTCTTGGAAGTAAGCATTGGGACTTTTTAGATAGTATTGATATGCCAAGTATTATTGGGGAGTTTCATTCGGGAGTAGTTGGGCCAGATACATTTAATGCAGGTTTGGTAATGGCTTCAAGTTTAAAGGATAGAGCCAGAATGTATACCAAGTATATGGAAACAGTTATAGATAATAAATATTTTGTAGGAGCCCATTGGTTTCAATATATAGATTCCCCAGTTTCGGGTAGGGCCTATGATGGAGAAAATTATAATGTAGGTTTTGTTAGAAATACAGATGTTCCTTACTCCAATATGGTAAATGCCGCAAAAAAGCTCAATAAAAATTTATATCAACGAAGGTTTTTGAAAAAGTAATAGGATAGACAAGGTTAAATTTATACGCTCAAATTAAATGATAAAGCCAAATTCTCTAGTAAAAATAGGGGTTTTGGCTTTTTTTATAGCTTGATTATTCAAATTCAATACCATCAAATTTTGTTTGTAATAAATGATCTTTTTCCTTTTGCAAGAAGTGAAGAAAGGCTTGTGCTACGGCAGAAAATTTTTTTTCTTTTAGCCAAATAATATTCCAATTGGATTTTATAGGAAAACCTTTAACAGGGATAATTTGTAACCTTTTTTCTTTTAATTCATTTCGTATCCCTATCAATGGCATAATGGAATAGCCTAAGCCCGAAAGCACAGCTTGTTTCACTGCTTCATTGGAGGTAAGTTCCATTTTCTTTTTTACACTAATATTATTCTTATTAATGTATTTTTCCATGGTAAGTCGTGTACCAGAACCTTCTTCACGATAAATAATAGGCAATTCAGAAAGAATTGATTTAGGGTATTCTTTTTTGTCAAAAATTGTTTCCGTATTCCCAACCAAAAACAATTGATTTTTCATTAGTTGAATACTATTTATTTTTATTTTTTTTGGAAGTAAAGAAACCATTGAAAAATCTACTTGGTTTTTTTCAATACTATCAATTACTCTCGATTTGTTAGTGACATCTAATACCAATTCTACTTCGGGGTTTTGCTTTATAAAATCAGCAAGTAAATAAGGCATAATGTACTTGGCGGTAGATACAATAGATATTTTTAGCTTTCCAGATAATTTACCAGAGTAGGCTGTTGACTTATACTTGATTTGATTGACATGATTTATAATTACTTTGCCTGCTTCAACAATTTCGTTACCAAAATCAGTAATATAAATTTGACGACCTATAACCTCGGTTAATGGATGTGGAAATTGATCTTGAAATTTTTTTAATTGTATAGATACAGCTGGTTGGGTTAAGTGTAATTCTTCGGCAGCCTTAGTGATACTTAATTTTTCTGCAATTTTTAAAAATACTTGTAGTTGGTGAAGCGTGTAATGCATAAGTATTGTTTTTAAAGTGAACTAAAATTGTAAAAAAAGATCAATCAGCACAATAAGAAAACCAAGCGTCTG
>NZ_JH621271.1:0-9152 GCF_000255455.1 Aquimarina agarilytica ZC1 | reverse complement strand
TTTAGCCTTTAGCCTTTAGCCTTTAGCCTTTAGCCTTTAGCCTTTAGCCTTTAGCCTTTAGTCTTTAGCCTTTTATTCTTCTGGCGTAAGCCCCAAACTATTAAATAATTTAGCCCGTGTATTTAATAATTTAACTTGTATTTCATTTTGTTTTAATTGAGAATTGATCAATTTTTGTTCTCTAGAGTTTACTAAAAACAGGGAGCTTTCACCTAAAAAGAATTTACGTTCTTCGGCATTAAGCATTGTTTTATAATTCACAACCATTTTTTCGATTAGGCTGAATTGTTTATCTAAAGAATTTATTTCGGCATAAGCCATATTGATTTTATTTCGAATAGCTAAGTTTTGTGCACTACGTTCATAATTAGCATCCTGTAATTTGAACTTAGCTAATTTTAAATCACCGCGTTCTTTTCGCAAAAATAGGGGAGTGCTAAACTTAATACCAGCTTTGTATTCCCTTTGATTAAACGTGTCAATTTGTTCTGGAGAACTGCTTATAAAATTATAGTTTAAATCAAGTTTAGGAAGTAGTTTGTTTAATTTAAGGTTTTTGTCTACGTTTAGGCTTTTTATTTTGTAGTTCAAAGCTTGAATTTTTGGATGATTATCCAACTGTAAACTATCTATTCTAGGATCATTAATTTCGAGCAGGGAGGCTACTATAGTCGTTTCGGGAACATTTGGTTTTATGTTAGGTTGTAAGTCCAAAGGAATATCATTTAACCACAAAAAGTTACTTACTTTAAAAGCACTTTTAATTCTTTTTAAGCGAGCGGCTTCTAAACCAAGTTGTCTACTTTGGAGTGTTATTTTGGCTTCGATAGAATCAATGGCTGCTTTATCACCTGTTTCCACACTACGTTTGGTCGCTTTAAAACGGGTCTGCGCGTTTTTTAAAGAATCATCATAAATAGTTTCTTCGGTAGTGGCTTTTATCCAATCAAAATAGGCCAATGTAGCTTGGTAAATGAGTTCATTAACAAGTAAACTACGTTCGGCTTTGGTTTGTTCTAAAAAGAATTTTGCTTTTTTAAGTGTGGCCATTCGATCATTGATTAATAAACCTTCTAAGGCAGAAACACTAAGACCGGCACTATACAAGCCATTTTTAGGAACATTGTTTTGTGGATTTAAAAACACTCCAGTATTTTCTTCAAAATTGGCTTTAAATTCGACACCATACCAAGTAGGTATTTTAAAAGTGGCGTTTAAAATATCGTAATATTCCTGTTTTTTAAATTCTTTATTTTGATAATCAATTTCGATTTTGGGATCAAAACCTCCTCTAGATTTTAACAAGTTAGCTTCCCCCATGCTTAAGTTTAAATTAGCTTGTTTAATTATAGGGTGGTGTTTTTTTACAAAGCTTAAAAATTCTTGATAGCTAAAAACCCCTGTTTTTTGGTAAAGGTTGTTTTGTGCAAAACTAATAGAGGTGACTAGCAAGGAACAAAGGAGTAAAAAGGGATATAAATATCGGTTCATTAGGTTACTTCTTTTTAGTTTTGTTAGCATCTGTAGTACTCTTTTCGGGAGTATAATAGTTTGGAGGGAAACCATTTAATTGTCGCCACAACTCATACCACAATGGAACATTTTCTAATAAAGCAATAGTGTATGCACCAGAACCTGGGCGTAATTTATTGGGCCATTTATGATCATTTGCATCTGGTGCAATTAAGATTCTAAATTTACCATTATCACTTATAAAAGTTTCAACAGCCACCACTTTTCCGCCATAAGTTCCATAGGATACATTGGGCCAACCGCTAAAAAAAATAGCGGGCCATCCATCAAATTGGACACGAATTTTTTCTCCTAAATGGATTAGTGGTAAATCAATAGGGCTCACAAAAGTTTCAACGGCTAAATCATATTTTGAAGGCATAATATTCACTAATTTTTCACCTTCTTTAAAGGTTTCTCCAATACCACTTCGAATGGCTTTGTTTATAAACCCATCCTGTGGAGCGGTAATGTAATACAGTTTATTACGTAAACTATAATTGGTGGATTGTGTTTCAAGTTTAGAAACTTGTACTTCTGCTTCGTATTGGCTTGATTCGGCAGAAAATTTGTCGCTTCTGGATTTTGATATTTTATTAGCATATTCGTTTGAAATTCGGCTGATTTCAATTTGTGCATTAAAAATATTGTTACGGCTTACCAATAACTTATTTTCTTGCGAAATTAATTTGGCTTGCATTTCTTGTAATTTCAAGCGTTTTTGTTCTACAGCAGTCACTGATTTTAAGCCCTCTGTTTGTAGCGTTAAAGTTCGATCGTATTGTTTTTTAGCAATCTCATAATTGTTTTTGACAGCTACAAAATCTGTACTATCACTAATTACTTTTAATTTGGCTTGTTGTAATTTATTTTTTGCCTGATTTAATTTTAGTCTCGATTCATTTTGCAATGCATTTACTTGATTATCCAGTGCCTTGGTTTTTTCAATGTATGAAAGCACAGATTTACTTTTAGCATCACGTTGTGTATTGGTTCGTTCGACCAATTGGGGATCCATATATTCATTTTTAACTTCAGAAATAAAAAGAATAGTATCTCCTTTTTTAACAAAATCTCCTTCTCTAATAAACCATTTTTCTATTTTACCAGGAATGGGAGATTGGATTGTTTGAGGACGTTGATCGGGGGTAAGGGTAGTAACAAAGCCTTTTCCCGAAACATTTTGAGTCCAAGGTAGAAATAGACATATGAATCCTACTATGGCTGTAAGTCCTAAAAAACGATTAAAATATTTGAAGTGTCTGGTTTTATGAGCTGCCTGATACGCTTCAAAGCCATCTAAAGGAACCTTTTTTCCTAATTTATTGTTTGAAATATTAAGCATTAGTATCTGTTTTGTATGTTAAAACTCCATCTTTTAATTCAACTGTTTTGTTACATTTATTATCCCAGAGCGAGCTTCGACTAGCAACAAATAATGCCCATGGACGTTTTGAGTCAATCAAAAATTCAATAATTTCTTTAGCCTCATTGGTTTCAAAATCTTCTAAGGCGTCTTTTAATAATAAAAGTTTAGGTTTGGAAACAATAGCACGGGCAAGTACAAGTCGTTTGGCAATTTTGTAAGGTATATGTAAGCCATCGGATTGAATTAGTGTATGAATTCCTTTGGGTTGTTCTTTTACAAAATTAAGCAGCCCCGTATTTTTTAATGCCCAGTGTACGCGTTCCTGAGAAATAGATGTATTACCTAAAGTAATATTTTCAAGAATAGTACCTTCAAATGGAAGCTGTTCAGGGAGTACAACGCCTATTTCTTTTCGATACTCTTCTAAAGAAATAGCGCGTATAGAAGTATCATTAACATATAGCGCTCCATTTATTGGGGGTAAAATCCCCGAAATAATTTTAAATAAAGTAGCTTTCCCTGCACCTGTGGCTCCTAAAAGTAATATACGGTCGGATTCGGTAATAGTTAAGTTTGCAGATCGAATAATATTTTTTTTATCGATAGTCGTATATTTTATTTCGTCTAATTCGATATTCAATTTTTCATTACCAGTTATAAATGAATCAACACCAGAGTCTGGGTCAAGTTCTTTATCAACAACTTGTCCTATTTTTTCCAAAGAAGTAAGGACATCATAAAAAGATTCTAAGCCTTTAATTAACTTTTCTACGGAACCAATAACCAATAAAATAATGATTTCTGCAGCTACAAATTGTCCAATATTCATTTTTTGATTTAATACCAATAAGCCACCAATAACCAGAAGTCCACCAGTTACTAAAATTTTAAACCCAATCATTTGGGCAAATTGAAGCATAAGTATTTTAAAATGACTTTCGCGAGCATTTATATAGTCTAAGGTTAGTTTGTCATTACGTTCCATAACCAAGCTGGTCTTACTCGAAATTTTAAAACTAATCAATGAACGGGCTACTTCTTGAATCCAATGTGCCACTTTGTATTTTCCTTTGGATTCTTTTAAACTAGTATCCATACCTTTTTTGGCAGTTAACTTGAAAACAATGTAGATTAAACCAATTAAAAGAAATCCATATAAAATGAAAAATGGATGATAGAATGATAAAAGAATTAGACCAAAAACAATTTGTAAACCAGCCGCAGGGAAATCGATTAAAATTTTGGATAACCCCTTTTGCACGGTAAGGATATCAAAAAAGCGATTGGCTAACTCTGGAGGATAATGATCTCTTAATTCTTCTAATTTTATTTTAGGAAATCTGTATGCAAATTCAAAAGAAGCACGAGCAAATATTTTTTGTTGCATATTTTCCAGAATACGCATTTGCATTAATTGTAAAATACCTTGAAAAGCGACACCAACAGTTACTAGTATAACAAGTATAATCCACGAACTACTCACTTGAGCTCCTTGTATTAAATTTATAATAGCTTGTATTCCTAACGGAAGTGTTAAAGCAACTAATCCCGCAAAAATAGCATAGTAAAAAATTTGTCGAATGTCTTTTCTGTCTAATTCCAAAAGACCTGTAAAACGTTGCCAAGGGGTTTTTTCTGTTACCATAAGGAGTTATTTTTGTATCGTTTTTAAAACTAAGTCACTATAAAAGGAAGTAGTTGTTTTGGTGTCTGAACAATCAGTTATTAAAGGGAAATGCTCTCTTAAAAAATGTTGATGCAAAGCCCCTTCAACAATAGAACTAGCTAATGATGCCGGATATTGATATTTGGGGTTGACTTGTCCTATCATTTCTTTGATTCGAATAATAAGTCGTTTATAAATGGAAAAATAACCCTCTTTATTTTCATCATCAACTTCTTTTGTTAAATAAGATTTGCTGTATTCGGCAATAAGAATTTTACTTAGCTTCACTTCGTTTATATGTGAAAATCTAGAATCTTCACGAATTACATCACAAATAATTTCTATGGCTTTGATTAGTTGGTTTTTAGGATTTGAAATTCCATTAGTTGAAAAAACCAGTTTATACTCCAACCAACCCCAATACCAGGATGTAAGGTATAATAGGAGTTTATGTTTATTTTCAAAATACCTATAAATAGAGCTTTCGTTTGATCCAATTTCTTTACCTAATTTTTTAAAATTGAAGCATTCAAAGCCAATGGAATGAATTAATTCAATACTGTGCTTTAAAATACGTTTACCAAGATCAGAACTTTCAGGATCTTTCAAGTAAATTTTTTCGTTCACACTAATTTTAATATTTATAAGTAATCTTTCCATTTTAAAATATTATACTAACAAATTTAATAGTATTACTATTAATTAAAGGGTGTTTAACTTTTATTTATGAGTTGACAACTATTTTTTTTTAAAATGAATTTATAATGAACAAATACAGGGGCATACCCAAAGTAATATTAAAAGGAAAAGTAACGGCTAGTGCCATAGGGATGTATAAACTTGCATTTGCTTTTGGTACAGCTAATTTCATGGCTGCAGGTACAGCTATGTAAGAGGCACTAGCGGCAAGAATAGCAAATAAAAGGCGATTTCCAATTCCAGAAATAAAGTAACTAGTAACTAAGGCCACAATGCAACCATTAATTATAGGTATAATTATAGAAAACATACTAGCAAACCATCCTTTTTTAATAAATGTTGATAATTTTTTGCCACTAGTAATACCCATATCCAATAGAAATACGGCTAAAAAACCTTTAAAAATATCTGTGGTAAAAGGTTTAATCCCTTCGGCTTGGGCTTCGCTAGCTAAAAAACCGATACATAAACTACCAATAATTAAAAGTACACTTCCGTTTGTTAGTGCGTGTTTTATTACTTCGGTGAATGAAAAATTACTATGTTCTTTTTGGTATATTGAAATTAATAATAAACCTACCAGTATTGAGGGAGCTTCCATTAAAGCCATTACAGCTACCATGTACCCTCCAAAGGGAATTCCTTTTAACTCCATAAATGATATAGTGGTTACAAAGGTTACTGCACTCACCGAGCCGTATGAGGCTGCTATAGCTCCAGCATTTGAAATGCTAAATTTTTTTCTTAAAATAAAAAAGGTATATATGGGCACCAGTATGGCTAAAAGTATACCAAAGCCTAAGGACCAAAAAATCTCTAAGTTTAAATGGCTATGTGATAATTCCTGCCCTCCTTTAAATCCTATAGCGATTAATAAATAAAGTGATATAAATTTGGATGAATTTTCAGGAATTTTTAAATCGCTTTTTAATTGTACGGCAACTATTCCTAAAAAAAAGAAGAGTAAAGCAGGGTTAGTTAGATTATCAATTAATAAGTGTATATCCATAAAGCTTTAATAAAAATGAAATTTAAGATGTAATAGGGAAGGAGTATCGAATTTTAGATTAAGAAATAAAAACACGTACTATTTGTTTTTAAGTTTAATTTCAATAGTTGCATTAATTTCTAAATGTTCATTGGTTGCTTTTGCCAATCGTAAAAAATCTTTTGTTAGTTGTTTTTCTTCTTTTAGTTTATCAATTCTGGTAACATCATAAGCACACTCATTATTTAGGTCTCCTTCGGTAATTGATAAAATTTTTATTTTGTGGTAATTGATTTTTTCATCTATCAATGCCATAAGTACATCACTTGCTTCTTGCGGAGTAAAAACACCATCGATAAGGTTAATTTTTTGGCTAATTTTTAGTGGGTTGTTTAATAATTCGGTTTCCATTTTTTTGTTTTTTAATTGAACATTACAAATATGGAACAACTGATTAATAAATTTTTATTTGTATTTTATATGTAATGCATTAATATTTTTTATGAATTTTGATTTTCTAGAAATGTGGATACAAGAGGGTGAGATGTACGTTCTACAATATACATGCGTAATAGATTTATTTTAATTTAATACTGGTATTATATACGTTAAATAATTATTAGGTCTCAATTCCACAAAAACTATAGAAATTTATGTTAGAGTTATTACGAATAATTTGTAAAGCATTAAAAATCCATTAGATTAGCTCTTTATATAATAGATATATGTGTAACTAGGTACACATATACAATTGTTATGTGCAAGCTAAAAAAACACCGAGATACAAATGACAACCAATGAGCTGAAAGAGCTATTAGATAATTTTTTAGAACGTTGGCAAACTGAGGATATTTAACAAATGACTTTGCAAGAATATGTCGGAGTTGGAAATAAAGACACTTTTTGTCAATGGGTTGAGACTAAAACTAGAATGCTCGGAAGTATTAAAGGAATGACTTCGATTAAGTTTGGAGTTTATGAGAGAAAAGACCCTAATAAAAAACCGAAAAATTATGAGAATGACAAAGCTTATTCTTGGCTAAGAGGTTACGGAAAAAATAGAACAGAAGCTTTTCAAAACGTAAAAAAAAGACATAATTAGAATCGTAGATTTTGCTCAAAAAGGCAATTTAGAAAAGATTGATAATATAATTCTGCCAGACCTATTCAAATGGAAAGTTGCATTCTTATTTTCAAATGAACGCTTAATTCCAATATACAAAAGAGATGTCCTCTTTAAAATCGCGAATCATTTTGGATTAAAAACTAATAGAAACACAAGGATTTCAGAAATTCAAAGTATTCTTATCTCTGAAAAACCCGCAAATCAAAATGTTTATGATTATATGAGGGAATTATATGACCGATTTGGAAGAGGGAAAGAAAAAGAAATTATAACAGGAAAAGAGAAATCGCCCAGAAAACAAGGAAAAAGAAAACGTAAAGGCTCAACTAAGAGAAATACTTCTAGCCAATCTAGAACTGTTACTCGTTCATATATAGCTGAACAAAAACACAATATTATTCAGGAAGAATTACAGAGGCAATTAATTGAATCCTATGGAGAATCAAATGTTGTGCTAGAAGAAAATTATGTAGACGTAAAATTAATTCAACCAAATTATTTAGGTTTTTATGAAGTAAAATCTGCTTCTTATGCCAGTGAATGTATAAAGGAAGCATTAGGTCAAATTTTACTTTACACTCATTATGATGAAGATTTAAGAACTAAGAAAATATATGTTGTTGGACAATACCCTGCGACAGAACAAGATAAAACATATATTGATTTTATAAAAAACAATCTGAATATTGAATTTGACTATCTTGATATAAATATTGAGTAAAAGCCAGCACATAACAAAGGCTATAGTTAATACGGGTTTTAGTGCTTAACCCAAAGTTTAGAGCTTTTAACTAAGTCCGCCAAATCTTTTGATTTGGCTTTATAAAGAAAAAGATAAAACAAAATAAAAAGTTTTGGCTAAGTGCTTAATCGAAAGTTCACTACTTTTAATTCCCGTACTAACCATAGCCGAGCCGTTGTATGCAAGTAAAACGCAACCAATTCGATAACTATGCATCTAATATTTATAAAACTCTAATATCTAAATTATGATAATATCGAGAAACTACTTGGTTGGTCTAATTATTTTCATTTCGCTTATAAGCTGTGAAAAAGATGAAAATTTTAATGATGCTAATGAACAAACATTAAACAACCAATCAGGATTTATTAAAAACTTTGTTGCAACAAGAGGCGATTATCAATGGTTAGTAGGTATAAAAAATGGTATTGATACTACATATTATTTTGATAAAAATCTTGATAAAAAATATAAATCTGATTATTTAGAGATTAAGGTAAATGCTAATATGACTAATGACTCAACTGTCATTTATAAACCCTTACCTAATGATATACCGACTACTGACTTTAAAGTGAGGAATATAGAAATAATAAATATTAAGGTAGTTAAAAACTAAAACCTGCATACAACACATAAAGCATTCGTCTTGCCGATAGGCTATAGATGAATGCGATGTTGACTGATCCGGTGGTGGATTTATGGGGAAAGTGATGAGGGGTGCTCCTTAATTTTAAAAAGTACAAGCCCGTTTTTAAAAAACTTTATTGTTTGATCCCCTTCTCTAGCTAGCAAAAAATGAATCCTTTACTATAGATTATAAGTTTTATGTGGGGTTTAATCTGATTTTGAGCTATTTTCTTTAAGTTTAAACAATACCTGTCCTGTCCCTATTATGGAATTTTTTTAAAATTTATGTCGTCTTTAGTTTGTCTAACCATCGCTTTGGTGGACCTCGTACGCCAAAGTAAGAGATGATTTGCAAAGTACCTTTTTTACATTTAGGGCAAATACGGTGGTTATCCTTGCCCATTTCTTCTTTGACATTAA
>NZ_JH621270.1:50548-57556 GCF_000255455.1 Aquimarina agarilytica ZC1 | reverse complement strand
TACTAAAAATCTGTCTTTTTTGTTATAAAAAAATCAAGCAATTTTAATCGAACTCAGGTTACTAGTAAACATTTTGCCTAAAAATATTTCAAACATAATTATAAACTAAAAAAAGCCACACTGTGAAAAGTGTAGCTTTTGATAAATATATAAGCACGAATAAAAATTACGAGCTATTAATTATTACTTTTTTATTCTTTAACAAACAACTTAGTAGTTTCTCCTTTATCTGTTTTTATGCGAACCATATAAGTTCCATTAGCTAGATTTACTATAGGAATATATAGGTTGCTTACGGAGTTAATTAGCTTTTTAGTTAATAGAACTCCTTGTAAATTATATATGCTTACTTCGTTTATTTTTAAAGAAGTATTTGCCATTTGTAATATATTAGACGTTGGATTTGGGTAAAAATTTAAGGCTAAATCATCAACAGAGGTAACCTCATCAACACTTAATACTGTATCATTGGTAGTGAGTACTTGTACTCTTCCAACATTAGTAGTAGTACCATTATCAAATCCAGGAGTACCAATAGCTAATACATCGCCGGCATCATTTAAACTTACAGATCTTCCAGACTGGTCACTTTCAGCCGTTCCTTCTATATTATTTTCTACTTGTACCCAAACATTACTTTGATTTTCAAAAACACGTATAATACCTTTATTACTTTCACCACTAGATCCATTTCCTGGGTCACCAATTGCTACCCTATTACCTGCATCATTTAAACTTACCGAACTACCTAATAATCCACTACCCGCAGCAGATATAGCACTACCTATTAAACTCCATGTATTACTTTCATTCTTATAAATTTTAGCTTCGCCTGTAAAACCACCTATGGCTAAAATATCGCCATTTCCATTTAAATCCACAGAAAGACCAATACCTTTAAATGCCGAGGATTCAAATGAATCACCTATTAAATTCCATGTGCCGCCTTCGTTTTTGTAAACACTTACTTTTCCACCAGAAAATGAATTTGATGCACTTCTGGGTGCACCTACAGCTACAATTGTCCCATCATTATTCAAACTCACGGATACTCCTAATAAATCACCAATAGCTTCACCTGTAATAGTAGCTCCTATTTGTGTCCATGTACCGGCTTCATTCTTATAAATTTTTAGTTCACCTGAAGTATCCGTATTCCCATTTATAAAATCATCCGTAGCACCTGGCGCACCAATAGCCAACACTGTTCCGTCGGAATTTATACTTACCGATGATCCAAAAAATTGTTCAGCAGTACTCCCACTAATAGTGTTACCTATCTGAGTCCATGTTCCCCCTTCATTTTTTAGAATACGTACTTTTCCATTATTAATTTTACCAGCTTCATCACTAAAAGGAGCCCCAACAGCTACTATACTACCATCGGAATTTAAACTTACCGCTCCTCCTAAGCGTTCATCGGCATTTTCACCTGTGATAGTAGCTCCTATCTGAGTCCATGAACCGCCTTCATTTTTGAAAACTTTTAATTCACCGGCATCATCATTTCCATTTAAATCACCAAATGCAGCCCCAATAGCTACTATGTTACCATCGGAATTTAAACTTACCGAAAAGCCCAATTCATCTAAAGTAGTTTCACCAACAATATCGTTATTAATTAATTCCCAACTTTGAGAATACATTAAACTATTACAAAGTAATGCCCCAATTATAATTTTTCTGAATACCATTTTTTTTAATTTGTGTGATAAATAAATTTTTAAATTTTATACTAAAAGTCCATTAACTAATAAACTTTACTTAAGTATAAAAGGTTATTGATCTAACAACGTATCAATATGAGTATACCCTATTAATTTATTAAATTATTTTTTATACTTCTTAGTCATTCTATGTTCCTAATCAACAAGATAATCTTTTTAATAGCTATTTATACAAAAAAAAATAATCTACTAGTTTAAAAACAGATTCTATCGGTTAAGTATTTATACTTAGATGAATCTGCATACATTTAATTATTTATAAAATCTTGTTTCTTTATCAAAAAAATATAAAGGTATTTAATTCTATAAATAAGAAATTTCGTATATGTAAAAAATTAAAATACTGTTCGACGACCTGTTTATAACTACAAAATACTGTTTATAGCTATTGTTGTTAAAATGTGAATAACTTGTAAAACTATTTTTGGAAAATTAAATTAAAAATTCAATACAGTGAACAACCCATACAAAACAAATTTTTCTTTAATTTTAAATCTTACAATTATAAAATAAAAATGTAGGCTTTTTCACATCATAATTTGATAAAACTTTTAAAAAAAAAGGGATTAAAATAGGTTGTTAACAGTTGTTAATAACCTTATATTTTCCCTTTATTTACAATAATTTAACACTGTTATAAGATGTTAATAGTCTATAAAAAAAAGACAAGAACTATTAAAACAATAAAAAAATGAAAAAGTTATACCTGTTATTAACAAGCTATAATAACAATCATTTTTTTTTAAATTTTTAAAAAGAAAAAGTATATATAATTAATACTGTGAATAAGTAAAGAATGAATTAAAATTGATTCTAGCTTTTGAGATTGTCTTAAGGAGATACTAATTCAAAATTTATTTATTATTATTAGTTTTTCTTTTTAAGAAAGTGATAGGGAGGTACTGAAGTTTAAAATAAAGATCAATTGATGTTCGATTAGAATTAAAAAAATACCTTAAAACCTATATCTAGACTTTAAGGTATTTTTTAGATAAGAGTTATTATAAAATTTTAAAAGGTAGCCCCCTTTGCTTGGAGTACAATATGATTTTAATCTTGTTTCATTTTTTTGAGGCAAGGCAATTTTAAATCCTTACAGGGTGTAACTACTTGTTCATTTTAAACGATTCTAAGATCTGCTTGTTCTGTATTTAAATCTTTTAAAATTTTTAATGCCTTTTCTTTATCATTTTGGTGTACTAGAAGTATAATTCCACCCAGGGCATTCGAATAAAAGGGAACCATTCCTATCATGGTTTCATTTTTAAAAAAATATTGAATATTAGCTTGTTCTAATAAATGTTTTAATACAGAATACTCGTGTTCGTATGTAAATTTAGCAATAGGAGTAAAGTCCTTCATTGATTTAAAAATTAGTGATCACAATTTAATAATTTTTATACTGATCTATAATATAATATATAATTATCTGGTAATTAATAAGTTCATTTTATAAAATAGGTTAGCTACTTTTTTTAATTAAAATAAGCTATTTTGCTAAAAATTTATTCCTGTTAAAATTTTATTAAAAAGGCTTAAATTTTATATTTAAAATGATTTTATCAACTATACTTAAACTTCTTAATAACAGGTCATTAAATTAACAATTTATAAGATTTACTTATAAATAACTCAAACTACAAAGAATAGCTGTATTTTTAGCGCAAATCATCACTTAGATAAATGGGAAGAAGAAGTAATAGTCAAAAGAAGCAATCTAAGAGAGTAGAAAATTTATCTGTAAAAATTCTTCAAATTTTGAAGAAAAGTGGAAAAATAGCACTTAATTACAAACAAATTTCTGCTAAATTACATTTAACTGATGCGAGTAGTCGTAATCAAATTATAAAAAGTTTAGCAAAGCTCGCTGCTCAACAACAAATCAATGAAATTGCTCCAGGTAAATTTATTATCGAAGTTTCAAGTCATACCTACACTGGAATTGTAGATGTCACTACAAAGGGACATGCGTATGTAATTGTTGAGGACTTAGAAGAGGATATTTTTATCCCAAAAAACAGTATTAACAGAGCCTTAAATGGTGACGAAGTAGAGGTATACATGTACCGTAGACGCAGACGTGCCAAAAATGAAGGTGAAATTACCAAAATTTTAAAGCGAAAGCGAACCGAATTTATTGGTGTTATTCAAGTAAAAGAAAAATTCGCTTTTGTAAGTATGCAGGATCAAAAAGTGTATACTGATTTTTTTATACCAAAGGATCGAATTAATGGTGCCAAGGATGGTGAGTTAGTTTTGGTAAGCATGGACGATTGGCCAGAAAAAGCAGATTCGCCTTTTGGAACTGTAAAAGAAGTATTAGGAACACCCGGGGAGCATGAAACTGAAATTCATGCTATCTTGTTGCAATATGGATTGCCTTATGAATTTCCAAAAAAAGTGGAGGAATATGCTAACAAGTTAGATACTTCAATTCAAAAGGAAGAAATAGCCAAGCGCAGGGATATGCGTGATACATTAACATTTACCATTGATCCAAAAGATGCTAAAGATTTTGATGATGCGCTTTCCTTTAAAACACTTAAAAATGGAAATTACGAAATAGGAATTCACATTGCCGATGTTTCGCATTATGTAAAACCCGGAACTATTTTGGATGATGAAGCTTATGAAAGAGCTACATCAGTTTATTTAGTGGATAGAGTAGTACCTATGTTACCCGAAGTTTTATCAAATAATGCATGTTCATTAAGGCCGCATGAGGAAAAATATACCTTTTCGGCAGTTTTTGAAATAACTCCAAATACTAAAATTGTAAATGAATGGTTTGGACGTACAGTAACGTATTCCGATGCGCGTTTTGCTTATGAAGAAGCACAACAAATTATTGAAACTGGAGAATCAACTATTCCTGCTAGTATATCCCTTACGGGAGAAGCTTATCAAGCGAGTGCTGAAATAACTGAAGCTGTTTTAAAATTAGATGAGTTAGCAAAAGTAATGCGCGAAGCTCGAATGAAATCTGGTGCCCTATCATTTGATAAAACCGAAGTTAAGTTTCAACTAAACGAGAATAATGAACCCACAGGAGTGTTTTTTAAGACTTCTAAAGACGCAAATAAGCTTATTGAGGAGTTTATGTTACTTGCTAACAAAAAAGTAGCTGAGTTTATAGGAAAACAAACTCCTAAAAAAACATTTGTTTACCGTATACACGATGAACCGAATGAAGAAAAATTAGTTGCCTTGCAAAACATTGTATCGCAATTTGGACACAGTTTAAATTTACAAAACAAAAAAACAGTAACTTCTTCCTTAAATAAATTATTAAGCGATGTAAAAGGACAGAAGGAGCAAAATATGGTAGATACACTAGCTATTCGTACTATGAGTAAAGCAGTGTATACTACACAAAATATAGGTCATTACGGCTTATCATTTGATTATTATTCACATTTTACCTCACCAATTAGGAGGTACCCAGATGTGATGGCACATCGTTTATTACAGCATTATTTAGATGCCGGTAAATCGGTTGATGAAACTCAGTATGAAGAAAAGTGTAAGCATAGTAGTGAAATGGAAGGACTAGCAGCAAATGCAGAACGTGATTCGATTAAATTTATGCAAATTAAATTTATGCAAGATCATCAAAATGAAATTTTTGCTGGGGTAATTTCGGGAGTAACTGAGTGGGGAATTTATGTTGAAATTACCGCAAATAAATGCGAAGGAATGATTAGACTACGTGATTTAAATGATGATCACTATCTATTTATTCAAGAAAAGTATGCCATTGTAGGTAAAAAAACAGGAAAAGAATATCAATTAGGTGATAATGTATATGTGCGTGTTAAAAATGCAGATTTAATTAAACGTCATTTAGATTTTACTTTTGTTGACCCTAATGAACAAGAAGAATTGGTATATAGTACAAACTAATATGTTATGTATTTAGAAGATTTAAGAGAAGCAATAATCATAGGATTGTTCTTAGCAATCTTATTAGGTCCTGCTTTTTTTGCTTTATTAGAAACTGCCGCTATAAAGGGATTTAGAGCGGCAATTTCTTTTGATTTAGGAGTCATTTTTGCCGATGTTATTTTTATTAGTATAGCTTATTTAAGCACAAATAAGTTACTTGATAAAATTAAAGATGATCCTTCGTTATTTATTTTTGGAGGTGTGTTATTAACTGCTTATGGGGTTATTTCATTAATTAAAGAAAAAAAATCATTTAATGATCAGCGTGCCATTGATGTGGAATTAATTAATAAGCATAATTACTTTAAATTATTTTTAAAAGGCTTTCTTTTAAACTTTATAAATATTGGTGTATTAGGTTTTTGGTTGACTATTATAATTACCATTACCCCGCAGTTGGAAATGGATCAAGGACGTATAATTTTCTTTTTTAGTGCCGTATTGTTTGTGTATTTATTAGCCGATATATTAAAAATCCTATTAGCAAAAACCTTAAAAAAGAAATTAACACCCACTCGTATTTATAATTTAAAGCGCATTGTGAGTATACTTATGATAATTTTTGGAGGCGTATTATTAAGTAAAGGCTTATTTCCATCTAGTGCTCAAAAAATTCAAAATAGAATTGAAAAAGTGGCTTCTTAAGTTTATGTTATAATTAAAAAAATTTAGTTTCTTATTAATTTATTATAGTAGTTTTAGTTTATAAAACCACTATAATTATGAAGATAATAAATCAAGCATCTATCGGAAATGAGCTTACAGTAAAGGATTTAAAGTTTATGCCTAAATTTTTTGATAGGTATATTGATTTAGTTCCTAATGATATCAATTTACTTGATGGTTTAAAAAAATCAAGTACGGATTTTTATGATTGTCAACATTTGTTAGAAAAATACCAGGATTATAGTTACGAAGTAGGGAAGTGGACACCAAAGGATATTTTACAACACATAATTGATAATGAAAAAATTCAAACTTATCGTGCATTGGCTTTTTCAAGAAACGATAAAAGTATTATGCCTGGGTATGATCAAAATTTATACGCAGATCATTCAAATGCCAAAAATAGAACCATAACGGATTTATTAAAAGAATTTGAATTGGTTAGGGGGAGTAGTATTTTGTTTTTTGAAAGTTTAAACGAAGAAATGTATCACACCAAAGGAATTTGTTTTGAAGTTGAAGTAACACCACTTGCTTTAGGTTTTTTAAACATAGGTCATGCAAAACATCATTTGAATGTGTTAAATGAGAAATATTTTAAAATTTAACAAGACAAATAAAATAACTAGTTACTTAGTAATCATAAAAAAAGTCTCTTAAAACTAAGAGA